>NZ_JACYUI010000015.1:0-110663 GCF_014841665.1 Pseudomonas sp. CFBP 8772 | reverse complement strand
AGCGACGTTGTTTCATTTGATAGTCCTACGCCCTCCAGCTATGAAGAGGCGACAACTATCCTGACATGGAGGGCTTTTTAAAAGTAACTCGCCGAAGGCGAAACAGCTCTGCCGTTAGGCAGAGCCACAACAACCATCAAAACGGCGCCGGACACTCAAACCTTATCCGCTCGCCCGTCCCCGGATGGGTAAACGCCAGCATGCTCGCATGCAGACACAACCGCGGATACGCCGCCAGGGCCTCCGGATGGGCATACAAACCATCGCCCAGCAACGGATGCCCGATTGACAACATATGCACCCGCAACTGATGCGAACGCCCCGTGATCGGCGTCAACTCAACCCGACAATGGGTGTCATACCGCTCCAGCACCTTCCAGAACGTCAACGCATGCTTGCCGAACTCATGATCCACCACATGACGCGGCTTGGTCGGCGGATCGTAGCGCAACGGCAAATCGATACTGCCACTGTCCAGGTCGGGCTGACCCCAGGCCAGTGCCGTATAGGCCTTCTCCGTCTCGCGGTCATGAAACTGCCGGGACAACTCACGGTGGGTGTCCGCGTCACGGGCCAGCAAAATGATCCCGGAGGTTTCCCAGTCCAGGCGATGGACGATGCGCGCCTCGGGGTAGCCGTTTTCCTGCAGGCGGGTAATCAGACAGTCCTTGTTATCGTCAGCGCGACCAGGGACCGAGAGCAGCAGGGTGGGTTTGTTCACCACCAGGACAGCGTCGTCCTGATGGAGGATATGAACGTTGGACAGCGGCATTGAACGCCTCATCACTCAAACGGGCGCCGCACGATCGAAACAGCCATCGCGGCGCAGAAAACAGGTCTTCAGGAACGCCAACGGCGGCGCGCTTGCCTGATTCCGCCAAGGGATTCAGGCAACCGGGCCGCCGTGGCGACTGCCTTCTCGATCAACGATCAGGCAGGGTGATATTCAGTTCCAGAATCGAGCAGCTGCCGTCGTTTTCAAGGGCGACATGCACGTCATCGTTGCCGATATTGACGTACTTGCGGATCACCTCGACCAGCTCCTTCTGCAAGGCAGGCAGGTAATCCGGGGTGCTGCGTTGGCCGCGTTCATGCGCCACGATGATCTGTAGACGCTCTTTCGCTACCGACGCGGTGCTGGGCTTTTTGTTGGCACGAAAGAAGTCAAAAATGCTCATCAGTTACCCCCGAACAGGCGTTCGAAAAATCCTTTTTTCTGTACGTCCAGGAAGCGGTGCTCACGGTCCTTGCCCAACAGACGGTCAACGGCATCGCTGTACGCCTGGCCAGCGTCGCTCTGATCATCAAGGATGACCGGCACGCCCTGGTTGGACGCCTTGAGTACGGCCTGGGACTCCGGAATCACGCCCAGCAGGGTCACCGCGAGGATCTCCTTGACGTCTTCCACGCCCAGCATCTCGCCCTTGCTCACGCGCTCGGGGTTGTAACGGGTCAGGAGCAAGTGCTCCTTGATCGGGTCTTCGCCACGCTCGGCGCGACGGGACTTGCTGGCCAGCAGGCCCAGCATGCGGTCCGAGTCACGAACCGAAGACACTTCCGGGTTGGTCACAACGATGGCCTCGTCGGCGAAATACATCGCCAGGTGAGCGCCCGTTTCGATACCGGCGGGGGAGTCGCAGACGACGTACTCGAAGGTTTCCTTGAGTTCCATCAGGACTTTTTCCACGCCTTCCTTGGTCAGCGCGTCTTTGTCACGGGTCTGGCTGGCAGCGAGGACGTAAAGACCTTCGATCTTCTTGTCCTTGATCAGCGCTTGCTGCAGGTTGGCTTCGCCGTTGACTACGTTGACGAAGTCGTAAACGACGCGACGTTCGCAACCCATGATCAGGTCGAGGTTACGCAGGCCGACGTCGAAGTCGACGATAACTGTTTTGTGGCCGCGCAGTGCGAGACCGGTACCGATGGCGGCGCTGGTGGTGGTCTTGCCCACACCACCCTTGCCGGATGTAACCACGAGAATCTTGGCCAAGGTGTATCACCCCTAGAGGAAAAGGACGTTGAGTCCCTGAAGAGCCCCTCGTGACGGCGCAACTAAAGCGGGCGAGGGCGGTGATCGGAATCCGTAACGGAATCCCTGCTCGGGAAAACAAAAAAATAACCCGAACATTCCGGTGCCTTCGCGTCGTTTTCGCGACGAATCAGAGTGGCTTAAAAATGGCGCAGTATCCGTTAAAGACGGGTGATGTTCAACACGTCGCCGGACAGACTGATCTGCACACCGGCGCCCCACAGCGGATCCCGGCGCAGGTCTTCGGACACCTTGTACTGACCGGCGATGGAGATCAGTTCGGCGACCATTTGCTGGCAGAAAATCCGAGCCTTGGTATCGCCTTTGATCCCGGCCAGCGCGCGGCCGCGCATCGGGCCGTACACGTGAATGTTGCCGTCGGCGAGCAGTTCGGCGCCGGGGCTGACCGAGGAAATCACCACCAGATCCGAGCCTTGGGCGTAGATCTGCTGACCACCGCGCACAGGCGCCGTGATGATCTTGGTCGGCTTGATCAGCGGCTCGGGCGGTTTTTCGATGATTTCCGGCTTCTTTTTGACTTCGCCTTCCGTCGGATCGAGCGGTCGCTCCCGCGCGCCCGAAGGCGGCAATACCGGCAGGTCGATGGAAATGGCGGCGGCGATGTCTTCGATGCGATTGGCGCGAATGGCCAGGGTGCGCAACCCGTGCTGGCGGCAGATGCGCATCATTGCCGGCAGATCGATCGCGCCTTCATCCGGCGGCAACTTGTCGAGGGCCAGCACCAGCGGTGTATTGCTGAAGAAGTTCGGCGCCTGGGCGACTTTTGCCGCCAGTTGACGATCCAGCGCTTCGAGGTTGTTGCGGGCCAGTTCCAGCACAGTGATGGCCAGCATGCTGCCCTTCAGCTGGAACACGGGGTCCTTGTCTTGCAATTCGATTTGGCTCATGTCGGCATACAGCGGCTTGTCGCTAAAAGTGCCGAGACTTATAACGATAACGCCCGCCAGCCGCAAGGGAGGCGCAACCGACGGGGGCACGATCTGCGCGAACCGATGTAGAATGCCCGCCTTTGTCTTGACGGAAGCTGTAATGGATCGCCCGCGTTTTCGAGCTCACTTTCTTCATCCCCGCTTCTGGCTGCTGTGGCTGGGGCTGGGCGTGCTCTGGCTGATCGTGCAGTTGCCGTTTCGCGTTTTGCTTGTGATTGGCCGTGCGCTGGGCTGGGTCATGTATTACCAGGCGACCGATCGACGGGTGATTGCCGCGCGCAACCTCGAGCTGTGTTTTCCCCAGTATTCAAAGGCCGAGCGCAAACGCCTGCTCAAGGAGAACTTCGCCTCTACCGGCATCGCCTTTTTCGAGATGGCCATGAGCTGGTGGTGGAGCAAGCCCCGTCTTGCGCGGCTGGCCCACATCGAAGGCCTTCATCATTTAAAGCAGGCGCAGCTGGACGGCCATGGCGTCATCCTCATGGCGCTGCACTTCACAACGCTGGAAATCGGCGCGGCTTTGCTCGGCCAGCAGCACACCATCGACGGCATGTACCGCGAGCACAAGAATGCGCTGTTCGATTATGTGCAGCGACGCGGCCGCGAGCGGCATAACCAGGACTCCATCGCTGTCGAGCGCGAAGACGTGCGCGGCATGATCAAGCAACTGCGCAAGGGCCGCGCGATCTGGTATGCGCCTGATCAGGACTACGGCGCCAAGCAGAGCATCTTCGTGCCGCTGTTCGGTATTCAGGCGGCCACCGTGCCGGCCACCAGCAAATTCGCCAAGCTCGGGCACGCGCTGGTCGTGCCGTTCACTCAGGAGCGTCTGGCCGACGGCAGTGGTTACAAACTGGTGATCCATCCGCCGCTGAGCGATTTTCCGGGGGAGAGCGACGAGGCGGACTGCATTCGCATCAATCATTGGGTCGAGCGCGCGGTCACCGAATGCCCCGAGCAGTACCTGTGGGCGCACCGGCGCTTCAAGAGTCGGCCGCCGGGTGAGCCGAAGCTGTACAAGAAGCGTGGCTGAAACCGAGAACTCAATCCCCATGACGACAAGCGCCATAGAACAACAAGCGGTGCGCGACGACTCAGCGATATCTCCCGGCGTCGAGCCCATCACCGGGCTGATCCTGTCCGGCGGTGGCGCCCGCGCGGCGTATCAGGTGGGCGTGCTCGCCGGCATTGCCGACCTGCTGCCGGTCGGCGCCAAAAACCCCTTTCCGGTCATTGTCGGCACCTCCGCCGGGGCGATCAACGCGGTGAAGCTGGCCAGCGGCGCGGCGCAATTTCGTACCGCGATCCACGAACTGACCGACTTCTGGCAGGGCTTTCGCAGCCACCAAGTGTTGCGCAGTGACTGGCCCGGGGTCGTTCGGCAGGCCGCGCGGTTCTTCGGTCGCAGCCTGTTGGGGATCGGTCGCCAACAGGTGCCGGTGGCGCTGCTCAACAGTTCGCCGCTGAAGGATCTGCTGACCGCGCGGCTCAACCTCGACGGCATCCAGGAAGCCATTGAAGCAAAGCATCTGCGCGCGGTGGCAATCACCGCGTTTGGTTACGAGTCGGGGCAGGCGGTCACGTTTTATCAGGGCAAGGGCACGATCGAATCCTGGCTGCGGCACCGCCGCATCGGCCTGCCCACGCGCTTGACCATCGACCATCTGCTGGCCAGTTCGGCGATTCCCTTGCTGTTCGCGCCGGTGAAACTGGGGCAGGAATATTTTGGTGACGGCGCGGTGCGGCAGTCGGCGCCGATCAGTCCGGCGCTGCACCTGGGCGCCAACCGTGTGCTGGTGGTGGGCGTCAGCGGCAACCCCCGTGGCCCGGGCGCGAACCCGCCTGTGCCGCGCGCGGTCCGTGGCACGCAGCCGAGCCTCGCGCAGATCGGCGGGCACATGCTCAACAGTACGTTCATCGACAGCCTGGAGAGTGACATTGAATTGCTGGAGCGGCTGAATCTGGTCAGCCGTATGCTGCCCGGGCCCGACGAGCCCAGGCCGCAGTCGTCGGAATCCACGCCCATTCAGTCCTTGGCGCCCGTGGAGGTGCTGGTGATTTCGCCCAGCCAGCCCATCGACGAAATCGCCGCCCGCCATCGCCGCGAACTGCCCCCGGCGCTGCGCACGTTTCTGCGCGGCCCGGGCGCGACCAAGACCAGCGGGGCGGGGGTGCTGAGTTATCTGCTGTTCGAGTCGGGTTATTGCAGCGAGCTCATCGAGCTGGGCCGCCGCGATGCGATGGCCCAGAAGCAAGAGTTGAAGCGGTTCTTGCGGCTGGACTGACTGCGTTGCTGAATGCCGGAGGGACGGCGATCACGCCGTCAGTTTGTCATCCCGAAAATCCCGCATGGCCTGTTCGATTTCTTCACGGCTGTTCATCACGAACGGGCCGTATTGCACGATCGGTTCGTTCAGCGGCTTGCCAGCGATCAGCAGCACGCGGGCGCCCGCCTGGGTATTCAGCTGAATTTCACCCCTTTCCGACAACCGTGCGAGACGGCTCGTGCCCAGTTTCTGCGGCTGTCCTGCAATCTCGACTTCACCTTCGTACACGTACAGCAGCACGCGATGGCCCTCGGCGACGCGCGGGTTGATGTGGCTGCCGGCGGGCATGTGGAAGTCGAAATACTGCGGCTCGGTGTCCGGACGCTGCACGGCGCCTGCCTGGGACATCTGACCGTCGTCGAATTGACCTGCGATGACCACAACGTCGACGCCGTTCTGCGTGGTGATGCGCGGAATGCGCTCAGGCTGAATGTCGTCGTAGCCGGCGTCGCCCATCTTTGATTTGGCGGGCAGGTTGAGCCACAGCTGGAAGCCGCGCATGGCGCCTTTTTCCTGCTCGGGCATTTCGCTGTGAATGACCCCGCGCGCCGCGGTCATCCATTGCACGCCGCCGCCTTGCAGCAGGCCGACATTGCCCATGTGATCTTCATGGCGCATGCGGCCTTCGAGCATGTAGGTCACGGTTTCAAACCCGCGATGGGGATGCGGCGGAAAGCCGGCAATGTATTCATCAGGGTTCTCGGAGCCGAACTCGTCGAGCATCAGGAACGGGTCGAAGGATTCAACGCCTGGCCCGCCGAACACTCGGGTCAGCTTGACGCCAGCGCCGTCCGACGTCGGTTGGCCGGCCTGGATCGACAGCACGTTACGAAATTGAGGCATGGGGCTCACTCCGGCAGAAGGGGAATGGCGCCTATGGTAGGCCTGTTGGGGCGATGGATGGGTGAGGTTTTTGCGGGGGAATGATCGGGTTTGGCGATGGGTCTGGGGCTTGTTCCGGATACTGTCGGGGAGCCCCTTCATCCGGGCGCCGTAAGGTCGAGCAGCAAACACTGTCCATGTGGGAGCGAGCTTGCTCGCGAAGAGGCCCGAACATCCGACATATCGCCACCGGCCGGACCGCGCACTGGTAGGACTGGCTTTCGCGGGGAAGACGCCGGCATTAACACCCCGAATGTGATGGCGTGCCGACGGGCCTCTTCCCGGCTGAAGCCGGTCCTACCAAAAAGTACCGCGTGCAGTCACACCGCAATGTGATGGCGCGCCAACCGGCCTCTTCCCGGCTGAAACCGGTCCTACAGGTTTTGCTGCCAGCAGTGCCGGCAGCGTTCAGGCCGCGTTACTCGGAAACCTGCAGCTTGCGGGCTTCTGTGTACACGTAACGCACTTTCTCGTACTCGAACGGCGAGTCCATCTGACCGTAGCGGAAGCTGGTGGTGTAGCGACGGTCGATGGCGCGCAGCAGGTACAGCTCAGGGTGGTCTTCGCTGACCTGGGCGACGTTGAGGAAGTTGATCTGCGATTCAGCGGTGAAGTCGAAGACCAGACCGCCAGTGTCACGCAGGTTCGATGGGCCGAGGATCGGCAGCACCAGGTACGGACCGGCCGGAACGCCATAGAAACCCAGGGTCTGACCGAAGTCTTCGCTCTGTTTCTTCAGACCCATCATGGTCGCCGGGTCCCACAGCCCGGCGATGCCCAGGGTGGTGTTGACGATCAGGCGGCCGGTGGTCTCCATCGAGCGCTTGCCCTTGAACTGCAGCAGGCTGTTCAGCAGGTTCGGCACATCGCCCAGGTTGCTGAAGAAGTTGCTGACGCCGGTGCGCACGAAGCTCGGCGTGACGTATTTGTAGCCGTTGACCACCGGCAGGAACACCCACTCATCGAAGCGATAGTTGAAGTGGTAAACCCGGCGGTTCCAGGACTCGAGCGGATCGTAGACATTCAGTGCGTTGAGCGACGAGCGCTCGAACTCTTGAGCGTCCAGGCCCGGGTTGAATTTCAGCGACTTCAACGGCTCGGTGAACCCATCCGGGTTGTCGATCCGCTGGACCGGGGCTGCCTGGGAAACGATCGGCGCGTCGGCCGCGTGGACGGCGCCAGCGCAGAGGAGGGCGGCGATAAGCAATAGACGTTTAGCCACGGAAAAACTCCAGCATGGCGTCGCTGTTGACGCGATAGTTCATGTTGCCGCAGTGACCGCCGTAAGGGTAAACGGTCAGGCGATCGCCAAATGTCTTGCGCAGGAAACCGAGGTCGCCCGGGCCGAGGATCACGTCGTCGGCGTTGTGCATCACCGCAATCTTCTTGCTGCTGGCCAGGTAATCCTTCAGCGCGTACAGGCTGACCTGATCAACCAGTTGCAGCAGGCTGCCGCCGTCGGTGCGGGCACGCCACATCGGGATGACCTGCTCGGTCACGTAGCAATCGAAATCGCATTGCAGTGCGCGCTTGAGGAACGGCGTCAGGCTGGTGCCTTCGCTGATCGGGGTCTTGGGCGGGGTAATCAGGCCGCGACGGTTGATCAGGTCGGAAGTGAACGCGATATCGGCGGCGGAGAAGCGGAACGAGGTGCCGATCAGCATCGCCATCTGTTCATTGGACAGGTGCTGCTTGGACTGCTGGAAGTCATACAGCAGGGCATCGTTCAGGTCGATGTAGCCTTTTTCGCGGAAGTAGCGGGTCAGCTTCTGCAGCACCAGTTCATAGAAGGTGGTGCTGTTGGTGATGCCTTTAACGTCGGTCTGAACCATTTTGTCGAGGTTGGTGATCGACGTGTAGAGGTTCACCGGCGGGTTGATCAGCAGCACTTTCTTAAAGTTGAAGCTGCGGCGGGTTTCGTCGAGTTTGCTGACGAAGGCCGCATCCAGCGCGCCGAGGCTGTAGCCGGTCAGGTAATACTCGGTGACCTGCAGTTTGGACTGCTGGGCGCGAACGGCCTGCATGACGCGGTACAAGTCTTCGGCGTCCTCCTTGGTCACGCCAGGGGTGGCGAAACGCGAGGCGGCGCTCATGAAGTCATAACTGGTCGGCGACGAAAGCTGTACGACGTTGTAACCCGCGCCGTAATAAAGCTTCTTCAGGTATTCGTTCAGGGTGCTGTTATAAGGCGCGCCGGTGCCGGCGATCAGGAAGATCAGCGGCGCAGGGTGGTCTTGTTTGGCGAGGCGATAACGCAGTTTCTTCACGGCCCAGAAGTTGTCCGGCAGTGTGAACTCACGCTCCGGGCGCATCGTGAGGCTGTAATCGTCCTGATCGATGTCGGCGTCTTCAGGCACCTTGGCACGCAAATCCGGTGGGGTCGTGGCGATGGTCGCTTCGAACGGATTGGTCAAGGGGAAGCCATAGCTGGACGGATCGATATCGACCGCCATCACGGACGCACTCAAAAACAGGCCGCCTGATAAGGCGGCGAGGCGCAGAAAACGAAGCATGACTGAATCCCTTGGGAATGATGTGCTGTTGAAATACGCAGGCTATGACACGGGTGTAGTGCCAAAGTGCCGTGACGGCAAGCGACTCTCGCATGACCCTCCGCGACGATACAGGTTATGGCACTTCTGGCCTGTCTGCTCGTGCTTTTTATCGCCCGTATGGTTTTGCCCGGGCGGCTGCGGCTATCCTGCGCGCCGTTGGTTATTTTCTGGAGTGTGTCGTGTCCCGTCGTCTGCCGTTGGTGGTGCTGTTTTTTATCCTGTTGCTGTGGCTGGCCGTCAGTTATGGCTTGCGCTACGGCCTGATGGAAGACGTGCAATGGGTAGGAATTTGCGCTGACGAGGCGTCGAAATGGCAGTGCCAGTTGCGCTCGAACCTGGGCCTGTGGATTCACTTCGGTGTGTTCGGGTGGGGCGCGCTGATTGCATCGCTGGTCGCGTTCTTTGTGCCCCGTCAGGTTGGCCGGGCGCTCGCGGTCGTTGGCTTGTTGCTGGGGATACTGGCGCTGGTGCTGTACACGGCCAGTCTGGCGGTGTTCGCGGTGGTGATTGCCGGGTTGCGGCTGGTGCGGGCTCGGCAGGCGTGACTTAAAAAACCGAGCGCTGAACGCCAAAGCCCAGACAGCATAAAGGGGAGCCGAGGCTCCCCTTTAAATCGTTGCACGTGCTCTTTCTTATTGTTGTAGGGCGGTCTGTTGTTGTTATTGGCAACCGGTCCCTTTACAGCGTCTTCGGTGATCCCCATACGGGATACAAGAGCAAACGTATTTTTTTGAGCGCTGACCTGCTTTGATTCCTCTTCTGCGAGAGGTGATCCAACCCGTTCTGGCCGCTACCTGAGGGTAGTTTTATTGCTCTCGGTCGGGCTGCGAGGCCGGGGCCTCGGTAAAGCGTTTCTACTCCAAAAAAATCTGTTGGCTGCGTCTCTGTGCCGTTGTTCTTGTTATGTCAGAGCCGATTCATCTTATTTTTATTGGGTTTTCACATTTTGTTCTTGTTATGCAGGAGATATAGCAGGGTGCGTGCCAACTTTTGTAATCCCTTTTAAATCAAGGGGTTGTGAAATCTGATCAATCGCCACCCCTGCGGTGTAACGGTTTTTTGTTTCCGTGTTACCCGCCTTCGGGCTTTTCAGTCCCTCGGCGGTAACACAATGTATCCGTGGCGCCGCACACTCGGTTACACAGCCTCTTCGCTGCGGGTCCGCGTACCGCTCGGCGCGGTTAACCGAACATCGATGCGCACGCTGCGCCACAGTGCCAGCGCCATCAGCAGGCTCACCGCCGCCCACGCCCACGCTTGAGGATTGCTCAAGCCTTCGCGAAACAGCTGCGGCACGATGCCCGCGCCGACGATGAACATCAGCAGGCCGATTTCCCGGCGCGGTGCCGCCACCGGGCGAATCAGGTAGACCAAGGCGGGGAGCCACAGCGTCGCCGTCGCGAAGCTGCGGTAGCGCGGATCAAAGACCATCGCCAGCATCATCACCGCCGCTGCGAAGCCGCTGGCGTACAACCACCACGCGGCCCGAGCGTCCAGCCAGGCGAACACGCGCTCGCGCCAGCCCGCGCGGGCTGACAACGCCAGCGCTGCGTGGGCAAGGACCAGCAGATTGAGCGCTACCAGCGCCGCCGCCCACAGGTATTCGCCGGCGAAGCGGCTGGTCACCCGGGCCAGTTCACCCCACGTGCCGATGCAGCAACCGGCGAACGCCGCCAGCAACGGGAGCATCAGCGCGCTGCGTGGTTGACTGACACGGCCGGCCCACGCCAGGGCCATCAGGGCGATGGCACCACTGACCGTCAGCCAGAATGGCCACAAGGGCAGGTTCGAGACCGGCCCGGCCAGCACGCCTTTGTCCTGGCGATCCGCGTCGAACAGCCCCCAGTAACCGCCCACGGCGCCTTCGGACTGGCGCTTCCAGGGCTGGTCGAAGGCCTCGATCAGGTTGTAGTGCCAACCGTGCTGCTCGGCCATCGTGACGAAACTGCGAATGAATCGCGCCTCGTTGACCCGGCTGGGCAACGCCGTTTCACGCTGGCGGCCTTCGCTGGGCCAGCCGGTCTCGCCGATGAGAATGTCCTTGGGCGCGAATTGCTTGCCGAACGTTTCGCGGATCTGCGCGACGTGGGCCAGGGCTTCGTCGATGCCGGTGGGGTCGTCTTCCCAGTACGGCAGCAGGTGGATCGTCAGGAAATCCACGGCAGGCGCGACTTCAGGGTATTGCCGCCAATACTCCCAGACGTCTGCGTAGGTCACCGGCTGCTTGACCTGAGCCTTGACCTGACGAATCAACGTGGCCAGTTGAGCGCCAGTGACTTCCTTGCGCAACAGGCTTTCGTTGCCGACGATCACTGCCGTCACGACATCCGGATGCGTATTGGCTGCCGTCACCAGTGCCTTGATTTCCTTGGCCGTGTCGACCGGATTGCCGTTGACCCAGGCGCCGAGCATCAGCTTGAGGCCGTACTTGCGAGCAATGTCGGGAAGCGCTTCCATGCCGGTCATCGAATAGGTGCGAATGCAGTCGAAACGGGTTGCCAGCAACGCGAGGTCAGCGTCCATGCGCGCGGGGCGCAGGGTGAACGGCTGGTCGAAGGGCGATTGATCCTTGTCAAACGGCGTGTAGGACGCGCACTGCAGTTTGTGGGTCGGCGTGGCGGCGTCCGGCAGAATCACCGGCTTGCCCAGCCAGTACCAATAGCCGCACAGGCCAAGCAGGGCAATCAGACAGGAGAGCAGATAAAGGAGGGCGACAGGGGAGCGGGAGGTTGCGGACATGACGGGGCCGAAGTGGGGCGAAGGTCGGCATAGTAGCAAGATGACGCGGTTACACACCTCATCCTCTCAGCGCTTTTGCACACCATGCAATTTTCGGACGGTTTCATAGCGTCTTTACGACCTGTCTGTCGTTGATGGCCCTGTGATGTCGTTTACCGGGTGGCTGGGTGTCGCTGGCAGGAAAGGCACAAGGTCTGTGGGGGTTGATGATCCACTGTCCACGCAGTGATTGCGTCTGCGCGGGCACGTGGTGGAAGCGTGAAACGCGTGGCTTGCCCCGAACCAGGGCGCGAGTGCGACGTTATAAGAACGTTAACGACGCCCGACCGCTGTCGGGTTCTGGACTACCGGGGAAGTGAAAATGACGATGCGAAAAATCCTGGGTGTCGGTGCCGCGCTGGCACTGGCCATCAGTTCCACGCTGGCCCATGCCGACGCCAAACCCGAGCTGAGCATCGGTTACGTCGATGGCTGGTCCGACAGTGTTGCCACCACCAACGTCGCCGCCGAGGTGATCAAGCAGAAACTGGGTTATCCGGTGAAGCTGCAGGCCGTTGCCGCCGGGATCATGTGGCAGGGCGTCGCGACCGGCAAGCTGGACATGATCCTCTCCGCCTGGCTGCCCGTGACCCACGGCGAGTACTGGACCAAGAACAAGGACAAGGTCACCGACTACGGCCCCAACTTCAAGGACGCGAAAATCGGCCTGATCGTGCCTGAGTACGTGAAAGCCAACTCGGTGGCAGACCTCAAGACCGACGACTCCTTCAAGAAGAAAATCGTCGGCATCGACGCCGGTTCAGGCGTCATGATCAAGACCGACCAGGCGATCAAGGATTACGGCCTCGACGGTTACAAGCTGCAGGCCAGTTCGGGCGCCGGCATGATCGCCGAGCTGACCCGCGCGGAGAACAAGAAGGAGTCCATTGCGGTGACCGGATGGGTGCCGCACTGGATGTTCGCGAAGTGGAAGCTGAAGTTCCTCGAAGACCCGAAAGGTGTATACGGTGCGGCTGAAACCGTCGACAACATCGGCAGCCTGGACCTGGCGAAGAAGGCCCCCGACGTGGCGGACTTCCTGAAGAAGTTCCAGTGGGCCAACAAGGATGAAATCGGCGAAGTCATGCTCGCCATCCAGGACGGCGCCAAGCCTGAAGCGGCGGCCAAGGACTGGGTCGCGAAACACCCGGATCGCGTCAAGGAGTGGACCGGCAAGTAACCGGTCACAAAAGTTTAACGTTGCACCGAACCGTCTGGTGAGCCATCGCCAGGCGGTTTTTTTTTGGCCATTCAGCTCGCCTGTCATGACTTCTTTCAAAGCGGTCGGCAGAAGCGGTGCAATTCGACGTATCTCAACTAATGTCGTTCTAATACTAAGGTCGTCTGGAGTGCAACGCAGAGCGGACTAAAGTGCAAACCGTGACATCCATCTGTGCTGCGAGGACAAAAACAATGAACGACAGCATTTACCTCTCGATTCAGAACAGCCCGCGCTTCAAGGAGCTGGTCTCGAAAAGGGAACGATTCGCCTGGATTCTCTCGGCAATCATGCTTGGGCTCTATGCCGCATTCATCCTTCTGATTGCGTATGGGCCTCAGATTCTCGGCGCTAAACTCAGCGCCACATCAACCATTACCTGGGGTATGCCGATCGGCGTCGGGCTGATTCTGTCCGCGTTTATTCTGACCGCCATCTACGTTCGCCGCGCAAACGGTGAGTTCGATGACCTGAACAACGCGATCCTGAAGGAGGCACAGCAATGATCCGGCGCCTGCTTGCGGCCTTCGGCCTTGCGGCTTTCGCACCGACACTCTGGGCAGCCGAAGCGCTGACCGGTGCGGTGCAGAAGCAACCGTTGAACGTGTCGGCGATCATCATGTTTGTGGTCTTCGTCGGATTCACCCTGTACATCACGTACTGGGCGTCGAAAAAGAACAAGACAGCGTCGGACTATTACTCGGCAGGCGGCAAAATCACCGGTTTCCAGAACGGTCTGGCCATTGCCGGTGACTACATGTCGGCGGCGTCCTTTCTGGGGATTTCCGCGCTGGTGTACACCTCCGGCTACGACGGTCTGATCTACTCCATCGGCTTCCTGGTGGGCTGGCCGATCATCCTGTTCCTGATCGCCGAACGCCTGCGTAACCTGGGCAAGTACACCTTCGCTGACGTGGCGTCCTATCGCCTCAAGCAGAAGGAAATCCGTACCTTGTCCGCCTGCGGTTCGCTGGTGGTCGTGGCGTTCTACCTGATCGCGCAGATGGTCGGCGCCGGCAAGCTGATCCAGCTGCTGTTCGGTCTGGACTATGCGGTGGCGGTGGTGCTCGTCGGTATCCTCATGTGCCTGTACGTGCTGTTCGGCGGCATGCTGGCGACCACATGGGTACAGATCATCAAGGCGGTGATGCTGCTCTCCGGTGCGTCGTTCATGGCGTTGATGGTGATGAAGCACGTCAACTTCGACTTCAACGTGCTGTTCTCGGAAGCTGTGAAGGTTCACCCGAAAGGTGAGGCGATCATGAGCCCGGGCGGTCTGGTGAAAGATCCGATCTCGGCGTTCTCCCTGGGTCTGGCGCTGATGTTCGGCACCGCGGGCCTGCCCCACATTCTGATGCGCTTCTTCACCGTGAGTGATGCGAAGGAAGCCCGTAAGTCGGTGCTCTACGCGACTGGTTTCATCGGCTACTTCTACATCCTGACCTTCATCATCGGTTTTGGCGCGATCCTGCTGGTCAGCACCAATCCGGCGTTCAAGGACGCGGCGGGCGCGCTGCTCGGCGGCAATAACATGGCAGCGGTTCACCTGGCCGATGCGGTCGGTGGCAGTCTGTTCCTGGGCTTTATCTCGGCGGTGGCGTTCGCAACCATCCTGGCGGTGGTGGCAGGTCTGACCCTGGCCGGTGCGTCGGCGGTGTCTCACGACTTGTATGCCAGTGTGATCAAGGCGGGCAAGGCTAACGAGAAAGACGAGATCCGTGTGTCGAAGTACACCACGGTGGCGTTGGCGGTCGTGGCGATTCTGCTGGGTATCGCGTTCGAGAGTCAGAACATTGCGTTCATGGTGGGCCTGGCGTTCTCGATTGCGGCGAGCTGTAACTTCCCGGTGTTGTTGCTTTCGATGTACTGGAAGAACCTGACCACGCGTGGCGCGATGATCGGCGGCTGGATGGGGCTGGTCAGTGCGGTGGTGTTGATGGTCCTCGGTCCGACCATCTGGGTGCAGATTCTGCATCACGAGAAGGCGATTTTCCCGTACGAGTATCCTGCGTTGTTTTCGATTGCGATTGCGTTTGTCGGGATCTGGTTTTTCTCGATTACGGATAAGTCGAAGGCGGCAGAAGGTGAGCGCGCGTTGTTCTTCCCGCAGTTTGTGCGTTCGCAGACGGGCCTGGGGGCCAGTGGTGCGGTGTCGCATTGATGTGAGGTAGTGCTGTTGTGGAAACGCCCCGATTAATTCGGGGCGTTTTTGTTTTGAAAGCGTTTGAGATCAAGAGCGTCTGCCTGGGGGCAGACTGTTTCGCCTTCGGCGAGTTACTTGGAAAAGCACCCCAAGTAACCAAGGGTGCTCGCTCCTGGTTTGGCCCTTCCTTCGTCAGGGTTCCTTCACTCCGGTCTCGCTCCGTGGGCCCGCGCCGAACGGACATCCATGTCCTGACGGCGCTCTCGCGGCATCCATGCCGCTCGGCCCACTCCGCGAGACCTACGTTCAGCCTGCACCCAAGTCGCGATTGGTGGTGACTGGGCTTTTTGCGTAGGAAGAGCAAGATCACAAGCGCGTCCGGTGTAGGACCGGCTTTAGCCGGGAAGGGTCCAGTTCAGGCGCGGGTAAATCTGAGGCAGATGTCATTTTTGCGATCAGTGCTTAAAAAAGATTGAACCGCTTTTACGCCGGTTCGCCTAATGATCAGCGTGTGGAGATTCCCACAGGCCTTGTGCTAATACCGGCACTCTTCGAGAGGTGGTTAACGTGGCTAAAGACGACAAGAAAACCAAAGGTGAAGCTTCGAAAGCCAGCAAGGATTTGAAGGACAAAAAGTCCTCTCCGGAAAAGAAATCAGCGGCGGCCTCGACTCTTTCCAAGTCTTCTGAAAAGAAAGACACCAAGAAAGACACCAAGAAAGACACCAAGAAAGCGGCTGAACCAAAGAAAGCCGCTGAGCCAAAGAAGGCGGCAAAGAAAGCTGACAGCAAGCCAGAAAAGGCCAAGAAATCAGACAAGGCAGAAAAGGCTGACAAGCCTGCAAAAAAGAAAAAGTAATATCTGCACCTGGCTAGGGCTTCACGCCCTAGCTTCCCCAGAACGTTCTGTTCGATCGTTGTAAATCCCCCCCGATCTCCTCAACACCCAGTGGCTGCCGCTGACGGGCGAACGCAAGTTTCTGAATTGTTAATGTTCAAACCGACCCATTCCCGGCTAAAGCCGGTCCCACTAAAAAGCACCGCGTACACCCCGGTAGGACCGGCTTCAGCCGGGAAGCTCTTGATCTGCTTTAAAGCGCTTTTGATCTTCGTACACAAAAGGCTCAAACACCGCCAATCGCGACTTTGGTGCAGGCTGAACGCAGGTCTCGTGGAGTGGGCCGAGCCGCATGGATGCGGCGAGAGCGCCGTCAGGGCATGGATGCCCGTTCGGCGCGGGCCCACGGAGCGAGACCGGAGTGAAGGAACCCGACGAAGTCGGGCCTAACCGAGAGCAAGCACCCTTGGTTACTTGGGGTGCTTTTCCAAGTAACTCGCCGAAGGCGAAACAGTTCTGCTCCAGCAGAACCGCTTCCATAAAAAAACCGCGCCTAAGCGCGGTTCTTTTTAATGTCAGCCCGGCAGTTAGATCCTGCCCAGCAGCACCAATATCAGCAGGATCACCAGGATCGTACCGATGATGCCCGACGGACCGTAGCCCCAGCTTCTGGAGTGCGGGAATACCGGAAGTCCACCGATCAACAGCAGGATGAGGATGATGATCAGAATTGTGCCGATGCCCATGACGAGTTCCTTCTAGTGTTCTTGGAAGATGGCTATGCAACTCAAGACGTTGCCTCTCAGGCGAGTCATTGTGCTGCTTGATGAATCCGACTGTCGCTTTAATCAAAAGGTTCTGAGCGGCGGAAATAAAAATTAACGCCTGTGAAAAAATCGATATAAATCATGGGTTTGAAATTTTAGCAAGACAATTTATCGCAGCAGATTTTGATTAAAAATGCGCAAAAAGTGCCTGGCTTAGTGTGGAACGAACCTGCAACTAACTGGTCGCCAAGTTTGATATAACACGCCGCGCTTTAATCAACCCGCAGACCGAATACATCCAAAAGAGTGGCCATCCATTCAAAGCATCGGTTTGCCTCTCATATTCAGCGACCTGATGAAGGGTTTGTCGGACAATCCTCCTGTTTACACTCTGGCTACTTCTTCGTAACCGACAGGGCGTCTGCTATGCACAATCGCATCATGATCACCGGCGCAGGGTCCGGGCTGGGACGCGAGATCGCGCTGCGCTGGGCGCGCGAAGGGTGGCAGCTGGCGCTGTCGGATGTCAGTGACAGCGGCCTTCAGGAAACCCTGCGCCTGGTGCGCGAAGGAGGGGGGGACGGTTTCGTTCAGCGCTGTGACGTGCGGGACTACAGCCAGCTCACCGCGTTCGCCCAGGCCTGCGAACAGAAACTCGGCGGCATCGATGTGATCGTCAACAACGCCGGCGTCGCTTCAGGCGGATTCTTTGGCGAATTGTCCCTGGAGGATTGGGACTGGCAGATCGCGATCAACCTGATGGGGGTGGTCAAGGGCTGCAAAGCGTTTTTGTCGCTGCTGGAACAGAGCAAGGGCAAGATCATCAACATCGCTTCCATGGCGGCGTTGATGCAGGGGCCGGCGATGAGCAATTACAACGTCGCCAAAGCGGGGGTGGTTGCGCTGTCGGAGAGCCTGCTGATCGAACTGCGCCAGCAGGAAATCAGCGTGCATGTGGTGTGTCCGTCGTTCTTCCAGACCAACTTGCTGGATTCCTTTCGCGGCCCCACGCCGGCGATGAAAGCCCAGGTCGGCAAGTTGCTGGAGAGTTCGCCCATCAGCGCGACGGACATCGCCGATTACATCTACCAGCAGGTGGCCAGTGGCGAGTTCATGATCCTGCCCCATGAGCAAGGGCGAATGGCCTGGCAGCTCAAGCAGAAAAATCCTCAGTTGCTGTACGACGAGATGGCCACTATGGCGGAGAAGATGCGCGCCAAGGCGAAGTCCGGAAGCTGAGCCAGACATTCTGAACGGGTCTTTTCTGATAGGGTGGCCGGCACTTTCCGGCTGCCCAAGACGAGGCTCATTGTGCTCAATTACCTGTGGTTTTTCCTCGCCGCGCTGTTCGAGATCGCCGGGTGTTATGCCTTCTGGATGTGGCTGCGCCAGGGCAAGAGCGCGCTGTGGGTGATTCCGGCGCTGATCAGCCTGACGCTGTTCGCCGTGCTGTTGACCCGGGTCGAAGCCACGTATGCCGGGCGCGCCTACGCAGCCTACGGTGGCATCTACATCATTGCTTCCATTGCCTGGCTGGGCGTTATCGAACGTGTCCGCCCGTTGACGTCCGACTGGATCGGCGTTGGCCTGTGCGTGATCGGCGCGACCATCATCCTGCTCGGCCCGCGCTGGTCAGCCGCCTGATGCGCCGTGCCTGAGGCACAACCTGACGTCTGCCGTACCTTTCTCCGACCCGTGGGCCGGAAATGTCCAAGTGCGTAGGAAGCGTCTGTCGGCCATGTTCTTGAAGGGATGAAGGGCGTTACTGATTTTGCTCTGGCGCATTGAAGCGCGGGGACCTGAGCGTCAACCTGCTTCCTCGGTTACAGCCAAGGAGTAGGACGTATGCTGGTATTGACGCGGGAAATCGGAGAGACCTTCAACATTGGCGATGACATCACCGTGAAGGTGCTGGGCATCACCGGCAATCAGGTGCGCCTGGGAATCGATGCGCCGCAGAGCATCAGGATTCATCGGGCAGAAGTTATCCGACGGATCGCCTCGCGGCTGCAGCACCTCGCCAACCGGTTGCCGGGCAGGTGACCTATTCCTCGAAATATTCCTTTGGCACGTCATACTTGAGCATCAGCTGACATTGCTGGCTGTCCATGTCGAAAAAAATCACTGCCTGACCTTTGCTCAGCGCATGGCGCACCCGCAATACGCGGGTTTCGAGGGGGGTGTCGTCGCCGTTGTCAGTACCGTCGCGGGTCACGAAATCCTCGATCAGGCGCGTCAGGGTGTCGGCTTCGAGTTGGTCGTAAGGGATCAGCATAGGTTTCTCGGCCATCACAAAAAGTACACGGGGCGGCGATGCTATCGCGCCCCGTGCGGGCAGGCTACCGCTGCCCCACCAATGTATCCACCGACGGCACACGAGTGTCGCTTTCCATCTGCGCGTCGTGCTCCAGCTGATGGCTGAAGTTCTCCAGCGATGCGTTGGACGGATGCGCGTCGCTGGCAAACACTGGCGGGCTCATGATGTAGGCGGTGAGCAGACGGCTCAGCGTGCTCAAGCTGTCGATGTGGGTGCGTTCGTAACCATGGGTCGCGTCGCAGCCGAACGCCAGCAGGGCGGTGCGCGTGTCGTAACCGGCAGTGATCGCCGAGTGCGCGTCGCTGTAGTAATAGCGGAACAGGTCGCGTCGTACGGACAGTTCGTTTTGCTCGCCCAGGCGCAGCAAATGGCGTGACAGGTGATAGTCGTAGGGGCCGCCGGAATCCTGCATCGCCACGCTGACCGCGTGTTCGCTGGAGTGCTGGCCGGGGGCAACGGGGGCGATGTCGATACCGACGAACTCGCTGACGTCCCACGGCAGGCTCCCCGCAGCGCCGCTGCCGGTTTCTTCGGTAATGGTGAACAGCGGGTGGCAATCGATCAGGGGCTCGACGCCGCTGTCGACGATGGCTTTGAGCGCCGCGAGCAGGGCGGCGACGCCGGCCTTGTCGTCCAGATGGCGCGCGCTGATATGCCCGCTGTCGGTGAACTCGGGCAACGGGTCAAATGCCACGAAGTCGCCGATGTTGATGCCCACCGATTCACAATCCGCGCGGGTCGCGCTGTAGGCGTCCAGGCGCACTTCGACGTGGTCCCAACTGATGGGCATCGTGTCGACGGCCGTGTTGAACGCGTGCCCGGACGCCATCAACGGCAGCACGCTGCCGCGAATCACGCCATTGTCGGTGAACACGCTGACGCGGCTGCCTTCGGCAAAGCGGCTGGACCAGCAACCGACCGGGGCCAGACCCAGCCGGCCGTTGTCTTTGACTTCGCGAACGCTGGCACCGATGGTGTCCAGGTGCGCGGAAACGGCGCGGTCGGGACTGTTCTGTTTACCTTTCAACGTGGCGCGGATGGTGCCGCGGCGGGTCAGCTCGAACGGGATGCCCAGTTCTTCCAGGCGCTCAGCGACGTAGCGCACGATCGTGTCGGTGAAACCGGTGGGGCTCGGGATCGCGAGCATTTCCAGCAGGACTTTCTGCAGGTAATTCAGATCCGGTTCATGGATGTTTGCAGTCGTCATAGGAACCTCAGTGTGGGGCGCTGAATGACCTGATAGCGGGCTCGCTGGCGGATTCGATCCGCCGGCAAGCTCACTGCTACAGGAATGGCGCCTTAGCCATGGGCAGGCTGGCTGTGGGGAAACAATAGATCGACGAAGCGCTCGGCCGTCGGTTGTGGCTCGTGATTGGCCAGACCGCAGCGCTCGTTCGCTTCGATGAATACGTACTCCGGCTGATCGGCGGCGGGGACCATCAGGTCCAGGCCGACCACCGGGATATCGAGGGCGCGCGCGGCGCGTACTGCGGCGTCCTTCAGTACCGGGTGAAGAATCGCGGTGACGTCTTCCAGACAGCCGCCGGTGTGCAGGTTCGCGGTACGTCGCACGGCCAGGCGCTGATCGGCCGGTAATACACTGTCGAAGCTGAACCCCGCTTCTTCAACGGTGCGGTGGGTTTCATCGTCCACCGGGATCTTGCTCTCGCCGTCGGTAGCGGCAGACCGTCGCCGGCTCTGGGCCTCGATCAATTGGCCGACGGTGTGACGGCCATCGCCGATGATCTCGGCGGGCCGACGGATCGCGGCGGCGACCACGTCGAATCCGATCACGACGATGCGCAGGTCCAGGCCTTCATGGAAGCTCTCGAGCAGCACACGACTGTCGAACTGGCGAGCACGCTCGACTGCTGCCTGGACGTCTTCGATGGTGCGCAGGTCCACGGCCACGCCCTGACCCTGCTCACCGTCGACCGGTTTGACCACGACGCGCTGATGTTCTTCAAGAAACGCCAGGTTATCGTCGCCATTGCCGGCCAGCTGCTGCACCGGCACTGCCAGACCTGCGGCCTTCAGCGTTTTCTGGGTCATGCGTTTGTCCTGACACAGCGTCATGCTGACCGCGGTGGTCAGGTCGCTCAGTGACTCCCGGCAACGCACGCGGCGACTGCCATGAATCAGCGTGAACAGCCCGGCTTCCGCGTCATCCACCTGCACCTCGATGCCGCGGCGATGGGCTTCTTCTACGATGATCCGGGCATAGGGGTTGAAGTCCGCCTGGGGGCCGGGGCCGAGAAACAGCTTCTCGTTGATGCCGTTTTTACGCTTGATGGCGAAGGTCGGCAGGTTGCGGAACCCCAGCTTGGCGTAAAGGCTCTTTGCCTGCTGATTATCATGCAGCACCGACAGATCCAGGTACGCCAGACCCCGGCTCTGGAAGTGCTCGACCAGATGACGCACGAGCACTTCGCCGACACCGGGCCGTGTGCATTGCGGATCAACCGCCAGACACCACAGGCTGCTGCCATTTTCGGGATCGTTGAAAGCCTTTTGGTGATTCAAGCCCATCACGCTGCCGATCACGGCATTGGTGGCCTCGTCTTCCGCGATCCAGTAAACCGGGCCGCCGTGATGACGCGGTGTCAGCAGGTTGGGGTCGATGGGCAACATGCCACGGGCGATGTACAGGTTGTTGATCGACGTCCAGTCTCCCTCGCTTTGTGCCCGGCGAATCCTGAAGCCACGAAACACGCGCTGGGCCGGGCGGTAATCGCTGAACCACAGGCGCAGGGTGTCCGACGGATCGAGAAACAGCTGTTGCGGCGATTGCGCCAGCACCTGTTGCGGGGCAGCGACGTATAAAGCGATGTCGCGCTCGCCCTGCTTTTCGTTGATCAAATCCTGCGCGAGAGAGGCCGGGTCAGGGTAGGTATGGCCAATCAGCAGCCGTCCCCAGCCGCAATGCAGAGCCAGCGGTTCTGTCTCAGGCGTGCTGCCGTCTTCGGCAAGGCGAGCCTGCAAGCGTTCGTACGACGGCGCCTGGCCGCGCAACAAGCGCTGGTTGTGAATCGAAGCGTTGGCTTTCATCGGTCAGAGTCCTTGTTCGCTGAGCCAGAGGTTCAGCGCTGCAAGCTGCCACAGCTTGGAGCCGCGCAGTGGCGTCAATTGACCCTGCGGATCTGTCAGCAGTTTGTCGAGCATGACCGGGTTGAACAGCCCGCGGTTCTGGCTTGGATCGAGCAGCAGATCGCGCACCCAGTTGAGCGTGTTGCCTTCCAGGTGCTTGAGGCCCGGTACCGGGAAATAACCTTTTTTGCGATCAATGACTTCTGACGGGATCACCAGGCGCGCGGCTTCTTTGAGCACTTGCTTGCCGCCGTCCGGCAATTTGAAGCGGCCGGGAACGCGGGCAGACAGCTCGACCAGTCGATAGTC
The DNA here is from genome assembly GCF_014841665.1 of Pseudomonas sp. CFBP 8772. NCBI lineage: Bacteria > Pseudomonadati > Pseudomonadota > Gammaproteobacteria > Pseudomonadales > Pseudomonadaceae > Pseudomonas > Pseudomonas sp. CFBP 8772. The sequence continues at coordinate 88,463 of NZ_JACYUI010000015.1, read as the reverse complement.
CAGAAACGGGGTGCGCGCTTCGAGGCCCCAGGCCATGGTCATGTTGTCGACGCGCTTGACCGGGTCATCCACCAGCATGACAGTGCTGTCCAGTCGCAGGGCTTTGTCCACTGCGGCATCAGCGCCCGGCATCGCGAAGTGCTCGCGCACGAAATCACCGGCTGCGTCATTCGCCGTCAGCCACTTCGGGGTAACGGTTTCGGCGTATTCGGCGTAGCTGCGGTCGAAGAACGCATCGCGATAGGCCCCATAGGGGTCGCTGGCGCCGTCCACTTGCGGGTACCAGTGGTAACCGGCGAACAACTCGTCCGCGCCCTGACCGCTCTGAACCACCTTGCAATGCTTGGCGACTTCGCGGGACAGCAGATAAAACGCGATGCAGTCGTGGCTGACCATCGGCTCGCTCATCGCACGGAACGCGGCGGGCAGTTGCTCGATGATCTCGCTTTCCTTGATGCGCAACTGATGATGGTTGGTGCCGTAGTGTTTGGCGATGAGGTCCGAATACTGAAACTCATCGCCGCGTTCGCCGCCGGCATCCTGGAAGCCGATGGAGAAGGTCGACAGATCCTTAACGCCCACTTCGCGGAGCAAACCGACCAGCATGCTCGAGTCAACGCCACCGGACAGCAGCACGCCGACGTCCACCGCAGCGCGTTGACGGATGGCAACGGCTTCGCGCGTGCTGTCGAGCACACGGTCGCGCCAGTCTTCAAGGGTCAGATTCGCTTCGTCGGCGTGCGGGCCATAGGGCAGCGTCCACCAGACTTTCTGCTCAACCTTGCCTTCGGCACTGACGCGCATCCACGACGCCGGCGGCAGTTTTTCAACCCCCGCCAGCAGGGTGCGCGGTGCAGGCACTACGGCGTGGAAGTTCAGGTAATGGTTGAGTGCGATCGGGTCGAGCATCGGGCTGATGTCGCCGCCTTTCAGCAGCGCCGGCAGGGCAGAAGCAAAACGCAGGCGCTTGTCGGTGCGCGACAGATACAGCGGCTTCACACCAAGACGGTCGCGGGCAATGAACAGGCTTCTGTTGTCGCGCTCCCAGATGGCGAACGCGAACATGCCGTTGAGCTTGGGCAGCATGTCGGCGCCCCAGGCGTGATAGCCCTTGAGCAGCACTTCGGTGTCGCCGCCGGAATGGAACTGATAGCCGAGGCCTTCGAGTTCGGCACGCAGTTCCGGGAAGTTGTAGATGGCGCCGTTGAAGGCCAGGGACAGGCCCAGGTGACTGTCGATCATCGGCTGCGCCGATCCGTCCGACAGGTCCATGATCTTCAAGCGACGATGGCCGAGGGCAACCGGCCCCTGGCTGTGAAATCCCCACGCATCCGGGCCGCGAGCCGCGAGATGATGGGTGATACGTTCTACTGCGGCGAGATCCGCAGGTTGATTGTCAAAGCGTAGTTCGCCAGCTAATCCGCACATCTGTCCTAAACCCTTTATGTTTTCGGCGTGTTTGGCGTTACTGGGATTGCGCGGCGATGAAGGCCGGGTTCACACCGGGCATCAGGCACGTGGTTGCGTACGTATGGCGCGTTTCGTACATCCTGCGCTGTCAAATCCCAAGCTTGCGCAATGCACTCAGCCAGTAACGTTTGGGCCCTGTCCCGGCGTGGATATACAGCCCTGACCTGAGCCCACTTCCTTATGGCGCAGACACATCATCAGGGCGCGCTGCCGTCAGCGGCCTAGCTTTATCGAGTACCGGCAGGCGTGGATCGTTCAATAAAAACATTGCAGGCGAGGGAGGTGTGCCCGGGTTTTCAATCACTGACGACGTTTTTCGTGGGGTGTCGACTCGCTCATAGGTCCAAGAAGCATCCCCACGTCATGTCTTGGGAGCGCATACCTCGCCCGAGTCAACGCGAGCGGTTGGCGATCCGTAAAGCAGCGCTTTTGATGTACTTCACCGAGTTGGCAAGGTTACCGGCATGACTTTCGAGGAGCATGAGGTCCTCTTGTCGACACACAACTCTCTGAGCCTTCAGGTAGATGGCATGACCTTCGAGAAATTGCGACAGAGAGTCAAAGTAAGCCGCCGAATCTTCGAGATCCAGCTGCATATCTTTCAAGCTTAATGTAGGCATTGAGGCTCCAGACGCTATTGAAGCAGGCGTCCTGGCCTGACGGGGTTGGGCTATCGGGTTCACTGTCCGATTCTTTGTTTATCGGCAGCGACGAAGAAACTTTAGAGGCTTATCAGGGTCTGTCGCGGCGGCGTGTCAGTAGCCCGTCATCTCCAGATACCCCACGCCCTCGTGGCTGCCGCTTATAGTCACCGGTCCCTCCCAGTAGGGAATTTGCAAGTTCATCCACGCCTGTGGGTTGAGCGCTTCGACGGCGATGTCCACGGCCTTGGACGGGATTTTCACCGACCAGCGTGTGGGCATGTCGCGGCCTTCAACGTCAGTGGTGTCTTCGGGTGCCAGCGCTATGTCTGCCGCCGCCAGTTGTTCGGTGCTGCCGTCGGCGTTGATCCACGTCCCGGTCAGGTACGGCTCGCCGTCCTTCTGCCGCATGCGGTAGAGCATGACTTCGGCACCATCCCCCAGGTGCAGCGAGAACCAGTCCCAACCCGTTTGATTATCGGTGAGCGGCTGACTGCTCCACTCCCGATCCAGCCATGCAGGCCCGGACACCTGGTAGGTTTTGCCGTCGATCTCGATGCTGCCATTCGCCTGAAAGAACGGCTGGCTGTAGTAGTACGACGCTTGCCCCTGCTCGGACTTCTGGCTAAAGCCCTGTTTACCTTGCAGCACCAAAGGCTTGGTGGCTTTCAGGCGCAGGCGGTAGTTGAACTGTGGCCCGCTGGCCTGCAGCTGCATATCCGCCAGCGGGTCATCGCTGGCGGACTGGCTGGTGAAGGACCAGTCGTCGATCCAGGCCGCGAACGGCGCCAGTGTCACGCCGGCCTGCTGCACGCCGCCACGGGCATAGCGTTCCGCTGCGAAGTGCTCGTCCTGGGAGGTCACCGCCGCGTGTCCCATCCACAGGTTGCGGTTGCTCCATCCAGCCCCATCGCCCTGCAGACCTTTTGCGCGGGGCAGGGCGTTGCGAAACAGCGTCCATTGCACGCCGAACGACTGGCCGTCGGCATCCTTCAGATTGGCGGTGACGTACCACCACTCGATGCGGAAATCAGCGTGGGGGCCGTGATCGTCGGGAAACTCGAACCGCTTGCCCGGCGTTACCCGTGCGTAACTTGAGGCGTCGTCGGCAAGGCCGGCGAAGCCTTTTTCTTCTTCGGGTTTGTCGTCGCAGCCGCTCAGCAGCAGACCGAGCATCAGCAGGGCGACGATCTGCAGGCGAACGGTGATCAGGGGCAGGGCTTTAACCTTCATTGGCGAAAGTCCTCAGCAAATCAGCGGGGCGGGTGCGGTACAGGCGGTAGAGCGGCCAGGCCGACGCCAGCAGTGTGGCGAGCATTGCCAGCAGCGTCAGGCGCACCAGCTGCATAGGGAACACTTGCAGTGGCAGGCGCCAACCGAACGCTTGCACGTTGATCACGGCGTCCAGGCACCAGGCCAGCAACAGCCCCAGCGGAATTGCGAGCACCAGTGTCAGCACCGCCAGAAGCCAGGTCTGCGCCAGATTAAGCAGCATCAATTGCTGCCGCGTCACACCCAGCGCCCATAACGGCGCCAGTTGCGCGAGGCGGCTTTGGCTCTGGGTCAGCAGACTGATGAACAAGGCAACTCCGGCCACCATCAACGTCAGGCTGTTCAACGCAGCCGTGGCGGCGAATGTGCGTTCGAAGACTTGTTGCGACCAGGCCTTGAGCTGGATCTGATCGACGATGCGGTTGTCGTCGATGGTGAATTTGTTGTGCAGCACCCGCAGCAGTTGCGGGATGGCGCGGGGATCGATGCGCAGATTGAAGCGGTTGGGTGTCAGCTGCGGCCAATGCTTGAGAAGGTGCTCGGCGTTCACCAGCACGTGGCCCTTGGGATTGCCGTAATCGGCATAAATGCCAACGACGCGCAGCGGCCACGGCCCGTCGGGCGCGGGCAGTTTTACTTCATCGCCAACGCTGACGTCCAGGCGGCGGGCCAGTTGTTCGCTGAGCATCAGCGTGTCTTCCTGCGCCAGTTGCTTCCAGGCATCACCGCTTGCCGACTCCAGCAGCGGCCAGTGCTGGCGGTAGTGCGGATGATCGATCACCCCATACAGCTCGGCCGGCCAGCCCTTCAGTTGCAACGAAACCTGCCAGTTGGGCAGCACGGCCGACGTCAGCGGCTGCTGGCTCAGCCATTGCTGCAGCGGCGCGGCTTGCGCCGGGTTCTGCGGATTGATGTACAGCTCGGCGCTGAGGCGTTGTTCCAGCCAGTGGGTGAACGTCTGGCGGAAGCCCGACGTCATGCTGCCCGCGCCGATGTTTGCTGCCATTGCCAGCAGCAAGGCCATCAGCGCCAGGCTCAGGGCCGGCAATTGCTGCCGGCAGTCAGCGAGAAACCACTGACCCAGCACCGAACGGCTCCTGCCCAGCAGTGCGTCGAGCAGCAGATTAAGCAGCACCGGCAGCCCCAGCGCCGCGCTCAACAACAGGCTCGCCATCAGCACGAAGCCCAGTGCCAGGCTGTCGCCAAACAGCGCGGCCGATATGGCAATCAACGCCGATATTCCGGCCACCCAGCCCTGGCGTCGCAGCCATTTGGAATGGGTTTCATGCCACGCCTGGGCATTGGCCAGCGCCAGCAAAGGCAGGCGCGCAGCACGCAGCAGGCTGCTGGCCCCCGCGAGAAATGCGCCGAGCAGACTGACGCCCAGACCGCTCAGCCACCACCAGACGCTAAGGTTCAGGTGGCCGGCGACTTCAGCGCCGTACAGCCCGCGCAGACTCGCCGCCACGTCCGGCAACAGCGCGCTCGCCAGCCAGTAACCGCTGATGACACCTGCTATGCCGCCGAGCAGGGCCAGCACGCCGAGCTCGACCACCAGACTCACCATCAACCCGCGTGCGCTGACCCCGCAGGCGCGCAGGTTGCGCAGCAGCCCGCGACGCTGTTCCAGCGCGAGACCAATGGCGGCATGGACGATGAACAGTCCGACCACGAACGAAAGGAAACCCAGTGCGTCGAGGTTCAGGTGGAAGCTTTCGGTAAGCCTGCCCAGATCGTTGTCTTCGCCACTTTTGCGCAGCACCAGCTCGCCATTCAGCTCGGCCGGCAGGGCGGGGGCGTTATCCGCAAAGTCCTTTGGCAGCACCAGCCGCGAGATCTGATCCGGCTGGTTGAGCAGTTGCTGAGCGAAGCCTATGTCCATGAGCAGTACGCCCGGCGCCATGTCGGTTTTCGCGCGCAATGGCGGCAGTACCTTTCCGGAGTCGGTGACCGGCTGCTGGCCTTCATGGAGACCGAGGGCGGCAAGGGTCTGCGGTGAAATCCAGGTGGTGCCGGGAGGGGTGAAGAAGTCGACGATCTGCGCGGTGTCCAGGGATTGCCCTGCCAGCGCGGTGTTCACCGGCAGCGAGACCGGCTCGATGCCGAGCACGGTCAGACGTTGCTCCGGCGCCTCTTTGAGGGCGACGCGCCCGCGCAGTGCGGGAGAGACCGGCCATCCGGCCCGGCGCAGGGTTACGAACAGGTCCTGGGAAAAGTTGGCGCCGTTGGGCGAGACCAGAATCTTCTGCGGCTCGCCGCCGATCATCTGGCTGGCCTTGGCGTAGCTTTCACGGGCCTGACTGTTCAGCGCCTGCACCCCGGTCAGCAGGCTGGTTGCCAGCCACAGGCCGGTCAGCACGCTGAAAAACTGCACGGGGTGGCGCCGCCAGTGGCTCAGCAGCGCTTTCAAGGTCCAGTAGAAGACAGGCATTTCAGCGTTCGCCTTCGCTGACCAGACGACCCAGGTGCAGCACGGCCTGACGCTGCAATCGTGCCGCCACCCTCGGGCTGTGGGTGACCATCAACAGGCTGGTGGTGCTGTCGGCCAGAAGGTCCAGCAGCAGTTGCAGCACTTCATCGCTCGTGGCTTCGTCAAGGTTGCCGGTGGGTTCGTCAGCGAGCAGCAGGGCGGGGCGCGAAGCAAGGGCGCGTCCGATCGCAACGCGCTGTTGCTGGCCGCCCGAGAGTTGTTCGGGATAGCGCCTGAGCAGCGCGCCCAGGCCCAGCCGCTCAGTCAGTTCGGCCTGCCATTCAGGCTGGTAGCGCCCGGCCAGACGCGCCTGAAATGCCAGGTTGTCTTCTACCTTCAGACTGCCGATCAGGTTGAACTGCTGGAACACCAGACCGACTTCCGTGCGCCGCCAGTTGGCCAGTTGCGCCTCGTTCATCTGATCCAGACGCTGTCCGGCAATCTCGATGCTGCCCGTGTCCACATTGTCCAGCCCGGCCACCAGATGCAGAAGCGTGCTCTTGCCGCTGCCCGACTCACCCATCAACGCGAGGCTGCCACCCTGATCCAGTTGCAGGTCCGCGCCACGCAAAACGGCCAAAGGGCCCTGGGCCGTGGCATAGCTCTTGAACACACCCTGGACTTGCAGCATCGACACGCACCTGATTGAAGGGATGGGCTGGAGGATAACGGTTTGACCGGAGCCGATGTAGCCGGCGAAGCAGTGGATCTTCGGCAGGACAAAGAAGTTGCGTCGGATAGCGATGACGGGCGCGGGACACCCGATACCGCAGGCTTTGCTATTTCCCGCGAATCAGCCCTCGCAGCGCGAACCGATTGGGATGACAGGCTTCGGCCACGGTTCGCGGCAGGGGCAAGGGTTCGTTATCCAGCCAGGCGGCGATCAGTTCGCCGGACAGCGGCGCAGTGATAAGGCCGCGTGAACCGTGACCGCTGTTGACATACAAACCGTCCAGCCATGGGCATTCGGTATCCGGCGTCTGGCGCGCGTCCTTGCGCAGCACGGCGTACGTCTCAAGGAATGCCGCCCGGTCCGCCAGTGGCCCGACAATGGGCAGGTAATCCGGGCTGGTGCAGCGAAATGCGGCGCGACCTTGCAGGTCCTCGGCGGGCAAACCATTGGCGTTCAGCCGCTCGGTCAGGTCCTCGGAGATTTCCCGCAGCAGCTCGAGATTGCCGAGATGTTCGGCCGTACTCGGCGTCAGGTCATCGCTGTTGAAGGCGAAGCTTGCGCCCAGCGTGTGTTCGTCGCCGCGTGCAGGCGCCACGTAACCCTCGGCGCAGACGACAGTCTTCAAGGCCTGGCTTTCGGGCGTGGCAGCCAGTCGGGTGATTTGCCCCCGAATACGCTTGAGTGGAAGGTCAGCGCTGGCCGGGAAGCGTTTGATCTCGGCCGCGCCCGCCAACACGACGACTGGAGCAGAAGCCAGCAGACGCTCGCCATCCCACGCCTGCCACAGCGGCCCGTCCCGCCGCAGCTCGATCGCATCGTTGTGAGTCAGCAGCTTGATGTTGCTTGCGCTGGCCTGATCACGACACAACGCCGGTGGGTGCACCCAGCCGCCTTGTGGGTAAAACAAGCCGCCGCTCTTCAACACGATACCGGCCCGCAACTCGGCGTCAGCCCGGTCCAGTACATGCAGCAGATCGTCGGGGAACGCCTCAGCCAGTTGCGCCTGACGCGCCTGCTCTTTGTCGTCGAAGGCCAGTTGCAGCACGCCGCAATCGTCCCAGTCGATGCCCCGTTGCAGGCGCTCCAGCAAGCGTCGGGTGTGACCGAACCCGCTCAGGATCAGCTGCGACAACGCAGTGCCATGGGCCGACAGTTTCAGGTAAAGCACGCCTTGTGGATTGCCCGATGCTTCTTGCGCCAGATCACCATGGCGCTCCAGAAGACTGACGTGCCAACCGCGCGCCGCCAGGCTCGCCGCCGTGGCGCACCCGGCCAGCCCTGCGCCAATCACCAATGCTGTGCGAGGGGTGTCTGGTGAACGGGGCAGTAGACGTGGCAGGGAACTGGGCCGGGCAAACCAGGGCTTGGCGCGCGGAGGCGTTGGCACGTCTTCAGGCCATGCGATGAAGCGGCCTTTGAGTACCTCCCACTTATGCCCGATGCCCGGCACGCGCTTCATTTTGAAACCGGCTGCGTTCAGTGCCCGGCGCACCCAGCCGGTGCTGGTAAAAGTGCCGATGGTCGAGCCCGGTGCCGCCAGCCGTGCCAGCTCGGCGAATAGCTCGGGTGTCCACATTTCCGGGTTTTTCGCGGGCGCGAAACCGTCGAGAAACCAGGCGTCGATCTGTCCGTCGAGTTGCGGCAGCATGTCCAGCGCGTCACCGATCAGCAAGGTCAGCGTGACGCGCCCGCCATCGAACACCAACCGCTGAAAGCCCTGATGCACCGCCACGTACCGGCCCAGCAATTGATCCGCCAGCACCTTGAGCTCGGGCCACAAATTCAGCGCGCGCTCCAGATCAGCACGGCTCAGCGGGTATTTTTCGACGCTGACGAAATGCAGCCGTGCATCTGCGACTGCGTTGGCGTGGAACAGCTGCCAGGCGCACAGGAAATTCAGCCCGGTGCCAAAGCCGGTCTCACCGATTACCAGCCGCCCGCCCGCCGGCAAAGCGGCAAAGCGTTCGGGCAGCTCGTTCTGGGTCAGGAACACATGGCGGGTTTCATCCAGGCCCGACTGGGTCGAGAAATAGACGTCGGAGAACACCCGCGAATGCGGATTGCCGTGTTCGTCCCAGTCAATCTGGGCGTTGGCGATCTGGGTGTGGTCAGTGGTGATCATGTTCGGCTCGGGGCGGGCAAGGTGGCGATGTTACTCCAGCGTCCGGTGGGCGGTGCACTACATATGTATGCCACTTTGCGGGCGCGTTCCTGTTTATCTATGCGCCTTTGATCACACGCAGAAACAAGGACGTCACATGAACACCGCCAGTCTGGCTCTCACTGCTTCATTCATTCGGAACACGCTGCCGCAATGGTTTATCCAGGCGACGCCGGCGATGCGCGACGCGCTGCGCCGGGACATGACCTTCGCGCAAGCGGCCCGCGAACACCTCAATCAGGTTCTCCTGCGCATTCAGGACTTGCCGTCGTTTGCGGGGCCGTTGCTGACTCAGGCCCTCGACACCGAATTCGGTCCGGGTCTGGATGTCGACCGTGACCACTTCTTTCACGCCAGATTCCAGCGTGACTGGCTGACAGGTCGCGCCTCGCCTCAGGGTTCCAGCACGCGTCCGCTGCTGGCCGCTGCGCTGCAGAATTTCGAAGAGGTCGAAGCGACGGACGCTGATCGCGAAAGCACCTCGGCTATCATTGGCGGCGCGTCGGATGCGCCGGCGGGGACGGAAAACGTTCATCCCTTGGGTGTCAGCCCCGGTCGCTTCATCGAGCTGTGCCGCCGGCTTGATCTGGGCGGCCAGTATCAGCGGCACCTGCACCATGTACTGCACCCCGTCGCGAGGCCGGACGTGCCAGATAGCCTGGACAGCGATGACATCAAGGCGCGCATGATCGAGCACGCCCGTCTGGCCTTGCGGGTCGATTCCCACATCGCACGCCTCAAGGGCTCCATTGATGAGGCCCAGTACCAGATGCTGCTTCAAGTCAATGCCTACGGGCCTGCGGATCAGGTGTCTAGCCTGCAACTGCTGGGCTGCCGGTTGCGCGACGCGTTGGTGTTCAAAGCCGCCGGTCAGACGCGTTGCGTGGTTTACCTGCCAGGCGAGCCTGATGGTGCGATTCAGTCCCATGCATCCCTGGAAGATTTCACACAGGCACTGAGGACCAAACTGCGTTCCGAGGTGTATCAGCGCTACTTTGATCGCTTTATTCCCCAGCGCAGCAAGTCGGCTTTCTTCAAGCGTCTGCACGAACGACTGGCGCCCCATGTCCTGCACAGCGTCGCCCGTGGCGACGGTTTTCACCGACAGCTGATCAGCGTTTCCGAGGTGGATCAGACTGCTTTTCTCGATCTGGAAGCCATCGAGGTGGGCGGCGCATTGGGTGATGTTTTCTACCTGTATCAGATGCTGCGACTGAAGGACGACGCTCGCGTACTCGCGGTCCCTACCGATGACGAGGACCAGAAGACCCGGGAGCAACGCCTCGCTGACTGGCTCGACTACGGCATGGACGCGCTGAATGTTGCCGCGCTGTTCGTTCCCGGTCTGGGTGAAGTCATGATGGTGGTCGCGGGTGCGCAGTTGCTCGACGAGACCTTCGAAGGCATTGAAGCGTGGCGCCATGGTGACATGGATGAGGCGTTGGATCACTTGGGGAGTGTCGCGCAAAACCTGGCATTCATAGGCGCGCTGGGTGCCGCGGGCGCGGCGATGGGCGCAATGGCCGCAGAATCCGCTGGGTCGCAGCCTCCGTCGTTCATCAAACGCAGCCTTCCGGCCCGGGACGCTGCAGGTCGTCTGCGCCTGACTGACGTAGGCACGGCCCTGCGCCGTCTGCACCCCGAACTCGCAGACATCGACGAACCATCCGTCAGCCGGATAATGGCAGTGAGCGGCGTCGACGAAGAGTGTCTGGCCGCATTGCACATCAGTCAGCAACCCGCGCCCGCAGCGCTGATCGACACTGCCAAGCGGTTTCGGCTCAGTCAGCAGGCGGCCGACTCTGCCCAGGCCCTGGACGCGGCATACCTCGCCAGCGAGCAGTCGAACGACCCGCTGATTGCACTGCTGAGACGCGATTTCCCGTCGCTCACCCTGGCTTCCAGCCAGGCTCTGATCGCTGAGGCCGGTGCCGAGCAGCGGCTGGCCATGCTGGACACCCGGCGCATCCCGCTGGAAATGGCCGGAAAGGTACGCGGGCATTTGCGTCAGACCCGCATGAGCCGCGCGCTGGAAGGCTTTTTCCTGACCCCCAGCACCGCCAATGACGATCTTCAGCGCCTGACGTTGCGCAGCCTCGCGACGTTCCCGGGATGGCCCGCCGACGTGCGCATTGAGATACGAAGCGGCGACGCTACCGGTGCGTTACTTGACAGCATCGGCGCCGAAAATGCCACCCGGCAACGTGTGTTGATCAAGGGTGACAAAGGCTTTCAGGTAGAGGCCGCTGAGGCATCGGGGGGAAAAGGCAGTCTGTTTTCCGCGCTGTTGCGCGCGCTGCCCGAGAGCAGTCGCCAGGCGATGGGGCTCAACGACCCGCAGACCGGCGTGCGCGCTTTCAAGCGCCGTGTCTTCAACTGGGTTCGGTCGCAACCGAAATGGGCGGCCGAGCAGTTGGGGCAATGGACGTTACCCACCGAGTTCAGGCCGCCGCAGCGTTTACTGGACGGGCGCATCGGTTATCCACTCAGCGGACGCGGGTTGCCTGTGGCCGAAGGTGCGATTCAACAGCAATTGCTCCAGGCAATGACGCACCTCTATCCGGAGAGTGTCGAGCTGGCGGATCAGCTGCGGGCCATGGCCCGGCGCGGGCGATCACTGGAGCAATTGCTGGCCGCGACGCACGCCCGTGCGGCCGCCTATGACCACCTGCACATGAGCCTGATCGCCTGGGCGGAGGCCGACGATATCAGCGTGCTGCTCAATGACGGTGAACGGCTGGCGCGGCGCCGGGTGGCCAACGTGCTGGGTCGGGCGTGGCGTTACAGCCATGGGGATGCTCCCCGGGGGTCGCGCTGGCTGACGCTGGAGCACCTGGTCATTCCGGAATTGCCGCCGTTGCATAGTTTCTATGCCGACATCACGCAGATCGAGCTCAATAACGTTCAGTTTGATACTTCCGGGGCAAATGCGTTTCTGGCCAACTTTCCGAATGTCACTCACCTGAACGTGCGCGGCAGTTTAGCCGCGCTGCCGGACGGATTGTCTCAGCTGCAATCCCTGCAGCACCTGTCGCTGGAAAATTTGTCGTGGACGCTGGACCAGCCCGCCATGAACACGTTGATGGATATACCTGCGCTGGACTCGCTGAGCCTGGCTGGCAGCCGTCTGGGCGACTTCACCGACACCAGCCGCCTGCGCCTCTCGACCCTGTGGATCAACAACACGGGCCTCACTCAATGGCCGGAATGGACTCATACGCTGGGGCTGGGCGAGCTGGACATCAGTGACAACCACATTACCGAGGTCGCCGCCGAAGTCATCGAGAACCCGCAGGACCATGGCCGCCATACAGTGATCTACGCCTACAACAACCCGTTTACCCACCAGTCGCTCGAGGATTACTGGCGCAACGACACCGGCTACGGTCATCGCTACCAGCTCGACTACGATTTTCCCGAAGACATTCGCGAGATCCACGTCGAAGGCGCGCCGATGGACACAGAGTCCGAGGTATCGGATGACGAAGGCGAGTCTCATGGCCACCGCGCCGGTGCAAGCGCCGGTGCTGCCAGACCCTCCGCTCAGGTGTGGTTGCGCCCGGGTGAGGATGTGCTGAATCAGCGGTTGCTCGCGGCGTGGACTCAGGTTGAACACGCCGCCGACGCGCCTCATCTGCTGGTGCTGTTGCAGCGGCTGAGAGAAACCCCGGATTTCCGCCAGTTCCACGCCGAGCTTGCCAGTGAGGTGCTCACCGTTCTGGAAACGGCCGCGCAGGATGCGGTGTTGCGCGGGCAGATCGAGGTCATGGCCAACGACCGTCTGTTTGGCGCCAACCAGACCTGTCAGGACGGGGCACGGCTGATCTTCAGTGATATTCAAGTGGCGGTATACAGCCATGGATCGCTGCGGGATGTCGCAGAAAGTCAGCGCACGGACGCGTTGCTGGGGGTGATTCGTCAGCTCTTTCGCCTCAACGAAGTGCAGGCGATCGCGGATGCGGAGATTGCCCGGCGCGAAAGTCTGGGGATGGCGCTGGATCATGCCGAGGTGCGACTGGCGTACCGGGTCGGACTGGCGGACGACCTCGGGCTGCCCGGTCAGCCTTACCGGATGGTCTGGGCGCGCCTGGCAGCGGTTGACCGTGGTGCGTTGCTGGAGGCTCGGGGTCGTGTGCTGGAAGCAGAGCGTGGCCCGGCTTTTCTGCAGTTTGCCGTCGACAATCAACAGTGGAACGCGCGACTGCGATCCGGCCACGAGTCAGCCCTCGCGTCGGCCACCGCGTCAGTGCGCGCGCGCATGGCAGCGCTGGAAGAACATCCGCCAGCTGATCCCGACGAGTACCACCGACAAGGTCTGGCACTCATCGCCGAGCGCGATGGGGCTGAAGCACTGATGCTCAGACAGTTGACGGATCTGTACCGCGCGGGCTGGTAATTGGCTGAACGAGGTGGCGCCGCGCGGTGCTGCCTCGTTTCTCCTGCAACCGAATGTTTCCCGCAGCAGTGATCCATCGCAGCGGTTGGCGGTCATAACCTGCATCGGCGCTGCCTGCCGCCTGCTAGTCTTGACCGATCCTGAAGGGAGCCTTGAATGTTCGAATCCGCTGAAATCGGCCACACCATCGACGACGAAACCTACGACGCTGAAGTCCCGGCCCTGCGCGAAGCGCTGCTGGAGGCTCAGTACGAACTGCATGAGCAAGGCAAGCGCCAGATCATCGTATTGATCAATGGCATCGAAGGCGCCGGCAAGGGCGAGACCGTCAAGTTGCTCAACGACTGGATGGACCCGCGCTACATCGAAGTGCGCACCTTCGATCAACAAACCGATGAAGAACTGGCCCATCCACCGGTCTGGCGCTACTGGCGCCAGTTGCCGCCGAAGGGCCGGATCGGCGTGTTTTTCGGGAACTGGTACAGCCAGATGATCCAGGGCCGGGTGCACAAGCAGTTCAAGGACCCGGTGCTGGATCAGGCCATCAACGGCGCCGAGCGACTGGAAAAGATGCTGGTCGACGAAGGCGCTGTGATTTTCAAATTCTGGTTTCATCTGTCCAAGCGGCAGATGAAGCTGCGCCTCAAAACCCTCAAGGATGACCCGCTGCACAGTTGGCGCATCAGCCCGCTGGACTGGCAGCAGTCGAAGACCTACGACCGCTTCGTGCGTTTTGGCGAGCGCGTGCTGCGCCGAACCAGTCGCGACTATGCGCCTTGGCACGTCATCGAAGGCGTCGACCCGAACTACCGCAGCCTGACCGTCGGCCGGTTGCTGCTCGAAGGTTTGCAAAACGCCCTGAAGACGCCTGAAGGGGCAACCCACCTTGTCGGACTCGGCCCTTTGCCCAACAACAGCAATGAGCTGAGCCTGCTCGACAACCTCGACATGACCCTGGCGCTGGAAAAAGACGATTACGACGAGCAACTGATCACCGAGCAGGCGCGGCTTTCGGGGCTCATGCGCGACAAACGCATGCGCCGTCACTCATTGGTGGCGGTGTTCGAGGGCAACGATGCAGCGGGCAAGGGCGGTGCTATCAAACGTGTCGCCGGCGCGCTCGATCCAAGGCAGTACCACATCGTGCCGATCGCCGCGCCCAGTCAGGATGAACTGGCTCAGCCTTATCTGTGGCGGTTCTGGCGCCAGATTCCGGCGCGGGGAAAATTCACCGTGTTCGATCGATCATGGTACGGACGGGTGCTGGTCGAGCGGGTCGAAGGCTTCTGCTCCGAGGCTGACTGGTTAAGGGCCTACAGCGAGATCAACGACTTCGAAGAGCAGCTCACCGACTTCGGGGTTGTGGTGGTGAAGTTCTGGCTGGCGATCGACGACAAAACCCAACTGGAGCGTTTTCAGGCGAGGGAGAAGGTACCGTTCAAACGCCACAAAATCACCGAGGATGACTGGCGTAACCGCAGCAAGTGGCCGCTGTATCGCGAGGCAGTGAGTGACATGGTGGATCGCACCAGCACTGAAATCGCGCCGTGGACGCTGGTCGAGGCCAACGACAAACGCTGGGCGCGGGTCAAGGTACTGCGCACGATCAACGAAGCGATCGAGGCGGCATTCAAGAAGAGTGACAAGAAACACAAGTAGCGGGGAAGGGGGCGTACGAGCCGGCGTCGGCTCGTACGTTTCTCCTGCGCTAACGCCGAGACTTGATGGTCGGGCTTAGTGATGGCGCGGCTTGAGGATAGCCGGCTTTTCATCCGGGGCTTGCAGCAGCAGGTACAGCGCGGTCAGCGCTTCCGGGATCTGCACGATCATGTCGTCCATCAGGTTGGCGTCAGCGGCGATGTCGGCGAACTCTGGCTGTTCATCGAACAGACCGGAACCGACCATGATCGGCAGCAGCATCTCGCTGACTTCCTCTTCGTCGTTCTCGAACCAGGCCGACTCGCGCAGGAACACGCCTTCCATAAAACCGATGCACCAGCCACGCAGCTCGGAGTCATCGGGGTCATCGCCCAGGTCCAGATCGCACGGCAATTCGAACTCCTCGTCCGATGCCAGCTGGCGAGCGATGTGCGCCTTGAGCTGGATCAGGGTGGATTCGATTTCCTCGTGTTGCGCCTCATCGGCGTAGTGCGGAGGCTCGGCGAACAGTGCGTCGATCCACTCGCGATCAGGAACGGTTTCGGCGCAAATGGACAGCGCGGTGAGATAGCCGTGGGCGGCTACGTAGTCCAGCGCTTCGTCATGCAGCTCATCGGCATCGAGGAAGGCTTGCAGGCGGTGTAATTGCTCAGCGAAGGACATTGACAGACTACCTTGGGAATAAACGATGCTGAATTCTAGGCCCTGAGGGCGCCCGGCGCCAGCGGCGAGGCCACTGGAATCGGTATTCCGGTAAATTTCGACCGCCGGTGTCACCGCGGTCCAATCTGTCGGAGCGCTCCGGTATACTGCCGCGCTTTGCGATTTCCACAGCGATTCTCGACCGCTGTTGCGGCACCATCCGGGGTATTTATGCTCGACCAGGCTCAACGCGTACTTAAAGACATCTTCGGCTACGACAGCTTCCGTGGTCGCCAGGGTGCCATTATCGAGCGCGTGGCCAGTGGCGGTGATGCATTGGTGCTGATGCCCACCGGCGGCGGCAAATCCCTGTGTTTCCAGGTGCCGGGCCTGTTGCGCGACGGCCTTGCGGTCGTGGTTTCGCCGCTCATCGCGCTGATGGACGATCAGGTGGCAACGCTGGAAGAACTCGGTGTTTCAGCCGCCGCACTGAACTCCACGCTCAGCGCCGAGCAGCAGCGCGACCTCGCTAACCGCATTCGTCTGGGCGAAATCAAGATGCTGTATCTGGCACCGGAACGTCTGGTCCAGCCGCGCATGCTGTCGTTTCTGCAAAACCTCAAGATCGCCCTGTTCGCCATCGACGAAGCCCACTGTGTGTCGCAATGGGGTCATGATTTCCGTCCTGAATACCTGCAGCTGGGCCAACTGGCCGAGCTGTTTCCGGACGTGCCGCGTATCGCCCTGACCGCCACAGCCGACAAGCGCACCCGTGAAGAGATCGTCGAGCGTCTGCACCTGCAGAACGCCGAGCGCTTTTTATCGAGCTTCGACCGCCCGAATATTTTTTACCGCATCGTGCCCAAGGAACAGCCACGCAAGCAGTTGCTGGCATTTCTGTCCGAGCGGCGCAGCGACGCCGGCATCGTGTATTGCCTGTCGCGCAAGAAGGTCGAAGAGACCGCGGCGTTCCTCAGCGACAACGGTTACCCGGCCCTGCCGTACCACGCCGGCTTGCCCATCGAGACCCGCTCCGGCAATCAACGGCGCTTCCTTAATGAGGAAGGCCTGATCATGGTCGCCACGATCGCGTTCGGCATGGGCATCGACAAGCCCAACGTGCGCTTCGTGGCGCACATGGATCTGCCCAAATCGCTGGAAGCCTATTACCAGGAGACTGGCCGGGCAGGGCGGGACGGTCTGCCGGCCGATGCGTGGATGGCGTACGGTCTGCAAGACGTTTTAATGCTCAAGCAGATGCTGCAGAACTCCGAAGGCGACGAGCGTCACAAGCGCGTCGAGCAGCACAAGCTCGACGCCATGCTGGCGCTGTGTGAAGAAACCCGCTGCCGGCGTCAGTCGCTGCTCGCCTACTTCGACGAAATCATGCCCAACCCTTGCGGGCACTGTGACAACTGCGTCGACGGCGTGCAGACCTGGGACGCCACCGAACCCGCGAGACAGGCGCTTTCAGCGATCTATCGAACCGGCCAGCGCTACGGCGTCGGCCATCTGGTCGACGTGTTGCTGGGCAAGGAAAACGACAAGGTTCAAAGCTTCGGTCATCAGAAGCTGGCGGTGTTCGGTGTCGGCAAGAGCCGCAGCGAAGGCGAATGGCGTTCATTGTTCCGACAGCTGGTGGCGCGAGGTCTGGCCGACATCGATCTGGAAGGCTACGGCGGTCTGCGCCTGAGTGACACCTGCCGACCGCTGTTGCGTGGCGAAGTCACCTTGCAGCTGCGCCGTGACCTGAAGCCGCAGACCACCGCGAAAGCCTCCGGCAGCCCGGCGAGTCAGCTGGTGCGCGGCGAAGAGCGCGAGCAGTGGGAAGCGCTGCGTGCTTTGCGGCGCAAGCTGGCCGAAGAACATGGCGTGCCGCCTTACGTCATCTTTCCGGATTCGACCCTGCTGGAAATGCTCCGCAGCCAGCCGGTGACCATGGCCGAAATGGGCCGGGTCAGCGGTGTGGGCGCTCGCAAGCTGGAGCGTTACGGCGAGGCGTTCCTCGAAGTGCTCGGCGGTGCAGCACCGGCGCCGCGTGTCGTCACCGATGTACGGCACGAACTCATCAGCCTCGCCCGCGCCGGTATGACGCCGATGCAAATCGCCGGGCAACTGCAGTGCTCGGAGAAGAACGTCTACACGATGCTCGCCGAGGCGATTGGCAAACAGCAGCTTTCCCTGGATCAGGCGCTGGATTTGCCCGAGGACCTGATGACCGAGATTCAGGATGCGTTTCTCGACGGCGAAGGCGAGCTGCCCCCCGTTGCCGCCATTGCCGAACTGTTTACCGGGCGCGTACCCGAGGGCGTGCTGTATTGTGTGCGGGCGGCGTTGCAGTCGGAGTTTGAGGTCTGACCCGTCGCAACTTCGGCAGGCAGCACACTCAAATAATCCCAAGCAACCCAAAGGCATACCCGCCGCATCCCGGCACCTCCTCGCCGCTGCGACGAATCACCACGCCCGGGCGCTTGCCTCATCACGGACTCCATGGTTAGCTGCCTATTAATTAGGATTCGCCTTTAACCATCGAGTTACCTATGCCGTTAACCGAAGAACATCGCTTTGGCATGCAACTGGCCCATATGTCCCGGGGATGGCGCGCGGAGCTGGATCGCCGGCTGGCTGATCTGGGATTGTCCCAGGCGCGCTGGCTGGTGTTACTGCATCTGGCTCGTTTCAAAACGCCACCCACCCAGCGCGAACTCGCCCAGAGCGTGGGCGTTGAAGGCCCGACCCTGGCCCGTCTGCTGGACAGCCTGGAAAATCAGGGACTGGTGCTTCGGCAGGCGGTGCTCGAAGATCGTCGGGCGAAAAAGATCGTCCTCTGTGACACCGCGCGTCCGCTGATCGAGAAAATCGAAACCATCGCCACCGCCTTGCGCCACGAGTTGTTTGCCGGCATCGACGAAGAAGAATTGCTCATGTGCATGCGCGTTCATTCGAAAATCCTCGCCAATCTCGAAAAATCCTGAAAACCGCGCGAACGCCTGCGACAAATACATTGATGCGGGCGAAACATCCTGTTCTATTTGCACCCATACTGATGCTGCCCGGATGACGTGTCCGGGCATACCGAATGTGCAGGGAAGCCTGCCTCGTCTTCGAAAGGGTTCGCATGCTGAAGAGTTTTCAGGCCGGTAGTCGTCGTGAAGGGGGTGCGCCTCTTCGCGTTCAGTCGGGTCTTCGTTCGGGTTTGCTCGTCATCGGGCTCGCCTCGGCCGCGTTGCTGCACAGCTCCGTGGCGGCTGCGCTGGGTCTGGGCGATATCAGCCTGCATTCTGCGTTGGGGCAACCCTTTAACGCCGATGTCGAATTGATTGAAGCGGGTGGGATGAGTCCCGAGGAAATCGTCGTCGGGCTCGCGCCGCCCGAAGCCTTTGCCAAGGCTGGCGTGGAGCGCGTGTTCTTTCTCAACGACCTGCGTTTCACTCCGGTGATCCGTGGCAACCGCAGCGTGATTCACATCGAATCCCACAAGGCGGTCACCGAGCCGTATCTGAATTTCCTCGTCAGGCTGGTACGGCCGAACGGCGACCAGCTGCATGAATACACCGTGCTGCTTGATCCGCCGACATCGCCGACCGGGCTCGCCGCGACGCGCAGCCGTACTCAATCGCCAGCGGCCAGCGCGAAGAATGATGATTCGCGTCTGCCGGTCGCGCCGCCCCAGGCTCGACAGGGCAAGCACTACACGGTCGTGTCCGGCGACACGCTGGCGGGTATTGCCCGGCAGGTACAGGCGCCGGGCAGCAAGACCTCTTCTGCCGAGTTGATAAAAGGCGTGGTGGCGCTCAATCCGCAAGCGTTTCCCAATGGTGAGCGCAGCCAGTTGAAGGTCGGTCAGAGCCTGTTGCTGCCGGACAACGCCGTTGAACCGAAGACCGCCAATGGGTCTGCTGCAGGCAGCGGCACCTCAGCCGCAGCCTCCGCCCCGACGCCTGCCTCGGCGAAGCAGAACGCCAGCGATCAGTTGTCGGCGGCGGCGCTGGAAAACCAGCAGTTGAACAACACGCTGGACGACCTCAAGCAGCAAGTCCAGACATCCACCGTCGAAGAGGCCGACAAGGACAAGCAGATCATCGAACTGCAGACCCAACTCGCCGAACTCAAGGCCCAATCGGCCAAGCCTGTGGCGGCGCCAGTTGCTCCCGCCCCCTCGACGGTGGCGACGACTCCAGCGGAGACGACGGCGGCAACGCCGGCTGCACCCGCTCCGGTAGCCACTCCCGTACAAGCGCCGGTGCCGGTTGCCGCCGAGGATGACTTCCCCTGGACGTCGGTTCTGGCAGCGCTGTTGGTGATATTGCTGCTCCTCGCGCTGGCTTGGTCTGTGCGCCGCAACCGGATCAAAAATCAGCTGGCCCTCGAGCCTGTGCCGGCGGAACCGGTGGTCAGGTCTGCGGCCACGGTCACCCCGGTCTTCGAAGTGCCGGCGGTCACCCCGGCGCGTCCGGCTTCGTCAGCACCTGCCGGCCAACGTCTGGCCGGTGCCGCCACTGACGCCCTGGATGGCGCGAGCATTTACATCGCCTACGGTCGCTTCGCCGAAGCACTGGCCATCCTGCGGGATGCGTTGGGCAAACAGCCCGAGCGCACCGATGTTCGCCTGCGCATTCTCGAACTGCTTGGCGAGCAGGGCGACATCGATGCATATGACGAAGAAGAACGCGTGCTCCTGAGTCAGGGCGTCGACGCGCAGAAGCTTCAGGATATTCGCAATCGTTACCCGAAACTGAAGCCCGAGCCCGTGGTGCCCGCAGCGCCGTCCGCGCCAGTCGCGTCGCCAGCCATGACCTCGGCCGCAGCCTCCGCCGCGGCCTTGGGGGCTGCCGCGGTGCTGGCCAGCCAAACAGCCTCGGCCAGTCAGGCATCAGAAGAGCCGCCGGCGCTCAGCCTGACGGAACCCACCCAGTTGGACGAAAATGCGGCCGCATCACTGAACCCGGTCGACCCTGCCGACGATTTCCAGCTCAATCTCGACGACCTCTCCATGGACGCCGACTGGGATCTGGTTGATCCGTTCGACAGCACGCCCGCCCCGCGCAAGCCCGCGCCTGTACTCGAAGCCGAACCTGAACTCGACACTTCATTCTCGTCCGACCTCACGCAGCTGCCCGAGGTGTTCGAGATGCCCGATGAGCAGTTCCTCAGCGACTTCGCCGAAGAGGAAACGCCGCCGGAAATGGACGTTCAGTTCGAAGCCGGTCCGGCAGTCATTGTGCAGAGCAACAGCGATCTGCTGGACGACGCTTTTCTCGACAGTTTCATGATCGAGGAGGGCGGCTTCGATCTGCTGAGTCTGGACGAAGAGCCGCTGAGCAAGATCAATGAGGCGCAGGTGCTGATCGATGAAGGCAATGTCGACGAGGCCCGTCGGCTGTTGCAGGAAGTGATCGACGGCTCCGACGACGGCCCGCAGCAAACCGCCCGTGATTTGCTGGCAGGGTTGGGCTGACCGATGTCTGCCAAGCCTGAAATCACCATCACCTACTGCACACAGTGCCAATGGCTGTTGCGCGCCGCCTGGCTGGCTCAGGAATTATTGAGCACCTTCACCGATGATCTCGGCAAGGTGTCATTGATCCCCGGCACCGGCGGTGTATTCCGCATCACCTGCGACGACGTGCAGATCTGGGAGCGCAAGGCCGACGGCGGGTTTCCCGAGGCCAAGGTGCTCAAGCAGCGCGTGCGTGACCAGATCGATCCGGCCCGGGACCTGGGGCACAACGATCGTCACGCCGGCCTGGATACCTGAGCGCGCATCGGGTCTGGGAAAGTGTTAATCGATATGTCGTGTCATCAAAGCTAAACACCGCCGTCATGTTCATATCACCGACCACGTCCACGCTTGGGAAAACCAAAGTGGAGGTGGTCCATGAGCATTGCCGAGAGCGTGAAACCCAGTCGTAAACAACGTGTCCGGACCTTGTGGATCTCTGACGTGCATCTGGGAACCCGCGACTGCCAGGCCGAACACCTCTCCGGATTTCTCAAGCAATACCACGCCGACAAGGTGTACCTGGTGGGCGACATCATCGACGGCTGGAAGATGCGCGGCGGCATGTACTGGCCGCAAGCCCACACCAACGTCATCCGCCGTCTGCTGACCATGAGCAAGCGCGGCACCGAAGTCATTTACGTCACCGGCAACCACGACGAATTCCTGCGCCGCTATTCAAAACTCATTCTAGGCAACATCCAACTGGTCGATGAAGCTGTGCATCTGACCGCCGATGGTCGTCGTCTGCTGGTGATCCACGGTGACCAGTTCGACGTCATTACGCGCTACCACCGCTGGCTGGCGTTTCTTGGCGATTCGGCCTACGAATTCACCCTGACCCTCAACCGCTGGCTCAACCACTGGCGCGCCAAATACGGCTACGGCTATTGGTCGCTGTCGGCGTATCTGAAGCACAAGGTCAAGACTGCGGTGAATTTCATCAGCGATTTCGAGGAAGCCATCGCCCATGAGTGCGTCAAGCGCGGTCTGGACGGGGTGGTGTGCGGGCACATTCACCACGCCGAAATCCGTCAGGTGGGCGGCGTGGAATACCTCAACTGCGGCGACTGGGTGGAGTCCTGCACGGCGTTGATCGAGCACTGGGATGGCACGATCGAGCTGTTCCGGTTGGCCGATGCCCACGTCAAAGCCAAGAGCCCGGAAACAGCGCAGCCCGTGGGCGAGACGGTCTGAGCAGGCAGCTTTTACTCAAACCGTGGTGCAGCAAGGCGTCATGCGCGACGCCGACGAGTGCCGGTCAAAACGGTACTTTGCCCCTGAGCATGTCTGCGTACATGACGAAATCGCCGAGCAGGCTGTAGAGCGGATGCTTGAACGTGGCCGGACGGTTCTTCTCGAAAAAGAAGTGGCCGATCCAGGCGAAGGTGTAGCCCGCCAAGGGCAGTACCCACAACAATGTCCAGTGAGCGCTGAGCACGGCGAATGCCAGAATCAGGATGACCAGACTCGTGCCGATGAAATGCAAGCGTCGGCACGTGCTGTCCCGATGTTCGTGCAGATAATACGGATAGAAGTCTTCGAATCGGTCGAAACGCTTCACTGTTTCCACAAGGCTATGCTCCGGGCAGGGTATTGGTTGAGCTTAGTCCAGCCCCCACTGCCCGCCGCGACATTTCTCGGGGCTGCGCAGCTGACGTTGCCCGGCCCGCAGTGTTCTAGTGCCGCCAGAACGCCGGTATGCACAGCACCAGCACCGTGATGATTTCCAGCCGACCGAGCAGCATGCCCAGCGACAGAATCCACTTGGCGGCATCCGGCAGCGTCGAGAAATTACCCGCCGGCCCGATGGTTTCACCGAGCCCCGGCCCCACCCCTGACACGGTGCTGGCGGCGCCCGTCAGCGCAGTCATCCAGTCCAGCCCCAGCAGCGACAGCATCAGCGCGATCAGGCAGATGGTGAAGGTGAAGAAAAACGAGAAGGTCAGAATCGAACGCACGATCTCGTCGTCCAGCCGGTGACCGTTGTACTTCTGCTTGATCACCGCGCGCGGGTGGATCAGCTGGTGCAGGTTGGCGCGCAGCAGGATGTAGGCGACCTGAAAGCGGAAGATCTTCACGCCGCCCGCCGTTGACCCTGAGCATCCCCCGATGAACCCCAGGTAGAAAAACAGCATCAGCGCGAAGTTGCCCCACAGGCTGTAGTCCCCCAGGGCGAAACCAGTGGTCGTCACCACCGAGGTCACGTTCAGTGCGACATGGCGCAACGCGTCGTACCACGGCAGATCGGTCGTCGCCCAGTACCAGGCGGTCATCACCAGCCACATCACCAGCAGCAGGACGAGAAAACCCTGCACCTGTTGATCCTTGAGCAGCGCCCCGCGATTGCCCCGCAGCGTCGCCACATAGAGGGTGAACGGCAGGGCGCCGAGGATCATCACCACGATGGCCACCCAATGCACGGCGGGCTGCGGCCATTTCGCCAGTGACTGATCCGAGGTGGAGAACCCTCCGGTCGATATCGCCGACATCGCGTGATTGATGGCGTCGAACAGGCTCATGCCCGCCCACCAGAACGCCAGCGTGCCCAGCACGGTGATGCCGAGGTAAACAAGCACGATGAATTTGGCGACCATGTGCGAACGCGGCATGACTTTTTCGGAACGGTCCGACGACTCGGTCTGAAACAGGCGCATACCGCCGATGCGCAGCAGCGGGAGAATCGCCACGGCCATGCCGATGAAGCCGATGCCGCCGAGCCAGTGCAGCAGCGATCGCCAGATCAGGATGCCGGGGGACATGGTGTCTAGGCCGCTGAGCACGGTGGAGCCCGTCGCGGTGATGCCGGACATGCTTTCGAAGAAGGAGTCGGTGTAGCTGATGTGTTGGGTGAGCAGAAACGGCAGCGCCGCGAAGATGCAGACGATGACCCAGCTGCTGACCGTCAGCAGGTACATGTCCCGGGGCCGCAGGTGTACGTGTTCAGGTCGGCCCTGGCCCACCAGCGCCAGCCCGGACACGAAGGTAATCAGGCTCGACCACAGAAACGACGGCATGTCGGCGGTGCGGTGGAAGATCATCAGGGTGATCATCGGCACGACCATGGCGATGGCCAGGGTAATCAGGAAGATGCCGATAATGAAACCGATGATGCGGAGAGTCGGCAACGCCATGCAGTCGCTCTGATCAGGTAGTGAGAGGGCGGCCATTCTACTCGCGAGCCCGTTGGTGTAAACCGAGGCATTTCCGAGAGTGTTGTAAGTAATTGCCCCGGTTAATCGTTATTGAAGTTCAAGACTGCACCGAGGGCACTACAATGGCCCGTCATTTTTCCTGGAGACGACTTAATGGAAGCGCTCGACGTATTGCTTAATCGCGTGTCCGTGCCCCGCTTGATCGAACCCGCCCCGGACGCCGAGCAACGCGAGATCCTCTTCGGCGCAGCCCTGCGCGCGCCTGACCATGGCGTCTTGCGGCCTTATCGATTTCTGACCGTCGAAGGCGACGCACGCAACCGCATGGGCGAACTGCTGGCCCAGGCATTGATCGACAAAGGCGGCGATGTTGAGGCCAAAGCGCTGGACAAGGCCCGTAACGGACCGTTGCGCGCGCCCTTGGTGGTCGTGGTCATCGCCAAGTTGACTGACCACTTCAAAGTGCCGAAAAAGGAACAAGTGATCACCGCAGGGTGCGCTGCCCACGGCATCCTCCTGGCCGCTTATGCGATGGGCATTGGCGCGGTCTGGCGCTCGGGGGATTTGTCCTACTCCCGCCACGTCGCCGAAGGGCTGGGGCTGACAGCCGAAGAAGAAGTCGTCGGCTTTCTGTACCTCGGCACGCCGCAAAATCCGCCGCGTGAACCCGCGAAGCCGGAGGTTGCTGGTTTTGTGAGCGCGTGGGAGGGGTAACAAACTGGTTTCATCCCGCTATAAGCGCCGGCCCCGATCTGTAGGACTGGCTTTAGCCGGGAAGGCATTAAGCGTTACACCGCAAAACTGAGGTGTACAGACAGGCCTCTTCCCGGCTGAAGCCGGTCCTACCAGTCACCGCACCCATTCAGCGGGAGCGGCTGCGAACAGGGAATCAACCGTGCAAAGCGGTTAACTCGCGCGGCACGACGATGCTGGCCACGAATCCGCCCTGCGGGTGATTGCCCAGCACCAGCGTTCCGCCGTGCTTCTCGGCGGCGCGTTTGGCAATGGCCAGGCCGAGCCCGTAGCCCGGCGCAGTCTGGTTGGGCGCGCGATAGAACGGCTCGCCCAACTGCGCCAGATGCTCCGGATTGGCGCCGGGGCCATGGTCCCGCACGGTGAGCCGCCATTCATCCCCCTCAAGGGTTGCGCTCAACTCGATCGGCTGACCCACCGGATTGAAGCGCAGCGCGTTGCGCAGCAGGTTATCCAGCGCCCGTTCCAGCACGCTTGGCCAGCCCTGCAACTGCACCCCTGGCTGCACCGACACCGAAACCGTCTGCTCGCCGCCGCCCATCTCCGTCTCGGCCTGCAGATGATGCAAAAGTCCCGACACATCCACCGCCGTGGCGCTGCCCATGTCGGCGTCCAGTCGTGCCAGCGCCAGAATTTCGCTGATCAACTCTTCCAGCCGGTCGCACTCACGGGTCAGGCGCGGCCACAGCTTGTCGCGCTCCACCGGTTCTGCGCGTTCGGCGAGGGCCAGGGCAATCCGCAGCCGCGCCAGGGGAGAGCGCAGTTCATGGGAAACGTCGCGAAGCAGCTGGCGCTGGCTGCTGATCTGACTTTGCAGGCGGGCACCCATGCGGTTGAAGTCGTTCGCCAGCACGCCAAATTCATCACGGCGGTTGGCCAGTTGCGCCAGGCTGTTTTGCTGGTAGGTGGTCTGGCCGAGGTCATGCACCGCGCCGCGCAGACGGCTTAGCGGGCGGGTGATCGACAGCGTCACCATCAGGCTGAACAACGTCAGCACCACCAGCGCGATGCCCAGCGCGCTCAGCGGCCAGACCAGACTGTCGCGGTGCCACGCGTCCAGCTCCGGATGTGGGATCCGGTAAATCAGCAGGTAGGTTTCACCGGTTTTTTCACTGGTGTATTCGGAGGTCAGTCGCCGCCACGGCAGTGGTCGTGTGTCGTCATTCTGCCGCTCTTCAAAAGCCGCCGCGCGGGGCGGGAAGGTGCCGGGAATCACCGCTTCGCCGCTGTCGTTGAGCACCTGAACATCGATGTGGTATTTGCGCTTGAGGTCTTGCAGATAATCCTGGGCGGATTTCTCGCCTTTGTCCTCGTACAACTCGACCCACTTCTGCGGCAAGTTGTGCAGGCCGGGATGACGGCTGAGAATCCAGGCGTCCTGATTGAGGACATGGCCCATCAGGATCGACAGGCCCGCTACCAACGCGATCGCAAGCCAGAAGCTCGCCAGGATTCTCCAGAACAATGAACGCACGTGCTGCCCTCGACCCAGTGTGTCAAAAAGAAAACCCGACACGCCGGGGAGCGTGTCGGGTTGGGGGAAGTGTAATGCCGCGCCAGCAGGCAGTTACTGGGTTTTTTGCGCTTTCTGCGCTTTCCACGCTTCGAACTCGGCGCGATCCGCACGGCGCTGGGCTTCATCCTTCTGGATCTGGTCGAAGGTCTTCTGTTGCTCTGGCGTCAGCAGGGCGCGGATGCCGGACTGGGTTTTGGCCCGGGCAGCTTCCTGTTCATCCATCATTGCCTTCTGGTCGGCGGGCGACAGCTTGGCCAGGTACTTCTGGGTGATCTCTGAGCGGCCGCGCCACTGATCGCCCATCATCTGGTCGACTTGCTGACGTTGTTCCGGGGTCAGGTTGAGTCTTTCCATCGGGCCGTGGCGATGATGCATGCCAGGGCCGTCAAAGCCAGGACCGCCAGGGCCGCCCATAGGGCCAGCTTCTGGAGGCATGGCCATTGCAACGGTAGGCAGGGCTGCGGCGAACATCAAAGCCATCAAAGTCTTGCGCATGGTGAATCTCCTTGTCTCGATTTCGGCTCTGTGCCGGTTGAGGCCAGTTTAGGGAGATCAAGGTCAAGCGAGGTCAGGCGTCGGTAAAGCTTGGGTAAAGGGGGCGCGCTGGCGTGTTGACGTAGTGTGCCTGCTACCGAGTGCGCGCCCAGCTGTAAGCGGCAAGCCACAAGCTTCAAGCCAAAAAGCAGTCCGGCGTCGCTGCCGATGCTGTTGCTTGTGCTGTCGCTGTTGCTTGCAGCTTGCAGCTTGCAGCTGCCTCGTCAGAGGCTGTAATAATACCCGCGGCTGCGCAGGGCAACGATGCGCGGGCGGCCGTCGGCGTGGGGGCCGATCTTCTTGCGCAGGTTGCTGACGTGCATATCAAGGCTGCGGTCGTAGAGGGTCAGTTTGCGGCCCAGGGCCAGTTGCGCCAGCTCCTGCTTTTCCAGCGGTTCACCGGGCTGGCCGAGCAAGGCCTCAAGCAGACGCGCTTCGGAGACCGTCAGGGTGAATTCCTGCTCGTCAATCGTGACCACGCCCCGTGCGGGACTGAAGCACAGATCACCCAGTTCGATTTGCGACGATACCGCCGTCGGATGGCTACGGCGCAGCACCGCGCGCAGACGCGCTGTCAGTTCGCGAGGATCGCAGGGCTTGGCCAGATAATCATCGGCGCCCAGCTCCAGACCCAGAATGCGGTCCAGCGGTTCGCCGCGCGCCGAGAGCATCAGCACGGGAAGGTCGGGGTGATCGGTGCGCAATTGTTTGAGCACTTCCAGACCGCTGCCGTCGGGGAGCATCACGTCCAGCACCACCGCAGCGGGTGCGGATTCGGCAAGCGCTTTGCGCGCGCTCTGGCCATCGTGGCAGGCACGCACTGCGAACCCTTCCTGACTCAACCAACTGCTCAGGAGCTCACACAGCTCCTGGTCATCATCAATAAGTAACAGCTCGCTCATGACTCACTCATTTAGCCATTGCCGACGACGTCGACGCCGGCCGCTGGCAAAGATACCGCACTGGAGGGCCACCCTGGCTGCGTGACCCCTCGTGACAAACCATTATTGTTCGGTCAATACCCACAAGGCATGACCGCCCGTGCCTCTTTGAGCCGCAGTCAAAGCCTTTGGTTCTAGCAACTTATCGGCAGGGCAGTGCGTAGGGTGAACTTCAGAGGGCGGGTGAAGGCGGTCCGGCCCGGTGTACAGAGCCGGGCGCCTGACAGACGTTTCAGGGCAGGACTTGCTTGAACGGTTTGACGATCACGTCAGCGTAGACACCCGCTGCCACATAGGGATCCGCCTCAGCCCAGGCCTGGGCGTCCTTGAGGGACTCGAATTCGGCGACGATCAGGCTGCCGGTAAACCCTGCAGTGCCCGGGTCGACGCTGTCTACCGCAGGCATCGGGCCGGCGAGGACGATGCGCCCTTCGGCCTTCATTGCGTTCAGGCGCTCAAGGTGCGCAGGGCGCGCGGCCAGGCGTTTTTCCAGCGAGTTGGCGACGTCGGTTGCCACGATTGCATAAAGCATGTCAGTCCTCTCTTTTTTTGTTTGTTGGCTGGGTTGACGGATCGGTGTCATGGATGTGGCGAGCCAGGTAGATGCCCTGGCCGACCAGGAACAGCAGGGTCATGCCCAGGCTGCCGAACACCTTGAAGTCGACCCAGAATTCTTGATAGGTAAACGCCACATAGAGATTGGCCGCGCCGCAGAACAGGAAGAACACGATCCAGGCGATGTTCAGTTTGGTCCAGACCGCCTGCGGCAGGGTCAGCGCGTGGCCCATGATGCGTTGAATCAACAGACGATCGCCGATGAAGTGACTGCCGGCGAAGATCAGCGCGAAGACCCAGTTCACCACCGGGGCTTTCCACTTGAGGAAGGTTTCGCTGTGGAACGCCAGGGTCAGGCTACCGAACACGAGGCAGGCAATCAGCGTCAGCCACTGACTTTTTTCCAGTTTGCCCTGACGGACATAGAGGACGCCGTAAACCACGAGGGAACTGGCGATCAGCATCGCGGTGGCGCTGTAAATCCCGCCTACCATGAAGCTGTGGCCAAGGACATCGACGGCTTGCGGGCTGATTTTGTAAACGATGAAGAACAGGATGAGCGGGATGAAGTCGATGAATTGTTTCACAGTAAGAGCCAGAAGCTGGATGTGACGGCATAATAACAAACATCAATGACTGCGAAAGCGCCCCTATGAACGTCGATCTGCACTGCCACAGCACCGCTTCCGATGGCGCCCTTGCGCCCGCGGTACTCGTCGCGCGTGCCCACGAGCACGGCGTGAAAGTCCTCGCACTCACCGACCACGACACCCTCGAAGGCCTCGCCGAGGCCCGTGCTGCGGCGCTTGCGCTGGGTATGCAGCTGATCGACGGCATCGAATTGTCCTGCACCTGGGGCGGTGCCACCATCCATGTGCTGGGCTATGGGTTCGATGTGGACGCCCCGCAATTGCGTGAGGCGATCGAGCAATTGCACACCGGCCGCTGGTTGCGGGCCGAAGAAATAAGCCGCAAGTTGGCGATGAAAGGTATGCCCGGCGCGCTCGAAGGTGCGCGTGCGGTGCAGCAGGCGCTGGGCGACAGCGGTAATGCGCCGGCCCGGCCGCACTTTGCCGACTTTCTGGTCAACCAGGGGTTCGTCAAGGACCGCGCCGAAGCGTTCCGCAAATGGCTCGGTGCGGGCAAGCTGGGCGACGTCAAGCAACACTGGCCGACCCTTGAGCAAACGGTGGCGACCCTGCGCGCCGCCGGGGCGTGGGTCAGCCTCGCGCACCCTTCGCATTACGATTTCACCCGCAGCAAGCGTCGCAAGCTGGTCGCTGACTTCATTCAGGCCGGCGGCCACGCCATAGAAGTGGTCAACGGCCTGCAGCCTGCCGATCAGGTCGGCAGTCTGGCGATTCTGGCCCGTGAGTTCGGTCTGCTGGTCAGTGCCGGCAGTGATTTTCATGCCCCAGGCGCATGGTCTGAAATCGGCGTTTATCGCCCATTGCCCGAAGACCTGCCGCCCCTTTGGTGTCGGTTCAAACATGACCAGCCTACTGCCGTCTGAACAGGAAATTACCGTGAGTCAATTTTTCCAGGTCCACCCGGAAAACCCGCAAGCGCGCCTGATCAAGCAGGCCGTGGAAATCATCCGGGCGGGCGGTCTGGTGGTTTATCCCACCGATTCGTCCTACGCATTGGGTTGCCAGATGGGCGACAAGACGGCCGTCGAGCGCATCCGTCGCCTGCGTCAACTCGATGACAAACACAATTTCACGCTGATGTGCAGCGATCTGTCCCAGCTGGGATTGTTCGCCAAGGTCGACACGGCGGCGTTTCGCGTGCTCAAGGCGCACACGCCGGGGCCGTACACCTTCATTCTCGGCGCCACACGTGACGTACCGCGTCTGGTCCTGCACCCCAAGCGGCGCACCATTGGCCTGCGCGTGCCGGGTCATCCCATCGCGCAGGCGCTGTTGCAGGAACTGGGTGAGCCGCTGATGAGCGTCAGCCTGATCATGCCGGGCGAGACCATTCCGATGAGTGACCCTTACGAGATGCGCGGGATTCTCGAGCATCAGGTGGACCTGATCATCGACGCCGGCGAGGGCGGCATCTCGGCCTCGACCGTGGTCAACCTGACCGATGGCGAGCCCCAGGTGGTGCGTGTGGGTTGCGGCGATCCGACGCCGTTCGGGGTCGAAGTCGAGTGACCGAGGCGCAAACGCTGGATGTTCAGACCGGCGCTCAGCCCGACCCGCAGGCCAACGCCCAGCAAGAGCTGCCGTTTGCCATGGTCTACGGTCAGGCCGTCACACAGATGCCGGTCGACCTGTACATCCCGCCGGATGCGCTGGAAGTGTTCCTCGAAGCTTTCGAGGGCCCGCTGGACCTGCTCCTTTACCTGATTCGCAAACAGAACATCAACATCCTCGACATCCCCGTGGCGGAAATCACCCGCCAGTACATGGGCTATGTCGAGCTGATGAAAACCGTGCGCCTGGAACTCGCCGCCGAGTATCTGGTGATGGCGGCCATGCTCGCCGAGATCAAATCGCGCATGTTGCTGCCGCGCTCGGAAATGGCCGAGGAGGAAGAGGGCGATCCCCGCGCCGAACTGATCCGTCGCTTGCAGCAGTACGAGCGGTTCAAGGCAGCGGCAGAAGGCATCGATCAACTGTCCCGCGTGGGCCGCGATGTACTGGTGCCCCGGCTGGAGGCGCCCGAAGCGCGGGTGCGCAAGTTGTTGCCGGACGTCGCCCTCGAAGAGCTGTTGATGTCGATGGCCGACGTGCTGCGCCGTGGCGACATGTTCGAAAGTCACCAGGTCAGCCGCGAAGCGCTGTCCACCCGCGAGCGCATGAGTGATGTGCTGGAGCGCTTGAAAGGCGCGGGTTTCGTGCCCTTCGCCGAGCTGTTCACGGCAGAAGAGGGGCGGCTGGGCGTGGTGGTGACGTTCATGGCGGTGCTGGAACTGGTCAAGGAGCAACTGGTGGAGCTGGTGCAAAACGAAGCCTTCGCCGTTATTCATGTGCGGGCGCGAGCCGAATAAAGAGCAAGAGCTGATCAATGAACCTGAATGAACCCCGCGATCTGGCGCCGTTGCTCGAAGCGTTTCTGCTCGCCTCCGGAAAACCGCAGTCCCTGGAGCGTCTCTACGAGCTCTTCGAAGAGGGCGAGCGGCCCGAACCGCCGGTGTTCAAAAAGGCGCTGACGTTGCTGGGCAAGTCCTGCGACAACCGCGCCTTTGAGCTGAAAGAAGTCGCCACCGGCTATCGCTTGCAGATCCGCGAGAAGTTTGCGCCCTGGGTCGGGCGTCTGTGGGAAGAACGCCCGCAGCGTTATTCGCGCGCCCTCCTGGAAACCATGGCGCTGATCGCCTATCGCCAGCCGATCACCCGGGGCGAGATCGAGGACGTGCGTGGCGTCGCGGTCAACACCAACATCGTCAAGACCCTGATGGAGCGCGAATGGATCAGGATCGTCGGCTACCGCGACGTGCCCGGCAAACCCGCGATGTTCGCCACCACCAAAGCCTTTCTTGATCACTTCAACCTGAAAAACCTCGACGAACTGCCGCCACTGGCCGACCTGCGCGAAATGGAAACCGAGCCGGTGCTTGAATTCGACGACGCACCTGTGCCCGCGCACTTGCAGGCGTTGGCCGATGCCAGCCTGCCACTCGATGCTGACGCAGAGCCTGAGGCGCCCCGGGATGAGACCAGTTTCCGCAGCTTGTTGGCCGAGCTGGATACCATGGAGCAGGGCCTGAAAATCGACTTCGACGATTTATTGCTCGATGAGGCCGATAAAGAGTCTGAATTGGAAGAACCGCCGCAGGACGATGAAGATCCGCGGTGACGAACGCTGTGGCAGGACGATGCGCAGCGCCCAATTCCTCATTCAGGCGAACCCATGAGCACCAAGAATCCCTGCATCAGCCTCTGCAAATTCGACGATGATATTTGCCTGGGCTGTGGTCGCAGCAAGCGCGAGATCAAATCCTGGAAGAAGATGGAGAAGGACGAAAAGCGCTCGGTGCTCGCCGAATCGGCGCTGCGGCTGATCAAGCTCAAGGGCGCCAGTCGGCGGAAAAAGAAGTCAGCCTGAATTTTTCATCTAGTCTCTGATGCGCAACGCGCGTCAGGCGCGTATGATTCGCGACCTTTTGGCGATCCACACGCGCCAGGGATTTCAGTTTTCCGCCCGTTCCGCCTCAGAGCTGTTCTGATCCGGAGCCGCTTTCGTCCAGAGAGCCGGGCCACAGGCCATGCCCACTCGCGCATGCCCTGATTCGACACACCGGGAGGTGCCCAGATGAGTGAACAAGACAAGCAAGATAAAGAGATCGGCCCAGCAGGCGAAAAACTGCAGAAGGTCCTGGCGCGCATCGGCGTCGGTTCCCGTCGCGACGTTGAAGCCTGGATTGGCGAAGGCCGCATCAAGGTCAACGGCGTTCAGGCCACTCTGGGTCAGCGCGTCGACCTGCACGACGCCATTACGGTCGACGGTCGCGTGATCCGCCGCGAAGAAGCCGCCGAAACCGTTCGCCGCGTCGTCATGTACAACAAGCCGGACGGTGAAATCTGCACCCGTGACGACCCTGAAGGCCGTCCGACCGTGTTTGATCGCCTGCCGCGTCCGAAAGAAGGCCGCTGGATCAACATCGGTCGTCTGGACATCAACACCACCGGGTTGCTGATGTTCACCACCGACGGTGAACTGGCCAACCGCCTGATGCACCCTTCGTTCGAAATGGACCGCGAGTACGCCGTGCGCGTCCGTGGCGAAGTCGACGACGACATGCTGGCGCGCCTGAAGGCTGGCGTGGTGCTGGAAGACGGTCCGGCGCGTTTCACCGACATTCAGCAGGCGCCGGGTGGCGAAGGCTTCAACCACTGGTACCACTGCGTGGTCATGGAAGGCCGCAACCGCGAAGTTCGTCGGTTGTGGGAATCCCAGGGTTTGGTGGTCAGCCGTCTGAAGCGCGTGCGTTTCGGTCCGGTGTTCCTCAATTCCGACCTGCCGATGGGTCGCTGGCGCGAAATGAGTCAGCAGGAAGTCGACATCCTCAGCGCCGAGGTCGGCCTGACGCCGGTCGCGATGCCGCAGATGACCGCCAAGACCAAAGACAAGCTGGAGCGTTTGCAGCGCCAGTCTTCCCGTCCGTTGGGCAAAGGCGAACGTGTGCGTCAGGTTCGTCCGGCCAAAGATGCAGTGTCTTCGGACCGTCCGGCCCGTGAGCCACGTCTGGCGGATGGCGAGCGCCCGGCGCGCAAGCCTGCGGAAAACGGTCGTCCGGCGCGCACCCCGCGTCCGGCTATCGGTGGTCGTGGCGACACTGCCCGTGGCGGCAATCCACGTGGCGACAGCGCGCGTAGCGAAAACGGTCGCGGCACGCCGGTCGCGGAACGCCCGAGCGACATGAACAAGCGTCCCGCCAAGCCGAAGCCTTCGCGTCCCGGCATCGGTCTGGTGGACGACAAGACCCCGTCCGGCAAACGCCGCGGCCCGCCAAGCGGCACTGGTCAGCGCCCGGGCTTTGGTCGTCGCAAGCCCGAGTAATGGCCTTGTGAAGCAGTAATCGCGGTCTGAAGTACAAAAAATGCCAGTCGAGAGACTGGCGTTTTTTTATGCGCGCTTGGGAGTCAGACGACGTAGGCAGTCCCGTCGAACACCACGCGCTTGTCCACGGCCAGTGAGCCGCTGTTGAAAATCAGGTCCATGTGGTGGCTGCCTTTGGCACCGCCACCCAGACCCAGATGCAGTCCGCAATGGCGCTCTTCGAACCCTGCATTGCGCGCGTACAGCTGGCTGACACCTTCGTTGGTGCCGATCCCCAGTTCCTCGATGCGCCGGTTCGAGGGGTTGGCGTCCAGGTATTTATTGAAGTCGTGCTCCAGCCCCGGCACGTCGGTGGCAATGCGGGTGATGGTGGAGTTCTCGATCCACAATTCCAGTGGCGACTCGATGATCCCGTACTTGCGCGCGAAGGGGATGGTGCTGAGGAACGTCCCGAGGAACCGCACATGACCGTTGATGGATTCGCTGTGGGTGGCGATCTCACCCGGTGCCAGGTCGTAATTACCGACGCCGTTGATGTTGGTCCACTTCTTCAATTCGCGCAGCGGCGCCTCGAAGTACGAGCCGTGATCGTCGCTGAAGCTGAGGGTCTCGCCTTCATTCATGGTGTCGATCAACGCCGCATTCAACTGCGCGATGCGCTCGGGCTCAACGCTGAACGTGTCGTAGAAATAATCGCCGTAATCTTTGAACAGCAAAGACTTTTTCCACTGCGCCGACATCACCTCTTGCAGCTGACGAATGAACGGCGGTCCCTCGGCGCGGGGATTGGGCAGCGTTGAGGAATCGTAGAACAGGACGAAGAGATCGGAGTCGGTGATGGCCTCTGATAGCTCGCCGACCGGGGTAGTGTCCAGCGGCAATGTGCTGAACCGGAAGACATCCCGCGCCGTCGAGCTCTCGGCGATGCCCTCGATGAGACGGCGGTATTCCGCGGTGTGTGCCAGTAAGACGTGGGGGGTGTGAATGCCGGTGACGGCGGGATGGTGTTGCAGGTAGTAGAGGAAATGTTCGATTGCGCTGCTGTTATCCATAGTGCGCTCCGCATCCGGATGCTCGAAACAAGAGGGCGAACGCGTTAGCCACGTTCGCCCTTCAGCTGTTTTAGAACGGCCACATCGCGGTGCCAAACGGCACCACAGCGTCAGCCTGCATCATCTCCACAGCGGCATCATGAGTCGGTGCTTCAAACCAATCGTCCAATTGCAGTTCTTCTTCCAGAGCCAGTTCAACTGTTTGCATAGGTGAATCTCCTGAGAATGACGTACTTGCCGAATGCAGCGAGGACGAAAGGCCTGAGCCCTGGGTCCTCGTCATGGAAGCACACTGACCTTCGTGGCCAGCAAGCACTGAAAAAACTAGTGCAATAGTCAGACTGTTGCAAAATAAAAATCGACCGGCAAATGCTGGCATTTCGCCGGACTTATTGAAACTTTCAGCGAAAACAACGTTAGGGAGCTTTCGATTTCGGAGAATTATTTTTGCGACAGAATTGTGTCGGAGGTTGGTATAGAACAGCTTCCCGGCTGAAGCCGGTCCTACAAAAGCACCGGTCGAATTAGGTGGGACCGGCTTCAGCCGGGAATTCTTCGCCGCCAAACGCCATGTGAGCGGTGTACAATGCGCGCCCGTTTTTTCTGTGATCCACCGGCGTATGGACGCCAACCCCTCGGGGTTACCCACTCCGTTTCCCTCCGCCGCGTCATGAGCGCGTCGGGTTCGATTCCGTCACAGACAAGCGCGCCAAGGTGGTTTGCCAATGAGTGAAAACATGTCCCATTCGGGTGACTTGAAGCGTGGTCTGAAGAACCGTCACATCCAGCTGATCGCCCTCGGCGGCGCGATCGGCACCGGCCTGTTTCTGGGCTCGGCAGGGGTGCTGAAGTCCGCAGGCCCGTCGATGATCCTTGGCTACGCCGTCTGCGGCTTCATTGCTTTCATGATCATGCGACAGCTCGGCGAGATGATCGTCGAAGAGCCGGTGGCCGGGTCGTTCAGCCATTTCGCCCACAATTACTGGGGCGGTTTTGCCGGCTTTCTGTCGGGCTGGAACTGCTGGGTCCTCTACATTCTGGTGGGCATGTCCGAACTGACCGCCGTCGGCAAATACATCCAGTACTGGTGGCCGGAAGTCCCGGCATGGGCCTCGGCGGCCGTGTTCTTCGTGATGATCAACGTCATCAACCTGGCCAACGTAAAAGTCTTCGGCGAGGCTGAATTCTGGTTCGCGATCATCAAGGTGGTGGCGATTCTCGGGATGATCGCCCTGGGCAGCTATCTGCTGGTCAGCGGCGAGGGTGGCCCACAAGCGTCGGTCAGCAACCTGTGGGATCGGGGCGGGTTTTTCCCCCATGGCGTGAGCGGGCTGGTCATGGCGCTGGCGTTCATCATGTTCTCGTTCGGCGGGCTGGAAATGCTTGGCTTCACCGCAGCCGAGGCGGACCAGCCGCGGACCATCATTCCCAAGGCGATCAATCAGGTCATTTATCGGATTCTGATTTTCTACATCGGCTCGCTGGTGGTGCTGCTGTCGCTGACGCCGTGGGACGCCTTGCTGATTGACCTCAATGCGTCCGGCGATGCCTACAGCGGCAGCCCGTTCGTGCATGTGTTCTCGATGCTGGGCAGCACGACGGCGGCGCATATTCTCAACTTCGTCGTGCTGACGGCGGCCTTGTCGGTCTACAACAGCGGCACCTATTGCAACGCGCGCATGCTGTTCGGCATGGCCGAGCAAGGCGATGCGCCGCAGTCACTGGCGCGGGTCGATGGCCGGGGTGTTCCGGTGCGAGCGATTCTGGTGTCGGCGGCGGTGACGCTGATTGCCGTGCTGCTCAACTACCTGATGCCGCAAAACGCCCTTGAGCTGCTGATGTCCCTGGTGGTCGCCACTCTGGTCATAAACTGGGCGATGATCAGCTATTCGCACCTCAAGTTCCGCCAGCACCTGACCCGGGTCGGCCAGCAGCCGCTGTTCAAGGCGCTGTGGTACCCGTACGGCAACTACGTCTGTCTGGCGTTTGTGGTGCTGATTCTGGTCATCATGCTGATGATCCCCGGTATCCGGATTTCGGTGTACGCGATCCCGATCTGGCTGGCGGCGATGTGGGTGTTTTACGTGATCAAGAACAAGCGCCGGGCCAACAGTGAGTCAATGGCCCAGCGGACGTCGATCATCAAATAAGGCGAGAGCCGCCGGTGACGTCGCGGCGGCTTCGACCAGGAACTGGATTGCCATGCTGATCATCTCCAACAACATCCATCTGCCGGACAGCGACGTCGAGCTGACCGCCATCCGTGCCCAGGGTGCGGGTGGTCAGAACGTCAACAAGGTGTCCAGCGCCATGCACCTGCGCTTCGACATCAACGCCTCGTCGCTGCCGCCGTTCTACAAGGAACGCCTGCTGGCGCTGCGTGACAGCCGCATCACCAGCGACGGCGTGCTGGTGATCAAGGCGCAGCAATACCGGACGCAGGAGCAGAACCGTGCCGATGCGTTGGAACGCCTGAGCGAGCTGATCATCAGTGCGGGGAAGGTGGAGAAGAAGCGCCGGCCGACCAAGCCGACCCTGGGCTCGAAGACCCGCCGGCTGGAATCGAAAACCAAGCGCGGGTCGATCAAGGCAGGGCGGGGCAAGGTCGATTTTTGAGTGTCGCTTGCGGGATCAGCTGGCGACCGGCTTGTCTCGCGTCCTTTTCGCGTGCTTGTAGAGATACACGCTTAGCCCGAGGCCGCTCAGTGACGCCAGCGCGGCAAACAGGAAGATCGACGCGAAGCCAAAACCAGCCGCCACGGCGCCCGCCACCGGCCCGGTGATTCCCAGTGACAGGTCGATGAAAAGCGAATAAGCCCCCACCGCCGCACCGCGACTGGCCGGCGGCACCAGGTTCACCGCTTCGACGCCCAGTGCCGGGAACACCAGCGAGAAGCCGAAGCCGGTCAGCGCCGCACCGGCCAACGCCAGATTCGGGTTGGGCGCCAGCCACAGCAGCAGCAAGCCCAACGTCTCCACCGACAGGCAGGCAATCGCCACGCGGAAGCCGCCGATGCGATTGATCAGGTTGCCGAACAGCAGGCGTGCACCGATGAAGCAGGCGCCGAACAGGCTCAGGCACAACACCGCATTTGGCCAGGTGTGGCTGGCGTAATACAGCGTGATAAACGTTGCGATGGTGCCGAAGCCGATTGACCCCAGCGCCAGCCCGGTGCCGTGGGGCAGCACGCGGCCCAGCACGTGCAGGAAGGGCAAGCGCTCGCCATGCACCAGCGGCGCCGGGGTTTTCTTCCAGGCCAGGGAAATCCCCAGCGCCGCCAACAGCATGATGCTGACGCCCATGCTCCACAGCCCCAACGCATTGACCAACAACACCCCCACCGGCGCGCCGATGGCCAGGGCGCCGTAGCTGGCGATGCCGTTCCATGAAATCACTTTGGCCGTATTGGCAGCGCCGACGCGGCCGATGCCCCAGCCGATCGAGCCGGAGCCAACCAGGCTTTCAGCGCTGCCGAGCACCAGCCGCCCTACAAACAGGCTGATCAGGCTGATCATTGGCCAGGCGTCGAGCCAGTCGGCGAGGAGCATGAACACGCCGCTCAACCCGCAGCCGAACAGGCCGATGATTACCGCTTTTTTCGGGCCTCGGGTGTCGATGAATCGCCCGGCAAAGGGCCGGCTGAGGAGGGTCGCGAGGTATTGCACGCTGATCACCAGCCCGGCAGCGACCGCGCCGAAGCCAAGGTCGGTGTGCACATAACCTGGCAATACGGCCAGCGGGATACCGATGTTCAGGTAGCCGATGAAGGTGAAAAGGACGATGGAAACAACCTGCAGCGTGACAGCCATAGGACGTTGAGGGGCAGCGCTCGAAGCGTCTGGCATGGGCATAGATCCACGGTTACGACGGAAAAAGAATAGCGAGGGGGCAATCGGGTTGAAGCGTAGACGCTTGAATCCGCGCGAGGGCACATGATAGCGAGGCACGGCGGTTCATGGCAGTGGCGGATGGGTGGATCTGAGTTCGGGGTCAGGCAGGGGTGGAACCTGTCGCGAATGATTCAGCCCTTATGGAAATACACCTTGAAGACGCTCTTCCGTAGGGGCTGAAAATTTAGCGGCTGAAAAATCAGTGGCTAAACAGGCCTTTAGCGCGGGCTTTGGGCTTTGCTGCTGTCGTTGCGTTTACCGCTGGCTTTCATCTCGATCGGCTGACCGAGTTCCTGGCGGGCTGCTGCACTTTGCTGATTCTGGCTTGGGAAGGGGAAGTTCGGGATTTCATGCATATCGTCGCTCCTCACAAGTGTGTTGCGGCTGAATTGAACAGCGCGTCCGAGAACGCTCAGGGAGGATACAGCAGTACAAATGACAATCAGACTTTTAAATGCGGGCCGCTGGTCATGTAGTGAGGATGGGTTCCTGCAACATGCGCGCGGCCCTTTAAAAGCGTCGACTCGGTGAGCGCCTCAGTCCTTGCAAACCGCCGCAAACGCCGCTGCCAGTTCATCCAGTCGCGTGGCGTCAATCCCCGCAACGTTGGCTCGACCCGCCGCCACCATGTACACGCTATGCTCGTTTCGCAGACGCGCGACCTGGTCGTCGTTCATGCCAGTGTAGGAAAACATGCCGCGCTGCACGCCAATGTGGGCGAAACGTTCACCCAGACCCAGCGGCGTGAGTGCCTCGACCAGCCCGACCCGAAGTTGCGCAATGCGGCAGCGCATCTCCTCAACCTCTCCAGCCCACAGGGCCTTCAATTCAGGATCGCCCAAAATTTCGGCCACCACGGCGGCGCCATGATCCGGCGGGTTCGACCACAGATTACGGGCCGTCGCCGACAGCTGACTGCGCACGTCCATCAGCTTCTCTGTGGTGTCAGCACAGACGAGCAAGGCGCCGGTGCGCTCGCGGTACAGACCGAAGTTTTTCGAGCAGGAACTGGTGATCAGCAGCTCAGGCAGCTCGCCGGCAAACAGGCGAACCGCCCAGGCGTCCTCCTCGAGACCGTCGCCAAAACCCTGGTAGGCGAAGTCGATCAGCGGCAGCAGGTTGCGTTGCTTGACGATTTCCAGCACCGCGTGCCAGTCATCACGGGACAGGTCAAACCCGGTCGGGTTGTGACAGCACGCGTGCAGCAGGACAACGTCGCCCTCGGGAATGGTTTTCAACGTCTCCAGCATGGCCGGCACGTTGAGCTGATTGTCGCGGCCCACGTAGGGGTAGTGACTGACCTTCAGGCCCGCCGCCGCATAGATGGTTTCGTGAATCGGCCAGGTCGGATCGCTCAGCCAGATGCCCTTGCCCGGCAGGCAATGGGCAATGAAGTCTGCGCTCAACCGCAGCGCGCCGGTACCGCCGGGTGTTTGGGTGGCGCCGACGCGTTTGCTGGCGATCAGCGGCGAATCGGCGCCCATGACCAGCTCACAGATCAGCGTGCCGAAACGCGGTTCGCCATGGCCACCGATGTAACTCTTGGTGGGCTGCGAGTCGACCAGTCGCTGCTCGGCGATTTTCACCGCGCGAGGGATGGTGGTCAGGCCCTGCGCATCTTTATAGACGCCCACGCCCAGGTCGAACTTGTTCGGATTCGGGTCTTTGGCGTAGGCCTGAATCAGGCCCAGGATGGGATCGTCCGGTACGCGCTGAATCTGTGAGAAATGCATTTTACTTACGGCCCTCGGCGCTTTTGGCCACCTCGTCTGTGCGGGAGGCCATGATGAAATCGTTGCGGTGCAGCCCTTTGATGGAGTGGCTCCACCAGGTCACGGTCACTTTGCCCCATTCGGTCAGCAGACCCGGGTGGTGACCTTCGGCCTCGGCAATTTCGCCGACAGCGTTGGTAAACGCCAGCGCAAATTTGAAATTCTTGAACAGGAAGACTTTTTCCAGTTGCATGACGCTGTCACGCACTTCGATGTTCCAGTCCGGGATCTGCTTGAGCAAATCCGGCAGCTCGGCGTCACTGACTTGCGGGGCGTCGGCGCGGCAGGCTTCGCACTGGGCTTGATTGAGAGCGGTCATTGGCAAATTCCTTGATCGGGTTCGGGCTGCTTGTTCAGGCAGCCTTTGTTTTAGGCGGCTTTCGTTTTTGAGGGAAATTTTGGTGCGTGCAGGCCCCGTTCAGCCGCCGTGCGCGCCATGCCCATGATGTCTTCATGGGCGAGGTCGAACAGGCGCTTGAGGTCTGGCAGTACAAAATACACCGGCTGCAGAATGTCGATGCGATAGGGCGTGCGCATGGCTTCAATCGGGTCGAAGGGCTGATGTTCAGGGGTCGATGACACGCTGTAAACGGTTTCCTTGGGCGAAGAGAGGATGCCGCCGCCGTAGATCTTGCGCCCTTGGGGCGTGTCGACCAGGCCGAATTCGATGGTCATCCAGTAGAGGCGGGCAAGATACACGCGCTGCTCTTTGCTGGCTGCCAGACCGAGCTTGCCGTAGGTGTGGGTAAATTCTGCAAACCACGGGTTGGTCAGCAACGGGCAGTGTCCGAAAACCTCGTGAAAGATGTCGGGCTCTTGCAGGTAGTCGAGTTCTTCTTCGCTGCGAATGAACGTGGCGACCGGAAATCGCTTGCTCGCCAGCAACTCGAAGAAGGTTTGAAAAGGGATCAGCGCCGGCACGCGCTCGACTTGCCAACCCGTGGTTTCCCCCAGCACGCGGTTGATTTCGCCGAGCTGCGGAATACGGTCGTGGGGCAGGGCGAGCTGCTCGATGCCATCCAGATACTCCTGACACGCGCGGCCTTCGACCACCTTGAGCTGGCGGGTGATGAGGGTGTTCCAGATTCTGTGTTCGGCGTCGGAGTAATCAATGAAACCGGTGGCGTCCGGTTCGCGTGCGACGTACTGCGTACTCATGGGGCTCTCCTGATGGTTTTTTCTTATATGGAGCAATGCGATATAGGGATGAACCTGATGGGCCTTATTGATAGCTGATTTGGCGCTTCCGGACGCGGGGCTTTCGCTCGATTTGCCTGGAACGCTACGACAATTCGTAAAGAAAACGTGACGATCCCATGGATAGGCTCGCATGTAATTGCCGCGCGGTCGCCTCCGGCCCTTGCGCTGTAACGTATTCTTGACGATAAACTTGAACGAACCTGAAATCGATGCCACGTCCGCGAGCTCTCCATGCGTATCAAAGTCCATTGTCAGAACCGCGTTGGCATCCTGCGCGACATCCTTGAGCTGCTGGTGGCCTACGGCGTGAACGTCTCCGGTGGCGAAGTGGGAGGTGAGCATGGCGATGCCATCTATCTGCGTTGCCCGAACCTGATCAATCTGCAGTTCCAGGCGCTGGTGCCGAAATTCGAGACCATAGCCGGGGTATTCGGCGTCAAGCGTGTGGGATTAATGCCCAGCGAACGTCGGCATATGGAGCTCAATGCCTTGCTTGGCGCCCTTGAGTTTCCCGTGCTCTCTATCGACATGGGCGGCTCCATCGTTGCGGCCAATCGCGCTGCGGCGCAGTTGCTGGGCGTGCGGGTCGATGAGGTGCCGGGCATCCCGCTGTCCCGTTACGCCGAGGATTTCGACCTGCCGCAGCTGGTGCGCGCCAACCGCTCGCGCATCAATGGCCTGCGCGTGAAAGTAAAGGGCGACATTTTTCTCGCGGACATCGCGCCCCTGCAATCCGAGCACGAAGACAGCGAAGCCATGGCGGGCGCCGTGCTGACATTGCACCGCGCCGACCGGGTCGGCGAGCACATCTATAATGTGCGCAAGCAGGAGTTGCGCGGTTTCGACAGCATTTTTCAGAGTTCGAAGGTGATGGCGGCGGTGGTTCGGGAGGCCCGGCGCATGGCCCCGCTGGATGCGCCGTTGCTGATCGAAGGCGAAACCGGCACCGGCAAGGAATTGCTGGCGCGGGCTTGTCATCTCGCCAGCCCGCGCGGTCAGTCGCCGATGATGGCGCTCAACTGCGCGGGGTTTTCCGAGTCCATGGCCGAGACCGAGCTGTTCGGCTACGGCCCCGGTGCGTTTGAAGGTGCGCGCGCCGAAGGCAAGTTGGGGCTGCTCGAATTGACCTCGGGCGGCACGTTGTTTCTCGACGGCGTCGCGGAAATGAGCGCGCGGTTGCAGGCGAAACTGCTGCGCTATCTGCAGGAAGGTTGCTTTCGACGGGTAGGCAGCGACGAAGAGGTGTATCTCGATGTGCGCATCATCTGCGCGACGCAAGTGGACTTGTCCGAACTCTGCGCCCGGGGTGAATTCCGCCAGGACCTCTACCACCGGCTTAACGTGTTGTCCTTGCACATTCCGCCCCTGCGCGAGTGCATGGACGGTCTCGCGCCGCTGGTGGAGCATTTTCTCGATCAGGCCAGTCGGCAGATCGGCTGCACCTTGCCTCGGCTGGCGCCCGCGGCCATGGAACGCCTCAGCCAATACCACTGGCCCGGCAATGTCCGGCAGTTGGAGAACGTCCTGTTTCAGGCAGTTTCGTTGTGCGACGGCAAACGAGTGAACGCCGAACATATTCGCCTGCCGGATTACGGCGTGCGCCAACCCTTGGGCGACTTTTCTCTGGAAGGCGGATTGGAAGATATTGTCGGGCGATTCGAGAAAGCAGTACTTGAACAGTTATATGCAGCACACCCGAGCAGCCGGTTATTAGGCAAGCGACTGGGTATTTCCCATACAACGGTGGCCAATAAGTTGAAGCACTATGGAATAGGTCAACGTTGAACGATGTGCTGATTAACTACAGGGGAGTGATCGGAATGGCGGTCCACCTTGCCCGCGAGTGACTTAGACAGATAACAGCCAGATAAACGGATACACCGCATTACATGAGCAAGCACGCTTCTTTAAATAAGTCGCGCGCCCAACTCAAC
Source organism: Pseudomonas sp. CFBP 8772 (assembly GCF_014841665.1). Lineage (NCBI taxonomy): Bacteria > Pseudomonadati > Pseudomonadota > Gammaproteobacteria > Pseudomonadales > Pseudomonadaceae > Pseudomonas > Pseudomonas sp. CFBP 8772. Next base: position 44,765 of record NZ_JACYUI010000015.1, on the reverse strand, counting down.
GAAACAGATGGCTGATCAGCCGTTGCTGCAACCGTTACCCATGACCTGATACTCAAGCACGTGGCGTTTGCCCTGCGAGTCTTCGTAAGTCATGTGCTGGGGGACGACCTGGCAGACGTCCGGCACGTCATCCACCGAAATGACCTTCGCGATATCCAGCTTGGTGGAGTAGGTGTACTCCTCGACACGCTGTTGCTGGGCGGCCACTTTCGCGCCGGATTCTTCTGCCATTGCCATGGCGCTGAAACCACAAAGAGCCATTACAACCAGTGCAGCTTTCATTACTCGTTTCCTCTAAGTTGCTTCATTCACACTGCGGCGCAGAAAGTGCGGTCGACAGGGTGCACAGAATCCTTGTGGGGCTCTGGGTGAAGCGAATGATGACCGGGTGGGTTAGTTGATTGATGTCCAGCGTGGGGGCTGTTGTTAATCAATCATTTGCCGTGTTGGCGGAACGGATTCTATGCCCCTCTCCGGAATTCATATAGAAACCATTTTGATAAAGTCTATTGAGCAAATCGGCAACAATCGTCGTATGCAGGTTGTTGGCAGGCGCCCCATGGACTCTTCGGTCGTAGCCGAGACATGAAGATTTGCCGGTAGCCGGGCACGTCACCTGCTTTCGGCGCTATGCTCGGGAGCGGTAAGACCATCGTCGAATGGCCTTTGCAGCCGTCGGCGGATACAACAGGGTCATAAAACAACAACATTTCCACCGAGGTAAGAAAGATGAGTGCGGCTTCCCTGTACCCCGTCCGCCCTGAAGTGGCAGCCAACACGCTGACTGACGAGGCGACCTACAAGGCGATGTACCAGCAGTCGGTGGTCAACCCCGATGGCTTCTGGCGCGAGCAAGCCCAGCGCCTTGACTGGATCAAGCCATTCACCACCGTCAAACAGACCTCCTTCGACGACCACCGCGTCGACATCAAGTGGTTCGCCGACGGCACCCTGAACGTTTCCTACAACTGCCTCGACCGCCATCTGGCCGAGCGCGGTGACTCAATTGCGATCATCTGGGAAGGCGACGATCCGTCCGAGAGCCGCAATATTACCTATCGGGAACTGCACGAAGAAGTCTGCAAGTTTGCCAACGCGCTGCGCGGGCAGGATGTCCACCGCGGCGACGTCGTCACTATCTATATGCCGATGATCCCGGAAGCCGTTGTGGCCATGCTGGCCTGCGCGCGTATCGGTGCGATTCACTCGGTAGTATTTGGTGGTTTCTCCCCGGAAGCACTGGCTGGTCGCATCATCGACTGCAAATCGAAGGTGGTGATCACCGCAGACGAAGGGCTGCGTGGCGGCAAGAAAACGCCCATGAAGGCCAACGTCGACCGTGCCCTGACCAACCCGGAAACGGCGAGCGTACAAAAGGTCATTGTGTGCAAGCGTACCGGCGGCGATATCGAGTGGAACCGTCATCGCGACATCTGGTACCACTCGCTGCTGGACGTGGCCTCAAGCACCTGCGCGCCGAAAGAAATGGGCGCCGAAGAATCGCTGTTCATCCTTTACACCTCCGGCTCCACCGGCAAGCCGAAGGGCGTGTTGCACACCACAGCGGGCTATCTGCTGTACGCCGCGCTGACCCACGAGCGTGTGTTCGATTACCGTCCGGGCGAAGTGTACTGGTGCACCGCCGACGTCGGCTGGGTTACCGGCCACAGCTATATCGTCTACGGACCGCTGGCCAACGGCGCCACCACGCTGCTGTTCGAAGGCGTGCCGAACTACCCGGACATCACCCGCGTGTCGAAAATCGTCGACAAGCACAAGGTCAATATCCTCTACACCGCGCCGACCGCCATCCGCGCCATGATGGCCGAGGGCACCAAAGCCGTAGAAGGCGCCGACGGTTCGAGCCTTCGACTGTTGGGTTCGGTTGGCGAGCCGATCAACCCGGAAGCCTGGAACTGGTACTACAACACCGTCGGCAACAAGAATTGCCCGATTGTGGACACCTGGTGGCAGACCGAGACCGGCGGCATCCTGATCAGCCCGTTGCCTGGCGCTATTGCCTTGAAGCCGGGTTCGGCGACCCGTCCGTTCTTCGGCGTGATTCCGGCCCTTGTGGATAACCTGGGCAATCTCATCGAAGGCGCGGCGGAAGGCAATCTGGTGATTCTCGACTCGTGGCCGGGTCAGTCGCGCAGCCTGTACGGCGATCACGACCGTTTCGTCGACACCTACTTCAAGACCTTTCGCGGCATGTATTTCACCGGTGACGGCGCCCGTCGTGACGAAGACGGTTACTACTGGATCACCGGCCGCGTTGACGACGTGCTCAACGTGTCCGGCCACCGCATGGGCACCGCCGAAATCGAGAGCGCGATGGTGGCTCACCCGAAAGTCGCCGAAGCAGCCGTCGTGGGCGTGCCTCACGATCTGAAGGGGCAGGGCATCTACGTTTACGTCACCCTCAATGGCGGTGAAGTGCCGGACGAAGCGTTGCGCATCGAGCTGCGCAACTGGGTGCGCAAGGAGATCGGTCCGATCGCTTCGCCGGATGTGATTCAGTGGGCGCCGGGCCTGCCGAAGACCCGTTCCGGCAAGATCATGCGCCGTATCCTGCGCAAGATCGCCACCGGGGAGTACGACGCGCTGGGCGATATCTCTACGCTGGCCGACCCGAGTGTGGTGGCGCATCTGGTGGAGACGCACAAGACCATGACTGCCGCCTAAGGGTCGTGCTCCGGGGAGCGATTTGACAATCGTTAAGATCAAGAGCGTCCGCCTAACGGCGGACGTTTCGCCTTCGGCGAGTTACTTGGAAAAGCACCCCAAGTAACCAAGGGTGCTTGCTCCTGGTTTGGTTCCTCCTTCGTCGGAATACCCTCACTCCGGTCTCGCTCCGTGGGCCCGCTGCCATCCGCCATCCATGGCGGGGGGCAGCTCTCGCCGCATCCATGCGGCTCGGCCCTCTCCGCGAGACCTCCGTTCAGCCTGCACCCAAGTCGCGATTGGTGTCGTCTGGAACTCTTGTGTTCGAAGATCAAGATCAACAGCTTCCCGGCTGAAGCCGGTCCTACTGACACCGCGCCCAGTCAGTGGGACCGGCTTTAGCCGGGAAGGGGCCAGTGGGTTCACCATCAATTTCGCGGTCTACACACCGACGCCTTCCCGGCTAAAGCCGGTCCTACAGTCGGTGTCGCCCGCACTTCTGATCGTTCCCACGCTCCGCGTGGTAACGCAGCCCCGGACGCTCCGCGTCCTACAGACGAAGCGGATTCAGGCCTGGCGAGGTGACGCGGAGCGTCACAGGATGCATTCCCACGCGGAGCGGGGGAACGATCGACACCGCGCAGGTCGTAGGACCGGCTTCAGCCGGGAAGCTGTTGATTTGCTCCTTATTTGCTTTTGATCTTCATACGCAAGAGGCTCAAACACCGCCAATCGCGACTTGGGTGCAGGCTGAACGCAGACGACGCGGAGTGGGTCGAGCCGCATGGATGCGGCGAGAGCGCCGTCAGGACATGGATGTCCGTTCGGCGCGGGCCCACGGAGCGTCGTTGGAGTGAGGGAACCCGACGAAGGAGGGCCAAACCAGGAGCAGGCACTTTTGGTTACTTTTAGTGCTTTTTAAAAGTAACTCGCCGAAGGCGAAACAGTCTGCCCCTAGGCAGACGCTATTGATCTCAAACCTTCAGGCGCCGCCGAGAATCGGGAAATATCGATTTGTTACCGCACATCCGCCCCGGTAACCTCCCGCCCCGCCGTGAGGCATTTCCACCCGAAAACAAAGCATTTCATCGCCCCGAATCAACCCGCTCCCACGCTGGACTTGCCGGATCATAAGGCTTTGCCAATAATGGGCGCGTTATTTGCTTCGCTGATAGGTTTGCCAACTCTGGCCCTTGCATAAAGCTTTTTGGATGTCAATTAGCCTGAATACGATTTCATGCGCTTCTGTAACTAGTTGTCGCATTGAAGAAATATCGACTTTCAGCCTGCCGCTAAAATGCCGACCACTCGCCGAAGGCTAGTCGGGTCCAGAGACCCGCCGGCACCTCGCGTCGCAATTTCTGATTCCTCCTGTTCATTGAGCGCCTCGCTCACTGCCATTTGTCGCGTTATACCGATGGAGTTCCAAGAAATGAAAAAGCTCATGCTGCTGGGTGCGCTGGCACTGACCGTATTGGCACAGCCCGTATTCGCCGATGAAAAGCCCATGAAGATCGGCATCGAAGCGGCATACCCTCCGTTTGCCTCCAAGGCACCGGACGGCAGCATCGTCGGCTTCGACTACGACATCGGCAACGCCCTGTGCGAAGAGATGAAGGTCAAGTGCGTATGGGTCGAGCAGGAATTCGACGGCCTGATCCCCGCGCTGAAAGTGCGCAAGATCGACGCCATCCTGTCCTCGATGTCCATCACCGAAGACCGCAAGAAGTCCGTCGACTTCACCAACAAGTACTACAACACCCCGGCCCGCCTGGTCATGAAGCAGGGCACCGTCGTCAGCGATGGCATGACCGAACTCAAGGGCAAGAACATCGGCGTGCAGCGTGGCTCGATCCACGAGCGTTTCGCCCGCGAAGTCCTGGCCCCGCTGGGTGCTGAAATCAAGCCGTACAGCTCGCAGAACGAAGTCTATCTGGACATCGGCGCCGGTCGTCTCGATGGCACCGTGGCCGACGCCACCCTCCTGCAGGACGGCTTCCTGAACACCGAATCCGGCAAAGGCTACGCGTTCGTCGGCCCGGCCTTCACCGACGTCAACTACTTCGGCGACGGCGTCGGCATTGCCGTGCGCAAAGGCGACAAGGCTGATCTGGACAAGCTCAACGCAGCCATCGCGGCCATTCGTGCCAACGGCAAATACAAAGCCATTCAAGACAAGTACTTCGACTTCGACATCTACGGCAAGTAACGTGGTTTGAAGCCGTCAATGGCGCAAGCAGCCGGTCACCGTACCGACTGATTGCGCCATTTTTCTATCCCGCGCTTGAGGGCCAAACAACATGTTGAAAGGTTACGGAGCCGTCATCCTCGACGGTGCATGGCTGACCTTGCAGCTCGCTCTGTGCTCCATGGCGCTGGCGATCGTGCTCGGCCTGATCGGCGTGGCATTGCGGCTGTCGCCGGTGCGATGGCTGGCATGGCTGGGCGATCTGTATTCCACCGTGATCCGCGGCATTCCCGATCTGGTGCTGATCCTGCTGATTTTCTACGGCGGTCAGGACCTGCTCAACCGCATCGCGCCGCTGCTCGGTCACGACGACTACATCGACCTGAACCCGCTGGTGGCCGGCATCGGCACGCTGGGTTTCATTTTTGGCGCGTACCTGTCGGAGACCTTCCGCGGCGCGTTCATGGCCATCCCGAAAGGGCAGGCCGAAGCGGGCATGGCCTACGGCATGAGCAGTGGCCGGGTGTTCTTCCGCATTCTGGTGCCGCAGATGATTCGCCTGGCGATCCCCGGGTTCACCAATAACTGGCTGGTACTGACCAAGGCCACCGCGCTGATTTCCGTGGTCGGTCTGCAGGACATGATGTTCAAGGCCAAGCAGGCGGCCGATGCCACCCGCGAACCCTTCACTTTCTTCCTCGCAGTCGCGGCCATGTACCTGGTGATCACCAGTGTCTCGCTGCTGGTACTGCGCTACATCGAAAAACGTTACTCGGCCGGCGTAAGGGTGGCAGACCTATGATTTTCGACTACAACGTCGTCTGGGAAAGCCTGCCGCTGTACGTCGGCGGCCTGCTGATCACCCTCAAACTGCTCGCGCTGTCACTGTTCTTCGGCCTGCTCGCCGCACTGCCGCTTGGCCTGATGCGCGTGTCGAAAATCGCCTGGGTCAATCTGCTGGCGTGGAGCTACACCTACGTCATTCGCGGCACGCCGATGCTGGTGCAGTTGTTCCTTATCTACTACGGGCTGGCGCAGTTCGAGGCGGTGCGTGAGAGCATTCTGTGGCCGTGGCTGTCGAGCGCGACCTTTTGCGCGTGCCTGGCCTTCGCCATCAACACCAGCGCCTACACCGCTGAAATCATCGCCGGCAGCCTGAAGTCCACGCCGCCGGGCGAGATCGAGGCGGCACGGGCGATGGGCATGTCGAAAGCCAAGATGTACCGCCGCATTCTGCTGCCGTCGGCCCTGCGCCGGGCGCTGCCGCAGTACAGCAACGAAGTGATCATGATGCTGCAGACCACCAGTCTGGCTTCCATCGTCACGTTGATGGATATCACCGGTGCGGCGCGCGCGGTCAACGCGCAGTTCTACCTGCCGTTCGAGGCCTACATCACCGCAGGCGTTTTCTACCTGTGCCTGACGTTCATTCTGGTGAAACTGTTCAAGCTGGCCGAGCGCCGCTGGCTCAGTTACCTCGCCCCGAGGAAGCACTGATATGCAGCGCATCGATCACGATTTGCCGTGGGGTAACCTCGGCACCCAGCGCACCTTGAGTGTGTTCCGTTTCGGCCAGGGCGAGCGCAAGGCCTACATTCAGGCCAGCCTGCACGCCGATGAGTTGCCGGGCATGCGCACCGCCTGGGAATTGAAGAAACGCCTGACACAGCTGGAAGAGCAGGGCTTGCTCAAGGGCGTCATCGAGCTGGTGCCGGTCGCCAACCCGATCGGTCTGGGCCAGTTGCTGCAGGGCAACCATCAGGGCCGTTTCGAGTACGGCAGCGGCAAGAACTTCAACCGCGATTTCACCGAACTCAGCGAGCCAGTTGCCTTGGCGCTGGCGGGCAAGCTCGGCGACGACCCCCACGCCAACATCAAGCTGATTCGTCAGGCCATGGCCGACGTGCTCGAGCAATTACCGCCTGCCGGCAGCGAGCTGGCCGGCATGCAGCGCGTTTTGCTCAGTCATGCCTGCAGCGCCGACGTGGTGCTGGACCTGCATTGCGACACCGACGCCTCGCTGCACATGTACGCCTTGCCCCAGCACTGGCCCCTATGGCGTTCGCTGTCGGCGCATTTGGGGGTGACCGTTGCGCTGCTGGCCGAAGATTCCGGCGGCAGCTCGTTCGACGAAGCCTGTTCGCTGCCGTGGCTGCGTTTGTCCAAGCACTTCCCGGACGCGCAGATTCCGCTGGCCTGCCTGGCCACCACCCTGGAGCTGGGCGGTCAGCTCAACACCGGCAAGGCCGAAGCCGAGGCCTACGCCGAAGGCATCCTGGCGTTTCTGGCCGAGCAGGGCCTGATCGGCGGCGAGTGGCCGCAACCGGTCCATGAGGCGTGTGAGGGCATGCCCTTCGAAGGCACCGAAATGATTTATGCGCCCCATCCCGGCGTGCTGACGTTTTTACGTCCGGCGGGAGCCTGGGTCGAACCCGGCGAACCGCTGTTCGAGGTCATTGACCCGTTGACCGATCGCGCCACCACCGTCTGTGCCGGTACGGCCGGGGTGCTGTTCGCCATCGAAAAACTGCGATACGCCCAGCCGGGCTTCTGGATGGCCAAAGTGGCCGGCCGCACGCCGTTGCGCAGCGGCCGCCTGCTCAGTGACTGATTACTTGTGAGAACCGACATCATGAACAAACTGGAAGTCCAGGACCTGCACAAGTGCTATGGCAGTCACGAAGTGCTCAAAGGCGTTTCGCTGACCGCCAGAGCCGGCGATGTCATCAGCATCATCGGCTCCAGCGGCTCGGGTAAAAGCACCTTTCTGCGCTGCATTAACTTGCTGGAGCAGCCAAAATCCGGCCGCATCCTGCTCAACAACGAAGAGCTCAAGCTCGTCTCCAACAAGGCCGGCGGCTTGAAGGCGGCTGACCCCAAACAGCTGCAGCGCATGCGTTCGCGCCTGTCGATGGTGTTTCAGCACTTCAACCTGTGGTCGCACATGACCGCGATGGAAAACATCATCGAGGCGCCCGTGCACGTCCTGGGCGTGCCGAAGAAAGAAGCGCTGGAAAAGGCAGAACATTACCTGAACAAGGTCGGTGTCTATCACCGCAAGGACGCTTACCCGGGGCACATGTCCGGCGGCGAACAGCAGCGCGTGGCGATTGCCCGGGCGCTGGCCGTGGAACCGGAAGTCATGCTGTTTGACGAACCAACGTCCGCCCTCGACCCCGAGCTGGTCGGCGACGTGCTGAAAGTCATGCAGGCGCTGGCTCAGGAAGGCCGAACCATGGTGGTGGTGACCCACGAAATGGGCTTCGCCCGTGAAGTGTCGAACCAGCTGATCTTCCTGCACAAGGGCCTGGTCGAAGAGTCCGGCAACCCCCGTGAAGTGCTGGTTAATCCGAAATCCGAGCGTCTGCAGCAGTTCCTGTCCGGCAGTTTGAAGTAACCCGCCCGCCACGTGAGAGCGGTGCGTTTTGCATCAGAACGGTTCATGCTGCGCGTCATCCAGACCGCAGCCATTGACTGCAGGTTACAGAATCCCATCGCATGCCAGGCGTGCGACCCCTTTTAGCGACACGTTTCGGACTGCACGCCATGACTGCCCATCGAATCGGATTTCTCATCTGGCCCGGCACCAAAGCCTTGACCCTGGCGCTGGCAGAGGAAGCCCTGCGTGTTGCTCAGCGCGTTCACCCCGAAGTGGTTTACGAACTGTCGTTTCTGCAGGCCGAGCCGCCCGTTGACGCTGCCGGTTGGCAGCTGCCGGGCGAGCCGTGGGTCGGTCGTCTGGAAGGGTTTCAGAAGCTGTTTCTGCTGGCCGACGAGCCGCCGGCGCCGATGTCTTCGGCCCTCGGTGGCGCGCTCAAACAACTGGTTCGCGCCGGTTGCGTGATCGGTGGATTGTCGGCGGGCGTGTACCCGCTGGCGCAGTTGGGTCTGCTCGACGGTTACCGTGCCGCGGTGCACTGGCGCTGGCAGGATGATTTCGCCGAGCGCTTCCCAAAGGTCATTGCCACCAGTCATCTGTTCGACTGGGATCGTGATCGCCTGACCGCCTGCGGCGGGATGTCGGTGCTGGATCTGCTGCTGGCGGTGCTGGCCCGTGATCACGGCGCCGAGCTGGCCGGCGCGGTGTCGGAAGAACTGGTGGTGGAGCGCATCCGTGAAGGCGGCGAGCGGCAGCGGATTCCATTGCAAAACCGTCTCGGTTCCAGCCACCCGAAGCTGACCCAGGCGGTGCTGTTGATGGAAGCCAACATCGAAGAACCGCTGACCACCGACGAAATCGCCCAGCACGTGTGCGTGTCGCGCCGTCAGTTGGAGCGCATCTTCAAGCAGTACCTCAATCGCGTGCCGAGCCAGTACTACCTCGAACTGCGCCTGAACAAGGCCCGACAGATGCTGATGCAGACCAGCAAATCGATCATTCAGATCGGCCTGTCCTGCGGGTTCTCCTCAGGGCCGCATTTCTCCAGCGCCTACCGCAACTTCTTCGGCGCCACCCCCCGCGAAGACCGCAACCAGCGCCGCAGCAGCAGTCCGTTCGAATTGTCCTCGGTGCCGGCCGAGCGCGGCTGAATATTCAGCTTGGCCGGTTTCGAATCAGCACTGCTCCAGGCGCACGCCACCGGTTAAACTGCGCCTTTGTGACGGAATTTGTCGCATTGCCGAAAACCCCGTAAAAAGCCGGTTTGGCGCTATAAGAAGTTGTCGCTTGTCGGCAAGGCCCGGCCCGAATCAGTCCTTACAATCCTTCCATCGCTCGCCTGTCCCAGGCAGGCGTTCCTCTTCAGGAGACTCCGATGTCCGTTGAGCAAGTACCGGTGCAACGTGCCGATTTCGACCAGGTGATGGTTCCCAACTATGCCCCGGCAGCGTTTATCCCCGTGCGCGGTCAGGGCTCTCGCGTCTGGGATCAGTCGGGTCGTGAACTGATTGATTTCTCCGGCGGCATCGCGGTCAACGTGCTGGGCCATGCGCACCCTGCGCTGGTCGGCGCGCTGACCGAACAGGCCAACAAGCTGTGGCACGTTTCCAACGTCTTCACCAACGAACCGGCGCTGCGCTTCGCCAAAAAGCTGGTCGACGCCACTTTCGCCGACCGCGTCTTCTTCTGTAACTCCGGCGCTGAAGCCAACGAAGCTGCGTTCAAGCTGGCCCGCCGCGTTTCCCACGATCTGTATGGCCCGGACAAGTACGAAATCGTCGCAGCCCTGAACAGCTTCCACGGTCGCACCCTGTTCACCGTGAGCGTCGGCGGTCAGCCGAAATACTCCGACGGCTTCGGCCCGAAAATCACTGGCATTACCCACGTCCCGTTCAATGACCTCGACGCGCTGAAAGCCGCCGTCTCGGACAAGACCTGCGCGGTGGTGCTGGAGCCGATCCAGGGCGAGGGCGGCGTGCTGCCTGCCGAACTCGACTACCTGCAAGGCGCGCGCAAGTTGTGTGACGACCACAACGCGCTGCTGGTCTTCGACGAAGTCCAGAGCGGCATGGGCCGCAGCGGTCACCTGTTTGCCTACATGCATTACGGCGTGACGCCGGACATCCTGTCCAGCGCGAAAAGCATTGGCGGCGGCTTTCCGATGGCGGCCATGCTGACTACCGAAAAACTCGCCAAGCACCTGGCCGTTGGCGTCCACGGCACCACCTACGGCGGCAACCCGCTGGCGTGCGCGGTGGGCGAGGCGGTCATCGACGTGATCAACACCCCGCAAGTGCTGGCCGGCGTGAAGGCCAAGCATGAACGGTTCAAGGCCCGTCTGGAGAAGATCGGTCAGCAATACGGCGTGTTCAGCCAGGTGCGCGGCATGGGTCTGTTGATCGGCTGCGTGTTGACCGAGGCCTGGAAGGGCAAGGCCAAGGACTTCTTCAACGCCGCCGAGCAGGAAGGCGTCATGGTGCTTCAGGCCGGTCCCGATGTGGTGCGTTTCGCGCCGAGTCTGGTGGTTGAAGACGCCGACATCGAGGAAGGCCTGAACCGTTTCGAACGGGCGGTCGCCAAGCTGACCGGGGCGTAAGTCCTTCGGTCGACCGGGACACACCCTTTGGCTGATTGGCGTACGCCTTCCCTGTAGGAGTGAGCTTGCTCGCGATAGCGTTGTGTCAGATGCAGATGCCTCGCTGGACCACCGCTATCGCGAGCAAGCTCACTCCTACGAGTTGTAGCCAGACAGACCTTTTTTATTGCCGTTAAACCGGCCCGATTTTTTTCTCAAGGAGTGACACCATGCTGGTGATGCGCCCCGCGCAAATGGCGGATCTGAGCGAGGTTCAACGACTCGCGGCAGACAGCCCGATTGGTGTCACGTCCCTGCCGGATGACGCTGGACGTCTGGGTGACAAGATTGCCGCGTCCGAAGCCTCGTTCTCGGCGGAAGTCAGTTTCAACGGCGAAGAGACCTACTTCTTTGTCCTCGAAGACACAGAAGCGGGTCGTCTGGTGGGCTGTTCCGGAATCGTCGCTTCGGCGGGCTATTCCGAGCCGTTCTACAGCTTTCGCAACGAAACCTTCGTCCACGCCTCCCGCGAACTGAAGATCCACAACAAGATTCACGTGCTTTCGCAGTGCCACGACCTCACGGGCAACAGCCTGCTGACCAGCTTCTACGTGCTGCCTGAACTGGTTGGCACGCTGTGGTCCGAGCTCAACTCCCGCGGCCGTTTGCTGTTCGTCGCCAGCCATCCCGAGCGCTTCGCCGATTCAGTGGTCACCGAAATCGTCGGTTACAGCGACGACCACGGCGACTCGCCGTTCTGGGACGCCATCGGGCGCAACTTCTTCGACATCAACTACGCCGAAGCCGAGCGCCTGTGCGGGCTGAAAAGCCGCACCTTCCTCGCCGAGCTGATGCCCCATTACCCGATCTACGTGCCGCTGCTGCCCGATGAAGCGCAAGAAGCCATGGGCCAGGTCCATCCGCGTGCGCAGATCACCTTCGATATCCTGATGCGCGAAGGCTTCGAGACCGACCATTACATCGACATCTTCGACGGCGGGCCGACCCTGCACGCTCGGGTGTCCGGCATTCGCTCCATCGCCCAGAGCCGCGTCGTGCCGGTCAAGGTCGACACGGTCAGCACCGGTGATGCGGTCAAGGGTGGCCGACCTTATCTGGTTTCCAATGGCCAGCTGCAGGATTACCGCGCGGTGATGCTGGAACTGGACTGGGTGCCTGGCAAACCGGTGGCCCTGAGCCTGGCCGCGGCCGAAGCGCTGGGCGTCGGCGAAGGCGCCAGTGTGCGTATCGTCGCGGTCTGACAACCGGGTCATGTTGGGTTGGGTTGGGTTGAGATGAGTTGACGGCGACCGGTGCTGCAGTGGCAGGCCGACGCCGTAAAGCAGGTTAGCGAGTTCGCCGGGGGTTGCAGAACCAACGGCTTGAGGAGAAAGCATGATCGTTCGTCCCGTACGCAGCAGTGACCTTCCGGCGCTGATCGAGCTGGCGCGCAGCACCGGCGCAGGCCTGACCACCTTGCCGGCCAATGAAGAGCGTCTGGCGCACCGGGTCGGCTGGGCCGAGAAGACCTTCCGTGGCGATGCCGGGCGGGGCGATGCTGATTACCTGTTCGTGCTCGAGGATGACGACGAGAAAGTCGTGGGCATTTCCGCCGTCGCGGGCGCGGTGGGGCTGCGCGAGCCCTGGTACAACTACCGGGTCGGCCTGACGGTCAGCGCTTCCCAAGAGCTGAACATCTACCGCGAGATCCCGACACTGTTTCTGGCCAACGACCTCACCGGCAACTCCGAGCTGTGTTCGCTGTTCCTCCACGCCGACTACCGCAACGGCCTCAACGGCCGCTTGCTGTCCAAGGCGCGGATGCTGTTCATCGCCGAATTCCCGGAGCTGTTCGGCACCAAGACCATCGCTGAAATGCGCGGCATCTCCGACGAGCAGGGTCATTCGCCGTTCTGGGAAAGCCTGGGCCGACACTTCTTCAAAATGGAATTCAGTCAGGCCGACTACCTCACCGGTGTTGGTAACCGCGCTTTTATTGCCGAGCTGATGCCGAAGTTTCCGCTGTACAGCTGCTTCCTTTCGGAGGCCGCGCGCGAAGTCATCGGCCGCGTACACGTCAGCACCGAACCGGCGCTGGCGATGCTCAAGGCCGAAGGCTTCAGTTACCAGGGTTACGTCGACATTTTCGACGCCGGCCCGGCCATCGAGTGCGAAACCAGCAAGATCCGCGCGGTCCGCGACAGCCAGGCGCTGGTGCTGGCGGTCGGGACGCCGGGCGACGATGCGACGCCATTCCTTATTCACAACCGCAAGCGCGAAGACTGCCGCGTGACCGCTGCGCCTGCGCGTCTTGCCGCCGGCACATTGGTGGTCGACCCGCAGACGGCCAAGCGCTTGCGCCTCAGCGCCGGTGATCAAGTGCGCGCTGTGCAACTGTCGCCTGCCCGGGAGAGTATTTGATGAACACTTTGTACATTGCCGGTGCCTGGCAGGACGGGCAGGGCGACGCATTCAATTCCCTGAACCCGGTGACCCAGCAGGTGATCTGGTCCGGCAAAAGCGCAACGGCTGAACAGGTCGACGCGGCAGTGAAATCGTCTCGTCAGGCGTTTCCGGCCTGGGCGACGCGCAGCCTGGACGAGCGCATCGCCGTGCTCGAAGCCTTCGCTGCTGCGCTGAAGAGCCGCGCCGATGAAATCGCCCGTTGCATCGGTGAGGAAACCGGCAAGCCGCTGTGGGAATCGGCGACTGAAGTGACCAGCATGGCTAACAAAGTCGCGATCTCGATTCAGAGCTACCGCGAGCGGACGGGCGAGAAGAGCGGCCCCCTAGGCGACGCCACCGCTGTGCTGCGACACAAGCCCCACGGCGTGGTGGCGGTGTTCGGGCCTTACAACTTCCCGGGGCACTTGCCTAACGGGCACATCGTCCCGGCGTTGCTGGCGGGCAACACCGTGGTGTTCAAGCCCAGCGAGCTGACCCCCAAAGTCGCCGAGCTGACCGTGCAATGCTGGATCGAAGCCGGTCTGCCTGCGGGCGTGCTCAATCTGCTGCAAGGTGCCCGTGACACCGGCATCGCGCTGGCCGGGCATTCAGGCATCGACGGGTTGTTCTTCACCGGTTCGAGCCGCACTGGCAATTCGCTGCATCAACAGTTCGCCGGCCGTCCGGACAAGATTCTTGCCCTGGAGATGGGTGGGAACAACCCGCTGGTGGTCGATCAGGTCGCCGATGTCGATGCCGCGGTCTACACCGTGATTCAGTCGGCCTTTATTTCCGCCGGCCAGCGCTGCACCTGCGCCCGACGTCTGCTGGTGCCCCAAGGGGCGTGGGGCGATGCATTCCTGGCGCGGCTGGTTGAGGTGACATCGACCCTTCAGGTCGGCGCGTTCGATCAACAACCTGCGCCGTTTATGGGTTCGGTGATTTCCCTTGCCGCTGCCCGTGCGCTGCTTTATGCCCAGGAAGTGATGCTCGCCAATGGCGCAGTGGCCTTGCTTGAAATGACCCAGCCCGCTGCGCAATCGGCGCTGCTGACGCCGGGCATCATCGACGTCAGTGACGTGGCGGATCGTGCCGATGAGGAGCTGTTCGGGCCACTGTTGCAGGTCATTCGCTACGCTGATTTCGACGCAGCGATCGAAGAGGCCAACGCCACGCAGTACGGGCTGGCGGCGGGGCTGTTGTCGGACTCCCAGGCGCGCTATCAACAGTTCTGGCTGCAGAGCCGCGCGGGTATCGTGAACTGGAACAAGCAGCTGACCGGCGCGGCCAGTACCGCACCGTTCGGCGGTGTCGGCGCCTCCGGTAACCATCGCGCCAGCGCTTATTACGCGGCGGATTATTGCGCGTACCCGGTGGCCTCGCTGGAGACGGAAACCCTGGCACTGCCTGCCAGCCTGACGCCCGGCATTACCCTGAATTGAGCGCGCTCCTTGATAGCGCAGCGCACGTCGAAGAACGTGCACATAAAAACAGATCCACGGAGCCTCACCGATGAAATCCTGTGAAGTCAACTTTGACGGTCTAGTGGGCCCGACCCACAACTACGGTGGGCTGTCCTACGGCAACGTCGCGTCCCAGAACAACTGCCAGCAATCCTCCAATCCGCGCGAGGCCGCTTTGCAGGGGCTGGCCAAAATGAAAGCGCTGATGGAGATGGGTTTCACCCAGGGCGTGCTGGCCCCCCAGGAACGCCCCGACGTAGCAGGTCTGCGCAAACTGGGCTTCAGCGGCAGCGACGCACAGGTCATTGAACGCGCCGCCAAAGAGTCGATGCCGCTGCTGGCCGCCAGTTGCTCGGCGTCGAGCATGTGGGTGGCCAACGCCGCCACGGTCAGCCCGAGCGCCGACACCGCCGACGGCCGCGTGCATTTCACCGCCGCCAACCTCAACTGCAAATACCACCGCAGCATCGAGCACCCGACCACCAGCCGTGTCCTCGGCGCGATGTTCGCTGATCAGCAGCATTTCGCCCACCACGCGGCGCTGCCTGCCGTCGCCCAGTTCGGCGACGAAGGTGCGGCCAATCACACGCGCTTTTGTCGCAGCTACGGAGAGCCCGGCGTCGAATTTTTCGTCTTCGGCCGCGCCGCGTTCGACAGCCGTTTCCCTGCACCGCAGAAATACCCGGCCCGTCAGACCCTCGAAGCGTCCCAGGCCGTTGCGCGTCTGCATGGCCTGAGCGCCGAGGGCGTGGTCTTCGCCCAGCAGAACCCGGCGGTGATTGATCAGGGCGTGTTCCACAACGACGTGATCTCGGTCGGTAACGGTGAAGTCCTGTTCTATCACGAGGACGCCTTCCTCAATACCGAGCCCATGCTCGCCGAACTGCACAACAAGCTCGGTCAACGCGGCGGTCGCTTCCAGGCCATTTGCGTGCCGCGCAGTGAAGTGGCGGTGGAAGACGCCGTGCGTTCGTACCTGTTCAACAGCCAGTTGCTGTCCTGCGCGGACGGTTCGATGCTGCTGATCGTGCCGGAAGAGTGCCGCAGCAACGAGCGCGTGTGGCATTACTTGCAGCGCCTGCTGGCGGACGACAGCCCGATCCGCGAGGTCAAGGTATTTGACCTCAAGCAGAGCATGCAGAACGGCGGCGGCCCGGCGTGCCTGCGTCTTCGCGTGGCGCTGAATGAAACCGAACTGGCGGCGGTCAATCCAGGCGTTATCATGACCGCGCCGCTGTACGACACGCTGACGCAGTGGGTCGACAAGCACTATCGCGACCGCATGAGCGACAGTGATCTGGCCGATCCGCAATTGCTGACCGAATGCCGTACGGCGCTGGACGAACTGACGCAGCACCTGAAACTGGGCGCGGTCTATCCTTTCCAGATCAACTGATGCACCCCATCCGTTACGCCTGCGCCCAAACGGTGTCAGGCGACGATGTTTTTGCTTTTAAAGAGAGAGTTTTGCCATGACCGACGCGCTGCGTTTGATCCTTGAAGACACCGACGGCACTCAGCTGGAAACGTCCTGCACCCGTCTTGCCGTTATCTGGCAGGGCAAAGAGGTCTGGATTCAACAGGATGGCCGTGGCCAGTTGCTGATCGGCGTGGACGTCGAAGAAGGCGATGCCGAATACGCCAACCTGCTGCTGCGTCCATTGGCGACCAACCTGGTCAGCCTGCAGCTGGAAATGGAACCGGCTGACATGAGCGGCGACGACGAAGAAGGCCACGTGCACGGTCCCGACTGCACCCACGACTAAGCCTGCGCAGGAAGCTCCCCATGCTCGCCCTCGGCAAACTGCTTGAACTGACCCTCGCGGGTCGCGAACCCGCGGAAAAAACTCAGCTGACCGTCGACGGCGTTCGCATGCGCTGGCTCGCTGAAGGGGCACTGGAAGTCCGGCCTCCCGAAGCGCGGGACAATGGCACCGACCTGCTGTTGTCCGCCGGCATCCACGGCAATGAAACCGCGCCGATCGAACTGCTCGACGCGCTGATTCACGCCATCGCCCGGGGCGAACTCAAGCCCCGCGCGCGTATTCTGTTCCTGTTCGGCAACCCCGAAGCGATGCGTCGCGGCGAGCGATACGTCGAGCAGGACGTCAACCGGCTGTTCAATGGCCGTCATGAGCACAGCGGCGGCAGCGAAGCCTTGCGCGCCTGCGAACTCGAGCGTCTGGCCGCCAGCTTTTTCAACATTCCGGACCGCTACCGCCTGCACTACGACCTGCACACGGCGATTCGCGGTTCGAAGATCGAGCAGTTCGCGCTGTACCCGTGGAAGGAAGGTCGCGCCCATTCCCGCCGCGAACTCGCCCGGCTGCGGACGGCCGGCATGGAAGCGGTGCTGCTGCAGAACAAGTCATCGATCGTGTTCAGCGCCTACACCTACGACAAGCTCGACGCCGAAGCCTTCACCCTGGAGCTGGGCAAGGCGCGCCCGTTCGGGCAGAACCAGCAGGTCAATCTCGACAAACTGAAAACCTGCCTCGAACACCTGATCGCCGGCACCGAAGCCGATGAGCCTGCGGATCTGAACGGCTTGCAGCTGTTCAGCGTGGCCCGGGAGATCATCAAACACAGCGACGCCTTCCAGCTGCACTTGCCGGCGGACATCGAGAACTTCTCGGAGCTGGAAAAAGGCTATGTGCTGGCCGAAGATTTGGCCGATTCACGCTGGGTGATAGAAGAGGAGGGCGCCCGGATCATCTTCCCCAACCCGAACGTCAAAAACGGGCTGCGGGCGGGGATTCTGATCGTGCCGGCGACGGACGAGACATTGGCCTGATCCCGGTCATGCTTGCCTCTTCCCGGCTGAAGCCGGTCCCACTCAGCTAGCGCCAGCATTCAATGAAATGCGTGGCGATCAAACCGGGCTCTTCCCGGCTAAAGCCAGTCCTACAATGGGAACGCGGAAGGTCCGTAGGACCGTCTTCAGCCGGGAAGCAGTTGATCTGGATCTTCGGATGCAAATCACCCCGCCGCTTTCTGCACCTCACCCACCCGACGCACCGCACGCAATTTAGTCAGTGTGTCCGCGCAGGTCTTGGCCGCTTCCTGGCCCTTGTGCACGAAGTGATCGAAAAAGAACTTCTGGTGCTCTTCACCGGCGTGGAAGTGGTGCGGGGTCAGCACGACCGAGAACACCGGCACTTCGGTTTCCAGCTGAACCTGCATCAGCGCACTGATCACCGATTGCGCGACGAACTCATGGCGATAGATGCCGCCGTCGACCACCAGACCAGCCGCCACGACCCCGCCATAGCGACCTGACTTGGCCAGCAACTTGGCGTGAAGCGGGATTTCAAACGCGCCGCCGACTTCGAAGAAATCGATGTCGGTCTCGGCGTAACCGTGTTGCGCCATCTCGGCGACAAAGCCCTTGCGCGCCTGATCGACGATTTCCTTGTGCCAGCAGGCTTGAATGAAGGCGATGCGCTCGTGAGCGTGAATGGCGGTAGGTTGCATGTGTTCTGACTCCTGTTTAATGAAAAAAACAGGGCGTTTTGGATCGAATGGGATGCCAGGGTACGTGCGAAACCGTCCTCGACGCCAAGCGCCTGAACCCGTCTCGAAACGATCCTGCTGTGCCAGTCCCGTTCTCTCTTCATCCGGACTATGACCGTCGGCCCCGGGATCACACCGGGTCTGCTGACCTTGCATCGCGCATAAGCTCGCTGCAAGCGCTCGCGGGCTAGACGCATTGCGCGCCATTACCGCCGGTGGGGAATTGCACCCCGCCCTGAGAACGTTGCCAACGGTTTTTTCCGTCGGCGTGCAGTTTGTAACATAGATTCCCGCGATCCGCTTGGAGCCTTTTTGATGGTTTTCATCAGCTTTTCTTATAAGGCGTCTTGGCATTCCTGCCTCAAGCCTTGATTATCGATGCCCCGGGCCTCAGAACTGAGGCTCGACCCTTACCAGTGGGAGCTTCATCGTGGCGGTTATCGATCTGCGCAGTGACACCGTGACCCAACCCTCTGCCGGCATGCGCGACGCCATGGCCAGCGCGCCCCTTGGCGATGACGTGTATGGCGAAGACCCGACGGTCAATCGCCTGGAGTCGTGGCTGGCGGAACGTCTGGGTTATGCCGCCGCGCTGTTCGTGCCGACCGGCACCATGAGCAACCTGCTCGGCCTGATGGCCCACTGCGAGCGCGGCGACGAATACATCGTCGGACAGCAGGCGCACACCTACAAATACGAAGGCGGCGGGGCGGCGGTGCTCGGCTCGATTCAGCCTCAGCCCCTGGACAACCAGACGGACGGATCGCTGGACCTGGATCAGGTGGCCGCCGCCATCAAGGCCGACGACTTCCATTTCGCCCGCACCCGCTTGCTGGCCCTGGAAAACACCATGCAGGGCAAGGTCCTGCCAATGGAGTACCTCGCGGCGGCCCGGGCATTCACCCGCGAAAATGGCCTGAGCCTGCACCTCGACGGCGCGCGCCTGTACAACGCCTCCGTCAAGCTGGGCGTGGACGTGGGGGAAATCACCCGGCATTTCGATTCGGTGTCGGTGTGCCTGTCCAAAGGGCTCGGCGCGCCGGTCGGCTCGGTGCTGTGCGGCTCAAGCGAGTTCATCACCAAGGCGCGGCGCCTGCGCAAGATGGTCGGCGGCGGCATGCGTCAGGCCGGGATGCTGGCAGCGGCGGGTTTATTCGCGCTGGAGCATCAGGTCGAGCGGCTGGCCGACGATCATGCCAATGCCACCGCCCTCGGCCAGGCCCTCGCGGACCTCGGTTTTGACGTCGAGCCGGTGCAGACCAACATGGTCTACGTGCAGATCGGCGATCGTGCCCCGGCGCTCAAGGCCTTGTGTGCCGAGCGCGGTATCGTGCTCAGTGCTGCGCCGCGGTTGCGCATGGTCACCCATCTGGATGTGACGTCTGCGCATCTGGACAAGGTGGTGGCGGCCTTTGCCGAATTTGGCGTTCGCTGATCGTGTGATCAGCCCGATTGCCGGTTTCTATCGAATAACACGCTGTACCGAGCGTACAACGCCTATATAATGCGGCCCTTTGCCGTCGCTGCGTCGAATGACGCTATGCATGTGCCAGGCCGCAGTTTCCGTGGAAGAACCTATGAAAAGCGCAGAAATCCGTGAAGCCTTCCTTCGCTTCTTCGAAGAGCAAGGCCACACCCGAGTCGCCTCCAGCTCCCTGATCCCGGGCAACGACCCGACCCTGCTGTTTACCAACGCAGGCATGAACCAGTTCAAGGATTGCTTCCTCGGCCAGGAAAAACGGGCCTACACCCGCGCCGTCAGCAGCCAGAAGTGCGTGCGTGCCGGTGGCAAGCACAACGACCTGGAAAACGTCGGCTACACCGCGCGTCACCACACCTTTTTCGAAATGCTGGGCAACTTCAGCTTCGGCGACTATTTCAAGCGCGACGCAATCACCTACGCCTGGACCTTCCTCACCGGCGTGCTGAACCTGCCCAAGGAAAAACTCTGGGTCACCATTTACGCCTCGGACGACGAAGCCTACGACATCTGGACCCAAGAGATCGGCGTGCCGGCCGAGCGCATGGTTCGCATCGGTGACAATAAGGGCGCGCCATACGCCTCCGACAATTTCTGGACCATGGGCGACACCGGCCCGTGCGGTCCTTGCACCGAGATCTTCTACGACCACGGCGCCGACATCTGGGGTGGCCCGCCGGGTTCGCCGGAAGAAGACGGCGACCGTTACATCGAGATCTGGAACAACGTATTCATGCAGTTCAACCGCACGGCCGACGGCGTTCTGCACCCGCTGCCAGCGCCATCGGTGGACACCGGCATGGGCCTCGAGCGCGTCAGCGCCGTGCTGCAACACGTCAATTCCAACTATGAAATCGACCTGTTCCAGAGCCTGTTGGCCGCCGCTGCCAAAGCCATCGGCTGCAGCAACGACAATCAGGCGTCCCTGAAAGTCGTCGCCGACCATATTCGTTCGTGCGGCTTCCTCATTGCCGACGGCGTGCTGCCGTCCAACGAAGGCCGTGGCTACGTGCTGCGCCGCATCATTCGTCGCGCCTGCCGTCACGGCAACAAGCTGGGTGCCAAGGGCAGCTTCTTCTATCAGATCGTGGCTGCACTGGTCGCCGAAATGGGCGAAGCCTTCCCCGAACTGAAAAACCAGCAGGCGCACATCGAGCGCGTGCTGAAGGCTGAAGAAGAGCAGTTCGCCAAGACCCTGGAGCAAGGCTTGAAGATCCTCGAGCAGGATCTCGCCGAGCTCAAGGGCACCATCGTCCCTGGCGACGTGGTGTTCAAGCTCTACGACACCTACGGTTTCCCGATGGACCTCACCGGCGACATCGCTCGCGAACGCAACCTGACCCTCGACGAGGCGGGTTTCGAGCGTGAGATGGATGCCCAGCGTGAACGAGCGCGCTCCGCCAGCTCCTTCGGCATGGACTACAACAGCCTGGTGAAGGTCGATGTGGCCACGCAGTTCACCGGCTATAAAGCCACTGCAGGCGAGGCCAAGGTCGTCGCGCTGTACAAAGACGGCATCGCGGTCGAGCAATTGAGCGAAGGCGAGGATGGCGTGGTCATCCTCGACCAGACCCCTTTCTACGCAGAGTCCGGCGGCCAGATCGGTGACAGCGGTTACCTGACTGCCGGCGGCGAAGTGCGCTTCGACGTGAGCGACACCACCAAGACCGGCGGCGCGTTCCTGCATCACGGTGTTCAAGTGTCGGGCAGCCTGAAAGTGGGGACCACCGTCAGCACCGACGTCGCCGCCGAAGTTCGTCAGGCCACATCGCTGAACCACTCCGCCACGCACTTGCTCCACGCCGCGTTGCGTCAGGTGCTGGGCGAACA
Source organism: Pseudomonas sp. CFBP 8772 (assembly GCF_014841665.1). Lineage (NCBI taxonomy): Bacteria > Pseudomonadati > Pseudomonadota > Gammaproteobacteria > Pseudomonadales > Pseudomonadaceae > Pseudomonas > Pseudomonas sp. CFBP 8772. The sequence goes on along the minus strand of NZ_JACYUI010000015.1, from coordinate 23,228 downwards.
CGTTCAGCAGAAAGGCTCACTGGTCGACAGTCAGCGCCTGCGTTTTGACTTCAGCCACTTCGAAGCCATCAAGCCCGAGCAGCTCAAGGCGCTTGAAGACATCGTCAACGCCGAAGTGCGCAAGAACACCGCCGTCGAAACTGAAGAAACCGACATCGAGACCGCCAGGCAGAAGGGCGCCATGGCGCTGTTCGGCGAGAAGTACGGCGACAGCGTTCGCGTGCTGAGCATGGGCGGCGGTTTCTCGGTGGAGCTGTGCGGCGGCATTCACGCCAACCGCACCGGCGACATCGCGCTGTTCAAGATCATCAGCGAAAGCGGTGTGGCCGCCGGCGTGCGCCGTATCGAAGCGGTGACCGGCGCTGTGGCGCTGGAATACCTGAACGCGGCTGAAGAACAACTGAAGGAAGCCGCGAACCTGGTCAAAGGCAATCGCGACAACGTTCTGGACAAGCTGTCGGCGGTGCTGGAACGCAACCGTCTGCTGGAAAAGCAGCTGGAACAACTGCAGGCCAAGGCGGCCAGTGCTGCGGGCGACGACCTGTCGGGCTCGGCAGTGGACGTCAAAGGCGTCAAAGTCCTCGCTGCCCGTCTCGACGGTCAGGATGGCAAGGCGCTGCTGGCCCTGGTTGATCAACTGAAGAACAAGCTCGGCCGCGCAGTGATCCTGCTCGGCGGGGTGCATGAAGACAAGGTCGTGCTGGTGGCAGGCGTCACCAAAGACCTGACTGGCCAACTCAAAGCCGGTGATTTGATGAAGCAAGCGGCTGCCGCGGTAGGCGGTAAAGGCGGCGGTCGTCCTGACATGGCGCAAGGCGGTGGTGTTGATGCTGCCGGACTCGAAGCAGCGCTGGCACTGGCTGTTCCGTTCGCCGAACAAGGTATTTAAGTCGACCCACCCGGGGCCCGTCGTTCGGGCTCCGGCGCTTCGCGGTTTGAATGATAACGGGCGCCCTTCATGGGCTGAGGCGGCTTTGAGATGGCTTTAATCGTACAAAAGTTTGGCGGCACCTCGGTGGGCTCGGTCGAGCGCATCGAACAGGTGGCCGACAAGGTCAAGAAATTCCGCGATGCGGGCGATGATCTGGTGGTCGTGCTGTCGGCCATGAGCGGCGAAACCAATCGCCTGATCGAACTCGCCCGGCAGATCAGCGATCAGCCGGTGCCACGCGAGCTGGACGTCATCGTTTCCACCGGCGAGCAGGTCACCATCGCTCTGCTGGCCATGGCGCTGATCAAGCGTGGCGTGCCGGCTGTTTCGTACACCGGTAATCAGGTCCGCATCCTGACCGACAGCGCCCATAACAAGGCGCGTATCCTCCAGATCGACGATCAGAAAATTCGCGCTGACCTGAAGGCCGGTCGTGTGGTGGTGGTCGCCGGTTTCCAGGGCGTCGACGAAGACGGCAACATCACGACCCTGGGTCGTGGCGGTTCCGACACCACCGGCGTGGCGCTCGCTGCAGCGTTGAAAGCCGATGAGTGCCAGATCTACACCGACGTCGATGGCGTTTATACGACGGATCCGCGTGTTGTCTCGCAGGCCCAGCGTCTGGACAAGATCACCTTCGAAGAAATGCTGGAGATGGCGAGCTTAGGCTCCAAGGTCCTGCAGATCCGCGCGGTCGAATTCGCCGGCAAGTACAACGTCCCGCTGCGCGTACTGCACAGCTTCAAGGAGGGTCCAGGCACCCTCATTACCATTGATGAAGAGGAATCCATGGAACAGCCGATCATTTCGGGCATCGCCTTCAACCGCGACGAAGCCAAGCTGACCATCCGTGGCGTGCCAGACACCCCGGGCGTTGCGTTCAAGATTCTCGGCCCGATCAGCGGCGCGAACATCGAAGTCGACATGATCGTGCAGAACGTCTCGCACGATAACACCACCGATTTCACCTTCACCGTGCACCGCAATGATTACCAGGCGGCGCTGCAGGTTCTGCAGAACACGGCCAACGAAATCGGCGCCCGTGAAGTCATTGGCGACACCAAGATCGCCAAGGTTTCCATCGTCGGTGTCGGCATGCGTTCCCATGCCGGTGTGGCCAGTCGCATGTTTGAAGCGCTGGCCAAGGAGAGCATCAACATCCAGATGATCTCGACATCCGAAATCAAGGTCTCGGTAGTGATCGAAGAGAAGTACCTGGAGCTGGCCGTGCGCGCGCTGCACACTGCCTTCGAACTCGACGCACCACGTCAGGGCGAGTAAGCCTTGGGCAGGGGGCGCGGTTTTGGTCGCGCCTTCCGATACTGAATGTGGGCAATAAACTGTTCTTTTTCCGGCGCTGGTCGATACTGAGACATAGACCTGCGGCCGCTTCCGGCTCGGGCCCCTGCCGTTTGTCTATGCAGACTGTTGTCCCTTGAATGCAAGCGGTAAGGAGATAAGTATGCTGATTCTGACTCGGCGGTGCGCGGAAAGTCTGATCATTGGTGATGGTGAAATCACCGTGACCGTGCTCGGCGTTAAAGGTAATCAAGTACGCCTTGGGGTCAACGCGCCCAAGGAAGTGGCTGTTCATCGCGAAGAGATTTACCTGCGTATAAAGAAAGAGAAGGACGAAGAACCAAGCCATTAATTTTTATTGAATTTTTGGTTTGCAAACGGGGAAAAGGGTGGTTATTATACGCCCCGTGTTGCGGAGAGCTGGCCGAGTGGCCGAAGGCGCTCCCCTGCTAAGGGAGTACACCTCAAAAGGGTGTCGGGGGTTCGAATCCCCCGTTCTCCGCCATTATTTGCGTAGTACGTTGTAATCTGGCTTGATTGGTAAGTTGTTGAATTTACTGGAAAAAGTGCTTGACCAAGAGATTTGACGGCCTATAATGCGCGACAACAAATGCACTCGTAGCTCAGCTGGATAGAGTACTCGGCTACGAACCGAGCGGTCACAGGTTCGAATCCTGTCGAGTGCACCATTTAAGCGTTGTTTGTAGTGATACGAACAGCAGTCTTAAGTTAGAAAGAGCCTGGCTTCAACAGGTCTTCGGAAGAACCACTCACTTCCAGAAGTAAAACGCGATACCCAGAGGTGAACTGGTTCAAAAAGCGCCATATGCACTCGTAGCTCAGCTGGATAGAGTACTCGGCTACGAACCGAGCGGTCACAGGTTCGAATCCTGTCGAGTGCACCATAAAACGAAAAGCCCGCATGCAAATGCGGGCTTTTTGCTTTCTAGCGTTTGCCTTTTACGCAACCGTGTTCATCGAATGACACCTGTCGGCTGCGCCCCTTCTTCTCTTCATACACATACCGGACTTCAGCGTTACGGCTGACGATCTTGTCCGGTCGCCCCAGCAAGCTTTCCACGTCACGTTTGCTCATCCCCGTTGGCGTCTGCTGATTGATGATCGCCTTTCGGCGCTGCTCCGCACTCAGGACATTGCCGCAACCGTCATCTCGCTGGCCCACAACCACCACTTCGTTGCTTTTACGTTTTTGCAGGGTGTCCGCGATTGCAGGCGGAGGAGGGGGAGTGAAAGTCATGCCCGACGCTGGATTGATACCTTGTGGGGTCATGGCTTGACCGCTGGGGCAGCTCAGTGTGGTGAATGTCACCCTGCCGCTTTGATCCTCGCAGCGATTAACGATGGTGGCGCCTGCGCCGAGTGGCAAAAACAGCACCAGGGTGATGAGGAGCTCTCCAGTGTTGCGCGGCATCGCAATGTCTTCCCTGATCCAAGTGCGGAAAGGGTAGCGGTGAAGATTTCTCACGGCGAGCGAGTTTTGTTCACCGGATGTGACCAGGGGGTAGGAGTGACTTCGTCAGCGTTAACGTTGTGTTGCAACCGATTGTTTCACGTTGAATTTTTAGCCTCCCGCCACGGCAAGCGGTGTATGATTGCGCCCGTCAGCCCCGCCGGGGCTTGTGGACTACCTCCATGGACTTACCCAGTAGCAACTCAACACTAAGTTTCACCAATCAAGAATCGACTGATTGATCTTCTGGCGGGTTCCACTGCTGGGAGTGGAGTTCGCCTATGACCCAAATCGAAGTAAAAAAGACGCAGGAAAGCCTTCAGGATCGTCTCGCCCAAGTCATCGACTTGCTGCAACGTCAGCGCATCGTCGAAGACCTGACACACCGTCAGGAAAGCCAGCACCAGGATCGTGTCGAGAACCTCGTTCACCGGCAGAACCTCGTCGAGCTGCAGCGTAAGCTCGACGACCTGCACTCTGCCGACGTTGCCTACATCCTCGAAGCACTTCCCCTCGAAGACCGTCTGACGGTCTGGCAACTGGTGAAGGCCGAGCGTGACGGCGACATCCTTCTTGAAGTGTCGGACTCCGTTCGGGAAACCCTGATCGCCGACATGGACGATCACGAGCTGCTTGCGGCCGCCAAGGAAATGGACGCCGACGAGCTGGCCGACCTCGCACCAGAGCTGCCGCGTGATGTTGTCCATGAGCTGATGGAGGCGCTGGACAGCCAGCAGCGTGAGCGCGTGCGCTCGGCCTTGTCCTACGACGAGGAGCAGGTAGGCGCCCTCATGGACTTCGAGATGGTGACCATCCGCGAGGATGTCAGCCTGGAAGTCGTTCTGCGTTATCTGCGCCGCCTCAAAGAGCTGCCCGGTCACACTGACAAACTGTTCGTGGTCGACTCCGATGGCGTCCTCAAGGGCGTGCTGCCCATCAAGCGTTTGCTGGTCAACGACCCGGAGAAGCAGGTGTCGGAGGTCATGGCCAGTGATCCCGTGAGCTTCCATCCTGACGGCGATGCGTATGAAGCCGCCCAGGCGTTCGAACGTTACGACTTGATTTCTTCCCCGGTGGTCGACAAGAACGGCAAGCTGATCGGCCGTCTGACCATCGATGAAATGGTCGATCTCATCCGTGAGGAGAGCGAGACCGAAGTGCTCAACATGGCGGGTCTGCGCGAAGAAGAAGACATCTTCGCCTCGGTCTGGCGTTCACTGCGCAACCGCTGGTCCTGGCTGGCGGTCAACCTGATTACCGCCTTTCTTGCGTCGCGGGTAATCGGCCTGTTCGAAGGCTCCATCGAGAAGCTGGTGGCGCTGGCGGCGTTGATGCCGATCGTGGCGGGGATTGGCGGCAACTCGGGCAATCAGACCATCACGATGATTGTCCGGGCCATGGCCCTCGATCAGGTGAACACCGGCAACACCTCACGGCTGATGCGCAAGGAGCTGGCCGTCGCGCTCATCAACGGTCTTGTGTGGGGTGGCGTGATCGGGATCGTCGCTTACTTGCTGTACCACAGCTGGTCTCTCGGCGTGGTGATGACCGTCGCCATGACGTTGAATCTGCTGTTGGCAGCATTGATGGGCGTGCTGATTCCCATGACCCTTTCTCGGCTGGGGCGCGATCCGGCGATGGGCGCCAGTGTGATGATCACGGCCATGACCGACAGCGGCGGGTTCTTTATCTTTCTGGGGTTGGCCACCGTGTTTTTGCTCTGACCCCCACGCTTCACCCAAAACCGCCTTCAGGGCGGTTTTTTAATGTGCGCGATGCCGCTTAATGGGTTGGAAGCTATGAATTCATTAAGTTTCAGGCACAAAAAAGCCAGCAGAGCGCTGGCTTTAAAGTCTCTGGTTTAAACGACTTATTCGTCGTCGTTTGCCAGGCTAGTGTCATGGGCAATCAACGAAACCAGTGCGTTCTGCTGGCGGTGAGCCAACTGACGGAAACGCTGCAGCAGCTCGCGTTCGTGGAGCGAAAGCTCCGGACTGTCCAGACGCAGACTCGGCTCATCACCCAGTGCGCCTTCCTGAATCAGACTCTGCTCAATACGCGCAATGATTTCCGAGTTCATGCTGCGGTGGTGCTGTTTGGCGACGTCCGCAATACGCTCGCGCATGCCTTCCGGTAGGCGAACTACGAACTTGTCAGCTGTGCGACTGGAATAATTGGCCTGTTTCATAGGGCTCATATATTTAACCGAATTAGTTCAAAGAGAGAGGCGGTTTCTACATTAGGCCGCAGATGTCATGCTCTGACTGTCTTTTGGCCGAAATGTTCAACCAGCCCGCATAAAGGATCGCCATCCTGCACCAACGTGTCGATTCCTTGGCGTCAAATGTGTGACAAATATTGAACTACATAAAGGCTTTTAGCCAGCACCAATTATCCGAAATGCGTCCTGGTTTGCAAAGTGAAACTCTTATCACCCTTGCAGTGCTGGGCAAACGCCGTGATGGCAATCTGTCTTCATCGTAGAGGGAGACTGGGGATAATACGAGGAGGCATTCAAGAAAGAGACGAAGGGTTCATTGCGCCCTTGTCGCTGTAGCGTAAGCCTAAGCCCACAGAGACAGGGTATTCGGCGTCGTATGTTTGGCGACTTGATGCGCCAGCAAGTGCTGGCGAAGGCTCGGGGCTTGGGTTAACGCAAAACCGGGTCAAACTTGATACGGCGACCCACAAACAGCGCTGCAACGAACAGGCTGGCGAAAATTGCTGCGGCTGCTTTCGCCAGGGTACTCATGGTTTCCATTGACGGAGCCAGCAGTTGGTCAGTGGCGAGGGCCATGACGGCCAGGATCAGGAACGAAATTGCTGCTTTGGACATGGCTGCTCTCTAATGGGTTGCTCTCTCATGGAAAGCGGGTCGAAGCCGTTGTGGTAGCTGATCAGCACCCGCTGTTCAGAACACCCAGCGCTCCGAGCGACTCACCGGCACGGCTTCTTCACTGTCATGGGCCAGAATGGCTTCCGTGCCCTGACTTGGCATGACTGCGAACCGTGGCGTCTGTGGCATGAGGTGATGAGGCTGCGCCTGAACCGCGATGCTCTCTGATTTCACGGTCTCTGACGTGCTGCCATCGTTCTGGGAGTGGAGGGCGACCAATGCGACAAGCGCGGCAGCATTGAGCAGGGACAGTGTCATGTTCATCTCGGGTACCTTCGCTTGGACGGCGTTCAGAGGGGTGATTCGCGAAGAGTATGTTGCAGTCTGCATGCCAACCCTTAGTCCGAAAAAATGCTATTAAAATCAATAGGATAATTAGGATTTTCAGGATTGTAGGGTTGCGTTTTGCAATAAGGCCCATGGCCATCGTTGCATTCTGCACGATGGCCCTATGATGTGAGCGAGAGGCAGCGTCTTACAGCTCCCATTGATAATGACGACATGACAAGCCAGCGCCTTGTCGTTAAGATGCACGCCGTCCGATTTGGTGTCCTCTTAGTTCAACGGATAGAACGAGCCCCTCCTAAGGGCTAGATGCAGGTTCGATTCCTGCAGGGGACATATCTGACTCGCTTTTACTCCCGCCCGAACACCTGTCTCACTTCTCGCCCACCCGCCAGTCAACCCGAGCTGTCATTCATGCCTGCGCGCTCGCCTGTGGGTGCTGATCCGCGTACCACCGATTGCGGCCATTATTTTTCGCGCAGTAAAGATAGGCATCCGCCGCTTTGATCATGCCGGCAGGCGTCGTGTCTTCCCGCGCAGGGAACCTGACCGTCACGCCTGCGCTTGCGGTGACGATCTTTTCAGGATGATCGGCGTGCTCCAGCGCAAGCGCCCGGATGGCCTGCAGGATGTCCTCCACGAGGCGGCCCGCACCCTGGAGGTCGGTATCCGGAAGCAGCACGGTGAATTCCTCGCCACCGTAGCGAACGGCGAGGTCCGCAGGCCGCTTCAACACGCCGCTGATGGCCTGGGCGACCTGCTGGAGACAGTCGTCACCCGCCGCATGGCCGTAGCGGTCGTTGAAGCGCTTGAAGTAGTCGATATCAAGCATGATCAAGGCGAGGGGGTAGCGCTGTCGTTTTGCCCGGCCGATCTCGGTTTCGAGGGTCATGTCGAGGAGGCGCCGGTTGCCCAGTCTGGTCAGGCTGTCGGTCAGGGCCATGTCTCTGACGGCCTGATGGGCGAGGCGAATCTCGCTCTCCATGGCCATCCGTCCGCGCAGCTGGGTGAGCACGATGAAGGCAAATCCGATAAAGCCGGCGACCAGGACCAGCAGCACAAGTCCGGACTTGAGCAGATCGCGACGCCACGGCCCGACGAAGGATTCTCTCGACAGCCCGGCAGCGACCACCAGCGGATAACTCGACAGCGCACGAAATCCATACAACCGGTACGTGCCGTCTACCACGGCTTTGATCTCGACGATCCCTTCGTTGACGGTCGGCAGGTAGCGCTTGAAGATCTCGCTGTCAGCCAGGCTTTGCCCCACCACGGAATGAATGAACGGGCGTCTCACCAAAATGGTCCCGTCTCGCATCGCCAGCACCAGCGCACCGCGATCATCAATCTTGAAGTCGCCGTAATAATCCATGAAGTAGCTGAGTTTGATGGTCCCCAGCAGCACACCTGCGAACGAGCCATCAGCGTTATTCAGCCTTCGGGAGACCGGAATGATCAGCTCGCCGGTGGAGCGGCTTTTGACCACGTTGCTGATGCGCACACGGCGATCGGTGTGGGTGCGGTGATAGTTGAAATAGTCACGGTCGGCGTTGTTTGCGGTGTCCGGGGTCACGTCCTTGTCGGTGACGATCCATCGCCCGTCGGCGCCATAGATGAACAGCCCGTGGAGCTGAGGCATGAGCTTCGATTGCTCCGCCATCAGTGTGTGGAGGCGCGGAACGTTGATAGCGGCCAAGCCATCGCCCTCCACCCGCTCGCCCAGGGCGTAGGTAAGGATGTCGACTTGCCGGATGGCGTCCTCGGCGTGCTGCGCGATGGCACGGGCTAGGTTGGTGACCGAGTCTCGGGCGAAATCGTAGGCGTGGGTGTAATCGCGCCAGGCGCGCCACCCCTCGACTGAAAGGAACGTCATCAGCACCATGATCATGAACGCGAGGGTCAGGCGAAACACGGCCGTATTGCGCCCCGGCCCCAAGTCCAATTGATCGAAGGCGCCTGACGGCGGCGGATGCTGTTCGCCTCCTGGCATGCTCTCTGGCCTCCTGTGAAATGTCAGCTGTTGACGGTGCGGACCGCTTTGGTCAGCGCGTCCGCCATTTCTTCCGCACTCAGCTGAGGGCTCAAAATAGTTTTTCGCATCGTCTCAATCGGCATGCTGGGCACCGGCGCTTCCTCGGGACGCTGTACGAAACTCAACCCGCCAGCGTTCCTGACCTCTACCGCGCCATCCGAACCGTCGGAGTCGCCGCCTGACAGCACCAGGCTGATCACCCGCTCGCGGAACACTTCGGCAGCCGTGGCGAACAGGCGATCGGCGGCAGGACGTGCGAGGTGTACCTTGGGGCCGTCGTCGAGATGAATGATCCCGGGCGAGACGATCTCCAGATGCCGGTCCGCAGGAGCCAGATACACACGGCCCGGCAGTACCGGTTCGCCTTCTTTTCCGTAGTCCACAGGCAGCGTCGAGTACCGAGCGAGCACAGACGCCAGGTAGTCCGGACCTAATGGGTGGGTGTGAATCACGATGAGCACGGCAGCGGGAAAATCCGCCGGCAGCTTGGCGAGGAGGTGACGGAGGGCCTCGGGGGCGCCTCGTGAACCTGCGATGACGACAACATCCCTCAGCACTTGCGTGTTTGTAGCGTCCATACCGTTGCCCCTCACTGGTTCTATAGGGTGGACACAACGCAAGCGCTTGCCGTTCATTTTCACGTCATCAGCGGCCGACGAATTCCTCGGGCAATTCGCGCGTCACTCGACGGGATCAATGGGCAATAAAAAAGCCACGAGACGCGGAGTCTCGTGGCTTTCGTGATCAGCGGCATCGGAATCGATGCAACCGGTCAGACTTTGTTACAGCGCCATGTCGCTGGCGGGCTTGCTTTCAGCAGGCTTGCCCGGCGCGGCAGTGCTGGTGCCGACGCTCTGATCGAGCACAGGCGGCTTGCCCAGTTGCAGCACTTCGGCGGTGTAGTTCCACTCTTGTTGAACAGCGGCTGGCGAATCATTCAGCTTGGTGCCATAGCTCGGCACGATCTGATGGATCTTCGCTTGCCACTCAGGCGTCGCGACCTGGGTTTTGAAGAGCTTCTCCAGGACATTCATCATGATGGGTGCAGCAGTCGATGCGCCTGGCGATGCGCCCAGCAGGGCAGCGATGGTGCCGTCCTGGGAAGAAACCACTTCGGTGCCCAGTTTCAACACGCCGCCCTTGTCAGCGTCACGCTTGATGATCTGTACGCGCTGACCGGCTTGCCACAGGCGCCAGTCTTCTTTCTTGGCGTGCGGGAAGTATTCCTGCAGCGCTTTGAAGCGGTCGTCGTCAGACAGCATCAGCTGACCGGCGAGGTACTCGACCAGCGGGTACTGCTCCACGCCCACCTTGGTCATCGGCCAGATGTTGTGGGTGGTCATGCTGCTGAACAGGTCGAAGTACGAACCTTCTTTCAGGAACTTGGTAGAGAAGGTGGCGAACGGGCCAAACAGGATGACGCGCTTGCCGTCCAGCACGCGGGTGTCCAGGTGCGGAACCGACATGGGCGGCGCGCCGGTGGAGGCGATGCCGTAAGCCTTGGCCATGTGCTGCATGGCCACGGTCGGGTTCTCGGTCACCAGGAACGAACCGCCAACCGGGAAGCCTGCGTACTCCTGAGCTTCGGGAATGCCGGATTTCTGCAGCAGCTTCAATGCCCCGCCGCCTGCACCGATGAACAGGAACTTGGCGTCGGTACCGGTGGTGGTGCCGTCTTTCAGGTTCTTGTATTCAACGTGCCACGAGCCGTCGTCGTTGCGGGTGATGTCGTTGACTTCGCTGGACAGCTTCAAATCGAAGTTCGGGCGGGTCTGCAGGTACGACACGTACTGACGGGTGACTTCACCCCAGTTCACGTCGGTGCCGATTGGCGTCCAGGTGGTCGCCAGCTTCTGCGAAGGATCACGGCCTTCCATCATCAGCGGGACCCACTTGGCGATCTGCGCCGGGTCTTCGGAGTACTGCATCGGGCGGAACAGCGGGCTGGCTTGCAGCGCGTCATAACGCTTTTTCAGGAATTTGATGTTGTCATCGCCCCACACAAAGCTCATGTGCGGTGTGGTGTTGATGAACGAAGGCGGGTTCTTCAGGACGTTCTGGCGGACCTGCCAGGACAGAAACTGACGGGTGACCTGGAAGGCTTCGTTGATCTCGATGGCTTTGGAGATATTGACCTTGCCGTCTTTGTCTTCAGGCGTGTAGTTCAGCTCGGCGAGACCGGAGTGACCAGTGCCGGCATTGTTCCAGCCGTTGGAGCTTTCTTCGGCGACGGCGTCGAGGCGCTCGACCATTTCCATCGACCAGCTTGGTTCGAGTTCATTGAGCCAGACGCCCAGGGTCGAACTCATGATGCCGCCGCCGATCAGCAGGACATCGACTTTCTTGCTCTCTGCGGCGTGGGCTTGCAGGAAGGTGGCCGAAATCGCGAGGCCCAGTAGAGCGGTGCTCGTTTTCTTGAACATCGAATCATCCAATAGATAGAAAGTTATCCGCCTGCCGCATTCGTCGCGCAACGTCCTGCAGTGCCGGGCGCCATCGTACGGCGCGAACGTCAGACAGGCTTCGCTCTCGGAAAACGAGGAGGAAGGGTCAAGAGGCCAGTCAACAGGTCGACCTCGTGTTCTATGTCCCTCGGCGCTGTGCTTTTTATTCGATCATTGGAATCAGCAGCTTGAGTAAACATCATCCACCGCAGAACCTGGTCATCAGGTCCATCCCCTGCGGCGGGCGGGGATTGTACCCGAAATGTCATTTTCGACAAATCGAGTGTCAAATTAGTCAATACGCCATTTTGTCTCAGGGGGACGATTGGCAGGCCTGGCGCCGAAACGCCAAGCGGATTACAGCGTAAATTTGCCCACCATGCCGTGGAACGACACGGCCAGTCGCGACAACGCCTGACTCGACGCGCTGGTCTGATTGGCGCCTGCCGCGGTCTGCGTCGACAGGTCTTGGATGTTCACCAGATTGCGGTCTACCTCGCGAGCCACTTGCGCCTGTTCCTCGGCCGCGCTGGCGATCACCAGATTACGTTCGTTCATCTGGCTGACGCCTTCGCTGATGCGCTCCAGTGCCCGGCCGGCTTCGGTGGCCAGTGACTGGGTATGCACGGCGATCGCCTGGCTCTTGCCCATGGCCTGCACGGCTTCGTCGGCGCCATTGCGCACCTTGGTGATCATTGATTCGATTTCGCCGGTGGAGGTCTGGGTGCGGTGGGCGAGGGCACGTACTTCGTCCGCCACCACCGCAAAGCCTCGACCCTGCTCGCCGGCGCGGGCGGCTTCAATGGCCGCGTTGAGCGCCAGCAGGTTGGTCTGCTCGGCAATCCCGCGGATCACGTCGAGCACTTTGGTGATGTCGCGGATCTGCCCGGCCAGCGCTCCGACGCGCTCGGTCGATTCGGTGATTTCCACGGTCATGGTGTTCATCGCGGTGACAGCCTGCTGGACTTGTTGCTGACCCTTGATGGCGTCTTCGGACGTCTGCGCAGACACCTGCGACGCGCTGGCGGCGTTACGCGCCACTTCTTCCACCGCGGCGGTCATCTCGTTGACGGCCGTGGCGGCCTGCTGGATTTCATCGTTCTGACGCATCAGCCCGCGGGTGCTGTCGTCGGTCACCATGGTCAGCTCTTCAGCCGCAGAAGCCAGCTGATCCGAGGCGGTGGCGATCTGCTGAACCGTGCCTTTGAGGCTGCCCTGCATGGTGGACAGCGCCTTGAGCAACTGCCCGGTTTCGTCCTGGCCGCCGACGTGGATGGGCTGACTCAGATCGCCGGCCGCCACTCGAGTGGCGCTTGCCACCGATTGATAGATCGGCCGGGTGATCATGCGCGTGACGATCAGCCCCAGCGCAATGGCGCACACCACCGCGATCAGCGAACCGATGATCAGAATCCACGTCACCTGGGTGTCGGTTTCAACCCCGGCCTGTGCCTGCTCGTTGGCCTGGCGCAGATTGGATTCGATCATGATTTTCAATTCGCCCATGGTCTTGCGATAGCTGGGCGTCACGCTGGTCGCGGCCAGTTTGCTGGCTTGCTCCAGGTCTCCGCTCTGCGCCACAGACAGCGCATTGAGGGCGGCGCTGATGTAAGCGGCCCAGTCGCGTTCGAAGTCATCGCCTGCGGCTTTTTCATCCGGATCGAGCGGCGTGGCGCGGTAGGTCTTGAAGTCCGTCTCGGCCTGGGCCTGGTTTTCTTTCAGTGACTGGATCGCGGCGTTGATGTCGTCAGGGTTGGCTTTGAGCGCGCTCAGTCCGATGGCCTTGAAAAAGTCGCGGTTGGTGGCGATGACGTTGGCCTTGACCGAATCGACCTTGGCGATCGACACCAGGTTGTCGCTCACCGTATTTTCAAACAGCTCGTACAGGCGCGAGATACCGCTCTGTCCCAGCACACCCACCACTACAGTGATCAGCGCACACAGGCAGAATGCCGAAAGGAGCTTGGTCTTCAATTTCAGATCGGTCAGCCAGGACATAGGGCGCACTCGGAGAGGGTGGGGTTGTGGCTGTTGGCTACGCGTTGCATGACTGGATATCGGCGGGACGCCCGAGGACTTTACCCATTCTCCTGCGCTTGCTTGGGCGTTGATCCTCCGTCGCAACGGCGCGTACGCGTCACTTTTCCAGCGCCGGGTGCCTAAGCTTTGCTCCGCTGCCGCCGATAACTCGGACAAGTGGCGTCATGCCGCAACTCTATTGGCCGTCTCTACCCCGACGTCGGGGACGAGACCGCCGCTCTTGCAAGTGCCTCAGGGCCGAATTTTTATCCGGTGACAGGAATCTCGATGCTGGCGTGGAACCAAAAAAACTTTCTGATCGTCGACGATTTTTCCGACTTCCGCAGTTCGGTCCGATCGATGCTGCGCGAGTTGGGGGTCAAGGTGGTGGACACCGCCGACACCGGCGAGGAGGCGTTGAAGATGTGCGCGCAGAAGCGCTACGACTTCGTTCTCCACGACTTCAATCTGGGCGACGGCAAGAAGAACGGCCAACAGGTGCTCGAAGACCTGATGACCGATCGGCTGATCAGCCATGAAAGTGTGTTCGTCATGGTCACCGCCGAAAACAGCCAGGCGATGGTGATGAGTGCGCTGGAGTGGGAGCCGGATGCCTACCTGACCAAGCCGTTCAACCGCGCGAGCCTGGCTCAGCGTCTGGAGAAGATCGTCCAGCGCAAGACGTTGCTCAAGCCGATTTTGCAGGCGCTGGACCGTGGCAATCCGACCGAGGTGCTGAACGCCTGCGTCGCACTGACCCAACAGGAACCCCGCTTCGCGCCGCTTTGCCTGCGCTATAAAGCCGACGCCTTGCGTGACCTCAATCAGCACGAGCCGCTGGAAGCCTTTCTCAAGTCGATCCTCGCTGATCGTCCGCAACCCTGGGCCTATGCGGCGTTGGGCAAACTGTTGTTCAAGCGTGGGCGCCATGCTGAAGCGCAGACCGTTTACGAAGAAGCCATTCGCGCCTTCAATGCCATGCCGGTGCTGTATGACGGGCTGGCGGACGTGCTGGTGGCGACCGGCGATAGCAAGCGTGCGCAAAAGATGCTGGAAGAAGCGGTGCGGTTATCGCCTTACGCCGTGCGCCGTCAGCGTCTGTTGGGCAAGCTGGCGCTGGAAAACGAGGATTTCGACGGCGCTTCAAAGGCGTATCGTCAGGCCGTTTCCCAGGGCCAGTTTTCCCGCTTCAAAGACCCGGAAACCAACCTGGGTTTTGCGCAGGCCCTGATCAGCCGTGGCGGCGAACGCGGCCTGGATGCGCGCACCCGCGTGGAGATCAACCAGACCCTGACCGAAGTGGCCAAGGAAAACGGCAACGACGCCGGCCTGCAAGTGCGCGCGCGTCTGATGAAAGCCACCAGCGTCGCGTCCTCCGACCCTGAAATGGCCGCCAAGCTGACCGAGCAGGCGATGGAGCGGCTCGAGGGCATGGAGCAGTTTCTCAGCGCCGATGCGGCACTGGCAGTGGCTTCGCAGCTCAAGGCCCTCGGCCAGGAAGACGCTGGCGCGGGCATTCTGAAAAGCTGTGCCGAAATTTACGGTGACGACCCGCAGGTCATGCAGAACATCGCCAGGCAGACCGACGATCCTGAAATTCTGGGCGCGGGCAAGGCGGCCATCGATTTCAACATTCAGGGCATTCGCTGTTACCGCGCCGGCAAGCTCGGCGAGGCGCAGGACCTGTTCCGCCAGGGCCTGGCCCTGCAACCGAAGAACATCAGTATCGCGCTGAACATGGCGCAGTCGCTGCTGCACATGGGCGTTCATAACCTCGACGCGGCGAGCCTGGCGGAATGTCAGAACAGTCTGAAGATGGTGGGCAAGATGCCGGAAAGCGACGCTCGCTTCGAACGTTTCCAGAAACTGCGGCTCAGGGCTTTTGGCGAATGAAAGATCAGGATCTCGGGCTCGACTTCTCGATGGTGATTGCTTCCACCGTCCATGACATGAAGAACTCGCTGGGGTCGTTGATCCAGGCCCACGGCCAGTGGGTCAAGCAGCTTCCCGAGGCCTGTCGGGGTACGCCGGGTCAGGGCGTCATCGACTACGAGTTCGCTCATCTCAACGGCATGCTCGTGCAGTTGCTGGGGCTGTACAAGCTGGGCGTGAACCAGTTGCCGTTGCGCCCGGATTATCACGAGCTGGATGACTTTATCGAAGCGCAGCTGGCTTTCCATCAGGAGGTGCTCGTCAGCCGCGGCATCACGGCCCGCTATGCGGTGGACGATTTCGGTCTACCGGGGTTCTTTGATCGGGAGCTGGTGGGGTCGGTGGTGTCCAACGTGGTCATCAACGCCATTCGCTTTGCGCGCAGTGAAGTGCTGATCACGGCAGGCCAGGTCGGCGAGCAGCTGGTGATCAGCATCAACGACGACGGCCCGGGTTTTCCTGCGCGCATGATCGAGGAGCACACCGACTACGTGCTGGGCATCAACCAGAACAGCGGCAGCACAGGGCTGGGTTTGTATTTCGCAGCGAACATCGCCAAGCAGCACCAGCGAAAAGGCGTCCCCGGCCACATCGAAATCACCAACGGCGGCGAGCTGGGCGGCGGGTTGTTCAGCATTTATCTGCCCTGAGATTGGGTGGGCTTGGCTGCGGTCGAGCAGATCAAAGGCTTCCCGGCTAAAGCCGGTCCTACGAAGTGAACGCGTCGTTTTGTGGCGTTAAAGCTTCACGCCTTGCCCCAACACCACATTCAGCGCGTTGCGTGCATCGTCCAGTTGTACCAGCGTCGCGTGATGGGCACCCAGCGCATCGCGGTTTTCGATGGCGGTGAGGATCGCACGATGACGGGGCAGGGCCAGTTCGTGCAGGTTCGGGCGTTTGTTGGAATGCTTCAACGCCTCGCGCAGTGCCAGCGACAGCATGTTGCACAAGTGCGCGAGCAGGTCGTTGTGGGTGGCGTCGGCAATGCGGCTGTGGAAATCGAGGTCCGGTTGCAGCACGTCCTCGACGGTGGGCGCGGCGGCCATGCGGTCGTAGGCTTCGCCGATGGACGCAAGGTCTTCGGGGGTCGCGTGTTGCGCAGCGAGCGCGGCGGCAGCTGGTTCGATGATGCTGCGCACGCTGGTGAGCAGGGCGAAAAATTCATTCTGCGGCGAGCTTTGCATCAGCCAGTGCAGCACGTCCGGATCAAGAATGTGCCACTCCCGGCGCGGCTTGACCACCGTGCCCACCCGCGGCCGGGAATACACCAGCCCTTTGGCGACCAACACCCGCGTGGCTTCGCGCAGCACCGGACGACTGACGGCATATTCTTCACAAAGCAAGGCTTCGGCGGGGAGTTTGTCATCAGGCTTGAAGCGGCCCGAGACAATCTGCATGCCGATGTCCTGGACAATGCGCGAGTGCATGCTTTTACGGTCGGAGGGCTTACGGTAATCCATGGGGCGCGGGGCAATCCTGAGCGGTGAATGCGGCGCATCATAGCATTGGCGACAGAGCGCGAGGGTGGACTCTGCCTCCACCTGTAAGGGCGTGGCGCATTCAATCAATGGCTCCTAATCAATGGGAATGCCGTGGCACTTCCGAGCCGCGCATACCCACCAGGAAGTCAAAATCGCAACCCTGATCCGCCTGCATCACATGGTCGATGTACAACTGACGGTATCCGCCGATCAACAACTGTGGCGGCGCTTGCCAATCGGCCAGGCGCGCGGTCAGTTCCGCTTCCGGAATGTCCAGGTGCAAACGGCCGGTCGCGCAATCCAGTTCGATGAAGTCACCTTCCTGCACCACCGCCAGCGGACCTCCGGCTGCGGCCTCGGGCGCCACGTGCAAAACCACCGTGCCGTACGCCGTGCCGCTCATGCGCGCATCGGAAATCCGCACCATGTCGGTCACGCCCTGGGCCAGCAGCTTGGCCGGCAGCCCCATATTCCCAACTTCGGCCATGCCCGGATAACCCTTCGGCCCGCAGTTCTTCATCACCAGAATGCTGCTGGCATCCACGTCCAGGTCCGGATCGTTGATGCGCGCCTTATACATGTCGAAGTTTTCGAACACCACCGCCCGACCCCGGTGCTTCATCAGCGCAGGCGTGGCGGCGGATGGCTTGAGCACCGCGCCCAGTGGCGCAAGGTTGCCGCGCAGCACGCAGATGCCGCCGTCGGCGACCAGCGGATTGTCGATGGCGCGGATGACTTCATCGTCGCCATAGATTGGCGAGTTCTGCACGTTTTCCCACAGCGTCTTGCCGTTGGCGGTCAAGGCGTCGGGATGGGGGATCAGATTATTCTCGCCCAGACGACGCAATACGGCCGGCAAGCCACCGGCGTAGTAGAACTCTTCCATTAGGAAGCGCCCGGAAGGCTGCAGGTCCACCAGCGTTGGTGTGCCGCGCCCGATGCGGGTCCAGTCGTCCAGCTCCAGGTCCACGCCGATGCGACCGGCAATGGCCTTGAGGTGGATCACCGCGTTGGTCGAACCGCCGATGGCCGCGTTGACGCGGATGGCATTTTCAAAAGCTTCGCGGGTCAGGATTTTTGACAGGCGCAGGTCTTCGTTGACCATCTGAACAGCCCGCATGCCGGACATGTGCGCCAGTACGTAACGGCGCGAATCCACCGCAGGAATCGCAGCGTTGTGCGGCAGCGAGGTGCCCAGCGCTTCGGCCATGCAGGCCATTGTCGAAGCAGTGCCCATGGTGTTGCAGGTGCCGGCCGAGCGCGACATGCCCGATTCGGCGGAAAGGAATTCGTCGAGGCTGATCTGCCCGGCTTTGTAGGATTCGTGCATCTGCCAGACGATGGTGCCGGCGCCGATGTCCTTGCCTTTGTGTTTGCCGTTGAGCATCGGCCCGCCGGTGACGACGATGGCCGGGATGTCACAGCTGGCAGCGCCCATCAACAGGGCAGGGGTGGTCTTGTCGCATCCGGTCAGCAGCACAACGCCGTCGATGGGATTGCCGCGGATCGCTTCTTCGACGTCCATGCTTGCCAGGTTGCGGGTCAGCATGGCGGTCGGGCGCAGGTTCGATTCGCCGTTGGAGAAGACCGGGAATTCAACCGGGAAACCACCGGCTTCGATTACGCCGCGTTTGACGTGTTCGGCGATGGTGCGGAAGTGAGCGTTGCAGGGCGTGAGTTCGGACCAGGTGTTGCAGATGCCGATGATCGGCTTGCCCTGGAACTGGTGGTCGGCGATGCCTTGGTTCTTCATCCAGCTGCGGTACATGAAGCCGTTCTTGTCGGCGGTACCGAACCACTGGGCGGAGCGCAGCACGGGTTTTTTATTGGAATCAGACATAAATCAGCACTCTTATTGTAAGGCTTTATTTGTAAGACTAAAGGCTGCAGGTGCTGACTAAAATAGGCCGAAAATGTCACCAGTGGAAGAGTTGTAACCTTAAATAGTAATACTATATAGTCGATCTCAACCGAGGGACGACCCTGCCGGCTTCACCCGCAGCAATGCGCACACGAAGGCAGAGGCGATCCCCGCAGGCTTCCATAACAAAAACAATGAGGACCGCATCCATGAGCCAGGAACTCAGGCTTATTCGTCGCATTACCCTGAAACTCATTCCCTTCCTGATCCTGCTCTACCTGATTGCCTACGTGGATCGCTCAGCCGTCGGTTTCGCCAAGCTGCACATGGGCGCGGACGTCGGCATCGGCGACGCGGCCTATGGCATGGGTGCCGGCCTGTTCTTCATTGGCTACTTCCTGCTGGAAATCCCCAGCAACCTGATGCTCGAACGCTTCGGCGCGCGGCGCTGGTTCGCGCGGATCATGGTCACCTGGGGCGTCATCACCATGGGCATGGCCTTTATCCAGGGCCCGACCAGTTTCTATGTCATGCGCTTCTTGCTTGGCGCTGCCGAAGCTGGGTTCTTCCCGGGCGTTCTGTACTACATCACCCAGTGGTTCCCGGTCCGCCATCGCGGCAAGATCCTCGGCCTGTTCATCCTTTCCCAACCCATCGCGATGATGATCACCGGCCCGATCTCCGGTGGTTTGCTGGGCCTGGAAGGGGTGGCCGGACTGCACGGCTGGCAGTGGCTGTTTCTGTGCATCGGCGCGCCGGCGATTCTGCTGACCCTGCCGGTGCTGCGCTGGCTGCCTGACGGCCCGAAAGACGTGAAATGGATGGACCCGGTCGAGAAGCAATGGCTCGCTGGCGAGCTGAAAAAGGACCTGGAAGAATACGGCCAGACCCGCCATGGCAATCCGCTGCACGCGCTGAAAGACAAACGCGTCCTGCTCCTGGCGCTGTTCTATCTCCCTGTGACCCTGAGCATTTATGGCCTCGGCCTGTGGTTGCCGACGCTGATCAAACAGTTTGGCGGCAGTGATCTGACCACGGGCTTCATTTCTGCCGTGCCCTACATTTTCGGCATCGTCGGCCTGTTAATCGTGCCGCGCAGCTCCGACCGGCTCAATGACCGCTATGGCCACTTGGCGGTGCTGTATGTGATCGGCGCCATCGGTTTGTTTCTCAGCGCGTACCTGACGGTTCCGGTGCTGCAACTGGCGGCGCTGTCGCTGGTGGCGTTCTCGCTGTTTTCCTGCACCGCGGTGTTCTGGACCTTGCCCGGTCGATTCTTCGCCGGGGCCAGTGCGGCGGCGGGCATTGCGCTGATCAACTCGGTGGGCAATCTGGGCGGCTACATCGGCCCCTTCGTCATCGGCTGGCTGAAAGAACTGACCGGCAATCTGGCCAGCGGCTTGTACTTCCTCTCCGGCGTCATGATCTGCGGCCTGATCCTGACCGGTGTGGTCTACCGCGTTCTGGAACGCAAGCACGTGTTGCCCGAATCGAAATTTGCCGCCAGCGCGCGCGGCTCTCGTTAACCGCAGGCCGCTCCGTGGAGCGGCCGTGTAGACCCCAAACAGGAGAACCCCATGCATTTAGTACAGTTCGAGCTGGGCAATGGCCAGCGTCGCGTCGGTCTGGTGGACGGTCCGCTGGTGCGCGAAATCCAGGGCGCGACCAGCACCCGTGAGCTGGCCCTGGCGGCCATCGAAAAACACATCTCCCTCGCCGAGCAGGTCGACAGCCTGGGCCTGGGTGACAATCACGATTACTCGCAGCTGCGCGCCGATTTGATGATTCTGCCGCCGCTGGACCATCCGGATCCGGCCCACTTGCTGGTCAGCGGCACGGGCCTGACGCACCTGGGCAGCGCCTCGGCGCGGGACAAAATGCACCAGCAAGGCAATGACGAAGCGGGCATGACCGACACCATGCGTATCTTCAAATGGGGCCTGGAAGGCGGCAAGCCGGCGGCCGGTCAGCCGGGCGTGCAGCCGGAGTGGTTCTACAAGGGCGACGGCAGCATCGTCATTCGTCCGGGCGAGTCGTTCCCGCAGCCTCCCTTTTCCGAAGACGCTGGCGAAGAGCCTGAGCTGAGCGGCCTGTACGTGATTGGTCACGACGGCAAGCCTTACCGTTTGGGTTTCGCCATCGGCAACGAATTCTCCGATCACGTCATGGAGCGCAAGAACTACCTGTACCTCGCCCATTCCAAACTGCGCGCCTGCTCGTTCGGGCCGGAGCTGCGGGTTGGCGATCTGCCGCAGAACCTGGCGGGCACCAGCCGCATCCACCGTGACGGCCAGGTGCTGTGGGAGAAGGAATTTCTCAGCGGCGAGGCCAACATGTGCCACAGCCTGGAAAACCTTGAGTACCACCACTTTAAATACGCCCAGTTCCTGCGGCCTGGCGATGTCCACGTGCATTTCTTCGGCACCGCGACGCTGTCGTTTGCCGACGGCATCAAGACCCGGCCGGGGGACAAGTTCGAAATCAGCCAGCATGAATTTGGCGCGCCGTTGATCAACGGTATTGCGCCGGCCGAGGCCGTTTTCCAGCCGGGTGGCATCAAGCAGCTTTAAGTCATCAAGCCCTGCAGAAGCACGCTCCTGCAGGGCTTTTCGTATCCGCCTCCTGCACACCCCGACACCCCCATAAAAACAAAACGAGGTGCGACCCATGACCGCCACTGCCATCCCGCTGGAACGGGTCGATGTCGACGCGCTCGAGAACGGCATTTATCGAAAGGTGAGCTGGCGAATCGTGCCGTTGTTCATCGCCTGTTTCCTGTTTGCCTACCTGGACCGCGTCAACATCAGCTTCGCCAAATTGCAGATGGCCAGCGATCTGGGCTTCAGCGAAACCGTTTACGGCTTGGGCGCGAGCCTGTTCTTCGTCGGCTACTTCCTGTTTGAAGTGCCGAGCAACGTGCTGCTGCACAAGATCGGCGCGCGGATCTGGATTGCACGGATCATGGTGTCGTGGGGCATCGCGTCCGCGTGCATGATGTTCGTGCAGACCGAGTTCTGGTTCTACACGCTGCGCTTTCTTATCGGCGTGATGGAGGCGGGCTTTGTCCCCGGCGTGCTGTATTTCTTCACCCAGTGGTACCCGGGCTCACGTCGGGCGCGGGTGAACTCCTACTTCAAAAGCTCCATCTGCCTGTGCGGGATTGTCGGCGGTCCGATTGCCGGGCTGATCCTCGGTCACTTCGATGGCGTTATGGGCCTGGCCGGCTGGCGCTGGCTGTTCCTGATCGAAGGCATCCCGTCCATCTTGCTCGGCGGCGTGGTGTTCTGGCTGGTCAAGGACCGTATCGAAGACGCCACCTGGCTCAGTGATCAGGAGAAACAGGTGGTGCTGGCGCGGATGGCGAAAGAGGCCAAACCCGTCGTCAAACAGACCGTGAAAGACATCTGGAAGCACCCGACCACCTACGTGATGTCAGGCATTTACCTGTGCCTGGTCATGGCGCTGACCGGGCTGTTGTTCTGGATGCCCCAGCTGATCAAAACTGCCGGTGTGATCGATACGCTGAACATCGGCCTGCTGACGGTGATTCCGTATGTGGGCGCGGTGATCGGCAATCTGCTGATCGGCGCCAGCTCCGACCGCCACGGCGAGCGCCGCTGGCACATGGCGGGCTGCGCAACGCTGACGGCTGCGGGCTATCTGGTGTGTGCGTTGTTTCCCGGGCAACTGCTGCCGCTGATGATCGGCATGACCATGATCATGACCGGCATCATCGCCTGGATGCCGATCTTCTGGACCATCCCGCCGCGCTTCCTTACCGGTATCGCTGCGGCGGCGGGCATCGCGCTGATCAACTCCCTCGGGCAACTGGGCGGGATCATCGCGCCGTTCATGGTCGGCCGCATCAAGGACCTCACCGGCACGGCGACGCCTGCGCTGTTTGCGTTGTTCGCCGTCAGCGTGCTGGCCATCGCGCTGATCGTCTGGGGCATCCCGGCGCGTTACTACGCCAGGGAAGCGGTTCAGGACTGACTTCGCTCTCTATCGACGCCGAAGCCACTGCTTCGGCGTCTTTTCACCTATCATTCGCGCTTTCACTGATGCGAACGACTGCCATGACCTCGACACCTCAATCCCTGCGCACTGAACTCCAGAACGCGCTGACCGCCCACAGCATGCTGGAAATCGACGGCCTGCACGCCTTCGAATTTACCCTCGACGACATGCTCCAGATCGAAAGCATGGACGGCCGCGAGCGCAAGGTCTGGCGCTTCTCGCTGGCGCAGATCGACGCCGCCGAATTTGATGCCGAATTGCAAAGCTGGGTCGTTAACGACGGCAACGCCGACCACCGCATCGTGGTGCTCAATGGCATCTCGGCGAGTGATGAGGACGAAGAGGGCGAGCAGGAGTAACCGCGCACTGTTGCACTGCAGAGTGAATACCGAGGGGACTAATATCGAGAGTATCGAGGGGACTGATTTATTTACAACGCTTCACCGTAAATCAATCTGTCCCCGGGCATGCGGCGGTCAACCGGGGGGTGTCAGAAATTTTGTGTTCGGGCATAACATGAGTAAGAGGTGCATGTATGCCAACCAAAAAGAAACCTGCGT
>NZ_JACYUI010000014.1:0-111538 GCF_014841665.1 Pseudomonas sp. CFBP 8772 | reverse complement strand
TCAGCCGGGAAGGCGTCGGGTGTCACACCGCAGAATCGAGGGTGTCAATGCGGGCCTCTTCCCGGCTAAAGCCGGTCCTGCGCATGCATCGCGCGGCACTTCATTCCCTGCGACCACTTCCAGAGCCATTACGCTATAATCCCGCCCTTTAGCTGTCTGCCGCCGTGGCGCCAGACACACCTTATTTGTCAGGCGCGTGATGCCTGCATGCAGACTTAAGAGGCTAGACCCTAGTGGCATTGACGATCCTTGGCCTGTCCGGCGCCCTTAGCCATGATCCTTCCGCAGCCCTGTACATCGACGGCAAGCTGGTTGCTGCGGCCGAAGAAGAGCGTTTCGTTCGCGACAAGCATGCCAAGAACCGCATGCCCTATGAATCAGCGAAGTTCTGCCTCGAACAAGCGGGCATCAAGCCTTCCGATGTCGACGTCGTCGCCATTCCTTTCGCGCCCATCAGCCTGTTCGGCGAAGCGCGCTGGCACTACGCCAAACGCTACTGGTATGCCCCGGACCGCGCACTCGACGCGATCCTGATGGGCAACCGCCGCTACAAGCGCTATCGCAACAAGATCGTCTGGTGCCTGGAACAACTCGGTTTCGATCCGAAAAAGATCAAGATCGAACCCGTCGAGCACCACCTGGCTCACGCATCGAGCGCTTATCACTGCTCCGGTTTCCAAGAGAAAACCGCGATCCTCGGCATCGACGGCAAGGGCGAGTACGCCACCACGTTCTTCGGCTACGGCGAAAACGGCAAGATCCACAAGATCAAGGAATTCTTCGATCCGGATTCCCTCGGCGGCCTGTATGGCGCGATCACCGAATTCCTCGGTTTCGAGATGCTCGACGGCGAATTCAAAGTCATGGGCATGGCGCCGTACGGCGACGCGACCAAATACGATTTCTCCCGTCTGGCCACCTTTGAAAACGGCGAACTGGTGATCAACACCGAATACGCCAACGTCATCGGCCTGCGCCGTTACAAAGAGAAGGGCAAAGGCTTCTACTTCTCGCCGAAACTGATCGAGTGGCTGGGTCCCAAGCGCGAAGGCGACATCGCCGACGAGCCGTACATCCATTACGCCGCCAGCATGCAGGCGCTGTTCGAGAAGCTGTCGCTGCAGATGATCGACCATTATCTGGGCGACATCCTCAAGGAAACCGGCAAGCTCGCCTTTGCCGGCGGCTGTGCCCTGAACGTGAAGCTGAACCAGAAAATCATCGCGCGCCCCGACGTGAAAGAGCTGTTCGTTCAGCCGGCGTCGGGTGATGCCGGCACTGCTGTCGGTGCTGCCGCCTACGTTTCCCACGCCCGCGGCGTGCCGGTCGAGAAGATGGAACACGTTTACCTCGGCCCGTCCTACAGCAACGAAGACGTGATCGCCGCCTGCGCCCGCCACCCGAGCAAGCCGGCCTGGCGCCAGATCGACAACACCCCCGAGCGCATCGCCAAGATCATGGTCGCGGGCAATCCGGTGGCCTGGTTCCAGGGCCGCATGGAGTTCGGCCCACGCGCCCTCGGTGGTCGTTCGATCATCGGCTGCCCGAGCGTCGCCGGCGTGGCCGATCGCATCAACCATCAGATCAAGTTCCGCGAGCGCTGGAGGCCGTTCTGCCCGTCGATGCTCGACACCGTCGCCCCGCAGATGATCAAGATCGATCACCCGGCGCCGTTCATGACCTTCACTTTCGAAGTGGCGGAAGAGTGGAAAACCCGTGTGCCGGAAGTCGTCCACGAAGACGGTACGTCCCGCGCCCAGGTGCTCAAGCGCGAGTACAACCCGCGTTACTACGACATGATGAAGGCGCTCGAAGACCTGACCGGCAACGGTGTCTCGCTCAACACGTCGCTCAACCGCCGCGGCGAGCCAATGATCTGCTCGCCGACCGACGCGCTGAACATGTTCTTTGGCTCGGATCTGGAGTACCTGATCATGGAAGACATTCTGGTGGTCAAAGACGGCGTGGACACCCATGACACGCTCAGCTGAGCGTCATGTTTTACAGTTCTGCCACGGCTATGACGGGCCGTTCCTCGACTGCGCCCGTCAATACGCCAGCCTGTTCGTGGGCAGGGGATACCGGGTCACCACGGTATTCCTGACCGGCGCCGCCGATGCCGACGTTGCAGCCAGCTGCGCGTCGGACGAAGTGCTGTTCATGGAGTACAGCTCCAAAGCCATTGGTGGCATGAAGGTGGGAGCCATTCGCGATCTGCGCAAGATCGCGGCGTCGCGCAGCTTTCAGTTTTGCATCACCCACCGTTTCAAGCCGACCTACATCGCCCTCGTTGCGACTCGCTTGCCGGTGATCGGTGTTCATCATGCGTTTGGTGATTACCGCCGCCGCAGCCGCAAGGTGCTGGCTAACCTGTTCCGCTCCCGTTTGAGCCTGCTCGGCGTGTCTGATGCCGTGCGCGATGACATACGCAAATGCCTCCCCAAGTGGCCGGCCGAGCGTATCCAGACCCTCTACAACCGCATCGATGTCGATCAGCTCAGCGCTACGCTGCTGTCCCGCGAAGAGGCCCGCGACGCATTGGGCCTGGCGCAGGAGGCGTGGGTAGTGGGCAATGTCGGTCGGCTGCACCCTGACAAGGACCAGTCGACGCTCCTTCGCGGTTTCGCCCAGGCGTTGCCCGACCTGCCCGCTGACAGCCAGCTGGTGATTCTCGGTCAGGGCCGACTGGAGCAAGACCTCAAGCACCTGGCAGTCGAGTTGGGCATCGGCCAAGAGGTCATGCTGGCGGGGCAAGTGACCCAGGCCAGCCGCTACTTCAAGGCCTTCGACGTATTCGCGCTGAGTTCCGATCACGAGCCCTTCGGCATGGTTTTGCTCGAAGCCATGGTGGCCGGTGTGCCGCTGCTGGCCACAGCCTGTGGCGGCGCGAAGGAAGTCGTCGAAGGCGTGGGCATTCTGTTCCCCCTGGGCGGTGCCGAGCCGTTGGCTCAAGGGCTGGTACATCTTTCGCGGATGGACGCCGAACTGCGCCAGTCCTGCGCGGATGCGATGCTGCAGCGGCTTCACGACCGTTTCAGCGACGAGGCGGTAAAAGCGGTGTTCTGGCAGCTGCCGCAAGTCGTCGCGCTCACTTCGGAAACCTGATTTCACTCGAACCGCTGGCAGCCATTGGCCTCTGATAGCAATGAACACCCGGCTGCATAGCACAGGATATGGATTGGAATGGTTGTAAAAAATTTGCCGGCACGCGCGGGGTACATTGCAGGTTTACTGCTTGCAGTGGTGATGCTGATCATATTTCTCGGGCCGTTCTGGTGGCCCGGTGAGTCAAGTTCCTGGGCTGCGTTCATTCGCGCGGCGCTGGTCATTGCCTTGCTCTGCGCCGCGCCGGCGCTGAGCCGGCGGTCATTTTCAGTCAGTCCGCTGACGTATACCGTCCTGCTACTGTTCGCCTATCTGCTGATCAACAGCCTCCTGGCCGACGACGACATGAAGTCCCTGCGTCGGCTTCTGCTCATTCTCGTGTTTTTCATCGGCGTTGGCGTGATACGGGCGAGCGGCACCTTCGACTGGGAAAAAATCCTCAAGATCTCGGTGGCGGTGGTCGCCCTGTTCGCCGGGTTTTCGATGCTCAATCTCGCCATTCACGGCGCCTTTGTTCTGGGCTATCGGCAGATGTCACTGGCCGGCTCGGGCGTGACCGATGTGGCCGACTTCGGCAACACCATCGTTGCCGGCATGAACTACGGCTTGTTTCTGCTGGCCGGGGTCTGGCTGACGCTACGTTCACGGCGTCGTGCCGAAATCGCTCTCTGGTTGCTGTGCTGCGCCCTTATTGCCACCTACATCTACTTCACCTTCGCGCGCAGCGCCTGGCTGGCTTCATCGGTCGGCGGTCTGGTGCTGCTCGGCACCATGACCAGCGGCAAACTGCGCCGCAACATTCTCATCCCGGCGGCTATCGTCATCGCGCTCGTGCTCATATTCGGCTTCAGCGAGCTGGCGTACGAAGTGCAGACCCGCGGCGTGACGGGGCGCAACGAAGTCTGGCTGGCGGTGTTCGAGCGACTGGCCGGGCACTGGTGGTTCGGGGTTGGCGCCGGTACGCCGCTGGGGGAAGTTCACCTTTCCACCGGGCAAATCGTACGCAATACCCACGGCCTGTATTTCGAGGTGCTTTACCAGTTCGGCATCGTCGGTCTGGCGCTGCTGCTGGCGACAATGCTGCACGCCGGCGCTTGTCTGGCGCGAGCGCGCAAGACCTCGGAGACCGCCCGGCTCTGGCTGGCGATCCTCTGCGCCGGTGGCGTGGTGATGACGGTCGAGCTGCACACCTTCGTTGGGTCACCCAATCTGGTGTGGGAATGGCTCTGGCTGCCGCTGGCCGGCGCCGTGGCGATCTCCCGGGAGGCGCGGCGTGCTGAGGGTTGAAGCGCGGGGCGAGCAATGCTGGCTGGTAGGGCATGATCTGGAAATTTGCCTGCAGGACTTCGCGCACTCACGGCGTTCTGTCACAGGGCCGGTGCTGCTGCTGGCGTCCGGACCCTCGGCGAACGAGTTCCCGCTTTCCCGTTACCGAAGCCTGCCGGTCGTCGCCATGAACGGCTCGATCGTGCGCTGCGTCGACGAGGGCATACGGCCTTTCTATTACCTGTGTGACGATCCGAACTTCGTCATCGGCCGGCCGGCGCTCGCATTGATGGGGGTCAGCCATGGCGAGCATCTGGCGATGAGCCTTGATGTGCTTCAGGCGATTCACGCGGCTGACGCCACTGCCCTGAACGGCAAAAAGATCTATCTGCTGGAGCGGGTCAATCGCCAGGAAGGCAAGGCCGTCATGTCAGATCGAGCCTATGCGTGGTCTATCCGTAACGACGATGAGCTGATCTCGAACTTCTCCCTGCTGCGTCGCAAGCCCAACCGTATCGGCTTCAGCCTGAACCTCAAACGAGGCTATTTCGGCAGCCGGACCATTCCTTTCGGCGCCTTGCAGCTGGTTTGCCATCTGGGGTTTCGTCAGGTGTTCGTGGTCGGAATGGACCTGCGTCAGGGCGGGGGGCGCTTTTACGAGAAAGGAGAAGCGGCTTTGCCCAGCAGCCTGGACGAGGATTTCGAGCAGTACATCCTGCCAAGTTTCGCGCTGATGGCCCGCAAGATTCTCCCAAGAACCGGCATGCAGGTGTTCAACCTATCCCGCGTCAGCCGCATGCCGGAGCGGGTTATTCCTAAAATCACCCTGCAGCGCCTCGACGAACTGCTGGGCGTCCAATCCGACGCCTCTACGCAAACAGCGCCTGCAAACGCGCCGTAAAGTGCGCGCTCCGGCCTTTTGTGTAAGCCGAAATAAAGGCCACGCCCGCATCGCTTTCCACCAGCCACGCGCGATCTTCCTTGTAGCGGAGCAGGTGTTGGAAATTGCGCAGCCGCTTCGAGTCGCTCAACGTCCTGCGCTGGCACTTCATGTCAGAGATATCGATCAGCCCCAGTTTTGACTCGGGGGTGAGGATCACGTTGCCCAGATGCAGCGAGCGGAAATAAACACCTTGATCGTGCAAGCGGGCGATGAACGCACCCAGCTCAGCCCGCAGTGGCGCGCTTTCACCGTGCTCTTTCAGCACCTGGCGGATGGTCAGGCCGGGGAGCGGCGTGTAGCGCACGCCGTCGCGGCTGATGCTGGCAATTCGGTAGGTGGCGATGACGTCCGGGCAGGGAATGTTGCGCTTTTTGAGGGCTTCGATGTTGTCGGCGAAGCGTTGCGCGTAGGGAAACAGCAAGGCCGAGCTGATCAGGCGCTTGCGGCGGAACAGTTTGAGAATGGTGCCGTCCTCAAGCAACAGAACCTTGTCCCCGGATCCGTCCGCTTCGAGCACGGTGGCGTTTTCTCGCAAGGCCAGATAGGCGCTGTGTTCCATTGGATGCATCGGCATACTTACCTGAACAAATGCGGCATGTTACCCGAGTCGGCCCCGCTTGGGTCGCAGCAGGGGTCGACAAAAATGGGTTGTGCTACCATGCCCGCCTAATTTTTTCGTGCGGATTCCCATGAGCAGTCCTGATCCTCAAGCTAAAACGACCCTGGCGATTTACTTTCGTCTATTGACCTATGTGCGGCCGTATATAGGCCTTTTCTGCTTGAGCATTGTCGGCTTTCTTATCTTTGCGTCCACCCAGCCGATGCTCGCCTACATCCTCAAATACTTCGTGGATGGCCTGGCCAATCCTGAAGCCAGTCTGTTCCCCGGCAACCCTTATATTGGCCACCTGCAATTGCTGCAGGCGGTGCCGCTGATGATCGTGCTGATCGCGGCGTGGCAAGGTGCCGGCTCGTATCTGGGCAACTTCTTCCTGGCCCGCGTCTCCCTCGGGCTGGTCCATGACCTGCGCGTCGTGCTGTTCAACAAATTGCTCACGCTGCCCAACCGCTTCTTCGACAACAGCAACTCCGGGCATCTGATCTCGCGCATCACCTTCAACGTGACCATGGTCACCGGCGCTGCCACCGACGCGATCAAAGTCGTGATTCGTGAGGGCATGACGGTCATCTTCCTGTTCGGCGCGCTGCTGTGGATGAACTGGAAACTGACCCTGGTGATGCTGGCGATACTGCCGCTGATCGCGGTCATGGTGAACAGCACCAGCAAGAAATTTCGCAAGCAGAGCAAGAAGATTCAGGTGGCCATGGGCGACGTAACCCACGTGGCGTCCGAGACTATTCACGGCTATCGCGTGGTCCGCAGCTTTGGCGGCGAAGACTACGAAAAGGCCCGCTTCGAAAAGGCCAGCCGCAGCAACACCAAGAAGCAACTGGCGATGACCAAGACCGGCGCGGTCTACACGCCGATGCTGCAATTGGTGACCTACAGCGGCATGGCCATCGTGATGTTCCTTGTCCTTTATCTGCGCGGCGATTCCTCGGCGGGGGATCTGGTGGCCTACATCACCATGGCCGGCCTGCTGCCCAAGCCGATCCGCCAGCTGTCCGAAGTCAGTTCCACCATCCAGAAGGGCGTCGCCGGTGCGGAGAGCATCTTCGAGCAACTGGACGAGCAAACCGAACAGGACCTGGGCACGGTAGAGCGCGACAAGGTTTCCGGCCGTCTGGAGGTCAAGAACCTCACGTTCACCTACCCGGGCACGGAAAAACGCGTGCTGAACGACGTCAGTTTTGTCGCCGAAGCCGGCCAGATGGTCGCGCTCGTGGGTCGCTCCGGCAGCGGCAAATCCACGTTGGCGAGCCTGATCCCGCGTTTCTACGATCATGTGCAGGGCCAGATCCTCCTTGATGGCGTCCAGACTCAGGATTACACCCTGCGCAGCCTGCGCCGACAGATCGCCCTGGTGAACCAGAACGTCACGCTGTTCAACGACACCATCGCCAACAACATCGCCTATGGCGATCTGGCGGGCGTGCCGCTGGAAGAGATCAAAAAAGCCTCGGCCGATGCCTATTCCGATGAGTTCATCGACAAACTGCCTCAGCAGTATCAGACCCTCGTTGGCGAGAACGGCGTGCTGCTGTCCGGTGGCCAGCGTCAGCGTCTGGCAATTGCCCGCGCGCTGCTGAAAAATGCACCGCTGCTGATTCTCGACGAAGCGACTTCAGCGCTGGATACCGAGTCCGAGCGCCACATCCAGAAGGCGCTGGAAAAAGTCATGCAGGGCCGTACCACGCTGGTCATCGCCCACCGCCTGACCACCATCGAAAAAGCCGACGTTATTCTGGTGATGGACGAAGGCCGTATCGTCGAGCGCGGTTCCCATGCCGAACTGCTGGCGCTGAACGGCTACTACACGCGCCTGCATGCCAAACAGTTCGAAGAAGACGAGCCTGTCGAAATCGATCGGGCAGTCGATGCATGCTGAGTCACTTGCGCGCATGGCGTGAGCGAGGCTGGACCCCGATCGATGCAACGACTTACGCCACCGCCTGGCAGCAGTTTGGCGGCAGCGTTGCCACGCACCCGCAGGTGATCGAGCGTCTCGCCGGTTTGGCGGATATTCCGGTTCGGTATCTGGGTTGGCTGCAGGACGGCAACGTTGTCGCTGCGGTCGCCTGCTGGGGCCGGGATCTGGCGCTGGCTAAAAAGGTGCTCAAGCAGCGTGATCGGCGGGTCTTCGATCTGGGCAATGCAGAGATCATTCTGCCGGTTGCCCCTGGGGTGACAGTGCCAGTGCGCCAGCGCATGAGCTATGTGTCGGAGTTGAACGCCGGCCAGATCGACACCCTCAAACCGCAAGCCGAGAGCCTGGCGATCGCCCGCGCGCTCGAGGACTATTCCAAGAAATTCCGCTACAACCAGCGTCGCGAGCAGCGGTTGCTTGAGGAGGCGGGCGGGGTCGTGCAGCCGATGCTGGACTTCACGTCGGAGGAACAAGCGCGCATTTACTCAAGCCTGTTTCATGCCCGCTGGGGCTTCGACGTACCGGGCAAGGATCACTTGGCCAAGGTGTTCGAGCTGATGCGCGAGTTCATGACCGGCTCGATAATCCTGCTGGAGGGCAAGCCCATTGCCGCTCAGGTGCTGTACAGGGTCGAGTCGCCGCATTGGGTGTCGGTGGAATACATCAACGGCGGTGTGGATCCGGCCCATCAGGCGCTGAGCGCCGGCAGCGTGCTGAGCTTCGTCAACACGCAGAACGCCTGGGCTGACGCGAGGGCGGTGAACAAGCCATTGCGCTATTCCTTCGGCCGCTCCGATCGTGAATACAAAGACCGCTGGTGCCAGACGGTGCCTGTCTACAAGGTTGGATGACATGTCCGGGCGCAAGCAGCAGCTTCTGAAACGACATCGGCGCAACAAGCGTCTGGCGCTGATCATCGGTCTGGTGCTGCTGATCGGCATTGGTATCGGGGTCGCGTGGTGGCTGGTGCCGTTGCTGATCGTTGCTGCCTGGGTGGCCCACGAAGCCTGGTTCTCCGACCATCTGTTTTATTCGCCCAAGAGCGACTACCGCTATCAGTTTCCCGACGCGGCCCAGTCGCAGGCTGTCTCCGTCGTCAACGGCATGCTGCAACTGAGCGAGCCATTGGCCGAGGGCGAAACGCTGCTGCTGGAGCTCGATCTGCGCAGCAACTGGCTGGGTCGCTGGCTGGACCCTTACGTGGTGGCCGGCGACGACCGCCAGGATTTCGAACGGGGTTTCGCCGGGCGTCGCTACGTGAACCTCACCGGTCAGCGCGACGTCGTTGCTGACAGCACATTGCGCCTCAAGGGCGGGTTCTGTCGCATCGGCAATGCCGCCCGTTTGTACGTGCTGAGCAACCCGGATTACCGCCAGCAACGGTTGATGATCCTCGCGCCCCACGCCGACGATGCCGAACTGGCAGCGTTTGGCCTGTACAGCCAGGCCGCCGAATGCAGCATCGTCACGGTGACTCAGGGCGAGATCGAGGCCGAACGCTATGAACGACTGGGGCTGAACCGCGCCGATGCCGCGCGGCTCAAGGGTCGCCTGCGCACGTGGGACAGCCTGGCGATTCCGTTGTGGGGCGGTGTGCCCCAGAGCCAGTGCGTGCAGTTGGGCTACTACTGCCTGCAACTGCCGGCCATGGCCCAGTCGCCGGATCAGCCGTTTGGCTCTCGCGACTCTTCAGAAACCGACATCCGCAGCGCGCGGCAGCACAATCCTTCGCCGTTGCCAGGGGATCGGGACGGCGCGCCGACCTGGAACAATCTTGTTGCCGATCTTGCAGCGTTGCTCGACGCGCATCGACCGGACGTCATTGTCATGCCGCACCCTGAACTCGACCCCCACGCCGACCACATCGCCACGACTCAAGCGTTATATGAGGCGGTGAGCAGAAGCGCGCACACGCCTGATGTGGCGCTGTTCTATGCCAATCACCTGCACGACAACGATCGCTGGCCCATGGGTCTGGCCGGGAAAGGCGTGGCGCTGCCGCCGTTCGTTGAAGCGCCGTCGGTTGATCAGCTCTGGAGTACGTCGCTCAGTGCGGACGTGCAACTTGATAAAGCCATGGCTCTGGCGATGCAGCATGACCTGCAGGGACCGCCACCCCTGAAGAAGCGTCTGCGTCGGCAGATTCAACGCTGGCTGGCCGGCCGCGAATGGCCGCTGACGGGAGACGACGAATTCTTCCGCAAGGCCGTTCGCCGGCATGAGGTGTTCTGGGTTCGCCGCTTTCCGCGTCCTTGACTGCAACAGCCGATGCACCATTAAAGGCGCCATTTGAAGCGCCGTTTTAAGCACTACGGGATTCGAGGCCAACCGGCCAGCCAGCGCTGATCGCTGTGCTAAGATTCCGTCCTTGTCCATTTCTGCCACGGGTTGTTCGATGAAGTTGTCCATGCCGCGTTTTGATCAGGCTCAAGTGTTAGTTGTCGGCGATGTCATGCTCGACCGCTACTGGCACGGTGGCACTTCCAGAATCTCCCCTGAAGCGCCGGTGCCGGTGGTCAAAGTCGACCAGATCGAAGACCGTCCGGGCGGTGCTGCCAACGTGGCGTTGAACATCGCAGCACTGGGCGCCAAGGCGTCACTGGTCGGCGTCACCGGCACCGACGAAGCCGCTGACAGCCTGAGCAACAGCCTCAAGGCCGCTGGCGTCGTCGCCTGCTTCCAACGCATCGCCCACCAGCCCACCATCGTCAAATTGCGCGTCATGAGCCGGCACCAGCAGCTCCTGCGTATCGACTTCGAAGAACCCTTTGCCACCGATCCCGAGGCCCTGAGCCGCGAGGTCGACGCCTTGCTCGACGGCGTCAAAGTGTTGGTCCTGTCCGACTACGGCAAGGGCGCGCTGAAGAACCATCAAGTCCTGATCAAGGCAGCTCGGGACCGTGGCATTCCCGTGCTGGCCGACCCGAAGGGTAAAGACTTTGCCATCTACCGTGGCGCCAGCCTGATCACGCCCAACCTCAGTGAATTCGAAGCCATTGTCGGCCATTGTGTCGACGAGGCAGAGCTGGTCGCCAAAGGCGCAGCGTTGATGAAAGACCTCGATCTGGGTGCGTTGCTGGTCACCCGTGGCGAGCACGGCATGACCCTGCTGCGCCCGGACCAACCGACGCTGCACCTGCCAGCCCGTGCGCGGGAAGTCTTCGACGTGACCGGCGCCGGCGATACGGTGATTTCCACGCTGGCAGCGGCCATTGCATCGGGTGAGGAGTTGCCGCACGCGGTCGCGCTGGCGAACCTTGCGGCGGGCATCGTCGTAGGCAAGCTGGGCACCGCCGCGATCAGTGCGCCCGAGTTGCGTCGCGCCATCCAGCGTGCCGAAGGTTCCGAGCGCGGCGTGCTGACCCTCGATCAGTTGCTGCTGGCCATTGACGACGCCCGCGCCCACAACGAAACCATCGTCTTCACCAACGGCTGCTTCGATATTCTGCACGCCGGCCATGTCACCTACCTGGAACAGGCACGCGCCCAGGGCGATCGGCTGATCGTGGCGGTCAACGACGACGCGTCGGTGAGTCGCCTGAAAGGCCCGGGCCGCCCGATCAACAGCGTCGATCGACGCATGGCAGTGCTGGCAGGTCTGGGGGCGGTGGACTGGGTGATCAGCTTCCCGGAAGGCACCCCGGAAAACCTTCTGTCCCATGTCCATCCGGACGTGCTGGTGAAGGGTGGGGACTACTCGGTTGATCAGGTCGTCGGCGCTGACATCGTCGCCTCTTATGGCGGCACCGTGAAAGTGTTGGGGCTGGTCGCCAACAGTTCAACGACAGCCATCGTCGACAAGATCCGCAGTCAGGACTGATCCGACGCCCGCAGCGCAGAGTGGCACCCCTTGCCGCTGCCATTTTTGTATTCGCAGTTCGGTATATGAACGTATGAAAGTCATGTTACTGGTGATGGATGAACAGCGCGTCATACTGGACGGCTTGTACGAAACCGTACGGCAGCAGTGTGACGACTGCGTCATCTTTCGCCTGAGCAAGCAACAGCAGCTGAATCTTGGGCCGTTTCTGGCCTCGGTCGACTATCAGAGCTACGACCGGGTGGTGATCTTCTCCCGGGTCAAACGGCTTGCTCGCCAGCGCGCGGTGCTCAAGTGCATCCCGGGGCTGATCTTTCTTGAGCACGATGCTTACCAGAATTACATGAGCGCGAGCAAATACCACGGGATGTACTCGCGCCTGTACCGGCAACTGCCGTGGAGTCGCGCGCTGCTGTCGGGCGCGATGGTGGCGCGGCGCATGCGCGACGAAGGCATCGATGCGGTATTCGTGTCCAAGGGCTATGACCAGGAAATGCTGCGCAATCTCGGGCAGCCCCGGGACATTCCGGTGGGCTTCCTTGGCAGTCTGAAGAGCCGCGAGTATTCCCAGCGCAAGCAGCTGGTGGAAAACCTCGCGCAGCGCGCCGGCATGCTGGTGACACGCACGGCCTCTGGCGCCGAATACCTGGAAACCCTTAATCGCATCAGGATTTTCGTCAGCGCCGACATCGGCATGGGCGAGTTCATGATCAAGAATTTCGAAGCCATGGCTTGCGGTTGCGTGCTCCTCGCGTGGAGTCAGGGTGAAGAGGACGATCTGCTGGGCTTCGAAGAGGGGCGCAACGTCATGTTCTACCGCTCCGAAGACGAAGCCGTCGAGAAGATCCGCCTGCTGCAGAGCGACCCCGAGCTTGCCGCGCGCATCGCGGGCGAAGGGCAAAGATTCGCCGAAGAACGCTATGCCTTTGCCCGCGTGGGTCGCGATCTGGCCGATGAAATTCAGCGGCCAATGCGCCCGTGGCGGCGTCCATCCGCGCTGACCCGTGCCTGGGTCAAGTTGCGCCATGGCATGCAGGTGCCGGCCTGATGACGCTGCCGTCAGAACACGACAGCGCCGCGCCCCTTGAACCCCCTGTATTGCCGGGCGCCGCTCAGGACGTGATCGGCGCACTTCCCGCTGCACTGCGCCAGTGCCTGGCAAACGCTGCACGGGTCATCCTCATCGCCAACAACCCTGCCATCACCCAGGCGGACTTCGATGCCTTGGGCGTGGGCGCCGACGATGTGGTGGTCAGCTTCAATCTGTGCGTCAAGGCCGCTCTGCTGAAGCCAGAAAGCGTCAACCTGTTTGTGCATGGCTTCAATGCGCCGGACTGTTATTTCTTCGGACTCCCCGCAACCGCTGAAGTACAAAAACTCGCCGCCCAACCGGGGTCACGCTGCTTCACACTGTTGGTGGGATGCGCCGTCCCGCTGTGCCCGCTGCCTGACGTTGCGCTCTATTGGGACCGCATTCCGTTGCCGGCACTGGCTGAGCACTATCCGGTTGATCGCCCCAACGGCAAGCGGTTCGTCGGGCCTTCCACAGGATTCAACGTGCTGGTGCTGCTCGACTGGCTACGCCCCCATGCCGGTTATCGCTACAGACTTTTGACCCTGGGTTTTTCCAATGAAGCCGGCAAGCTCTGGGGCGGTCACGCCTGGGACTATGAGCGCCACTGGCTGCTGGGCGCCGACGTCGAGGTGATCGCCCTCAAGCCCCGAAGCTGGTGGCGCAAGCTGCTATTTAGTAAATGAACGACCCCGTCCGCCGCTTGCGCGCGCGTGTCCAGGCGCATCGCCATTGATCCCGGAGAGTTTGTCAGTGCTGAACATTGCGGTCGCGTTTTTTGGTATCCCGCGCAACTCGGAAATCTGTTTTCCGTCCATCGAGGAAAATGTCCTTGGCCAGTTGCCGAAGGGCAGCAACGTCAAATGCTTTTACCACCTCTACAAGATCGACGAAGTGCACAACCAGCGCTCGGCGGAGAAGGGCGAGCTGAAGGCGCAGAACTACGACGTTTTCCAGTCGATGACGGGGGTTCTCGAATCCACCGACGGCGTGCTCGATCGCTGGGATTTCGAACGGGTCAAGGCGATGGGAGACACCTGGGGCGACGAGCACGTTTCCCTGCGAAACCTGATCTATCAGCTCAACTCCCTGCACACGGTCACGGGCATGATGGAGTCGTTCGATCCGGACTTCGTGGTGTTTGTGCGTCCGGACAACTTCTTCCATTCGCCGCTGCCGGGTTATGTCTTTCATTCGCCGCAGGCCCGGCGGCTGAACGCCTATATCCCGGACTGGCAGTGGTGGGGCGGGCTGAATGATCGTTTTGCCATTTGCGGCCGCGATGTTTACCGGGCCTACGGCAAGCGGATCGAACGCATCTTTGAATTCTGCGAAGCGACTGGCCGCAAACTGCACTCGGAGCGCTTGCTCAAGTACGCGCTGCTCAAGGCGGATGCCCGGGTGTGCACACTGCCAACGACCGCCTCGCGTGTGCGCATCACCGGTGCCTTCGCCGATGAGTCGTTCTCACCGAAGCGCGGGATGGGCAAACGCGAAAACCGCTATTTCCACTTCTTCGCCCGGCTGCGCACCTGGCGTGACAAACGCCTTGCCGAGAAGAGCTGAGCGGCGGCTTACTTGTGCAGGCCGCTGCGAACCAGCCTGACCAGGCGCCGCGCCTTGATGCGCAGCTTGGTCAACCCTGACTTGGGCTTCTTCTTCGGCGTCATGCCCTGCTGCACCAGCCAGTCCTTCCAGCGAATCCGCTCCTCGCGCACCACCCAGCCTTCTTGCGGAGCGAAGCTCTCGGCCAGATAAAGACCCCGCGTACCGGCAGGCGAAAGCTTGTCGTTCTTCAGGGTGTACAGCTCGGGCAGGGGCGAGCCGTTTTCCAGGGGCATCAGGTAGAGATCCGGCTTGCTGCGATTGAGGCGCGCCACCAGCTCGTTGTTTTCCAGGCTTTCATCGACGTGGAAAAGGCTCAGCGGTCGAGCCTCTTTCGGCACTTCCAGGCGCATGTCGTAAATCAGCTGCAACGAGGCGGTCGGTAAATGCACATAAGCGCGGGGCCGCTCGATCAGGGTCAGGCTGCCGCAACGTACAGGGCGTGCCGCCCCGGAAAGCGGTGTGAGGCGAAAGGGCATCGCTTCGCGGTAATGCAGCGCTGCCGCGTAGGGCGCAGGCAGCCAGGTTTCATTGAAGCGTCCGCCGAGCCAGCCTTGGGGCGTCTCGATCAGGCATTCCTCAGCGACTTCCTGCACCGCGGTGTGCAACGGCAGGTTGAGCTCGTGGGCGGGAACGTAGCCGGAGATCAGCTTGAGCACCACATCGCCACGGTCCTGACGGCGCTGGCGAACCAGCACCCAGTAATCGCGGTTCTGCCAGCGCAGAGTCAGACGCACCGAGACGCCGAGATTGGCCAGCTCGGTGGAAAACCGTTCGCTGTCCTCTACGTCGATCTTGCGACGCCGCGCCAGGGTCTGGGTGAAATTCAGCGGCATTCCGACGCTCTGGTAGGTCAGGCCTTCCGGGGTGGCTTCGACGAATATCGGCAGGGTCTTGAAGTTACTGGGGTTCTTTCGGATCAGGGTTCGCGGCATATCGGCTCCTTCTTGCGTTGGGGTCGGCCGTGCGTCTCAGGGCTGACGACGGATCACGGCAGCGGCGGTTGCCACGTTATGGGCCAGATGCAGCGGGTTGATGGTGCCGACGATAGCACCGGTGACGCCGGGATGTTCAAACAGCAACTCGAAACTGGCACGCACAGGATCGACACCGGGGCTCAGGCAAACGTGCCCGCTGGCCAGTGCTTTTTTGACCAGCACCCCTTTGCCGTGTGCAGCAGCGTAGTCGAGGACCGGCTGTTCGCCCTGTTCGTTGAGGTTGTACGTGACCATCGCGCAGTCGCCGCCCTGCAAGGCCAGCAACCCGCCTTCGACGGTCTTGCCGGAGAAGCCGAAGCCGCGAATCTTGCCTTCGCGCTTGAGCTCGGCCAGTGTCTGATACACGGCGCATTCGTTGAGCACGTGCAGGTCGTTCCCGTCGGAATGCACCAGCACCAGATCGATGAAATCCGTTTCCAGGCGCTGCAGGCTGCGTTCCACCGACAGCCGCGTATGTTCGGCGCTGAAATCGTGCCGAGACTGGCCGGCTTCAAATTCCTCACCCACCTTGCTGACGATCACCCAGTCCTGGCGTTGCCCGCGCAGCAGCGGGCCGAGGCGCTCTTCGCTGCGACCGTAGGCCGGGGCGGTGTCGATCAGGTTGATGCCCAGATCCCGCGCCAGCTTCAGCAGCATCTGCGCTTCGCCGTCGTCGGGAATCGTGAAGCCATTGGGGTATTTGACGCCCTGATCGCGGCCCAGCTTCACCGTGCCCAGCCCCAGGGGGGAAACGTTGATGCCGAGGGTGCCGAGCGGTCGATGCAGATCGTGCAGGGTCTTCATGGCAGCAGTTGATCCCAGACAGGCATGGCGAGGGGCGGCTTGGGGAAGTCGGTGTGCGGCGGTTGTGGGGTGGGGTGAATGTCATCCCGGGACAACGAGGCCAGTACGCGATCGGCGAAGTCGGGAGCCAGCGCCAGCTTGGTCGGCCAGCCAACCAGCAAGCGGCCTTGCACGTCGAGAAAGGCGTTGTCGGGGCGAACCAGACCGCTTTGCTGCGGCTCTGCGCGGTCCACGCGCAGGGTGGCGAACTGCGCCTGACTGAGGTCGACCCACGGCAGCAGATTCCCGAGTTCT
The DNA here is from genome assembly GCF_014841665.1 of Pseudomonas sp. CFBP 8772. Lineage (NCBI taxonomy): Bacteria > Pseudomonadati > Pseudomonadota > Gammaproteobacteria > Pseudomonadales > Pseudomonadaceae > Pseudomonas > Pseudomonas sp. CFBP 8772. The sequence goes on along the minus strand of NZ_JACYUI010000014.1, from coordinate 95,103 downwards.
TTTTTTGCGGCGGCGATCTGCTCGGCGGGGTTGCGGGCAACGCCTTCGGCCTCGGCAATGTCGCCGCCCAGGTACCAGACCCACTGACCGTCGGCCGCCGGATGCGTCGTCACCGTGATCCTTGGTTTCGGCCCGCCACCCAGGCAATGGGCGTACAGCGGTTTAAGCGTCGGGCCCTTGACCAGCACCATATGCAGCGGCCGGCGTTGCATGGCCGGCTGGCTCACGTTCAGCGCCTTGAGCAGATCAGCCATGCCTTCACCGGCGCTGAGCACCACCCGCTGGGCGTGGATGTCGCGGCCGTCGACGCGCAGTCCGACCAGTTCGCTATCAACCCGCAGCGGCTCGATGTCCTGACCCGCCAGCAGGCTGTCGCCCGCCAGATCCGTCAGTTTTTTTACCAGGCTGGGGATGTCGATGACCAGCTCGGCCAGGCGGTACACCTTGCCTTTGAAGCGCGGATCCTGAAGCGCAGGCGGCAGGTCGCTGCCCTTGACCTGATCGACGCGCCCGCGCACGGCCTTGCTGGCGAAGAAACTGGTGAGATTGCCGGCGATGGTGCCGGGCGACCACAGGTAGTGGGCTTCCGACAGCAGGCGCACGCCCGACAGGTTCAGCTCGCCTTTGCCCTCCAGCGCTTCGCGCCAGCGGCGGGGCATGTCGGCGATCGCTTCGGAAGCGCCGGACAGCGCGCCGTGCAGGGCGTATTTGGCGCCGCCGTGAATGATCCCCTGGGATTTGAATGTCTGGCCGCCACCCAGGCTGGCCTTTTCCACCACCACCGTTGAAAAGCCCTGATGCCGCAGTCGCGCGTTGAGCCAGAGACCGGCAACGCCCGCGCCGACAATCAGGACGTCAGTGGAAATAGCAGATGACATGGGCACCTCAAATGGCGAAACGAATGCCGGCATTATAGGGGAAGGCTGTTTTCAGTAACCCCCTTAATGACCGGCCGTCTTCGAGAACAGCTGGATGACCACAACGCCTGCGACGATCAGACCCATGCCGGCGATGGCAGGCAGATCCAGTTTCTGCCCATAAATAAACAGCGCGGCGATGCTGACCATGACGATGCCCATGCCCGCCCAGACGGCGTATGCCACGCCAACCGGGATGGTGCGCACCACCAGCGTGAGCATCCAGAACGCAATGCCGTAACCGACGATCACCAGCAGCAGCGGGATCGGCGTGCTCAGGCCTTTGACGGCTTTCATGGACACGGTGCCGATGACCTCGGCACAGATGGCGATGGCCAGCAGGTAGTACGCAGGCATGGTGTCACTCCTTTTCGATGGCCGTCATTAAAGCGGCTTACCCGGCACCGAACAACCGGGCGTTTTGGGGGAGGCGCGGTGGTCTCAGGTGGACTGTGCCGGGCAAGATATGTGCGAAGCTCGATGGAAATCTGACAGCAATTGGCTGATAAACTCCGCGCCCATGAATAGAACCCTCTACAGCATCCTGTTTCACCTCGGCCTCCCATTGATCGCCCTGCGCCTGTGGCTGCGCTCGCGCAAAGCTCCGGCCTACGCGCGACGGGTCGGTGAGCGCTTCGCCCTGGGGCTGCCTGCCATGCAGCGTGGCGGGATATGGGTGCATGCGGTGTCGGTGGGCGAGAGCATTGCCGCTGCGCCGATGATTCGCGCGTTGCTGGCTCGCTATCCGCAATTGCCCATCACCATCACCTGCATGACGCCGACCGGCTCGGAGCGCATTCAGTCGCTGTTTGCCCACGAGCCGCGCGTCCAGCATTGCTATCTACCCTATGACTTTCCGTGGGCCGCCGGGCGCTTTCTCGATCACATCCAGCCGAAGATCGGCGTGATCATGGAAACCGAGCTGTGGCCCAATCACATTCATCAGTGTGCGAAGCGCGGCATTCCGACGGTGCTGGCGAATGCGCGGTTGTCAGAGCGCTCCGCCCGTGGCTACGGACGCTTCGCCGGGCTGACTCGGCCGATGCTCGCCGAGATGAGCCTGTTTGCCGTACAGACCGAAACCGAGGCCCAGCGTTTTCGTGACCTGGGCGCTCGGCCCGAATGCGTCACGGTGACAGGCTCGATCAAGTTTGACCTGACCATCGATCCGCAATTGCTCGAGCGCGCCGTTCAGCAGCGTCAGCAATGGCAGACCTTCCAGCGTCCGGTCTGGATTGCCGCCAGTACCCATGCGGGCGAAGACGAGGTGGTGTTGGCGGCCCATCGCACGTTGATGGAAACCCATGCCGATGCGCTGTTGATCCTTGTGCCCCGTCACCCCGAGCGGTTCAACAGCGTGTTTGAGCTGAGCCAGCAGCAGGGGTTCGCCAGCGTTCGTCGGTCTACGGCCGAGGCGGTGACGCCGGAAACGTCGGTTCTGGTGGGCGACACCATGGGCGAGTTGCTGTTTCTGTATGCGGTGGCGGACATCGCCTTCGTCGGCGGCAGCCTCGTGCCCAACGGCGGCCATAACCTGCTGGAACCTGCGGCGCTGGATAAACCCGTTCTAAGCGGCCCGCACCTGTTCAACTTCCTCGAAATCGCCGCGATGTTGCGTAACGCCGGCGCGTTGGAAGAGGTCAGTGACTCGCCCGCACTGGCCGTAGCGGTGAGGGGCTTGATCGACCAGCCCGAGAAAGCAAAGGCAATGGCCGATGCCGGATTGGCCGTGATGAAGGCCAATCAAGGTGCGTTGCAGAGGTTGCTGGATGGGATTGGGCGGTTGTTGAACTGATTGCGCCTGAAATGCCGCCTTCGTGAGCAAGGTGGAGCGCCACCCCGGTCACTCCCACAGGTGCGCTAGTTACCGCACGGCATCGGAGTGTCAGGGCGCCACCAATCCGACTAGTAAAGCTGGCCAACTCCGCAGCTCTGCCTGCTGACTGAGTACCTGTGGGACCGACCGGGGTGGCGCTCCACCTTGCTCGGGAAGAGGCAGGTACATCCGCCAAATCTTCAGCGGCTGGAATATCGTCTTCGTGAGCAAGCTCACTCCCACAAGTACGTCATTCACCACGCTACTGCGCGGTTTCAGGGCACAGCTCACTGACTACGAATCAAGCGCAGTAATTCCCCTTTCAATGCATTACATCCTTTCAGTGAATCCGCTCACCGCTCCGTCGGCCGCTCAAAATTCTTCGCCGCTTCTTTCGCCAGATCCGGCGGCAGGAAGTCTTTGTCGGGGTTGTAGTCGGCTTTCAGGAAGCGCGACAGATCCTGCAAATCCCCAGGGCTCAGCGTGCCGGCGGCTTGTTTCAGGCGCAGGTTGTCGAGGATGTAGTCGTAACGGGTGTTGTTGTAGTCGCGCACCGACGCGTACAGCTGGCGCTGTGCATCGAGCACGTCGACGATGTTGCGGGTCCCCACCTGATAACCGATTTCCGTCGCTTCCAACGCGCTCTGGTTGGAGATGATCGACTGTTTGCGCGCCTGCACCTGCTCGACATCAGTGTTCACCGCGCGGTGCAGGTTGCGGGTATTTTCCACCACCTGACGGCGCAGGCCTTCACGTTGCTGCTCGCTTTGACCAAGACGGGCATAAGCTTCGCGGACCTGGGAACTGGTCAGCCCGCCGCTGTAAATCGGGATGTTCACCTGCAGGCCGATGGTGCGTTGCTCGACGCTGCCGTGGAAACTCTGGCCGGTGTAGTTGGGGTTGGTGAAACCCAGCGGATCGTTGTCGCCTTTCTCGTACTGCGCCACCGCATCGACGGTGGGTGCGTGGCCTGCCTTGCGCTGACGCAGGGTTTCTTCCGCGGCGCTGACGGCGTAGTTGCTGGCCAGCAAATTCAGGTTCTGCTGGGTTGCGGTGTCGACCCAGGCTTTCGCGTCGTTGGGTGTAGGCGCTAGCACCGGCAGGGTGTGCACGATGCCTTCGATGGAGTTGTAATCGCGGTTGGTCAGGGTGATCAGCGCCTGAAAGGCGTCATCGACCTGGCGTTTGGCGACGATCCGCGCAGCGCGGGCGGTGTCGTAGCTGGCTTGCGCCTGAAGCACATCGGTCTTGTCCGACAGGCCGACATCGAAGCGTTCATTGGCCTGATCAAGCTGGCGCTTGAAAGCCGCTTCCTCTGCCTTGGTCGAGGCCAGATTGTCCTGTGCGCGGAGCACGGCGAAGTAGTCTTCGGCACTTTGCAGAATCAGATTCTGCTCGGTGGCCGAGAGCTGCAGAATGGCCTGCTCGTTGACGTCCTTCGCGGCTTTGAGCTGGAACCAGCGGTCAGCGCGGAAGATCGGCTGACTCAACGTCGCGCGATAGACTGTGCCGCTGCGGCTGATAACGGCCGAGGGCTGGTCGATCGATGTGCGGGTGTCATTGATGTCGGCGCCACCGGAGATGTTCGGCAGCAGGCCAGCGCGTGCCTGAGGCACGATTTCCTTCTGCGCGTCATAGCTGGCGCGGGCTGCCGCCAGGTCGGCGTTATTGTTGACCGCTTCCTGATACACACTGACCAAACCGGTCCTAGTGGGCAGCGGCATGTCTGCTGCCCCGGCCATCGCACTCGAAGCACACGACACGGCAATGGCCAGTGAAAGTTTGCGCAGCATAGACATTCCCTAGTAATTCAAACGGTATGAAGACGGTGACGTTGCGTCCGATCCAGATGGCTTTGGCGACGCGTAGCGAGTGTAGTTCCAGAGGGTAGGGACAACAATCGGGCAAATCAGCCATTTAACGCGCGTTTGAATTTGACGCTTGGCGTTGGGCCTGCGCCGCGACTAGACTGACGCCGTTCTTGTCGGGGTGCCTTGATATGAGGCTGAGATCGGATAATCCGGATCCCGTTGAACCTGATCAGGTTAACGCCTGCGTAGGGAACAAGATTTCTCGTCTCCGGGCGAGTCCTCTTGAGTGTCGTCCGGGGTCGTCTTTGTTCAAAATCTGAACAGTCCGTGCCTCTTCGATTCTCAGCATCCATGCCGTCTCAGGGTGCATCCGTCCGTATTCATCAGGCTCAAGCTCCGACAATTCATTCCGCTGCTGGATGATGTCTGGAGAGCCCGTGATGAGTACAACACTAAAAAACGCCAATCTGAGTGAATCCGCCCAAGTCGATTCGGGGTCGGTTCAACCGTTTACCCGCTCGCAGAAAATCTATGTTCAGGGCTCGCGTCCTGACATCCGTGTGCCCATGCGTGAGATCAGCCTGGACGTCACGCCTACAGGGTTCTCTGGAACAAACAGCGGCGGCGAGTTCAACGCACCGGTCTGCGTGTACGACACCTCCGGCCCGTACACCGACCCGAACGTCATCATCGACGTGCGCAAAGGCCTGGCCGACGTGCGTTCGGCATGGATCGAGTCCCGCGCCGACACCGAGCGTCTGGCAGGTCTGACCTCCAACTTCGGCCAGCAGCGTCTGGCCGATGCCGAGCTGACCAGGCTGCGTTTCGCCCACGTGCGCAATCCGCGTCGGGCAAAGGCAGGCGCCAATGTCAGCCAGATGCACTACGCGCGTCAGGGCATCATCACTGCCGAGATGGAATACGTCGCCATCCGCGAAAACATGAAGCTGCAGGAAGCCCGCGCCGCCGGCCTGCTCACCCAGCAGCACCCAGGCCAGAGCTTCGGTGCGAGCATTCCGAAAGAGATCACCCCCGAGTTCGTGCGCGAGGAAATCGCCCGCGGTCGCGCGATCATTCCGGCCAACATCAACCACGTTGAGCTGGAACCGATGATCATCGGGCGCAACTTTCTGGTGAAGATCAACGGCAACATCGGCAACAGCGCGCTGGGCTCGTCCATCGAAGAGGAAGTGGCGAAACTGACTTGGGGGATTCGCTGGGGGTCGGACACTGTCATGGACCTGTCCACCGGCAAGCATATTCATGAAACCCGCGAGTGGATCATTCGCAATTCGCCCGTGCCCATCGGCACCGTGCCGATTTATCAGGCGCTGGAAAAAGTCGGTGGCGCCGCCGAAGACCTGACCTGGGAGCTGTTCCGCGACACGCTGATCGAGCAGGCGGAGCAGGGCGTGGACTATTTCACTATTCACGCCGGTGTACTGCTGCGCTACGTGCCGCTGACCGCCAAGCGCGTGACCGGGATCGTCAGCCGTGGTGGTTCGATCATGGCCAAATGGTGCCTGGCCCATCACCAGGAAAACTTCCTCTACACCCACTTCGACGACATCTGCGAAATCATGAAGGCCTACGACGTCAGCTTCTCCCTGGGAGACGGCTTGCGCCCGGGCTCCATTGCCGATGCCAACGACGAAGCGCAGTTCGGTGAGTTGGAGACCCTTGGCGAGCTGACCAAGATCGCCTGGAAGCACGACGTGCAATGCATGATCGAGGGGCCGGGCCACGTGCCGATGCAGTTGATCAAGGAGAACATGGACAAGCAGCTGGAGTGCTGCGACGAGGCGCCGTTCTACACCCTCGGCCCACTGACCACCGACATTGCACCGGGCTACGACCACATCACGTCGGGCATCGGCGCGGCCATGATCGGCTGGTTCGGCTGCGCGATGCTCTGTTACGTCACGCCCAAGGAACACTTGGGATTGCCGAACAAGGACGACGTGAAGACCGGGATCATTACCTACAAGATCGCCGCCCATGCCGCGGATCTTGCGAAGGGGCATCCCGGTGCGCAGATTCGTGACAATGCGCTGAGCAAGGCGCGGTTTGAATTCCGCTGGGAAGACCAGTTCAACCTCGGGCTGGACCCGGACACCGCCCGTGCGTATCACGACGAGACGCTGCCGAAAGACTCGGCGAAGGTCGCGCATTTCTGCTCCATGTGCGGGCCGAAATTCTGCTCGATGAAGATCACCCAGGAAGTGCGCGAGTACGCCGCCAACCAGAAGATCAGCGCGGTGGACGTGTCGGTGGACGAAGGCATGCGCGAGCAGGCGGCGCGGTTCAGGCAGGAAGGCAGTCAGCTTTATAAAAAGGTTTGATCTGCATGCGCTTAGTCAGCGCCGCGTGATCGTTCCCACGCTCCGCGTGGTAATGCCGCCTCTGACGCTCTGCGTCATTCAGGACGCAGAGCGTCCCGGTAGGCGTGCCCACGCAGAGCGTGGGAACGATCAACTATTAGTTTCTTCGGGACAACAAACGTGAACACACCCGGCACCTATTCCCCCGACGCCCCCGTACCCGCCGCCAAGCGGGTTTTTGGCGGACGCGATCTATTCTCTCTGTGGTTTTCCCTCGGCATCGGCCTCATGGTCCTGCAAACCGGCGCGTTACTGGCGTCGGGGCTGGGCATGTCCGGCTCGGTGCTGGCGATTCTCCTCGGCACGCTGGTCGGCGTCTTGCTGCTCGCTGCTGTTGGCGTCGTTGGCAGTGACACCGGGCTGTCGTCGATGGCGGCGCTCAAGCTCAGCCTGGGCAGCAAGGGAGCAGGCGTTCCGGCGATTCTCAATCTGCTGCAACTGGTGGGCTGGGGCTCGTTTGAAATCATCGTCATGCGCGACGCCGCCAGCCTGCTGGGCGCGGGCGCTTTCTCCGAAGGGAGCCTCTGGGCGAGTCCGATGCTCTGGACCTTCGTGTTCGGCGCCCTCGCGACCTTGCTCGCCGTGAGCGGTCCGTTGGCCTTCGTCCGGCAGATCCTGCGCAAATGGGGCATCTGGCTGCTCTTGGCCGCATGCGCCTGGCTGACCTTCAATCTGTTAAGCAAGGCTGACCTGACGGTTCTGTGGTCGCGCGCGGGTGACGGCTCGATGCCGTTTGCCGTAGGCTTCGACATTGCCATCGCCATGCCGCTGTCGTGGCTGCCGCTGATTGCGGACTACTCACGGTTCGGCAAGCGCGCCACCGGTGTGTTCGGTGGCACAGCGCTGGGCTTCTTCATCGGCAATTTCTGGCTGATGTCCCTTGGCGTGGCGTACACCTTGGCCTTCGCGCCAAGTGGTGAAGCCAACGCGCTGCTGCTGGCGCTGGCGGGCGCGGGGATGGGCATTCCGTTGCTGCTTATCCTGCTGGATGAGTCGGAAAACGCGTTCGCCGACATTCACAGCGCCGCGGTATCGAGCGGGATTCTGCTCAAGGCCAAAGTCGAACACCTGTCGCTGGCGATCGGCATCATCTGCACACTGATCGCCTGCTTTGCGCCACTCGCCCAATACCAGAACTTCCTGCTGATGATCGCTTCGGTGTTCGCGCCACTGTTCGGCGTGGTACTGGTGGATCACTTCATCCTGCGCCGCCGCCGTCACGGCATCGCGACGACGGGCCTGCGCTGGATGACGTTAATCGCGTGGATCGGCGGGATCGGCACCTATCATCTGCTGGCGAATCTGTATCCGGACATCGGCGCGACGCTGCCCGCGCTCGTTGTCGCCGGCATGCTGCAGCTGGTACTTAGTAAAGCGATCAGCTCCGGCCAGGAAACAGCTCAGGCTTGATGATGCCGTTCAGCTGCGGGTACGGAATCTTCAGCTCGATGTGGCCCATGGCGTAGGGGGCGATGGTTGTCACCGGGTACTTGAGGATCACCGCACCGTACGTCAGAGCAATGTTGGAAGTTTGCTTGAATGCCCACATGTTCTGGAACTCGGTGTCCTTGTCCAGCTTGCTGCTGATCAGCCAGGCCTGATGAGCGAGGCGGGCCTTGTCCCAGAAGGCAGCTTCCTGACCCGGCACCAGCATGTCCGCGAGTGTCAGCACGCGGTGCTGCTGGCGAGAATAGTTGATGAACGCGCGCCCCGGGTTGCCCTGGCCGCTGCCGGAATCGACGTAGCTGGACAGCTCCACGACCACGATTCCGTCATGCTGCTCACGTACCTTGGCTTGCAGGTAGCTGCTGTTGCGCGCCGGCGCGCGGCTCAGGTATTGCTCCTGATACGCCTTCAGCGTTGGCGGCACCGGACCATCGCTGTCGCTGCGGGTCAGTTGCAGCAGCGTGCGCTGGACGATCTCGTCAAGTTTCGGCTCATCGGGGAAATGCACGGTGTCGATGTTCACCAGCGGGCAATCATCGGTGGTGCAGCCGGGCTTCATCAGCTCGGAGGCGTCACGCTGAACGGTCAGCGGACTGCGCAGATTGGGTTGGAACAGGCTTTGGCAGGCGCCCAAAATCAGGGCCACGCAGGCCAGTGAAATGATCTTCAGAAAAGACATGTTGATCCTTGGCATCGGCATAAGGGGGCGTCACGTGGTAGGTAACGGCAAGGTCCTTCGACTGTGGGTGGCGCAATCAGTTCGCCATCGGGCGGATTAGAGTGCTTTCGCCGGCAGTCGTCTACCCCGGTGACCGGTTTTGCGAATTCAAAGGGCTGCATCCCGCACCACAGCGCGTTAGGATGGGCCCGGACACAGTGCTCAAGCAGTGAGAAATGTATGACGGATAGCAACAGATCGACACCGACAAAGCACGAAATTACACACCGTGAGACCTGCTTCAAAGGGTTTTACCAGCTCGACCGTCTTCAGTTGCGCCACGAATTGTTCGCGGGCGGCATGGGCCCGGAAATCAAACGTGAGTTGTTCGTTCGCCACGATGCAGTGTGCGTGCTGCCCTACGACGCCAAACGCGATGAAGTCGTGCTCATCGAGCAGTTCCGCGTCGGCGTCATTGGCAAGCATGAGAACCCCTGGCTGATCGAAATGGTCGCCGGCCTGATCGATAAAAAAGAGGAGCCTGAAGAGGTTGCTCACCGCGAGGCACAAGAGGAAGCTGGGCTGACGTTCAACGCCCTTTGGCCGATCACCAAATACTTTCCATCGCCGGGCGGCAGCAACGAGTTCGTGCATCTGTACCTGGGCAAATGCGACAGCGAGGGGGCAGGTGGGCTGCACGGGCTGGTAGAAGAGGCCGAAGACATCCGGGTTTCGGTCTGGTCATTCGACGACGCGATGCAAGCCGTCAGGGACGGGCGCATCGTCAACGCCGCAACTATTATTGCAATGCAATGGCTGGCGCTTAACCGCGCCGAAGTAAGGGGGCTATGGTCGTGAATCTTCTGCGCGAGCGCTATCGTGTTGACCTCGCCGGGCTGCAAGCCGCCTGCGAGGCGAACTACGCGCGCTTGATGCGTTTGCTGCCCGATATGCGCAATCAACAGCGCTCACGCCGGGTCGCCGTGACCCAGGGCGATCAAATGCTGGGCGTGCTGGCGGTCGAGGTCATCCTCGATTGCCCGTACACCACCACGCTCCAAGTCCGTCAGGAACACAGCCTGCCGTGGTTGCCGGTGCCCGTCCTCGAAGTGCAGGTCTACCACGACGCGCGCATGGCCGAAGTCATCGGCGCCGAGCACGCGCGTCGTTTCCAGGGTATCTATCCCTATCCCAATGCCGACATGCACCAGCCTGACGAAAAGGCCCAGCTCAACGTGTTTCTGGGTGAATGGCTGAGCCATTGCCTGGCGTGCGGGCATGAGTTTGAGGCGGTACGCTGAGACGGCGCGACTTATCGGCTGGACCTTCTGCACGCAGATGAGAACCAGGCCCTCTTTCCAGGTTTGCCGCCGCACCGATCTCACACCATAATCCGGCCACATCCGCTTAAGGAGATGGCCATTGTCGAGCCCATCCTCTCATTCCTCATCCGTGCTGGTCGTCCAATTGACCGACAGCCATCTGTTCGCCGAAGCGGACGGCACGCTGCTGGGCATGCCCACGCGCGCCAGTCTCGATGCGGTGGTCGAGCGTGTCCTCATCGAGCAGCCGGCGATCGATCTGGTACTGGCGACGGGGGACTTGTCTCAGGACGGCACGGTTGAGTCGTATCAGGCATTCCGCGAGGCAAGTGAGCGCCTGAATGCGCCCGTGCGCTGGATTCCGGGGAATCACGACGAGCTGAGGGAGATGGCGATTGCCGCGCAGAACAGCGACTTTCTCGAACCGGTCGTCGACGTCGGCAGCTGGCGGGTCACGATGCTGGATTCTGCTGTTTCCGGGTCCGTCCCCGGTTATTTGCAAGACGGCCAGCTTCAGTTGCTCGCCCAGGCCTTGAGCGAGGCGCCGGAGCGGCATCATCTGGTGTGCCTGCATCATCATCCACTGCCCATCGGGGCGGCATGGATGGAACCCATCGGTTTGCGCAATCCCGAGGCGCTTTTTTCGGTCCTGGATCGATTTCCTCAGGTGCGTGCGGTGCTGTGGGGTCATGTGCATCAGGAATTCGATCAGCTTCGTGACGGCGTGCGGCTAATGGCTTCGCCATCGACCTGCATTCAATTCGCGCCGAACAGCGTGGATTTCGGTCTTGATGACCTTGCGCCCGGCTATCGCTGGCTGCGCCTGCACGACGATGGGCGGGTCGAAACCGGTGTTTCGCGTATCGAGCCCGACCTGTTCGACGTCGACATCAACGGCGCGGGCTACTGAAAGACATTTCCTCAATTTGCCGCGATTCGTCAACAGGTGAGTCATCGCGCAGTTGACCCTGTAAACTGCGTGGCTTTGCCTTGATGGGCGGCGACAGGCCAGCCCGTCCGGGATGTATCGATTGCCGTGTGGGAGGCAACTGCGTGAACCAGGATCAATCGACGCTTCTTTATATTCACGGCCTGAACAGCTCGGCCAGGTCGCAGAAAGCCACACAGCTGACGACGCTGATGGCGCGTCTGGGTCTGAGCGATTACGTGCGCGTGCCCGAACTGCATCATCATCCGCGTCAGGCGCTGATGCAGTTGGAGGCCGCAATCGAGGAGCTCGGTCGGCCGCTGCTGGTCGGCAGCTCGCTCGGCGGCTACTATGCGACTCACTTGGCTGAGCGCCACGGCCTCAAGGCTGTGCTGATCAACCCGGCGGTCAATCCGCATCAGCTCTTCGATGGTTTTCTCGGCACCCAACAAAACCTTTATACCGGCGAGAGCTGGGAGCTGACGCACGACCACGTGAAGGCGCTGGCCGAGCTGGAAGTGCCTGCTCCGCAGGACCCGCAGCGTATTCAGGTGTGGCTGCAGACGGGCGACGAGACGCTGGATTACCGCCGCGCCCAAAGTTTCTATCGGGCTTGTGCATTGCGCATCGAAGCGGGTGGCGACCATGGGTTTCAGGGTTTCGCTGCAAAGATGCCAGCGCTGTTGAGCTTCGCCGGGTTCGCTCCAGCGCTGCTGCAGGGCGTCGATCTGAGCGGGCTCTGACCTGAGCCGTCGCTGCGACACACGTGTAGAACAGTCTTGTAAAAACATTCTTGTAAAACAGTAGCACTCCGAAATTTCATGAACGACTTGATGACGAGACCCCATGGCCAATCCCAGCGCTAGCTCTTATAACGCAGACGCCATCGAAGTCCTCTCGGGCCTCGACCCGGTCCGCAAACGGCCGGGCATGTACACCGACACCTCACGCCCCAACCACCTGGCGCAGGAAGTCATCGACAACAGCGTCGACGAAGCGCTGGCAGGCCACGCCCGGTCCGTGCAGGTCATTCTGCACGCCGACAATTCGCTGGAAGTCTCCGACGATGGTCGCGGCATGCCCGTGGACATCCACCCCGAAGAAGGCGTGTCGGGCGTCGAGCTGATCCTCACCAAGCTCCACGCCGGCGGCAAGTTCTCCAACAAGAACTACCAGTTCTCCGGCGGCCTGCACGGCGTCGGGATTTCCGTGGTCAACGCGCTCTCGACCGAGGTACGGGTACGGGTCAAGCGCGATGGCAACGAACACGAAATGACCTTTGCCGATGGCTATAAAGCCAGCGAACTGGCGGTGATTGGCACCGTTGGCAAGCGAAATACCGGCACCAGCGTGTATTTCGCGCCGGACCCCAAATACTTCGACACCCCGAAATTTTCTGTCAGCCGCCTCAAGCACGTGCTCAAGGCCAAGGCCGTTCTGTGCCCGGGCCTGCTGGTCAGCTTCGAGGACAAAGGCACTGGCGAGAAGGTCGAGTGGCATTACGAGGATGGGCTGCGCTCGTACCTGCAGGATTCGGTGTCCGACTTTCTGCGCCTGCCCGACGAGCCGTTCTGCGGCGCATTCGCAGGCAATAAAGAGGCTGTCGACTGGGCGCTGCTGTGGTTGCCCGAGGGCGGCGACAGCGTTCAGGAGAGTTACGTCAACCTGATTCCGACGGCTCAGGGCGGCACCCACGTTAACGGCCTGCGGCAGGGCCTGCTGGACGCGATGCGTGACTTCTGCGAGTTCCGTAATCTGCTGCCCCGCGGCGTGAAGCTGGCACCCGAAGACGTCTGGGAGCGCATCGCTTTCGTGCTGTCGATGAAGATGCAAGAGCCGCAATTCTCCGGCCAGACCAAAGAGCGGCTGTCGTCCCGTGAGGCGGCGGCGTTTGTTGCCGGTGTGGTCAAGGATGCTTTCAGCCTGTGGCTCAATGCGCACCCGGAAATGGGAATGCAGCTGGCCGAACTGGCGATCAACAATGCCGGTCGTCGTCTCAAAGCGAGCAAGAAGGTCGAGCGCAAACGCATCACCTCAGGCCCTGCACTGCCGGGCAAACTGGCCGATTGCGCGGGGCAGGATCCGATGCGCTCCGAGCTGTTTCTGGTCGAGGGTGACTCCGCCGGCGGCTCCGCCAAACAGGCCCGGGACAAGGAATTTCAGGCCATCCTGCCGTTGCGCGGGAAGATCCTGAACACTTGGGAAGTCGACGGCGGCGAAGTGCTCGCCAGCCAGGAAGTGCACAACATTGCCGTGGCGATCGGGGTTGATCCGGGCGCTGCGGACATGAGCCAGCTGCGCTACGGCAAAATCTGCATCCTCGCCGACGCCGACTCCGACGGCCTGCACATCGCCACGCTGCTGTGCGCCTTGTTCGTCCAGCATTTCCGCCCGCTGGTGGATGCAGGTCACGTCTACGTCGCCATGCCGCCGCTGTACCGTATCGACTTGGGTAAAGACATTTATTACGCCCTGGACGAAGCCGAGCGCGACGGCATTCTCGACCGGCTCGTGGCTGAGAAGAAACGCGGCAAGCCGCAGGTCACCCGATTCAAAGGCCTGGGTGAAATGAACCCGCCGCAGCTGCGCGAAACCACCATGGACCCGAATACCCGCCGACTGGTGCAGCTGACCCTGGATGACTTTGAGGCGACGTCGGAAATGATGGACATGCTGCTGGCCAAGAAACGCGCAGGCGACCGCAAGAGCTGGCTCGAATCCAAAGGCAATCTGGCCGAGGTGCTGGTCTGATGCGGGGCTGGTTTGCAGCGCTGTTATTGATCGCCACGCCCGTTTTCGCCGCGCCATTGCCCGAGCTCAAGCTGCTGTCAGAGCATCCGGTGGACGACATGATCGGCGGCAACCTGTCCGGGCTCGCGTCCTGCAACGGCGTGCTGTGGACCGTTTCGGACCGCGACGACACCCTGCTTTACAGCCTTGACACCTCGGCAACGGTCTGGAAAGCCAAGGCCCAGACGCTGGAAATCCCACCGATTCCGGACAGCGGGCTGTCTGCGACCCTGCGTGGCATGGCCAAGGCTTCGGCGCTGATCCGTGGCGGCGACCTGGATTTTGAAGGCGTGAGTTGCGACGCAGCGGGCAACCGTTACCTCGTCAGTGAAGCCTACGCCGCCGTGCTGAAAGTGCCGGTTGACGGTGCGCCGGTCTGGCTGGAGCTGCCCAGGAAGGTCGTCGAAGAAGCGCAGTCGGCCGGGATGCTGCAGCATTTCAACGCCATATTCGAAGGGATCGCGGTCAATCCGGCAGGCGATCAACTATGGCTCGCCGCCGAGCGTGACAAGCGCGGCCTGTTGACCGCAAAGCTCGGCAAGGACGGCTGGGCCTGTGACGCCAGCTGCATTCTGCGAGTCGAGTCCGGCAACGATATTTTGCCGCCCGAGCTGGGTGGCAAGGCCGTCTCCAAGGACTTTTCCGACGTCTCGCTGTACAAGGGCAAGCTGTTCACCCTGGAGCGCGCGGCTTACCGAATCTGCCGTCGGACCTTGACGACAGGTCAGTTGGAAACGTGCTGGTCGTTCGCCAAAGAGGCGCTCCAGCCCAACCGGCTGTATGACCAGAAATACGGCCTGACCGAAGCGCTGATCGTCGACGAAAAAGGCGCTTGGGTCGGCACCGACAACAACTTCGGTGTCCGCGCCGATGGCGAAAAACGTCCCGTCGTCTGGCGCTTTGCCGCGCCCGAGGGTGGCTGGAGCGGCAAGCCTTGACCCCGTCACCCCCCGGCAAACGCGCCGGGCGGCTGATGCTGATCATCGCCTGGGCGGCGGCGCTGTTTCTGGCGACTCGGTTTTTTGGCGAGTGGGAGCAGCGTCAGGAAAATCCGAATACCATCGTCGCCTCCGAGCATGGAGACGGCTATGTCGAGGTGAAGCTGGTGGGCAATCGTGACGGCCATTTTGTCATGACCGGGCAGATCAATACTCGTTCCGTGCAGTTCATGCTCGACACCGGCGCAACCAATGTCGCCGTGCCGGAGAACGTCGCGCAGGCGCTGCGCCTCGAGCGGGGCGAGCGCGTGCAGGTGAGTACGGCCAACGGACGCACCGACGCGTTCCGGACCACGCTGCAACGGTTACAGATTGGCGACATCGTCCTGAACAACGTGCGCGCCCTGGTGGTGCCCGGTCTGGACGGTGAACAGGTGCTGCTGGGCATGAGCGCCGTGAAACAACTCGAATTCACACAGCGCGGCGGCACATTGCTGCTGCGCCAGACGACAAAATGATGAGGCCCGCATGAGCGACTCCCTTGACCTCAGCCTGGATGGCGTAGAACGCCGATCGCTGGCTGACTTCACCGAACAGGCCTATCTCAACTATTCCATGTACGTGATCATGGACCGGGCGCTGCCGCACATCGGCGACGGCCTGAAGCCTGTGCAGCGACGCATCGTCTACGCGATGAGCGAGCTGGGCCTGGACGCTGACGCCAAGCACAAAAAATCGGCGCGTACCGTCGGTGACGTGCTCGGCAAGTTTCACCCCCACGGCGACTCGGCCTGCTACGAAGCCATGGTGCTGATGGCGCAACCCTTCAGCTATCGCTACACACTCGTCGACGGCCAGGGTAACTGGGGTGCGCCGGACGATCCCAAGTCGTTCGCCGCCATGCGCTACACCGAAGCGCGTCTGTCCCGTTACTCCGAAGTGCTGCTCAGTGAATTGGGCCAGGGCACGGCGGATTGGGGACCGAATTTCGACGGCACCCTCGACGAGCCGCTGGTGTTGCCAGCGCGTTTGCCGAACATTCTGCTCAACGGCACCACCGGCATCGCTGTCGGCATGGCCACCGACGTACCGCCGCACAACCTGCGGGAGGTCGCGACAGCCTGCGTGCGGTTGCTCGATGAGCCGAAAGCCACGGTCGAACAGCTCTGTGAGCACATTCAGGGCCCGGACTACCCGACCGAAGCGGAAATCATCACGCCCCGCGCCGACCTGCTGAAAATGTACGAAACCGGCAAGGGCTCGGTGCGTATGCGCGCCGTGTACCACATCGAAGACGGCGACATCATCGTTACCGCGCTGCCGCATCAGGTGTCCGGTGCCAAGGTGCTGGAGCAGATCGCGGCGATGATGCAGGCCAAACCGTCCAAAGCGCCGCAGATCGCTGACCTGCGTGACGAATCCGACCACGAAAACCCGTGCCGGATCGTGATCATCCCGGGCGCCCGCAAGAACTTCGACCACGATGCGCTGATGCAGCACCTGTTCGCGACCACCGAGCTGGAGTCTAGCTACAGGGTCAACATCAACATCATTGGCCTGGACGGCAAGCCGCAGCTGAAAAACCTGCGCGCATTGCTGGTCGAGTGGTTGGAGTTCCGGTTACAGACCGTGCGTCGTCGCCTGCAATTCCGCCTCGACAAGGTTGAGCGTCGCTTGCACCTGTTGGATGGTTTGTTGATCGCTTACCTCAATCTGGATGAAGTGATTCACATCATCCGCACCGAGGAGCACCCGAAAGCCGCGCTGATCGCGCGTTTCGCCCTGAGCGAAATCCAGGCCGATTACATTCTCGACACCCGTTTGCGTCAGTTGGCGCGACTGGAAGAAATGAAGTTGCGTGCCGAGCAGGATGAATTGCTCAAGGAACAAGCCAAGCTGAAAGCCCTGTTGGGCAGCGAGGCCAGGCTGAAGAAACTGGTACGCACCGAGCTGATCAAGGATGCCCAAACCTATGGCGACGACCGTCGTTCGCCTATCGTCGAGCGCACCGAAGCCAAAGCCCTGACCGAACACGATCTGCTGCCGAACGAGAAAGTGACGGTCGTGTTGTCGGAAAAAGGCTGGGTTCGTTCCGCCAAAGGTCATGAAATCGATGCCACCGGGCTCTCTTATAAGGCCGGGGATGGCTTCAAGGCCCTGGCGCCGGGTCGTTCCAACCAGTTTGCGGTGTTTATCGACTCCACGGGTCGCAGTTATTCGGTGCCGTCGCACACCTTGCCATCGGCCCGTGGGCAAGGCGAACCGCTGACCGGGCGTCTGACGCCGCCGCCCGGTGCGACATTCGAATGCGTGCTGTTACCCGAGGATGACGCGCTGTACGTGGTTGCGTCCGATGCCGGCTACGGTTTCGTGGTCAAGGGTGAAGACCTGCAGGCCAAGAACAAAGCAGGCAAGGCGCTGTTGAGCTTGCCGGCCGGGGCCAAGGTGATCCTGCCGCGTCCGGTGCCGGATCGTGAGCACAACTGGCTCGCCGCCGTGACCACCGAAGGTCGCTTGCTGGTGTTCAAAATCAGCGATCTGCCGCAACTGGGCAAGGGCAAAGGCAACAAGATCATTGGCATTCCGGGCGAGCGCGTTGCCAGTCGGGAAGAGTTTGTGACCGACCTAGCCGTCGTCCCGGACGGCGCCACGCTGGTGCTGCAGGCGGGCAAGCGCAATCTGTCGCTCAAGCCCGACGATCTGGAGCACTACAAAGGCGAACGCGGACGACGGGGCAACAAGCTGCCGCGGGGATTCCAGCGCGTCGATGCGCTATTGGTGGAAACCGCTGACTAAGGCGGTTGGTTCGGCGGTCGCTCTTCGTTTCGTCACGAGAGCGACGCAGAATCGCTGGAGTCAACGCGCATATTCACGGATGATATGACGTCCTCCGGCGCCGCTATGGCGGAATGCCTTCATGTTTTCAAAGTATTCAACAGCGTGGACGCGTTACACGGCGTTCACTTGGACGGGATGATGAATTTTCTACGTGTTCCCTGTGTTCTGTTGTTGACCGGCGTTCTGGGTTTGGCCGGTTGCAGCGTTCATCAGCCCACGTCGCTCTATCAGCTGGACAGCGGCGACCCTGGGCAACCGAAACACACCAACGGGGTCGCAGTCTTGCTGGGCCCTGTGGCGATTGCTGACTATCTGCAGCGTGAAACATTACTGCAGCGTCAGCCGGATGGCAGCCTCAAGGCCTCCACCGACGGTCGCTGGGCCGGCAGCCTGTCTGCCGATATCGATCAACTGCTTCTGCGCCAGCTGGCCTGGAAGCTCGACAGCCAACGCGTAGTGATGGCGCCTGCCGCGGCCAATTTCACGCCCGATGTGCAGGTGGTGCTTTCCATCACCCGTCTGGATTCCGGCGAGAAGCAGCCGGCGGTACTGGATGCCCAGTGGCGCTTGCTCGACCGCCGCGGCAATGTGCGCGACAGCAAGCTGGTTCACCTGGAAGAGCCCCATGCAGGCTCATCAGCTGCGCAGGTCAAGGCTCAAGGGATTTTGCTGCAGCGCCTGGCGGACAAGCTGAGTGTCGCGGTCAAGCCCATCGCGAGTCAGCCCTATGTGGCGGACGTGCCCAAAAAGGCCTCAGCGCCGGCGAAAACCCGCACTGATCAGGACAAGCCGAAGATCCCGATGGCATCACCCATCCGCACCGATCTGGAAGTGTTCCGCTTCTGAGAGTGACGGCCACAAAAAAGCCCGCAGCGATGCGGGCTTTTTTGTGGGTGACGCTTAGACCTTGCGTGCCTCGTGCATGCGCGCCAGTTGGCGCTCCAGCATCGATGGATACGGCTCCATCAGACGCTCCACACAGCTGGCACCTTCAGGGCTCGCAATCGGGCGAATACGCGCACGCTGGCGGATGGTCGGGTCTTCGCTGATCTTGCGCTCCACCAGCAGCAGATTGCGGCTGTGCTGCGACAGCGCCAAGGCGTCCTGCGCGGTTTCGGTCAGCAGCAGATCGATCTGGTTCATGCCATGCAGGCCTTCGCCCAGTGTCAGGCCCAGCTGCAGTTGCAGGGTAATGCCGCTGTCGGCGACTTCGATCTGCAACGCATGGCTCAACGCACGCAGCAACTCGCCGCAGCAGATCGCATTGGTCAGGTAGTCATCGCCGCTGTCCTGGGTGCTGAAAACCATCAGCGAACTGCCGTCGTTCAGGGTGTGCAGCTCGCTGTCGTAGAGCGAAGCGGCCTGATCGATGCAGTCTCGGTAGCGCTCGAGCAGCTCGGTCAGGCGCGTTCGCGGCAGACGGCGCAGCTGCTCCTGTGATCCCAGCTGTACCGCCAGCACGGCGCTGTATTGCGGTTGCGACGGTACGACCGGAAGGATCGGGCGCGAGGCGGGTTTTGGCGTGGTGGGAGAGTGATCACGAAGGTCCGCAAACGGATCCTCCTCATCTTCTTCATCTTCCTCGGCAGCGATACGTCGTGCCGGAATCACTGTGGCGCGTGGTTTGGGTGTGTCGTCGAAGTCAGGGTCGCTCAGGTCGCTGCTGTCGAACTCCGGCGAAGCGTCTTCCTCGTCCTCGACCTGTGCAGGCTCGGGAATGGGCGCCGGTTCCGGTTCTGGCGGCGCGTACGAAGTCTTCAACTGACGCGCCAGATCGCCGATCTCATCCTGACGATCAGTGGCCGGCGTGTACGGATCGATGTAGCGCAACCACATGCGCAGTTGCAGCATTGGCGTGGAAATATGCCGCCCAAGGCGCAGGCTCAAGGCCAACGCGAGTGCCAGCAGGATACCGGCCAGAATCGCCATGCTCTGCAAGCTGATGGTCAGCGGCTGTTGGAACTGGGCCATGTCCAGGCTGATGCGCAGCGTGCCGGCGACCACGTCCTGAAAGGTGATCTTGATCTCGTAGAGACCTTCCGCCTCGCCCAGCAAGCCGTTTTTCGGACGCTGCCCGGCTTCGGCAAGAATGCGGTTGTCGGGGCTATAAATAGCCGCGTGGGCA
The DNA here is from genome assembly GCF_014841665.1 of Pseudomonas sp. CFBP 8772. Classification (NCBI taxonomy): domain Bacteria; kingdom Pseudomonadati; phylum Pseudomonadota; class Gammaproteobacteria; order Pseudomonadales; family Pseudomonadaceae; genus Pseudomonas; species Pseudomonas sp. CFBP 8772. Next base: position 75,133 of record NZ_JACYUI010000014.1, on the reverse strand, counting down.
ACCAGCGGGTTTTTCACCAGGTTGCCCAGCAGCACATTGAGGCTGAGGATGTCGTTGGACACCAGCAGTTCGGTGGCGGACGTGGCGGTCTGCGTGGTCAGGGCTTGCCCCAGTGCGTCAGCCTGCTCGTGCATGGCTTGCTTGAATTGCAAACCCATGACGCAGGCGTAGATCACCAGAGCCAGCGCGACGAGGATCACGTTGTGGCTGGCGATACGCAAAGCAATCGGTACACGTCGATGACGCAATGCCCGGAAGATCAGCACGAAGAAATTATCGGTTTTTACAGGCGTGGGCCGGTTCACTGAGCACGGCTCTCTTGGTGAAGTTGGGGCGCAGTATAGCGAGCGACCCTGTGGCGGCAAAGCGCTGGCTGTGCCCGGCGGTCACTGAAAGTGCGTAGAATGCGGTTTTTTTCAACTGCGGGGGTGCGCCTTGCGCGAAATCGTCCTGATAAACATCACCGGTGAAGACCGTCCGGGCCTCACTGCGGCCATCACCGGTGTGCTGGCCCAAGGCGGCGTGAACATTCTCGACATCGGTCAGGCGGTGATTCACGACGCGCTGTCGTTCGGCCTTCTGGTCGAGATTCCCGACACAGAAGCAGGCGCGGCCGTGCGCCAGAACGTGCAGGCGACAGTCGACCAGTTGGGGCAGCACGTGCGTTTCACTGACGTGTCCGAAGCTGACTATCAGCACTGGGTCGACGGTCAGGGCAAGGCGCGGCACATCGTGACGCTGTTGACGCGCAAGGTCACCGCCGAGCAGCTGCAAACGGTCAGTGCGATCACTGCCAAATATGGCTTGAACATCGACCGCATCGATCGCCTTTCCGGGCGCATGCCGCTCGACATGCCCACCGAGAAGAGTAAAGGCTGCATCGAGTTTTCCGTGCGCGGCGAGCCGGTCGATCCTCAGCAGATGCAGGCTGAATTCCTCCATGTTGCCCAGGAGCTGAACGTCGATATCGCGTTCCAGCAGGACTCACTGTTCCGCCGCAACCGTCGTCTGGCGGTGTTCGACATGGACTCCACGCTGATCGAAGCCGAGGTCATCGACGAATTGGCCAAAGCCCACGGCGTCGGCGAGCGCGTGTCGGAGATCACCGAGCGCGCCATGCGTGGCGAACTGGACTTCCGCGCCAGCTTCAAAGAGCGGCTTGCGCTGCTTCAAGGCCTGGATGTGAAGGTGCTGGATGAGATCGGCGCTTCGCTGCGTTTGACGGAAGGCGCTGAAACGCTGTTTGCCGAACTCAAGCGGCTGGGCTACAAGACGGCGATCCTGTCGGGCGGCTTTACGTATTTTGCGCGTCAGCTGCAGGCCAAACTGGGCATTGACTACATCTTTGCCAATGAGCTGGAAGTGGTGGACGGCAAGTGCACGGGTAACGCGATCGAGCCAATCGTCGACGCCCAACGCAAGGCTGATCTGCTGCGCGAACTCGCCAGCAAGGAAGGGTTGAGTCTGGAGCAGACCATTGCAGTGGGCGACGGCGCCAACGACTTGCCGATGCTCGCCATCGCCGGCCTGGGTGTGGCGTTCCGCGCCAAGCCGCTGGTCAAGCAGTCGGCGAAGCAGGCCATCTCGACGCTGGGACTGGATGGCGTGCTGTATTTGCTGGGGTTCCGCGACCGGGAAGGGCGCAGCGCTTAACACGCATGGACGTTGAGGCATCTGCAACGGATGCCTCGATGGCTCAGAGCACTGTCCACAGCGAGTCGAATTCCTGCTCCGGGCCGTCGTCGTCTGGCGTCGCGGCCTTTTTCGGTCCTTCAAGAATCTGATATTCAAACTGGTTGTAGCTGCCCGTCGTCGCCCGACGATTGCTCAGGCTCGCGCGTCGCTGTTCGCCGCTGGTATTGATCAGCACCTTGGAACCGTCCTCGAACGGCAGGCGCGGAGCGATGACCGTCGCGGGTACGTCAATCGCACGAACTTCCGGCAGCAGCAGGGCGCGCAGAAACTGACTGCTCTGTTCGGCGCGCGTGAGCTGCATGCCGCACGCCTGGGCAAAGGGCGCAATCAGTTCCACGCCCATCTGCATGCCACCGCCACGAACCTGCCGCACCCAGCGCACCACTGCGATGCTCCAGCCGTGACCGTGGTCCTGGATGCCAATCATCTCGCCGGCCTGCAACTGGTCCGGCACTTCTTTCGGCCAGGCCAGGCAGTAGCCGCCCGGGCTGTGATTGACAATGTGCAGCGCGTAAGTAGGGAAGCTCTTTTGCCCGTCGGACGCCGCATTGGTTTCAGCGTCGTCACGTTTGTATTCGATTTCCTCGAACGGCAGCATGCTGTTCGAGGTGCCATCGCGTTGCGCGTCTGCAGTCTGCGCCCACGGATCATGCTTGACCGGCTTCAAAGGCTGCAGCGTGTAGTCGACGACTCTGGACAGCGTCGACATTTGCAGCAGGTCGCTGAAGGACTGCTGACCGCCGACGTAATAATGCAGAGCGCTCATGCCCACGCAGACGGTCAGGGTGCCTTGCCCCGGGGTGCGCTGAAACGCACGTTCCGACACGTCGCCCCACGCGGCTGCCAGGTGCTGCAGGACGTCGATGGACAAACCCGCCGGCACTTTCAGGGCTGACTTCGAACGTTCTTCAACCGGTGTTTCGGTGTAGCGCTCCAGGGCAGCCGACAAACCACGGGGGTCGATGCCGAGCAAATTTGGCCGCTGATCTTCGTCGTACAGCGCGGCATAGCGTGGCGCTGTGTCCGTACCTGGAGACACCGCGTACAGGCTGTTGCTGTCCAGCGGCTGCTGCAGGGTGACCATCGCGCTCCACGCATCCAGCGCTTCGGCGAGTTTGCCGATGTTGTGCTGGCGCATCTGATTGCAGCGCGAACACCCCATCAGCAGCGCAACGATGTATGTCTGTTCAACGCTCATCGCCTGAGTGTTGTGGGCGAGGCTGTCGGCAACCGGCACGTTCTGCAATTGATGCTGGCGGGCGATCTGATAAATCTGATGCATCTCCAGCCACAAGCCGTCCTGCACCGGGCAGTAAAGTTGGTTGGCGCGGATAAGCGGGCCGTTCAGGCAGCTGAGCGCACGCTGAAGGGCGGTGGTCAGCAGGCCGATGCGGTCTTTTCCGAGCTTGACCGCGACCCGCGCGATGATCTGTTTGTAACCAATGGCCAAGTGGTTTTGCAGGGCCTGGCACAGGTTGGCAACCTTGCGCGGACGCTCTTCGAGAACAACCGACTGGTTCAGGAAGTGACGCTCCAGATGCTTGCACACGAAAAAGACTTCCGGGCGAAGCAATTCGAGGAGCTGCATGCGGTTGTCGCTTGGGGTGAGCAACTGGTTCAGCTCGCCCAGCCCCTGATAGAGCTGGCGCGCCATTTCGCCGAGATTGGCCTTGGGCAGGGTGGCGATCCAGCGCTTCATGTCTTTGGGCGTCGCGTCACAGAACGACAGGCTCGACTGCGTCGGCACAGGTGCGCGCAACAACAGTGGGAGACTTAAATTACTCATGTGACAGGAAAACTCCGACAACTACAGGCCTGAACGGCGGCGTCCAACTCCGGGGCAAGCACCCTCGCCGGGCGAAAAGAGCACGTTTACGTCCATTGAAAGCGACGTTTCCTAAAGCGCTGACAACTGGACTCTAGCAGCATCCTGCAACGTCGCAGCCTGGGCCCAGGGTCATGCGGCCTGGCTCAACCATCCCTGACGAAGCGTAATGCTGCGCGACGCCTTGGTGCCGTTAGCGCCAGAAAAACAGCATCACGCTCTCAGGGGACTAGCTTACGCAAGAATCAGGCCTGCAATGGCAAAGCGAGGCCCTGACCCATTTGCACCGGCGAACCGGCCGCCAGCAGTTCGGACCATTTCACCTGATTTGGGCCAAACAGCACGATGGCCGTGGAGCCCAGCTTGAACCGACCCAGCTCGGCGCCTTTTTCCAGATGAATGGGGGCGCGCGCGGCTTCGTCGTAACGGAAAGTCTTGAGCTCGCGCTTGGGCGGCGTCACCAGACCTGCCCAGACGGTTTCGATCGAGGCGACGATCATGGCGCCCACCAGCACGACGGCCATCGGACCGCGCTCGGTATCGAAGAGGCAAACAACGCGCTCGTTACGGGCGAACAGCTCCGGCACGTTTTCCGCCGTCGTCTGGTTCACCGAGAACAGCCGGCCCGGTACGTAAACCATTTCGCGCAGGGTGCCGGCGAGCGGCATGTGAACGCGGTGATAGTCCTTCGGCGACAGGTAAACGGTCGCGAACTCGCCACCCATGAACGGCGCGGACAGGCGCGCATCGCCGCCCAGCAGTTCAAGCACGCTGTAGCTGTGGCCTTTGGCCTGGAAAATCCGGCCGTGTTCGATTGGGCCCAGTTGACTGACCGCGCCGTCGGCAGGGGAAAGAATCGCGCCCGGGGTTGAGTCCAATGGACGCGCGCCCGGCTTGAGGGCGCGGGTGAAGAAGTCATTGAAGTGCTGATACCCGGTGATGTCCTCGACCTGAGCCTGGGACATGTCGACCTGATAGCGGCGCGCGAACCATTGAGTGAAGGCATTTTTGAACCAGCGCACGCGGCATTCGGCCACACAGCCTGCCAGTTGCGACAGCAGATGGTGGGGAAGCAGATACTGGAAAAGGATAAACAGACGCTGTTTCATCAAGATTCCTAACGTTTGAAAAGGGGAATACGGGTCGACTCCACACGGGGCGCCGATTTTATGTCTCGACCGGGGTGTCCGGATGGTTGCCCCATTCGCCCCAGGAGCCGGCGTAGCCCTTGACCCTCGGGTAACCCAGCGCCTTGGCCACCAGATAGGTGAAGCCCGAGCGATGATGGGTCTGGCAGTGGGTAATGATTTCTTTCTCCGGAGTGATGCCCAAGTCTTCAAGGATCTTCGGCATGTCCTTGCGGATGCGCAGGTGGCGCGCCTGATCCATGCCGGCGGTCCATTCGAAGTTCACGGCGCCGGGAATGTGACCTCCCTTCGCAGCGACGACTTTTTCGCCGGAGTACTCGGTCGGCGCGCGCGCGTCCCAGATCGCCAGGTCAGCAGCGCCCAGGCGGCTTTGCAGGTATTCGCGGGTGGCCGTGGGCTCGTCGTGCAGGGTCAGCGAAACCGGACCGCCGACGGCTTTCGGCACCTCGGTCGACAGCGGCAGGCCTTCGGCTTGCCAGGCGAGCAGGCCACCGTCGATATAGTGATACTTTTTGTGTCCGATGACGTCGAGCAGCCAGATGAACCGGCCGGCCCAGCCGCCGCCTTCGTCGTCATACACCACGTATACCGCGTTGGGGTTGTGGCCCAGTTCGCCGAACAGCGCTGCCAGTTGCGTGTGCGAGGGCAGCAGCCCCGGCGCTGGTGGCAGGCCCAGTTGCGTACGCTTCGGATCGACGAATCGTGCTCCCGGGATATGCCCGGCCTCATAGCGGGCCGGGCTGGTCAGGTCGACCAGAATGAGCTCTGGCGCGCTGAGGCGTGCTTGCAGGTCGGCGGGCTCGATGACCAGCGGCAAGCTTGAAAAGGCAGACATCTAGCGTCTCCGGATCGCGAAAAGGTTGCGAATTGTAGCTCAGCCGTCAGCCATTGCGATGGCTAAAGGCAGTAAGCGCTTTCTCGATGCACTGACCGGTTTTTCCGAAAGCCTGGACGGACATCTCGGAAAACGGGCCACCGCCCTGATCGGCCATCACCATCATCACCACGCGTCCGTTGCTGGCCAGTGAGCGGATCAGCAGGTTCTCGCCGCTGAACAAATTGCGCAGTTGTGGCGGCAGCAGCGCCGAAAACTGAGCGTTGTTGGCCGGCGTCAGGCGTAATTGCGTGGGCTGAGCGAGCAGGCGTTGCAGCACGGTGCTGTCTTTGTAAGGCACCAGCAACGCCGCGGCCGACTTGTCCACACCCGCAATCTGATGCACACGCAGGCTGTCGGTCTTGCGATCGGTCATCAGCAACACCACCCGCTGCATGCCCGCCGCCACCAGAGCGTCCCGGGCGCAGGTGGTCAGGTGTATCGCGTTGATGAAAATGCCGGGCTCTTTCAACAGATCCGCGCAGTGCTTGCGCCACAGTTGCAGGGCGTCGGGCGAGGGTGGCGGGGCGGGCAGCAAGCCTTTATGTATCCTTCGCGCATGCCACGGCCAGAGCAACGCCTGCGCGGGGTGCCAGATATCCGGGCCGGAATGCTGGCGAGCGCTGGCCGCCGCGTTCTGATGAACCTGCTGCTGAAGCTCGTCGAGTGGCTGCTGCAGGTACAGGCTGGTCAATAGCTGCCAGCGCAGGCTGTGCGGCGTGTCCCAGGCCTGGTGCGCCGACAGCGCGAGGCCGTTGGCTAGCAGAATTGTATTGGCGGGCTGGTTAAGCCAGCGCCGCAGCGGCAGATCGGCGTCGAGTTGCTGTTGCTGCTTGAGTGGGTCGTTGTTGCTGTGGGCGATGCGCAGCACGCTTACCAGATTGCGTTGCTGTGAGGTCAGCAGTTCGTAACCCTGGGTCACCCAGATCGGCAGGCGCCAATGCTGTGCCAGCCCCAGACACAAATCCACCAGCCGCACGCCAAACAGCGTGTTTTCCACAGTCTTCGCGCACTCACCCTTGTGGATAACCCGCAACTCCCACGCTTCCAGCAATGTGGGGTGCGCCAGCGCCATCGGCCAGAGCGGCGACAGAAACAGCAGGCTGCCGAGATGGATGTCCTGCCACAGCCGGGCCAGTTGGTTGGCGAACAGGCCGTAAGCCTGCTGCATGGCGTGCTGACTGATCAGCTGTAGCTGACGGAGCGCCACCGGGATATCCCGTGCATCGACACTGGGCAGTCGCGCCAACAGCGCTTCGGTGCGCGCCAGGCCCAATCGGTTGATGGCGACTTCAAGGCTCTCCGCAGGCTGGGCGGTGGCGGGGCTGTGCAGGTTGGCGTCACGCAAAACGTTGAGCACCAGCGCCGGGCTGTCCTGCATGAGATCGGCAATATCGCGCAGCGAGCGGCGACTGTCGGTCAATGCTGCCTGCACGCGCTGATGCGCCACCCCGGGCACCGGCAGGGCGATGCCGTCGAGTTGTTTTATCCATTGATCCAGGGTGCGCGGGACAGGTAGCGAAGAAGCTTTATCTGATTGCATTCACAACACCCGTACGGCTGGGAGGTTAGATCGATGTCGGATACTGGCATCATGCTGGCCCTCGTGGCGCAACGTCCGTTGCGACGCACCGGTCAGCATTTTCCTGTGATCTGACTATAGTCTGGCGCATTCATGCCGATAAGCAGGACAAGAGTTTCAAGCGCTTCTCGCACAATGACCATGAACCCGACTCAGTAAGTATTTTCTACCTATGGCAAAAATTATCGGCATCATCGTCGTTTTCGCGAGCGTTCTCGGCGGATACGTACTGTCCCACGGTCAGATCGCAGCGTTGATCCAGCCTTTCGAGGTCATGATCATCGGCGGTGCGGCGCTGGGTGCATTCCTGCAAGCCAACCCGGGCTATATGACCATGCTGGTCATCAAGAAGTCCTTGAAGATGTTCAGCACCCGGTTCACCCATGGCTACTACCTCGAAGTGCTGGGCCTGGTCTACGAGATCCTCAACAAGAGCCGTCGCGAAGGCATGATGGCCATCGAAGGCGACATCGAGGAGCCTGAGAACAGCCCCATTTTCGCCAAATACCCTGGCGTGCTCAAAGACACCCGCATGATCGCTTTCATCTGCGATTACCTGCGCATCATGTCTTCCGGCAACATGGCGCCCCACGAGTTGGAAGGCTTGTTCGACATGGAATTGCTGAGCATGAAAGAAGAGCTCGAGCATCCTTCCCACGCCGTGACCGGTGTCGCCGATGCCATGCCAGGTTTCGGTATCGTTGCTGCGGTACTGGGTATCGTGGTGACCATGGCCTCCCTGGGCTCCGGCGACAAAGCGGCGATCGGCATGCACGTCGGCGCGGCGCTGGTCGGTACCTTCTTCGGTATTCTCGCGGCGTACGGTTTCTTCGGCCCGTTGGCCACTTCCCTGGCCCACGATGCCAAGGAAGAAATGAACGTCTATGAATCGATCAAAGCTTCCCTCGTAGCGTCCGCGTCCGGCGTGCCGCCTTCGCTGGCCGTGGAGTTCGGTCGCAAGGTTCTGTATCCGGCCCATCGCCCCAGCTTCAGCGAGCTGGAACAAGCTGTCCGCGGTCGTTGATCCATGGAAAATAATCAGCCGATCATCATAAAGCGCGTCAAGCGCTATGGCGGAGGGCATCACGGCGGCGCCTGGAAAATCGCATTTGCCGACTTCGCGACGGCGATGATGGCGTTCTTCCTGGTGCTGTGGCTGATGTCGTCTGCCACGCCGGAGCAACTGCTCGCCATCGCCGGTTACTTCAAGGACCCGGTCGGGTTTTCCGACAGCGGCTCGCCCTATGTCATTGACCTGGGCGGTTCGCCGGAAATGTCCCCGGACCAGACGCTGAACCCGGAGGTGCAATCCACGCCTTCGCCGGATCGTGTGCCGGTCGACGCGGATCAGCAGGACGCCGCCGCCGAGCAGGTCGAGCAGGACCGTCTGGAAATGTTGCTGCAAGAGTTGCAGAACAAGATCAACGAGAATCCGCAGCTGGCGAAGTTCAAGGACCAGATTCTGTTCGAGATCACCCAGGACGGCTTGCGTATCCAGATCACGGACGCCGAAAACCGCCCGATGTTCGACATCGGCAGTGCGAAGTTAAAACCGTATTTCGAAGACATCCTGCTGGCCATGGCCGACACCATCAAAGCGGTGCCGAACAAAGTCAGCATCAGTGGTCACACCGACGCGACCCCTTTTGTCGGCAACAACGGCTTCGGCAACTGGGAGCTGTCGTCCGGTCGAGCGAACGCTGCTCGTCGTGCGCTGCTCGCGGGTGGGTATCCGGATCAGCAGGTGGCGCGCGTGGTGGGTTATGCGTCTTCGGCCCTGTACGACAAAGAGCACCCGCAAAATCCGATCAACCGTCGCATCGACATTGTGGTGATGACCAAGAAAGCCCAGCAGCGGATCGAAGGCGCGCAGAATTCAGGCGAAGCACCGCAAACCCCGGATGCGCCTGGAGCCGCTGCGCCATTGCCGGCACCTGGCGCTACCGCACCGGCCAATCAGCCGGGGGCGTCGAATTCCACACCGGCAGTTGATCCCCAGGCTTATGCCCAACCCCACGAGATTCGGCAGAAGCTGAACATCTTCGATCAGGGCCAGCTGAAGATCGACGAAACCAAGAACTGATACCTGGGTTGCAGACGCAAAAACGCCGCGATGATCGCGGCGTTTTTGTTTGCGCAGTTCAAGCGCTGGGATCGCAGTCAGTAGGACCGGCTTCAGCCGTGAAGGCCTAAATCGAATTGACCGCTACCGCTGAATCAATAACTGCTTTCCGGCAAGCTGGCGATGATCGAGCGATAGCTGTTCATGCGCTGTTGCTGCACGCGGCCGTCTGCAAGGCCCTGCAACAACGCACAACCGGGTTCGCGGTCGTGTTTGCAGTCGCGGAAGCGGCATCGGCCGAGCAGATCGTTGAACTCGATGAAGCCCGCTTCGACGTCGGCACGGCTGACGTGGCCCAGGCCGAATTCACGAATGCCCGGTGAGTCGATCAGGTCGCCGCCGCGCGGGAAGTGGAACAGGCGCGCGGTGGTCGTGGTGTGCGTGCCTTGGCCCGAATACTCCGACAACGGCCCGACGCGGGTGCCGACTTCCGGCAGCAGGCTGTTGACCAGCGAGGATTTGCCGACGCCAGACTGGCCGACGAACACACTGATGTGGCCATCCAGCTGGTCCTGCAATTGCTGCATGCCGTCGCCGTGGTGGGCCGACACTTCCAGCACCGGGTAACCCAGCGTGCGATAAACGGCCAGCAGCGCATTGAGCGCCGGGGCGTTCTGATCGTCGATCAAGTCAAACTTGTTCAACAGCAACAACGGGCGAATCCCCGCATGCTCAGCGGCCACCAGGTAGCGGTCGATCAGATTGGCATGGGGTTCGGGCATCGGTGCGAAAACGATGACGATCAAGTCAACGTTGGCGGCGACCGGCTTGAGCTGGCCCCGGCTGTCCGGGCGGCTCAGTTCTGTATCGCGGGGCAACTGCGCAACGATGACGCCGATGCCCTGATTACCCGCGCGCCACACGACGCGGTCGCCGGTGACCAGCGCCGGCAGGTTGGCGCGCAAGTGACAGCGGAAAACCTGACCCTGCAGCTCGCCGTCCTGCGCTTCGACTTCTACCTGCACGCCAAAGTGCGCGATGACAAGGCCCGTTTGCTCGGGACCGAGATCGCCGCCTTCCAGCGTTTCGAGAGCGGTTGATTCACGTTTGGCGGCACGCGCGGCGCGTTCGCCCTGAATCTTTTCGATGCGCCAGTTCTGGCGGCGGTTGAGTTGGCGTTTGGCCATGGGTGTTCAGTGTTCCGTTTGAAGACGCATAAAGGTGCTGATTTGATAAAGCGCGGGCGAGTCTAGCACGCCCGGGTGGGCTAAACTGCGCGCCAACGCTGAGGAGCCGACATATGCAGAACAAACAGAATCTTATCTGGATCGACCTGGAAATGACCGGTCTGGACCCTGATAACGACGTCATCATCGAGATGGCAACCATCATCACTGACAGCGAGCTCAACACCCTGGCCGAAGGCCCGGTCATCGCGGTGCATCAGAGCGATGAGCTGCTGAACGGCATGGACGAATGGAACACCCGCCAGCACGGCGGTTCCGGCCTGACTCAGCGCGTGCGCGAAAGCAAAATCTCCAACGACGAAGCCGAGGCCATGACGCTTGAGTTCATCAAGCAGTGGGTGCCCGAGCGCAGTTCGCCCATCTGCGGCAACAGCATCTGCCAGGACCGTCGCTTCCTGTACAAGCGCATGCCGACGCTGGAAAACTATTTTCACTACCGCAACCTCGACGTCTCGACCCTCAAGGAACTGGCCGCGCGCTGGTCGCCTGACCTCAAGTTCAAGAAGGGCAGCACCCACCTGGCGCTGGATGACATTCGTGAGTCGATCGCCGAGCTGCGTTTCTACCGCGAGCACTTCATCAAGTCGTGACAGCAGGGCGCCGGCGGCCAATCGCAGTCGCCTGGAGATAGCGCTAAACCAAACGCTCTCTTTTGGTGCCCCGGTCGAGTGGTTAGACTGCGCCCCTTTCTCGCAGGGACTGCCGCCATGTTGTTGATGCTCTACCTGATCGCCATTACGGCCGAAGCCATGACCGGCGCGCTGTCCGCAGGCCGTCGCGGCATGGACTGGTTCGGTGTGGTGCTGATCGCCTGCATCACGGCGCTGGGCGGCGGTTCGGTTCGCGACGTGCTGCTGGGGCATTATCCGCTGACGTGGGTCAAGCACCCGGAATACCTGATCCTTACCAGCATTGCAGCGCTGGTGACCATCTTCATCGCACCGCTGATGCGCCATCTGCGCTCGCTGTTTCTGGTGCTCGATGCACTGGGATTGGTGGCGTTTACCCTGATCGGCTGCATGACCGCGCTGGACATGGGCTTGAGCATGACCGTCGCCGCCGTGAGCGGGGTGATCACCGGCGTGTTTGGGGGAATCCTGCGGGATATTTTCTGCAACGACATCCCCCTGATCTTCCGTCGCGAGCTGTATGCCAGCGTATCGTTCGCCGCCGCGTGGTGCTTTTTGCTGTGCCAGTACGCCGGATTGCCGGTGGAGCAGGGCACGCTGATCACGCTGTTTGGTGGGCTGTTGCTGCGGCTGCTGGCGATCAAGTTTCGCTGGGAAATGCCGAAGTTTGTTTACAAGGACGGGCACTGAACCGGCGCGTGATTACAACAAGCGCCCTGGGGCCCTGGCTTCATGCTGCCCCAACGCCCATTCCACATGCTCGCGCACCATCTCTGACGGATGCTCCCGCCGCGCTTTCAGCGCTTCGATCACGGGGATGGTAGACGGCGCGTTACCCAGCCCCACGGCCAGATTTCTCAACCACCGCTCATACCCGGCGCGCCGCAACGGTGAGCCTTCGGTGTTGCTCAGGAAGGTGGTCTCATCCCACAAAAACAGCGTGGTCAATTCGGCGTTATCAAGGCCGTGGCGGGGTTTGAAGTCCGTTTGATCGGTCGGCCGTGCGAAGCGATTCCACGGGCAGACGATCTGGCAGTCATCGCAGCCGAACACTCGATTGCCGATCAACGCACGCAAGTCTTCGGGGATCGACGTCTTCAGCTCGATGGTCAGGTAGGAAATACACTTTCGCGCATCCAGCACGTAGGGTCCGACGAAGGCGTTGGTCGGACACACGTCCAGGCAGGCCGTGCAGCGCCCGCAATGCTCGGTGGCGTGTGGGGCGTCTACCGGCAGCGGCAGGTCGACGAACAGCTCGCTGAGAAAGAAATAACTGCCGGCCTTGCGATTGAGCACCAGAGTGTTCTTGCCGATCCAGCCCAGCCCGGCCTGCTCGGCAATGGCCTTCTCCAGCACCGGCGCGCTGTCGACGAACGCGCGAAACCCGAATGGCCCGATCGCCTGTTGAATGCGCTCCGCCAGTTGCTGCACGCGCTTGCGGATCAGCTTGTGATAATCACGGCCCAGTGCGTACCGCGAGACGTAGGCTTTCTCGGGCTGACCCAGCAACTGAGCCATCTGCGTATCGCCGGGCAGATAGTCCATGCGCAGCGACACCACGCGCAGCGTTCCCGGCACCAACTCGTCCGGATGCGAACGTTTGCTGCCATGCGCTGCCATATAGTCCATCTCGCCGTGGTACCCGGCGTCGAGCCAGCGCTCCAGGTGCTGCTCGTGCTCGGCCAGGTCCAGCCCCGAGATTCCGACTTGCTGAAAGCCAAGCTCGCGCCCCCAACCCTTGATCGATTGGGCAAGGTCGGTCAGCCCGGCTGCCGTTAGAGGCTCTGGAGCTGTGGATGGGTCTACAGTTATCGCGGACATGCAAAGAGGACACCGGGGCGCAGGTGCGTATAATTCTGCCAGACATCGGAGCCCAAAGACGCATGTTGCACAGCAAACCCCCATTTCCCGACGCACTGTACAGCGCCGCTCAGGTGCGCGACCTCGACGCACGCCTGATTGCTGCCGGCACGCCCGGCTTTGAGCTGATGCAGCGCGCTGCCCATGCTGCATGGCGGGCAATACGTCGTCGCTGGCCCGAGGGCAGGCAGCTGACAGTGATGACCGGTCGCGGCAACAACGCCGGCGACGGCTACCTCGTGGCTGCGCTGGCCCGGCGTGCCGGCTGGCACGTTCACGTGCTGGCTGTGGGTGACTGCGCAGCGCTGGGCGGCGACGCTCGATCCGCTTATGAAGAAGCGGTTGCCGCCAAGGTCGATATTCAGCCCTGGCAACAGCAGGCGCTGGCCGGCATCGTTGTCGACGCGCTGCTGGGCACAGGGCTGACGGGGGACGTGCGCGATCCTTACGCGGCGGCCATTGAAGCCATCAACGAGAGTGGATTGCCAGTAGTGGCCGTCGACCTCCCTTCAGGGCTCTGCGCCGACACCGGCCGAACACTGGGCGTCGCCGTCCGCGCCGATCTGACCGTCACCTTCATTGGCCTCAAGGTCGGGCTGTTCACTGGCGATGCGCCCGAGATGGTCGGCGAGCTGGTGTTCGATGACTTGCAGGCCGACGCCGAGATCATTCGGCAAACCCCCGTCAGCGTCAAACGGCTGGACACCTTCAATCTGCCCACCCTGGCGCCTCGCTCACGCATCGCACACAAGGGCATGTTTGGTCGCGTGCTGGTGGTGGGCGGCGATCGAGGTTTCGGCGGCGCAGCATTGCTCGCCACCGAAAGCACGCTGCGCACCGGCGCCGGGATGGTCACGCTGGCCACGCGGCCGGAACATATCAGCGCCGCGCTGACGCGATTCCCTGAAGTGATGAGCGCCGGCATCAGCTCGGCCAACCAGCTCCTCGCCTTGATTGAGCCTGCGTCGGTGCTGGTGGTGGGTCCGGGGCTCGGCCAGCACAGTTGGGGAAAAAGCCTGTTGTCTGCGGCCGCGAACGCGCCGTTGCCGCAGGTCTGGGATGCCGACGCGCTGAACGAGCTGGCGACCGGTGCCGTGCAATTGCCCGAGGGCAGCGTGATCACCCCGCATCCTGGCGAAGCCGCGCGTCTGCTGGGCGCCGACACGAAACACATTCAAGCCGATCGTCCGGCTGCGGCGCGTGCGCTGGCCAAGAAATTCAATGCTGTATGCGTTTTAAAAGGCAGCGGCAGCCTGATCGCCAACCCGGCAGGTGACCTCTCACTGGCCGATCACGGCCATCCGGCGATGGCGACCGGCGGGCTGGGCGATGTCTTGTCCGGTGTCATCGGCGCGCTGATGGCGCAAAAGATGAGCGCCTATGACGCTGCTTGTCTGGGCGTCTGGCTGCACGCCTTCGCTGGTGAGTTATGCGGCGCCGGCGGGCGAGGGCTGGCTGCCGCTGATCTGATTCCTGTTATTCGCCAGCTTCTGGAGGAGCACCAACCGTGTCTGAGTTAACCCTGGCGCTCATGGGTGAAGAGGCCATGACCCACTTCGGCGCACGTATTGCCCAAGTGACTGAAAGCAATGGGATTATTTTTCTGAAGGGCGATCTGGGGGCGGGCAAGACCACGCTGTCCCGAGGGATCATTCGCGGCCTGGGGCATACCGGCGCGGTAAAAAGTCCGACGTTTACGCTGGTAGAACCTTACGAAATTGGGAGAAACCGCGCGTATCACTTTGATCTCTACCGACTTGTTGATCCAGAAGAGCTAGAATTCCTCGGCATCCGGGACTATTTCGAAGGCGATGCCCTTTGTCTTATCGAATGGCCCAATCTTGGTGCAGGCTTTTTGCCAAAGCCTGACCTGATCATTACCATAAGGCCGCTCGACGAAGGTCGAGCGTTGACGCTGAGCCCAAAAAGCTCGCGTGGCGAGATGTGGTGTGCCGCTTTGGCGCCTTCGTTTAAATAGACATTCAATAGATATGGGGTTTGGTATGCGCATGCGCGCGCTGGTTACTGTGATTGGACTGCTGCTGGCGACACTGGCTGTCGACGCGTTGGCCGCTTCACAGGTACGAAGTGTCCGCTTATGGCGTGCCCCGGATAACACGCGGCTGGTTTTCGACCTGTCTGGCCCTGTTCAGCACAGTGTCTTCACGCTGCAGTCCCCTGATCGTCTGGTCATCGACATCAACGGCGCCACCCTGGGTGGGCCGCTGAACGTGCCGACGGCCAACACGCCGATCACCAGCATGCGCTCGGCGCAACGCACGCCTGACGACCTGCGCGTGGTCATCGACCTGAAGAAGGCCGTGACGCCGAAGAGCTTCACCCTCGCGCCGAACCAGCAATACGGCAACCGTCTGGTGGTCGACCTGTACGACAACGCCGCCGATGCCAATCCGCCGCCGTCGGTTGCCGATACCCCGGCCACCACCGCGCCTGCGACGCCCGCAGTGGTGCCGGTCAGCCCGTCCAAGCCTGAAATCAAGCTTACCCCTGTGCCAAATGGCAAGCGCGACATCGTTGTCGTCATCGATGCCGGTCACGGCGGAGAAGATCCGGGTGCGTCCGGCGGTCGCGGTGAGAAAGAAAAGAACGTCGTGCTCGCGATTGCCAAGGAGCTTCAGCGCCAGATCAACGGCGAAAAGGGCTACCGCGCCGAGCTGACCCGTACGGGCGACTACTTCATCCCGCTGCGTAAGCGCACGGAAATTGCCCGCGCCAAAGGTGCTGATCTGTTCGTGTCCATTCATGCCGACGCGGCGCCTTCTTCGGCGGCCTTCGGCGCTTCGGTGTTTGCCCTGTCGGAACGCGGCGCGACCTCCGAAACAGCACGCTGGCTGGCGGACAGTGAAAACCGTTCCGACTTGATCGGTGGCGCCGGGGCCGTAAGTCTCGATGACAAGGACCGCATGCTCGCGGGTGTACTGCTCGATTTGTCGATGACCGCATCACTGACTTCAAGCCTGAACGTCGGCCAGAAGGTCCTGACCAACATCGGCCGCGTAACCTCGCTGCACAAGTCCCGCGTCGAGCAGGCCGGCTTCATGGTGCTGAAGTCGCCGGACATTCCGTCGATTCTGGTCGAGACCGGCTTCATCTCCAACGCGGCCGAAGCGAACAAGCTGCAAGGCACCAGCCACCAGCAGGCCCTGGCGCGCTCCATCACGGCGGGCGTGAAGCAGTTCTTCCAGCAGAATCCGCCGCAAGGCACGTATATCGCCTGGCTGCGGGATAACGGCAAGCTGGCCATGGGCGCGCGCGAGCATACGGTGCGTCCCGGCGAGTCGTTGAGCATGATCGCGGCGCGCTACGACATGACCATGCCGATGCTTCGTACAGCCAATCATCTGAGCTCTGACGAGGTGAAAGTCGGGCAGGAGCTGAGAATCCCCAGCGCAGAACTGGCAGGTGAGCCGTGACTGACCTGTTGCTCGGTGATCAAGAGCTGGATGTCAGCGTAAGCCCCGATTTACCGGCGGCCGAGGCTGCGCGTATCCAGCTGCTGAGTCCGCGGCTCGCCAACCAGATTGCTGCGGGCGAGGTCGTCGAGCGCCCGGCGTCGGTGGTCAAGGAACTGCTCGAAAACAGCCTTGATTCCGGCGCGCGCCGTATCGATGTCGACGTCGAGCAAGCCGGCATCAAACTGTTGCGTGTCCGCGACGACGGCGGCGGTATTTCCTCTGACGACCTGCCCCTGGCACTGGCCCGACATGCCACCAGCAAGATCCGCGACCTGGAAGACCTTGAGCGAGTCATGAGCCTTGGCTTCCGGGGCGAAGCGCTGGCGTCGATCAGTTCCGTGGCGCGCCTGACGTTGACGTCTCGCACGCGCGACGCCGATCAGGCCTGGCAGGTCGAGACCGAAGGCCGCGACATGGCTTCCCGTGTTCAGCCCGCTGCGCACCCCGTCGGCACCTCCGTGGAAGTGCGTGACCTGTTTTTCAACACCCCTGCGCGGCGCAAGTTTCTTAAAGCCGAGAAAACCGAGTTCGATCACCTCCAGGAGGTAATCAAGCGCATGGCGCTGGCTCGATTCGATGTGGCCTTTCATTTACGCCATAACGGCAAGACTGTCCTGAGCCTGCATGAAGCCCACGATGACGTCGCGCGCGCGCGTCGGGTTTCGGCTATTTGCGGCCCCGGGTTTCTGGAGCAGGCGCTGCCGATCGAGGTCGAGCGCAACGGTTTGAGGTTGTGGGGATGGGTGGGGCTGCCGACGTTCTCGCGCAGTCAGGCCGATCTGCAGTATTTCTTCGTCAATGGCCGTGCAGTGCGCGACAAACTGGTTGCCCACGCTGTGCGTCAGGCTTACCGCGACGTGCTGTTCAACGGCCGGCATCCGACCTTCGTGCTGTTTTTCGAAGTCGATCCGGCGGTCGTCGACGTCAACGTCCACCCGACCAAGCACGAAGTGCGGTTCCGCGACGGGCGCATGGTTCACGATTTCCTCTACGGCACGCTGCATCGCGCCCTCGGCGATGTAAGACCTGAAGATCAGCTCGCGGGCACCACCTCGGTTACCGCGCTGGTGCGTCCAAGCGGGCCGGATGCCGGCGAGTTCGGGCCCCAGGGCGAAATGCGCCTGGCCAATAACGTGCTCGAAACGCCACAAGGTCAGGCGTGGAATCCGCCGGCCGGATCCGCGCCAGGCTCTGGCAGTGGTGCGGGTTACCAGTATCAGTACACGCCGCGGCCGTCGTCGGTGCTTCCGGCTGAAGAGGCGCGTGCCGCTTACAGCGAATTCTTTGCCCCTCTGCCCGGCGTGCAGGCGTCGGCGAGCGCAGGCAGCGTGTCGCTTCCCGAATCCCAGGGCGATGTTCCGCCGCTGGGTTATGCACTCGCTCAGCTCAAAGGCATTTATATCCTCGCGGAAAACGCCCACGGCCTGGTGCTGGTGGACATGCACGCGGCCCATGAGCGAATCATGTACGAGCGCTTGAAGATCGCCATGGCCAGCGAAGGCCTTAGCGGTCAGCCGCTGCTGGTGCCGGAGTCCATTGCGGTCAGCCAGCGCGAAGCCGACTGCGCCGAGGAACACATGGTGACCTTCCAGCAGCTGGGCTTCGAGTTGCAGCGCCTTGGGCCGGAGACTCTCGCTATCCGGCAGATCCCCGCGCTGCTTAAACAGGCTGAGGCGAATCGACTGGTGCACGACGTGCTGGGCGATCTGATGGAGTACGGCACCAGCGATCGCGTTCAGGCGCACATGAATGAGCTGCTCGGCACCATGGCGTGCCACGGTGCGATCCGCGCCAATCGCCGGCTGGCCATCCCGGAAATGAACGGGCTGCTGCGTGACATGGAAAACACCGAGCGCAGCGGTCAATGCAACCATGGACGGCCCACCTGGACCCAGCTGGGTCTGGATGATCTGGACAAACTATTCCTGCGCGGTCGATGATGAGTGCTCTTCCTCCGGCCATCTTTCTGATGGGGCCGACCGCCGCCGGGAAAACCGATCTCGCCATCGAGCTGACCAAAGTGCTTCCGTGTGAGCTGATCAGCGTGGATTCCGCGCTGGTGTACCGCGGCATGGACATCGGCACTGCCAAGCCATCAAAAGCGCTGCTGGAGACGTATCCGCACCGTCTCATCGATATCCTCGACCCGAGCCAGAGCTACTCTGCGGCGGATTTTCGAACCGATGCCTTGCACGCCATGGCGGAAATTACCGCCCGGGGAAAAATTCCCCTGCTGGTGGGCGGCACGATGTTGTATTTCAAAGCTCTACTGGAGGGCCTGGCCGATATGCCTGCGGCTGACGCCGAGATTCGTGCGCAGATTGAGGCGCAAGCGGCCAGTCAGGGCTGGCAGTCGTTGCATGATGAGCTGGCGAGCATCGATCCGGTGTCGGCGGCGAGAATTCACCCCAACGATCCCCAACGGCTGGTTCGCGCGCTGGAAGTCTTTCGGGTTAGCGGCATGAGCATGACCGCGCACCGGGAACAACAAAGTGCGCAAAGTGCTCAAGCGAGCGCTTCGGGGCGTCATCAATTGCCCTATACTGTCGCAAATCTCGCGATCGCACCGACGGATCGCAAGGTGCTCCACGACCGAATTGCTGTGCGTTTCAGGCAAATGCTTGATGAAGGATTCGTTGAAGAAGTCGTAGCGCTACGTTCGAGGGGTGATCTGAACTCGAATTTACCGTCTATTAGAGCTGTAGGGTATCGCCAGGTCTGGGATCATCTGGACGGCAAGCTGACTCGGGACCAGATGCAGGAGCGCGGCATCATTGCCACGCGCCAGCTGGCCAAGAGGCAGTTCACCTGGTTACGCAGCTGGCAGAATTTGCACTGGTTGGACAGCCTGGCTTGCGACAATCTGCCACGCGCCTTGAAATACCTGGGGTCGGTCTCCATATTGAGCTGAGTCCTTGCAATAGCCGTCTATCCTTGGGGGATAGCCTTCGGGAGGTAGCGGCCCAAGCCAATGTTTTCGAATTTATTCTATTGATCCTTAAAGGAGTGCGGCACATGTCAAAAGGGCATTCGCTACAAGACCCTTACCTGAACACTTTGCGTAAAGAGAAGGTTGGGGTTTCGATCTATCTGGTAAACGGTATCAAGCTGCAAGGCACTATCGAATCCTTTGACCAGTTCGTTATTTTGCTGAAGAACACTGTCAGCCAAATGGTCTACAAACACGCCATCTCGACTGTCGTTCCCGTCCGCCCGATTCGTCTGCCTAGCGCTACCGAATCGGAGCAGGCTGACGCCGAGCCAGGTAACGCCTGATAGGAGTCTGCTTTGTTCTTTGAGCGCCACAGTGGTGGTGAGCGGGCGATCCTCGTTCACTTGGATGGTCAGGACCCTGAGGCGCGCGAAGATCCGCAGGAGTTCAGGGAGCTGGCGCTGTCGGCCGGCGCCGACATTGTCTCGTTCGTCAACGTGCCAAGGCATCGGCCAACGGCCAAGTATCTGGTAGGCAGCGGCAAGGTCGAGGAATTGCGCGACCTGGTCAAAACCGAAAAGTCAGATATCGTCATCTTCAATCATGTCCTTACACCCAGTCAGGAACGTAACCTCGAACGTGTTTTCGAGTGTCGCGTGCTTGACCGTACGGGCCTGATTCTCGACATCTTCGCCCAACGGGCGCGCACCCATGAAGGCAAGCTGCAGGTCGAACTGGCCCAGCTTGAGCACATGAGTACGCGGCTGGTCCGTGGCTGGACTCACCTTGAGCGTCAGGGTGGCGGTATCGGTCTGCGCGGTCCGGGTGAAACCCAGCTCGAAACGGACCGGCGCCTGTTGCGTGTGCGCCTGCGTCAGATCAAGGGCCGGCTTGAAAAAGTTCGCAGTCAGCGTGATCAGGCCCGTCGTGGCCGGTCCCGCGCCGACATCCCTACGGTTTCGATCGTCGGCTATACCAACGCCGGCAAGTCAACGCTGTTCAATGCGGTGACCGACTCCGACGTCTACGCGGCCGATCAGCTGTTCGCGACCCTTGATCCGACCCTGCGCCGCCTTGAAGTCAAAGACCTTGGGCCGATTGTGCTGGCTGATACGGTGGGTTTCATCCGTCATTTGCCGCACAAGCTGGTCGAGGCCTTTCGGGCTACGCTCGAAGAGTCGAGCAACTCCGATCTGCTGCTGCATGTGATTGACGCTCATGAGCCCGATCGCCTTGAGCAGATCGAGCAGGTCATGGTGGTGCTGGGCGAGATTGGGGCCCAGGACTTGCCGATGCTTGAGGTGTATAACAAACTCGATCTGCTCGAAGGGGTTGAGCCGCAGATCCAGCGCGATGCCGATGGCAAGCCGCAGCGGGTCTGGGTTTCTGCCCGTGATGGACGCGGTCTGGACTTGCTCAAGCAAGCCATTGCCGAAGTGTTGGGCAATGACCTCTTCGTGGGGACGCTGCGCCTCACGCAGGAGTTCGCCCGGTTGCGTGCCCAGTTTTTCAACCTGGGTGCGGTGCAGAGCGAAGAGCGCGACGAAGAAGGTCAGAGTCTTTTGGCTGTTCGGTTACCCCGAGTTGAATTCAACCGCCTGGTGAGTCGCGAAGGACTGCAGCCGCTGGAATTCATCGAGCAACACACTTTGCAATAAAAGCCTGACAAAGCGGTTGTACCGCTTCGACGGGCATTCTGTAGCATTGGTCGGCGCGCCGTGGGCGCGTCTTTGCTTTATCAGATGGAGAGCGCTATGGCTTGGAATGAGCCGGGTGGCAACTCGAATAATCAGGATCCTTGGGGTGGTAAGCGCAAGGGCGGCGACCGCAAGGGGCCACCGGATCTCGACGAGGCCTTCCGTAAGCTGCAGGAAAGCCTGAATGGGTTGTTCGGTGGTGGCAAGAAACGCAGTGGCGATGGCGGCGGCAGCGGCGGTGGATCGAGCAAGGGCGGTGGCCTCGGCCTGCTCGGCATCGGTCTGGTCGTGCTGCTCGCCATCTGGCTGTACAACGCAATCTATGTGGTCGACGAGCAGGAGCAGGCTGTTGTGCTGCGCTTCGGCAAGTACTACGAAACTGTCGGGCCGGGTCTGAATATCTATTTCCCGCCGTTTGATCGCAAGTACCTCGAAAACGTGACGCGTGAACGTGCGTACAGCAAGCAGGGCCAGATGCTCACCGAAGACGAGAACATCGTCGAAGTGCCGCTGACCGTGCAGTACAAAATCACCAATCTGCAGGATTTTGTGCTGAACGTTGATCAGCCTGAAGTCAGCCTGCAGCATGCGACCGAAAGTGCCTTGCGTCATGTGGTGGGTTCGACCGCCATGGACCAGGTGCTGACTGAAGGTCGTGAGTTGATGGCCAGCGAAATCAAGGAGCGGCTGCAACGCTTCCTCGATACCTATCGCACCGGCATCACCGTGACTCAGGTCAACGTGCAGAGCGCTGCGGCGCCGCGCGAAGTCCAGGAAGCGTTCGATGACGTGATCCGCGCCCGTGAAGACGAACAGCGCTCACGTAACCAGGCTGAAACCTACGCCAATGGTGTGATCCCGGAAGCGCGCGGTCAGGCTCAGCGTATTGTCGAAGACGCCAACGGCTATCGCGATGAAGTGGTTTCTCGGGCCAAGGGTGAGGCGGATCGTTTTACCAAGCTGGTCGCCGAGTACCGCAAGGCACCGGAAGTCACGCGTGAACGTCTGTATCTGGACACCATGCAGGAAGTCTTCAGCAACACCAGCAAGGTACTTGTGACCGGCGACAAAGGTCAGAACAACCTGCTTTATCTGCCGTTGGACAAAATGATCGATAGCAGCCGTAACGGTTCCAGCTCGTCTGCCACGGGCGGCGCTGCTGCTGCACCGGCAGATCCGGGTTCACGGGCAGCGGACATGCAACAGCAACGTGACACGCGCACTAGGGAGACTCGCTGATGAGCAATAAATCTCTGGTTGCCCTGATTGTCTGCGTCGTGTTGGCCGTGGTCGCATGGAACAGCTTCTACATCGTCGCTCAGACCGAGCGCGCGGTGCTGCTGCAATTCGGTCGCGTGGTTCAGGCGGATGTTTCGCCAGGCCTGCACGTGAAGATTCCTTACGTGAATCAGGTGCGCAAGTTCGATGGTCGCTTGATGACCCTCGATGCGCCGACTCAGCGTTTCCTGACGCTGGAAAAGAAAGCCGTGATGGTCGATGCCTACGCCAAATGGCGCGTGAAGGACGCTGAGCGTTTCTACACCGCGACTTCCGGCCTGAAGCAGATCGCCGATGAGCGTCTCTCCCGTCGTCTCGAATCCGGTCTGCGTGACCAGTTCGGCAAGCGCACGCTGCACGAGGTGGTTTCGGGTGAGCGTGACGCACTGATGGCTGACATCACTGCGTCTCTGAACACCATGGCCGGCAAAGAGCTGGGCATCGAAGTTGTCGATGTTCGAGTCAAGGCCATCGACCTGCCGAAGGAAGTGAACCGCAGCGTGTTCGAGCGTATGAGCACCGAGCGTGAGCGTGAGGCCCGTGAGCACCGCGCCAAGGGTAACGAGCTGGCGGAAGGCATCCGTGCCGACGCCGATCGTCAGCGCCGCGTTCTGTTGGCTGAGGCGTATCGGGAGTCTGAAGAGGCACGCGGTGATGGTGATGCTCAAGCGGCTGCGATCTACTCCAAGGCCTACGGTCAGGATCAGGAGTTCTACGCGTTCTACCGTAGCCTGCGCGCCTACCGTGAAAGCTTCGCCAACAAAAGCGATGTGATGGTGCTGGACCCAAGCAGCGAGTTCTTCCGCTATTTGCAAAAAGCCAAGCCGTAATCGCATCAGCACCTGATCACTCCGCCGGGCGGCAAAACTGCCCGTCGGGGTGATCGCGCGACAAAACGTGTGTATGATGCGGCAGCCGGGAAATTCCCGGCTTTTTTGCGTCTGCACGATTGATTGGCCGTGACGTGTTCCGTGCGCGGCAGTTTTTTCGAGGACGGTGTTCACGATAGTGCGGCGCATCGGGCAGGGGACATTCCCTTGCCCTGCGTCCGCAGAATGCTGTCTGCTTCACTCAAGGCTTGCCCAAGGGCCGGCCGCCCGGATCATAGGGGAAAGGCGTAATGGCAACGGTTGACCGCTGGCTGCTGCCGGATGGCATCGAAGAAGTACTGCCGCCGGAAGCTGCGCGCATTGAAGTCGCGCGTCGTCAGGTGCTGGATCTGTTTCAGAGCTGGGGCTACGAGTTTGTCGTGACCCCGCACATCGAATACCTCGAATCACTGCTCACCGGTGCGGGCCAGGATCTGGATCTGCGCACCTTCAAAGTGGTCGACCCGCAATCGGGTCGGCAGATGGGTTTCCGCGCGGACATCACGCCACAGGTCGCCCGCATCGACGCCCACACCCTGCGTCGCGAAGGCCCAAGCCGCCTCTGCTACGCCGGCAGCGTGCTGCATGCCCAGCCGCGTGCATTGTCGTCCTCGCGCAGCCCGATCCAGTTGGGTGCCGAGCTGTACGGCGACGCGAGCCCGAGCAGTGACGTCGAGGTCATCAGCCTCATGCTGGCGATGCTGCAATTGGCGGATGTGCCAGACGTCCATATGGACCTGGGGCACGTCGGGATTTACCGCGGTCTTGCCCGCGCTGCCGGATTGTCCGGCGAAGTCGAGCAACAGCTGTTTGATGCACTCCAGCGCAAAGCCATCGACGAGGTCATTGCGTTGACCGAAGGTCTGCCGACCGACCTGGCCAGCATGTTGCGTGCGCTGGTGGATCTGTGTGGCGACCGTACGGTATTGGCGCAGGCCCGCGACCGTCTGGCGAATGCGCCGGCGGCGGTCATTGAGGCGCTGGATGATCTGCAGGAAATCGCCGAACGTCTCTCGGCCCGATTCCCTGAGCTACCGTTGTACTTTGACCTTGGCGAATTGCGCGGCTACCACTACCACACTGGCGTGGTCTTTGCGGTCTTCGTCCCGGGTGTTGGCCAGTCGATCGCCCAGGGCGGTCGGTACGATGACATTGGTGCCGACTTCGGTCGCGCGCGACCGGCGACGGGTTTTTCCACCGATTTGAAAACCCTGGTGACACGCGGTCAGGCGCAGATCGAGCTACCGTCTGGCGGTATCTGGATGCCGGACAGCACTGATGCGGCGCTGTGGCAAACGGTCTGCCAGTTGCGCGCTGAAGGTCAGCGTGTGGTTCAGGCGTTGCCAGGCCAACCGGTTTCAGCAGCGCTAGACGCCGACTGTGATCGGCAATTGATTCAGCAGGGCGAGCGTTGGCAGGTAATGCCGCTGGCCTCTTGAGTTTCCCCGCCGGCCGCTGCCGGCACCAAGTTTGCGCGAATGAGGACAAGTGTTATGGGTAAGAATGTCGTAGTCCTGGGCACCCAATGGGGTGATGAGGGCAAAGGCAAGATCGTTGATCTGCTGACCGAACATGCAACCGCGGTAGTGCGCTATCAAGGTGGCCACAACGCTGGCCACACACTGGTGATCGACGGCGAAAAAACCGTCCTGCACCTGATTCCGTCCGGCGTCCTGCGCGAAGGCGTGCAGTGCCTGATCGGCAACGGTGTGGTCGTCGCGCCTGATGCGCTCATGCGCGAAATCACCAAGCTGGAAGATAAAGGCATTCCGGTGCGCGAGCGTCTGCGCATCAGCCCGTCCTGCCCGCTGATCCTGTCCTATCACGTGGCCCTTGATCAGGCCCGTGAAAAGGCTCGTGGCGAGCACAAGATCGGTACGACCGGTCGTGGCATCGGCCCGGCTTACGAAGACAAGGTTGCGCGTCGTGGCCTGCGCATCGGTGATCTGTTCCACCGCGAGCGCTTCGCCGCCAAGCTGGGCGAACTCCTGGATTACCACAACTTCGTTCTGGTCAATTACTACAAAGAGCCGGCGATCGACTTCCAGAAGACGCTCGACGAGTGCATGGAATACGCCGAACTGCTCAAGCCGATGATGCTCGACGTGACCGCAACGCTGCACGAAATGCGTCGCGCCGGCAAAGACATCATGTTCGAAGGCGCTCAGGGTTCGCTGCTGGACATCGACCACGGTACCTACCCGTACGTCACCAGTTCGAACACCACTGCCGGCGGCATCGCTACCGGTTCGGGCATGGGGCCAATGTACCTGGATTACATTCTGGGCATCACCAAGGCTTACACCACTCGCGTGGGTTCGGGTCCGTTCCCGACGGAGCTGTTCGACGACGTTGGCGCGTTCCTGGCCAAGCGCGGCCACGAGTTCGGGGCAACCACCGGCCGTGCGCGTCGCTGTGGCTGGTTCGACGCCGTTATCCTGCGTCGCGCCATCGACGTTAACAGCATCTCGGGCATCTGCCTGACCAAGCTGGACGTGCTTGACGGTCTCGAGACCATCAACATCTGCGTGGGTTACAAGAACGAAAACGGCGCAGTGATCGACGCACCGACCGACGCCGACAGCTACATCGGCCTTGAGCCGGTGTACGAAGAAGTGCCGGGCTGGTCCGAGTCGACCCTGGGTGCCAAGACCCTGGAAGAGCTGCCTGCCAATGCTCGCGCTTACATCAAGCGTCTTGAAGAGCTGGTCGGCGCACCGATCGACATTATTTCGACGGGCCCTGACCGCAACGAGACGATCGTTCTGCGTCATCCGTTCGACTGATAAGTCGTTGAAGCGCAAATAAAGGGTCGCCTCGGCGGCCCTTTGTTTTGCCCGCTGGAAACTACTCGCCACTGCGGCACGACCCTTGCTGTGATTCCGCTTATAAAACGATGCCATCATTTTGATGGCGTGTGTGGCGAGGGATCTCCTGTGTCGGCCGTTAATTCTCTTCTGCGCAGCCGCTTGCTGCGGCCCGTATTCATTGCTCTTGGTATCGCCCTTCTGGTGCAAGTGCTGGTTGCCGTCGCCCTCACTCGGAGCACCGTCACTGCGCTCGAAGCTGAGCTGGCGGCACGGCTGGGTGTAGATTCGCAACACTTGACCGGCGAGCTGGAGCAGGCGAGCCGTGACGTAACGTCCAGTCTGGACAGTCTTTCGCAAAATACTCGTCAGCGCCTGAGTGCCGGCCTCTCGACGCGCCTTAAAGATGAGCAGGCGCAACTGCGTGCGACGCTGGAGAAAGACCTTCGGGATTCGGCGACGGACATGGCCGAGCTGCTGGCAGCTGTCGCGCCACGGGCGATGTGGGATGGCGATACGCCGACGCTGTCGGAGTTCGCGCGCCGGGCGCAACGTAATCCGAACGTGCTGTTCGTGGTCTACGACGACGCCCAGGGCGAGCACTTGACGCGTTACCTGAATCGCGAGAACGAATCGATCAAGGCCCTGTTGGCGAAAGGCGAGGGTGAGCGCGCCATGGACAAGGTCCTGAACGCGGCGCAGAAAGACCCTTCGGTTTACTACGTTGAAGCGTCCATCAGCCCCAATGGCGTCGAGATCGGCAAGGTCCGCATGGGCGTGTCAACCACCTCGGTAGAAGAGAATCTGGCGGCGCTGGACAAGCGCTTCGTTGCGCTGATCGGCAGCGGTGATCAACTGGTTTCGGAAAGTCTTGGCGGCGCGGCCGCCGAGAGTTCTGCCGCGTTGCGCTCGCGTCTGCAGGCGGCGCAATCTTCGGCCGCCGCGATGGCAGGCAATACCAGCTCCGCTGTGCAGGAGGCCGCGACCACGCTGCGCTGGAGAATCGGTGTCGGGCTGTCTCTGGTGGGGCTCGGCGTGCTGGTTCTGTTGGCCATCGTCCTGGGGCGCCGCGTCGTGCTGCGCTTGCAGTTGCTCAGCCGCGCGCTGGATGATCTGGCGGCAGGCGAAGGTGATCTGACCAAACGCGTCAAACTCAACGGTAACGATGAGATTGGTGACATGGCTGCAGCGGTGAACCGCTTTGTCGACAAGTTGCAGCCGATCGTTCGAGAGGCAGGGGATGTGGCGCAGCAGACTGGCGTCGAGATTGGCGCCATGAGCAAGCGCAATGCAGGTGCTGGCGCTGCAGCCGAGTTGCAGCGCGATGAAGTGGCTGCCAGCCTTCAAGCGTTGGCGCAGATGGCTGACGAAGCGCAGGCCGAGAGCCAGGCAATGCAGGCAGCACTGCGGCAGGTGGTGGATATTCGTCAGGCGACCGATGAAAACACGCGCACCTCCAATCAGGTCGGCAGTTTGATCGAGGCGCTGGCCGGGCAGGTGGACACCGGCGCCCAGGTCATCGAGCGGCTGGCGCAGCAAAGCCAGCAGATTGAAGTGGTTTTGGAAGTGATCCATGGCATCGCCGAGCAGACCAATCTGCTTGCCCTTAATGCTGCCATTGAGGCCGCGCGCGCCGGTGAGACCGGTCGAGGTTTCGCCGTTGTCGCCGATGAAGTGCGCGCGTTGGCGAGCAAGACGCAAAGCTCGACGGGCGATATCCAGGAGCACATCGCCAAGCTGCAATCCGGCGCGCGCGAAGCAGTGGCAACGATTGGTCTCGCCGGTCGTCAGGCCAAGGAAGGGCTCGCAGTGCTGAAAGACAGCGCGCGGCTGCAGCACTCTGTGCAGGTGTCGGTCGAGCAGGTACATGCGGCGATTGGCCTGGCGACCCGAGCGGCAGAGCATCAGGCTCAGGGCGCGCAAGCGGTGCGTGGGCGGGTAGAGGTTATTCACGCCCAGGCCGAGAAGGCTGCCCAGGCGGTGGTGGAAACGACCGCCAGCGGCAAGACGCTGGACAGGCTTGCCGCGCAGCTGAAGGCTAGTCTGGGGCAATTTCGAGCGTAGTTTCGCTCTAGGGGGGACAATTGCAGCTCCCCAGAAAGCACAAAACCGAGCACTCGGCTCGGTTTTGTTTGTTTGGTGCCCAGAAGAAGACTCGAACTTCCACGACCTTGCGGTCACCAGCACCTGAAGCTGGCGTGTCTACCAATTTCACCATCTGGGCATGGCGCTGATTTAATTAGATTTTTCGCGGGAGTGCAACTGAATTTTTGAATTTCTTCGGGAGGCTGTTCAGCGATTCGTTTGCCCCATGGGACAGGGCAGGGTAAGTGATCTACGCTGAGCGCTGTTTTGCCAGGCTTGACTTTTCAAACCATAAAATGCACAAAACCGAGCCAAGGCTCGGTTTCGTTGAATTGGTGCCCAGAAGAAGACTCGAACTTCCACGACCTTGCGGTCACCAGCACCTGAAGCTGGCGTGTCTACCAATTTCACCATCTGGGCAGTTCGTTGATTTCATTCGATATTTCGTTTGATTTCAACTACAACTTGGCAGTGCCGTCGTTGTGGGGCGCATCTTACGGAGGAGATTGAAGGCTGTAAA
This sequence comes from Pseudomonas sp. CFBP 8772, assembly GCF_014841665.1. NCBI lineage: Bacteria > Pseudomonadati > Pseudomonadota > Gammaproteobacteria > Pseudomonadales > Pseudomonadaceae > Pseudomonas > Pseudomonas sp. CFBP 8772. Next base: position 46,547 of record NZ_JACYUI010000014.1, on the reverse strand, counting down.
GCCCCCGTGCAAAAATAATTTGAAATAGCGAAAAGTCCCAGCAAACGCTGTCTTCGCGTTTCAATCTGGTATATGCCAAACTAATTACATACAGATAAGGTGAATTCATTCTAATGGCCGATTGGCAGTCCCTCGATCCCGAGGCCGCTCGTGAAGCGGAAAAATACGAAAACCCCATCCCTAGCCGTGAGCTGATTCTGGCTCACCTCTCCGAGCGCGGATCGCCCGCAGCCCGCGAGCAGTTGGTGGAAGAATTTGGCCTGACGACTGAAGATCAGATCGAGGCCCTGCGACGTCGGCTCCGTGCCATGGAGCGCGACGCGCAACTGATTTACACCCGGCGCGGCACGTACGCGCCGGTCGACAAGCTGGACCTCATCCTGGGTCGCATCAGCGGTCACCGTGACGGCTTCGGCTTCCTGGTCCCGGATGACGGCTCTGACGACCTGTTCATGAGCCCTGCGCAAATGCGCCTGGTGTTCGATGGTGACCGTGCATTGGCGCGTGTCTCGGGCCTGGACCGTCGCGGTCGCCGCGAAGGCGTCATCGTCGAGGTCATCTCCCGCGCCCATGAAACCGTAGTGGGCCGCTACTTCGAAGAAAGCGGCATCGGTTTCGTCCAGCCGGACAACCCAAAAATCCAGCAAGAAGTGCTGATTACCCCGGGCCGTAACAACGGCGCCAAGGTCGGTCAGTTCGTCGAGGTGAAAATCACCCACTGGCCAACCCCGCGTTTTCAGCCGCAAGGCGACGTGGTTGAGGTCGTGGGTAATTACATGGCGCCAGGCATGGAGATCGATGTCGCGCTGCGTACCTACGACATTCCTCACGTCTGGCCCGAGGCTGTGCTGAAAGAAGCCGCCAAACTGAAGCCGGAAGTGGAGGAGAAGGACAAGGAAAACCGCGTCGATCTGCGTCACCTTCCATTCGTCACCATCGACGGTGAAGACGCCCGCGACTTCGACGATGCTGTTTTCTGCGAAGCCAAGCCGGGCAAGCTGCGCCTGTTCTCCGGCGGCTGGAAGCTTTACGTGGCCATCGCCGACGTATCAAGCTACGTGAAGCTCGGCTCGGCGCTCGACGCGGAGTCTCAAGTGCGTGGCAACTCGGTGTATTTCCCCGAGCGCGTGATCCCGATGCTGCCTGAGCAGCTGTCCAATGGGCTGTGCTCGCTGAATCCGCTTGTTGATCGTCTGGCAATGGTTTGCGAGATGACGATCTCCAAAACCGGTGAAATGACCGACTACGTGTTCTACGAAGCCGTGATCCACTCCCATGCACGCCTGACCTACAACAAGGTCAGCTCGATGCTGGAACACCCGAAAGCCGCCGAAGCCAAGCAGCTGCGTGAGCAGTATGGCGACGTCGTACCGCATCTGAAGCAGCTTTATGCGTTGTACAAAGTGCTTCTGGGCGCCCGGCATGTTCGCGGTGCCATCGATTTTGAAACCCAGGAAACCCGGATCATTTTCGGCTCCGAGCGCAAAATCGCCGAGATCCGTCCGACCACTCGCAACGATGCGCACAAGCTGATTGAAGAGTGCATGCTCGCGGCGAACGTGGCGACTGCAGCGTTTCTCAAGAAGCACGAAATTCCCGCACTGTACCGCGTACACGACGGCCCGCCGCCTGAGCGCCTGGAAAAGCTGCGTGCCTTCCTTGGCGAGCTGGGTCTTTCCCTGCACAAGGGCAAAGACGGCCCGACGCCGAAGGACTACCAGGCGCTGCTCGAAACCATTAAGGACCGTCCGGATTACCACCTGATCCAGACTGTCATGCTGCGTTCGTTGAGCCAGGCGGTATACAGCTCCGATAACCATGGCCACTTCGGCTTGAATTACGAGGCGTACACTCACTTCACCTCGCCGATTCGTCGCTACCCGGACTTGCTGACTCACCGCGCGATCCGCAGTGTGATCCGCTCCAGGCAGGAAACCCCGCACGTTCGCCGTGCCGGTGCTCCCGCCATTCCGAAGGCCCGTATTTACCCGTACGACGAAGCGATGCTCGAGCAATTGGGCGAGCAGTGCTCGATGAGCGAGCGCCGTGCCGATGAGGCGACACGCGACGTCACGAACTGGCTGAAATGCGAGTTCATGAAAGACCGCGTTGGCGAGTCGTTCCCGGGTGTGATCACGGCTGTTACCGGCTTTGGTCTGTTCGTCGAGCTGACCGATATCTACGTCGAAGGCCTGGTTCACGTCACCGCATTGCCGGGTGACTACTACCACTTCGATCCGGTCCATCATCGCCTGGCCGGCGAGCGCACAGGCCGTAGCTTCCGTCTGGGCGATACCGTTGAAGTGCGCGTGATGCGCGTTGATCTGGACGAGCGCAAGATCGACTTCGAAATGTCCGAAAAGACCACCAGCGCGCCGATCGGCCGCAAGCGTCGAACGTCCGAGCCTGCTGCGGCGGAGAAGGGCAAGGATTCCAAGGAGTCGTCGTCTGCTTCCAAGTCCGGTCGTCGCACCGCGAAAGAGCCTGTCGCCGAAGCTTACCGGCCGGGTGATGCGGCTGCCAAGAATGCGGAAGTACGCAAAAGCCGTGAGATGAAGAAAGCGCTGCTGACTGAAGCCAAGGGTGGTAGCAAGGCATCGTCGGGAAAGTCGACGAGTGACTCTGCTGGCGCTTCCGGTAAAACCAGCAAACATCGCAAGGGGTCGTCCAAATCGGGCTCGACCTCTGCTTCAGGCAGTGGCAGCGTGCGCAAACCTAAGGCGAAGTCATGAGTCAGCTGGAAAAAATCTACGGTGTTCATGCCGTAGAGGCGTTGTTGCGTCATCACCCGAAGCGGGTCAAGCAGATCTGGCTGGCTGAAGGGCGCAGCGATCCGCGGGTTCAGGTGCTTATCGAGCTCGCCGCGCAGAACCGCGTGTCGGTGGGGCAGGCCGAGCGCCGCGAGATGGATGCGTGGGTCGAGGGTGTTCACCAAGGCGTAGTGGCGGATGTCAGTCCGAGCCAGGTCTGGGGCGAGGCGATGCTCGACGAGTTGCTCGATCGCACTGAAGGTCCGCCACTGATCCTGGTGCTTGATGGCGTCACTGACCCCCATAACCTCGGCGCCTGCCTGCGGACTGCCGACGCAGCCGGCGCTCTGGCGGTGATCGTGCCCAAGGACAAGTCTGCGACATTGACGCCGACCGTTCGAAAAGTGGCATGCGGTGCGGCGGAGGTGATCCCTCTGGTGGCCGTGACCAACCTGGCACGCACGCTGGAAAAACTCCAGCAACGTGGTCTGTGGGTCGTCGGCACTGCGGGCGAGGCCGAGCAGGAGTTGTACCAGCAGGACCTGACCGGGCCGACCATCCTGATCATGGGTGCCGAAGGCAAAGGCATGCGCCGCCTGACCCGCGAGCATTGCGACTATCTGGTGCGCCTGCCGATGGCTGGCAGCGTGAGCAGTCTAAACGTTTCGGTTGCCACAGGCGTCTGCCTGTTCGAAGCCCTGCGTCAGCGCGCTGCTGCCAAGAAGTAGTCAGCCAAGAGTGGCAAGCTCCAAGCCTCAAGCTGCAAGCCGGTTACGCTTCAGCTTGTAGCTTGTAGCTTGTAGCTTGTAGCTCAGCGTCATTGTTCAAATATTCACCAATCTCCTTGCGCCCCTCCGACCCCTTCTCTACAATTGCGCCCCTTGCTGTCATGGCAGGCGCTCATGTGCCTGTCCCTGTGCAAGATAAACCAGTGTTATTCACTCCTTGTCTGACCGCTTTGGCGGCAGGCTACAACCCGTAAGGAGCATTCATGCGTCATTACGAAATCATCTTTCTGGTTCACCCGGACCAGAGCGAGCAAGTCGGCGGCATGGTAGAGCGTTACACCAAGCTGATCGAAGAAGACGGCGGCAAGATCCACCGTCTGGAAGATTGGGGCCGTCGTCAACTGGCCTATGCAATCAACAATGTTCACAAGGCTCACTACGTGATGCTGAACGTTGAGTGCACTGGCAAGGCTCTGGCCGAGCTGGAAGACAACTTCCGTTACAACGATGCCGTGATCCGTAACCTTGTCATCCGTCGCGACGAAGCTGTTACTGGCCAGTCCGAAATGCTAAAGGCTGAAGAAAACCGCAGTGAGCGCCGTGAGCGTCGCGACCGTCCTGAGCACTCCGACGCCGATGGCGCCGATGGTGATGACAGCGACAACAGCGATAACGCTGACGAGTAATCCACGGACCTTTTGAGGAGCCCATTACATGGCACGTTTCTTCCGTCGTCGTAAATTCTGCCGCTTCACAGCTGAAAATGTGAAGGAGATCGATTACAAAGATCTCAACACCCTGAAAGCCTACGTATCTGAAACCGGCAAGATCGTTCCTAGCCGCATTACTGGTACCAAAGCTCGTTATCAGCGTCAGCTGGCTACCGCTATCAAGCGCGCCCGCTTCCTGGCCCTGTTGGCCTACACCGACAGCCACGGCCGCTGAGACCAGGTAGTCGACAAACGCAGTAAGGGATAGATCGCATGCGCGCCATGGCTGAATTCATCATGCGCGGCCGCATGCAGGCCACTCTCGTAGTGGTTGGATGTGCGGCATTGCCGCTGTTGTTCTGGTTGAGTGCTGCCGCAGGTTGCCTTGTGCTCCTGCGACGCGGGATGAGTGACGCCCTGGGCGTCCTTGCCTGGGCTCTGCTGCCGGCGTTGGTCTGGTGGTATTTCGGTGAACCTCGCACCCTGATGGTGTTGCTGGGTTCCTGGGGGCTGGCCGCCGTGTTGCGTGCCAGCGAGTCCTGGGTCCGCGTGCTGCTGGTCAGCGTGGCGGTTGGATTGTTGTATGCAGTGGTTCTGGGCGCGGTGTTTCGCGAGCCAATCGAAGCCATGGCGGGGGAGCTGCAAAAGCTCCTGCCCCACGTCTTCGGTGATGTCTACCAGCAGATGTCGGTAGAAGAGCGAGCGCGTCTGGGGGCACTGATTACACCGGTCCTCAATGGCCTGATTGCAGCGTTGTTGCAGATCGTCAGCGTGGTATGCCTGCTCCTTGGGCGGTACTGGCAGGCGTTGTTGTATAACCCGGGCGGTTTCGGACGCGAATTTCGCAGCCTGAAACTCCCGCGGGCACCGATGCTGGTGCTGCTGGTGTGCATGTTGGTGGGGCCGAATTTCGGTCCTCAACTGGCGATGCTGACACCGTTGTGCAGCGTGCCGCTCATGTTCGCGGGCCTGGCCCTGATTCACGGTCTGGTCGCTGCAAAGCGCCTGACACGGTTCTGGCTGGTGGGGTTGTACGTCACGCTGTTGCTGTTCATGCAGCTGATCTATCCGTTGCTGGTGGTGTTTGCCATTGTCGACAGCCTGATTGATTTTCGCGGCCGTCTGGCGTCGGAAGATGCCGACAACGGTTCTGCGAACGGTGAAGGTTAAAGTTAAGAGGTTTTACCAAATGGAACTCATCCTGCTGGAAAAAGTCGCCAACCTGGGCAACCTGGGCGATAAAGTAAACGTTAAGGCTGGCTACGGTCGTAACTTCCTGCTGCCTTTCGGCAAAGCAACCGCTGCAACCGCTGCCAACGTGGCCGCGTTTGAAGAGCGTCGTGCAGAGCTGGAAAAAGCTGCCGCCGAGAAGAAAGCTTCTGCTGAAACTCGTGCTGCTCAACTGGCTGAGCTGGAAGTGACTATCACTGCCACCGCTGGTGACGAAGGCAAGCTGTTCGGTTCGATCGGTACTCACGACATCGCTGACGCACTGACCGCCTCTGGCGTTGAAGTGGCTAAAGCTGAAGTTCGTCTGCCGAACGGCACCATCCGTAACGTTGGCGAATACGACGTAGCCGTGCACCTGCACAGCGATGTTGAAGCTACCGTTCGCGTTGTTGTTGTAGCTGCTTAAGCAGTATGGTTTCTGCGCTTCGGTGCAGAGGTCTGACCGACTGATGACTCGCTCCTCGGTCGGTTAGCATTGGGCACGTTCCTGTTCGCAGGTCGTGCCCTTTGTCATTTCTGAGTATCCTGATTCAACCCCCTGATTTCCGTGTGGCCATGAACGACATCTCCGCTCCCGAGCAATATGACCTGCAAACCGCTGCCCTGAAGGTGCCGCCGCATTCCATCGAGGCCGAACAGGCCGTGCTCGGTGGTTTGATGCTGGACAACAACGCCTGGGAGCGCGTGCTTGATCAGGTGTCGGATGGCGACTTCTATCGTCATGACCACCGTCTGATATTCCGCGCCATTGCCAAGCTGGCGGATCAAAACCAGCCGATTGACGTCGTGACCCTCGCCGAGCAGCTCGACAAGGAAGGCCAGACGTCGCAAGTCGGTGGCCTCGGTTACCTGTCGGAACTCGCGAAGAACATCCCGTCGGTTGCGAACATCAAGGCGTATGCCCAGATCGTTCGTCAGCGCGCAACGCTGCGTCAGTTGATCGGCATCAGTACCGAGATCGCTGACAGTGCGTTCAACCCGGAGGGGCGTACCGCCGAAGAGATACTCGACGAGGCCGAACGGCAGATCTTCCAGATCGCCGAAGCGCGGCCCAAGACAGGCGGCCCGGTCAGCGTCAACGACCTGCTGACCCGGGCGATTGACCGTATCGATACGCTGTTCAACATCGGCGACGGCATCACCGGTCTCTCTACCGGTTACGCCGACCTGGATGAAAAGACCAGCGGTCTGCAGCAGTCTGACCTGATCATCGTGGCGGGTCGTCCGTCGATGGGTAAGACCACCTTCGCGATGAACCTGGTAGAAAACGCGGTGCTGCGCAGCGACAAGGTGGTGCTGGTCTACTCGCTGGAGATGCCAGGCGAATCGCTGATCATGCGTATGCTTTCGTCGCTTGGTCGTATCGATCAGACCAAGGTCCGTTCCGGTCAGCTCGATGACGATGACTGGCCGCGCCTGACATCGGCGGTCAACCTGCTCAACGATCGCAAGTTGTTCATCGATGACACGGCCGGCATCAGCCCCTCCGAGATGCGAGCGCGCACGCGGCGGCTGGTCCGCGAACATGGCGATATCGGCCTGATCATGATCGACTACCTGCAACTGATGCAGATCCCTGGCTCAAGCGGCGATAACCGGACGAACGAGATTTCCGAGATCTCCCGTTCGTTGAAAGCGCTCGCCAAGGAATTCAATTGCCCGGTGGTCGCGCTGTCCCAGCTCAACCGCTCCCTCGAACAGCGTCCCAACAAGCGCCCGGTGAACTCCGACTTGCGGGAATCCGGAGCGATCGAGCAGGACGCCGACGTCATCATGTTCGTCTACCGGGATGAGGTGTATCACCCCGAGACCGAACACAAAGGCATCGCTGAAATCATCATCGGCAAGCAGCGGAACGGCCCGATCGGGTTTATCCGGCTGGCGTTCATCGGCAAGTACACCCGCTTCGAGAACCTCGCACCGGGCAGTTACAACTTTGATGATGATGAATAAGTAGGCCTCTGGATCGCGACTTTGATGCCGGAAGGATGCCAGAGTCGCGAGTCAAGCCGATCACTTATCCGACTACTGTCGTCGGATTTGATCAAAATTTGTGCTATTCTCCGCGCCCGCGAATTTCCAAGCGAAAATCGCCCCCAGACACGAACACTGGTCATCGATATGCAAGCAGCCAAGCCGTTATTTGACTATCCGAAGTACTGGGCCGAATGTTTCGGACCAGCGCCTTTCCTGCCCATGAGCCGGGAAGAAATGGATCAGCTTGGCTGGGATTCCTGCGACATCATCATTGTCACGGGTGATGCCTACGTCGATCACCCCTCGTTTGGCATGGCAATCATTGGCCGGCTGCTGGAGTCCCAGGGCTTCCGCGTCGGGATCATTGCCCAGCCTGACTGGAAGTCAAAAGACGACTTCATGAAGCTCGGCGAGCCGAACCTGTTCTTCGGCGTCGCGGCCGGCAACATGGACTCGATGATCAACCGTTACACCGCCGACAAAAAGATTCGCTCCGACGATGCTTACACGCCGGGCGGCATGGCGGGCAAGCGTCCGGACCGTGCGAGTCTGGTCTACAGCCAGCGCTGCAAGGAAGCCTACAAGAACGTGCCGATCGTTCTGGGTGGCATCGAAGCATCGCTGCGCCGCATCGCTCACTACGACTACTGGCAGGACAAGGTTCGCAATTCGATCCTGATCGACGCCTGCGCCGATATCCTGCTGTATGGCAACGCCGAGCGGGCCATCGTCGAAGTGGCGACCCGCCTGTCTTATGGCGAGACGATCGAAAGCATCACCGACGTCCGCGGCACGGCATTCATTCGCCGTGATACGCCGGAAGGCTGGTATGAAGTCGATTCCACCCGTATCGACCGTCCAGGCAAGATCGACAAGATCATCAACCCGTACGTGAACACTCAGGACACCCAGGCCTGTGCCATCGAGCAGGAAAAGGGTGACGTTGAGGATCCGAACGAAGCGAAGGTCGTGCAGATTCTGGCGAGCCCGCGCATGACTCGCGACAAGACGGTCATCCGTCTGCCGTCGATGGAAAAAGTGCGCGGCGACGCGGTGCTCTATGCCCACGCCAACCGCGTCCTGCACCTGGAAACCAACCCGGGCAACGCCCGCGCACTGGTCCAGAAGCACGGCGAAGTGGACGTCTGGTTCAATCCTCCGCCCATTCCGATGACCACCGAAGAAATGGACTACGTGTTCGGCATGCCTTACGCGCGCATTCCGCACCCGGTGTATGGCAAGGAGAAGATCCCGGCCTACGACATGATCCGTTTCTCGGTGAACATCATGCGCGGCTGCTTCGGCGGCTGTACGTTCTGCTCGATCACCGAGCACGAAGGCCGGATCATCCAGAACCGTTCCCACGACTCGATCATTCGCGAGATTGAAGAGATCCGGGACAAGGTCCCTGGTTTCACCGGCGTGATTTCCGACCTCGGCGGGCCGACGGCGAACATGTATCGCATCGCCTGCAAGAGCCCGGAAATCGAATCGGCGTGCCGCAAGCCGTCGTGCGTGTTCCCGGGTATCTGCCCGAACCTGAACACCGATCACTCGGCATTGATTCAGCTGTACCGCAGCGCCCGTGAACTGCCCGGCGTGAAGAAGATTCTGATCGCGTCCGGTCTGCGGTACGACCTGGCCGTTGAATCTCCCGAGTACGTCAAGGAACTGGTGACGCACCACGTCGGCGGTTACCTGAAGATTGCGCCTGAGCATACCGAAGAAGGCCCGCTCAACCAGATGATGAAGCCGGGCATTGGCAGCTATGACAAGTTCAAGCGCATGTTCGAGAAGTACTCCAAGGAGGCGGGTAAAGAGCAGTACCTGATTCCTTACTTCATCGCGGCCCACCCGGGCACGACCGACGAAGACATGATGAACCTGGCGCTGTGGCTCAAGGGCAACGGCTTCCGTGCGGATCAGGTGCAGGCGTTCTATCCGTCGCCGATGGCCAGTGCGACGGCCATGTACCACTCCGGCAAGAACCCGTTGCGCAAGGTCACGTACAAGAGCGACTCGGTCACCATCGTCAAGAGCGAGGAGCAGCGCCGTCTGCACAAGGCGTTCCTGCGCTACCACGATCCGAAGGGCTGGCCGATGCTGCGTGAAGCGCTTGAGCGGATGGGCCGTGCCGATCTGATCGGGCCGGGCAAGCACCAGTTGATTCCGCTGCATCAGGTTGAAACCGATAGCTATCAGAGCGCGCGCCGCAAGAACTCGACGCCGGCCGGTAGTCATAAGGTCGCCAAGACCACCAAGATCCTGACGCAGCACACGGGTTTGCCTCAACGTGCGAGCGACGGCAGCAAGCCTTGGGACAAGCGCGAAGAGGCCAAGGCCGCTGCGGCAGCTCGTAACCGGGACGCCGCCAAGGAACGCGCTGATGCCGCCAAGGGTGGCAAAGGCGGCAAAAGCAAGAAGCCTTCGCGTCAGCCGGTCTTTCCACGCTAAGGTCCCGCGCCGCGCGATACCGAACAACAAAACGCCAGCTTTCGAGCTGGCGTTTTGCATTCCAGTGCAAATAACCCCACCCGCCTCATTTCCGTGCGACCCTTGCACCATTCGTTGAGGGTGGCGCGATTTTGGTGCTGTGCCTGGCTGAACAGGCAACCTCCACACCGGGGGCGCCTGATTTGCCGGGGTGGCATAAGTCTTGCGCAGCTCCGTTACCGTCCAGGCTCGCAGGAGGCACGCCGTGTCGATTCACATTGCCTTGCACCATGTCACGCATTACCGCTACGAACGCGCGGTAGAGCTGGGTCCGCAGATCGTCCGCTTGCGCCCGGCGGCCCACAGCCGCACGCGTGTGCTGTCGTATTCGCTGAACGTCCTCCCCGAAAACCACTTCATCAACTGGCAGCAGGACCCGCAGGGTAATTACCTGGCGCGGTTAGTGTTCCCGGAAAAGACCAGCGAGTTGCGCATCGAAGTGGACCTGGTCGCCGAAATGGCGGTGTTCAATCCGTTCGATTTCTTCCTTGAGCCCTATGCCGAGAAGATCCCCTTCACTTATGCCCGAGAAGAGCACCACGAGCTGCAGCCCTATCTGGAAAAGCTGCCGCTGACTCCAAGATTCCAGGCGTACCTGGACAGCATCGACCGCACGCCGATTCCGGCGATCGACTTTCTGGTGGGGCTCAACCAGCGTCTGGCCAACGACATCGGTTACCTGATCCGTATGGAACCGGGCATTCAGACGCCGGAATACACCCTCGAAAACGCGTCGGGGTCCTGCCGTGATTCGGCCTGGTTGCTGGTGCAGTTGCTGCGTCACCTGGGCCTCGCCGCGCGGTTCGTGTCCGGTTATCTGATTCAGCTCAAGGCCGATGTCAAAGCGCTGGACGGACCGTCTGGCACTGACATTGATTTCACAGACTTGCACGCCTGGTGCGAGGTGTACCTGCCGGGCGCTGGATGGGTGGGCCTCGACGCGACCTCAGGCTTGTTCGCAGGTGAGGGGCACATTCCGCTGGCGTGCAGCCCCGAGCCGTCTTCGGCGGCCCCGATCAGTGGCATGGTCGAGCCTTGCAACACCGAGTTCACCCACGAGATGTCGGTGGAGCGTATCTGGGAAGCGCCGCGCGTCACCCAGCCCTACACCGAAGCGCAGTGGCAGGACATTCAAGCGCTGGGACGCCAGATCGACAGCGATCTGGTTGCCCACGACGTGCGCCTGACCATGGGCGGCGAGCCGACCTTTGTGTCCATCGACGACCGTGACGGCGAGGAATGGAACACCGCTGCGCTGGGGCCGAAGAAGCGCCTGCTCTCCGCCGAGCTGTACCAGCGCATGCGAGACCATTACGCGCCCCAGGGCATCGTTCATTTCGGTCAGGGCAAGTGGTACCCCGGTGAGCAACTCCCGCGCTGGTCGCTGAACTGCTTCTGGCGCAGGGACGGGCAACCGGTGTGGCGCAACAATGCGCTGATCGCTGATGAAACCCGGGACTATGGCGCCGACAGCGAGATGGCGGGCAGTTTCCTGCGCAGCGTTGCCGAGAGGCTGAAGCTGCCGACGCGTTACGTTTTCCCGGCGTACGAAGACAATTTCTATTACCTGTGGCGCGAGGGCGCGCTGCCCAAAAACGTCAGCGCCGAAGCCTCACGTCTTGAGGACCCCCTTGAGCGCGCCCGTCTGCGCAAAGTGTTTTCCCAAGGGTTGGACACGATCATTGGCCACGTTCTGCCGTTGGCGCGAACCGCCGCCGACGATCAATGGCAGAGCGGTCGCTGGTACCTGCGCGACGAGCATTGCCGCCTGGTGCCGGGGGATTCCGCCCTTGGCTATCGCCTGCCGCTGGCCTCGCAGCCATGGGTCAAGGCGGCGGAATATCCCTACATCCACCCGACCGACCACAATCAGGCATTTGCCGAGCTGCCCGACCGCGACGAGGTTCAGTCGCGACTGAACAGCCTGTCGGAGCAGGGCGATCCGAGCGTCGACCGCGAACCCGAGATCGACGAGTCTGCCGATTGGCTCACCCGCACGGCACTCAGCGCCGAAGCACGGGGCGGACGGTTGTATCTGTTCATGCCGCCGCTGCAATCCCTTGAGGCCTATCTGGAATTGGTTGCCGCCATTGAAGCGACGGCCGAGGACATGCGCTGCCCGGTGTTGCTGGAAGGTTACGAGCCGCCGAGCGATCCGCGTCTGGCGAACTTCCGCATCACCCCGGATCCTGGCGTGATTGAAGTGAACGTACAGCCGTCGTCCACCTGGGATGAGCTGGTGGAACGCACCGAGTTTCTCTACGAGCAGGCGCGTCTGACCCGGCTGACCACCGAGAAATTCATGATCGACGGGCGCCACACCGGCACCGGCGGCGGTAACCATTTTGTCCTCGGTGGCGCGACGCCGGGCGACTCGCCCTTCTTGCGTCGGCCGGATCTGCTGCGCAGCCTGTTGAGCTACTGGCATAACCACCCGTCGCTGTCCTACCTGTTCTCCGGATTGTTCATCGGCCCGACCTCCCAGGCACCGCGGGTCGACGAAGCGCGCAATGACTCGCTGTACGAGCTGGAAATCGCCTTTTCGCAAATGCCCGCGCCGGGCGAGGAATGCGCGCCGTGGCTGGTGGACCGGCTGCTGCGCAACCTGCTGATCGACGTGACCGGCAATACCCATCGCGCGGAATTCTGCATCGACAAGCTGTACTCGCCGGACGGTGCTACCGGGCGGCTGGGACTGCTGGAACTGCGGGCATTCGAAATGCCGCCGCACGCGCGCATGAGCCTGGCGCAACAGCTGTTGCTTCGGGCACTGGTCGCGCGTTTCTGGCGCGAGCCCTATGCACCGGTGAAACTGGCGCGCTGGGGGACCGAGCTGCATGACCGCTTCATGCTGCCGCACTTTATCGACCAGGATTTTGCCGACGTTATCGCCGAGCTCAACGACGCGGGTTATCCCGTGCGCGGCGAGTGGTTCGCGGCGCATCTAGAGTTTCGCTTTCCGAAGGTCGGCGACTACGCCGTCAGCGGCATCGAGCTGGAGCTGCGTCAGGCGCTGGAACCGTGGCACGTGCTGGGCGAGGAGGGTGCAGCCGGTGGCGCGGTTCGCTACGTGGACTCGTCTCTTGAGCGCTTGCAGCTGAAGGTCACGGGTCTGCCGCCGCAGCGTTACACGCTCACCTGCAACGGCGTGCCGGTGCCCCTGCAACCGACCGGGCGCGTCGGCGAGTTCGTCGCCGGCGTGCGTTACCGCGCCTGGCAGCCGACCAATGCCTTGCAGCCGACAATCCCGGTGCATGCGCCGCTGGTCTTCGACATCTTCGACACCTGGATGCAGCGCTCGCTGGGGGGCTGCGAGTACTATGTCGCCCACCCTGGCGGGCGCAATTACGAGACCCTGCCGGTGAACGCCAATGAAGCGGAAAGCCGACGTCTGGCGCGGTTCTTCCGGGTCGGCCACAGTCCCGGCAAACGTGAGGTTCCCGCGTTGACCCTCAACGATGAGCTGCCGATGACCCTGGACCTGCGCCTGCATCGGTAGCCGCGCCGGCGACCTGACGTGGGATCAGGTCGCCGTGCCGCACGTTTGAAACGTGGAAAGCGGCGCCTGCGTGTCATGTTGTCTGCGCTAGTCTAAGCGCTGTTGATTCGAGTCCTTTTGTTGCCTGCCGAGCCTTCCATGCCTGACCTGCTTGATCAATATCCGCTCACCCCGGGTACCTATCACGAGATGCTGGATGCCAGCGGCGCCGTTCGGCCGCACTGGCAGCGTCTGTACGAGCATCTCCAGCGCAGTACACCTGCGCAGCTCATCCAGCGTCAGGCGCTGCTCGCCCGGCAGATTCAGGAAAACGGCGTGACCTATAACGTCTATGCCGACCCCAAGGGTGCCGATCGGCCCTGGGAACTGGACATGCTGCCCCACGTGATTCCAATGGAAGAGTGGCAGCCGCTGGCGGCCGGCATCGCCCAGCGCGCGCGTCTGCTCAATGCCGTGCTGGCTGATCTCTACGGTCCGCAGGAACTGATCGCCGAAGGACTGCTGCCGTCGGAACTGGTGTTCGGCCACAATAATTTTCTCTGGCCATGCCAGGGCGTAACGCCCCCCGAAGGCACCTTCCTGCATGTGTACGCAGTGGACTTGGCGCGCACGCCCGACGGTCGCTGGTGGGTGACCGCCGACCGGACTCAGGCGCCGTCGGGTGCCGGTTATGCGCTGGAAAACCGCCTGATCGTGTCGCGAGCATTTCCCGAGTTGTACCGGGATCTGCAGGTCCAGCACCTCTCCAATTTCTTTCGGTCGCTGCAGGAAACACTTGCGCGCCAGGCACCGACCAGCCACGAAGCACCGCTGGTGGTGTTGCTGACGCCCGGGCGTTTCAACGAGAGCTATTTCGAGCACCTTTATCTGGCCGGTCAGCTGGGCTATCCGCTGGTGGAAGGCAGCGACCTGACCGTACGCGACGCCACGGTGTACCTGAAAACCCTCAGCGGCCTGCGTCGTGTTCACGCGATCATGCGCCGTCTGGACGACGACTTCTGCGATCCGCTGGAACTGCGCACAGATTCAGCGCTGGGCGTGCCCGGCCTGCTGCAGGCGGTGCGTCAGGGGCGTGTGCTGGTTGCCAACGCCCTGGGCAGCGGCGTGCTGGAATCGCCGGGGCTGTTGGGGTTTCTGCCAAAGATCAACGAACACCTGTTTGGCGAAGAGCTGTTGCTGCCGTCGATCGCCACGTGGTGGTGCGGCGAGCCGCCGGTGCTGGCGCAGGCGCTGGAGAAGATGCCGGAGCTGCTCATCAAACCTGCATTCCCGTCCCAGAGTTTCGCCCCGGTGTTCGGCCGCGATCTCAGCGAGGAAGCGCGTCAGGCGCTGTCCGCGCGCATGCAGGCCAGGCCCTATGCCTACGTGGCTCAAGAACTGGCGCAGTTGTCCCACGCGCCGGTTTGGCAGGGCGAGGACAGCCAGCTGCAGCCCCGCGCCATCGGCATGCGCGTATACGCAGTGGCCACCGCCGATGGCTATCGCGTCCTGCCGGGCGGATTGACCCGCGTGGCCGCCGATGCCGACGCCGACGTGGTGTCGATGCAGCGCGGCGGCGCAAGCAAGGACACCTGGATTCTTGGCGAGCGTCCGCTCGGCAGCGAACCGTGGAAACATCGCCATTCCCTGGGTGTGCACGACCTGGTACGTCGCGACCCGTATCTGCCGTCGCGGGTGGTGGAAAATCTGTTCTGGTTCGGCCGCTACTGCGAGCGCTGCGACAACAGCGCGCGCCTGCTGCGAATCATGCTCACGCGCTATGTCGACGGTGATGATCCGGTCGCCCTGCAAGCAGCGGTCGAGCTGGCCGAACGGTTGAACCTCCTGCCGCTTCAAGACGAAGAAGCACCGAGCGAGCTGCATGAGCGTCTGCTCGAAGCGCTGTTGGGTGACGACTGGCCGTTCAGCCTGCGCTCCAACTTGCAGCGCTTGCAGTGGGCGGCGTCCCAAGTACGCGGCAAGTTGTCCCGCGAGAACTGGCAGGCGCTGGTGGAGTTGCAGCGGGAAGCGATGAGCCTGGAGACCGAAACCCCTGATTTCGGCGAGCTGCTGGATTTCCTCAACCGGCTGGTGATGTCACTGGCGGCGTTGTCCGGTTTTGCCTTGGACGACATGACCCGCGACGAGGGCTGGCGCTTCCTGATGATCGGGCGGCGCATCGAGCGCTTGCAGTTTCTGTGCACGACGCTGGCGGCATTCCTGCGCAGCGACGCGGTATTTCATCAGGATGCGCTGGACGGGCTGCTTGAACTGGGTAACAGCGGGATCACTTACCGCTCGCGCTATCTGGCGCTGCCGCAGTTGATCCCGGTGCTCGATTTGCTGGTGCTGGACGATCAGAACCCCCACGCGGTGTTGTTTCAGCTCAAGCTGGTGGCCCGCTCGGTGAAACGCATGAACGAGGATTTCGGCGTGCCCCAGGACAACAGTCTCGCGGCGCTGATTCAGCGGCTGTCGATGTTCGATCTGGGTTGCCTGGAAGAAGGGCTCTTCGGCGAGAGCAGCGTCAAAGCGGCGCTGGATGGGCTGGCGGATTTGCTGCAGACCATAGGCGATACCAGCGGCCATGTTTCTGACCGGCTTGCGCTGCGTCATTTCGCCCACGTCGACGATGTCAGTCAGCGCACGGTGTCGGTCTGATGAACAGTGCCCAGTATCAGATCCTCCACGACACGCACTACAAATACGACAGCCCGGTTTCCCTGGCCCAGCAACTTGCGCATCTGTGGCCGCGGCGCAGTCCCTGGCAGCGTTGTCTGGAGCAGCACCTAGTCATCAGCCCGACACCGACCACGCGCCGCGATGAACTGGACGTGTTCGGCAATCCGCTGACGCGTCTGGCGTTCGAACGCCCCCACGATGAGCTGCAGGTCAACGCGCGCCTGCGCATTGAAGTGCTGGAACGCCCGCTGCTGGATTTCAATGCTTCCGCTTCGTGGGATGAGGCCCAGCACCGGCTGACCTACAGCGCGTCGAGAATGGCGCCGGATATCCTTGATGCCTGCCGCTATCGCTTCGAATCGCCCTACGTGCACCTGAAGCAGACGTTTGTCGAGTTCTCCGCCAGTTGCTTTCCCGCGGGGCGGCCGGTACTGCTGTGCGCGCAGGCGCTGATGGAGAAGATATTCGAAGAATTCACGTTTGACGGCGAGGCGACTCAGGTTGCGACGCCGTTGGTGGAGGTCCTGGAAACCCGCCGTGGCGTCTGTCAGGACTTCGCTCATTTGATGCTGGCGTGCGTCCGGTCGCGCGGGCTGGCGGCGCGTTATGTCAGCGGCTATCTGCTGACCCAGCCGCCGCCCGGTCAGCCACGGCTGATCGGTGCCGATGCGTCCCACGCGTGGGTGTCAGTGTTCTGTCCGGTGCTGGGGTGGGTGGATTTCGATCCGACCAACAACGTTCAGCCTGCGCTTGAGCACATCAGTCTGGCGTGGGGGAGGGATTTTTCGGACGTGTCGCCGTTGCGAGGGGTGATTCTGGGGGGCGGGAGCCATGACCCGGACGTGCGCGTCACGGTGATGCCGATTGCGGGGTAGGTGGGCGTTGCTGTCGACGGGGCTGTGAGCGTACTGGCGATCAGGGGGTGTCAGCCAATGGATGGATCATGGCGAAAATCCCATCGCGAGCAAGCTCACTCCTAGAGGTTTCGCGTTCATCCATCCCATTGCGCTGAATCAGACGATCACTCAGCGGGCTTTGCTTCGGCGGAGCCTTTTACGTCAGCGGAGCCTTCAGCATCGGTAGAGTGTTCGGCTTCGGAAGAGCCTTCGGCGTTTTCGCCGTCTACAACTGCAGCTTCTCCGGCCTCTGCTTCAGCCTTCTCAGCCTGCTTGCGCTGTGCTTTTTCCTCTTTCTTTTGCTCTTTTGCCAGATCACGTTGGCGTTTGGCGAAGGAATAGTTGGGTTTGGCCATGGGCAGTCCTCGAGGCAGACGATAAGTCAGCACATTCTGCCTGAGAATGGTGCAAAGCCGGCGTGGTATTTTTCTTCACCCAGTCATATATCCCGGTCGGTCGCCCGCCGTTACAGGTCGTAGCCTGCGGAAAACGCGCGTTGGTAGACGCCGTAATCCTGGCTGGCGCGGTCGTAACTACCCGATGCGCCACAGGCGTAAGCGGCGAGCAAGCTGCGGAAAATGCTGGAGAGTTGCATGGGATCGTCCTGAAGATAGGTGACAGCGCGATCTTATGCAGCCATCGTAGCGCTGACTGTTTGATTGTCTTGATGGCACTGATAGAGGCCGCCCAGAGGTGACCGGTCATAACGGTTGATAAATTGTTCTAATTCAGGTCAGTCTTTGTATGCAAAATCCAAGGCTGCCCACCAGGAGACGCACCATGATTCGCAAGCTTGTCGCTGCATCCATTCTGACTTTGGCCAGTGGGCACCTTCTGGCGGCGGAATGCTCGGTCGAAGTCGATTCCACCGACCAGATGACGTTCACCACCAAGGCCATCGAAATCGACAAGAGCTGCAAGCAGTTCACCGTCAACCTGAAACACTCCGGCAGCCTGCCGAAGGCCGTCATGGGTCACAATCTGGTCATTAGCAAATACGATGACATGTCGCAGATCGCCACAGACGGCATGAGCGTCGGCATCGACAAGGATTATCTGAAGGACGGTGACGCGCGCGTTATTGCTCACACCAAAGTGATCGGCGGAGGCGAGAATGATTCGGTCACGTTCGACGTCTCCAAGCTGGACCCGGCCGAGAAATACGGCTTTTTCTGCTCGTTCCCCGGCCACATCGGCATGATGAAAGGCACCGTCAGCCTGAAGTGACCGCTAGGGCTGCTTCGAGTCGGTCATTTTGAAGATGCCCTGCGCGTTGCTGCTGTCGAAGTTGAGATCGATCTTGCCGTTGTCAGGGTCGATCTTGCGCTGAATGAACTCCACGAATGAGCCCGGCACCTTGTGCGCCACGACGACGCCCTCGGCATTCATCAGCCCTCGGCTCACCGTGCAGGCCTTGTACGCGGTCTGCATGACCCTTCCCGAACCTGACACCTCGATGCTGTCCTTCATCGGCCGTTCGCGCCGATTCTGTTCGGCCACCGTCGCTTCCAGATCCACCACCCGATCGGTCAGATGATTGAAGCTGTTGCCCTCGGTGGCGATCCACGCCATTTCCGCGCTTTCGCTCAGCAGCTGGCGATAGTCATCCTCCCGAACGACGCCGTGCTGGCGGCCAAACGCGCGATACAGGGCCGGCAGCAGGCGCGTGGCTTCGGCCAGGCTGCAATGCCGGGTGGTGCGCAGGCGATTCAGCACGCTCAAGTCTTCAGGGCTCAACGGGTCGCGGCTCGAACCGACGACGCGGCTGACCGCCTCTTGAAACGACTGACTGAGTCGGCCGGGGTGCAGTTCGGAGACGAAGAACTGCGCGATGTCTTCTGGCAGGTCCATCTGGCGATAGCCCCAACCGGTCATGTTCAGTTTGGTCAGCGGATAGGTGCGCACATCGGTGAAACCCAGCGGCTCGAGCAGGCGCGAGAAGGCCTGACGACCGCGCGGCAATTCGCCGTTGTCCGCCCAGTCGACGGTGCGGATGGCGCCATGATCAAACACCACCTTGCGGCCGCTCTCGGATTGCTCGTCCACATAATGAAGCCCGTCGGGCACGGCCTCTACCAACTTGTGGAACAGGCAGAGGTTCAACGCTTCGGCGAGCCAGACCCGATGGACCGCCTCCTCGGACCAGGAAAACCCGCCCAGCGCCTGCGGCACCTCGACGCGGTCTTCCAGCCATGCCGCAGCAGGCTGGCCGACGGTGGACGCAACGAGGGTGAAGAGGCCTTGGAAAGCAGTCATGGTTAGCGGCTCTGGGCGGGAAGTCAGAGCGCTATGTAAGCCGTGATGGCGAGCGCCATCAAGCGAAAAGAAATAACGGGTTCATTCCGTTTTTGAATGCAGCGGTACTGATGCCCGATGAATTTTCAATCAAACCCATCGGGCGTCCTTGTGGCCGAGCGTTATGGCGCGTAAGGCAGATCCCGCTTGTGCTGGGTCTTGCGGTAGGTGCTGACAATGATCTCGGCGGTTTCCTGCTTCACCGGTTCGCCGTGCAGGAAGGCGTCGATTTCTGCGTAGCTGATGCCGTGGGCCGCTTCGTCCGGTTTGCCGGGGACCAGTTCTTCGAGGTCCGCGGTGGGGACTTTCTCGACGAGGTTCTGTGGCGCGCCGAAGCTGCGGGCGATCGCACGGACCTGGTTCTTCACCAGACCGCTCAACGGCGCCAGGTCGCAGGCCCCGTCGCCGAACTTGGTGTAGAAGCCCATGACCGCTTCAGCCGCATGGTCGGTGCCGATGACCAGACCGCCTTTCACGCCAGCAATGGCGTACTGCGCGACCATCCGCGCCCGGGCCTTGATGTTGCCTTTGACGAAATCCACGGTATTGGCCGGCTGGCCCTCGAAGGCTTTGATCTGATCAACCAGCGCTTTCACCGAGGGCGCGATGTCCACGGTGTGGCGCTCGTCCGGGTTGATGAAATCAACCGATGCCGTGGCTTCGTGTTCGTCGTGCTGGATGTGATACGGCAGGCGCACGGCGACGAAGGTGTAGGCATTGTCGCCGGTACTTTCACGCAGCTCGCGGATGGCGCGTTGGGCCATAAGACCCGCTGTCAGCGAATCCACGCCACCACTGATGCCCAGCACCAGCACTTTCAGACGGGCGTTATGCAGGCAGTCCTTGATGAATTGCACGCGGCGGCTGACTTCCGCCTGCAGCGCCTGGTCATTGGCAAAGGGCGGCTGGACGTTGAGCTGCCGGGCGATCTCGCGCTGTACGTCTTGCATGATTGACTCCTCGAGCAAAAAAGGAATGGCATAAAAAGGGGCGGCGGTCGGTGCTCGACTCAGGCTGGCACCTTGAATACGTGGCGCAGATAGGACACGAACTCCGGGTCCTTGCACTGCGTTTTGCCGGGCTCGTCGGAAATCTTGGCGACGGGCTGGCCGGCGCAGGCAGTCATTTTCAGCACGATGCTCATCGGCTGGATCCCCGGGATGTCGGCGGTCAGGTTGGTGCCGATCCCGAAGCTGACGTTGATGCGACCCCGCAGCGCACGGAATATTTCCAGCGCCTTGGGCAGATTCAACCCGTCGGAGAACACCAGGGTCTTGCTCATCGGCTCGATGCCCAGCTTTTGATAATGCCGGATGCATTTTTCGGCCCACTGCACGGGGTCGCCCGAATCGTGGCGCAGGCCGTCGAAGAGCTTGGCGAAGAACAGGTCGAAATCACCGAGGAAGGCATCGGTGGTGATGCAGTCTGTCAGCGCAATACCCAGCAGGCCGCGGTATTCGCGGACCCAGCAATCGAGGGCGGCAATCTGGCTGTCGATCAGCCGCGGGCCGAGTTGCTGATGGGCCATGATCCACTCGTGGGCCATGGTGCCGAGGGGTTTGAGGTCGAATTTGCGCGCCAGGTGCACGTTGCTGGTGCCGACGAACTGGCCGGGGAAATCCTTTTTCAGCACCGAAACGACGTCTTCCTGCACCGCGTAGGAGAAGCGCCGGCGGGTGCCGAAGTCAGCCACCTTCAATTCCGCCAGTTCATCAGCGGTGGCGGTTGCGTTGAGCCAGTCGATTTTTCGGTACAGCTGATCGCGGGCCTGGCTGAGCAGGGTTTCCGGGTTGCGATGGCGATTGCGGACTTCGCTGACGATGGCCAGGACGGGCACTTCGAAAAGGATCACGTGCAGCCAGGGGCCTGAGAGGCGGATGCACAGTTCGTCGTTTTCGATGGTGGTCTGGACGTAGCGCAGGTTGAAGCGGAACAGCCCGAGGAAACGCAGGAAGTCGGGCTTCATGAAGTTGATGCGTTCGAGGAAGCCGGTCTCCTCGACACTCAGCGACAGGTCGCAGAGCTGCTCGATCTGATGGCGGATCTCGGCCAGATACGGCCGGAGGTCTTCACCGTTGCGGCAGCGAAACTCCCACTCCACTTCGACGTTGGGGTAGTTGTGCAGCACGGCCTGCATCATGCTCAGCTTATAGAGGTCGGTATCGAGCAGGTTCTGCACGATGCGGTCCGCGAAAGCGCTCTCACTCATTGTGTCGCTCCAGCCAGCAGCGGCCGCCAAGGTGCGGCCCGGGATTCAATTGGATGTCGCATACAACCTTGCGGTAGCGCTGTGGCGGTACGTCCGGTTTGTTATTGACGATGGCCGACATAATGCCAGTCGTCGTGGAAGAGGGGCAGAAATGTTTCAGCGACTGACTGCCTGCACCTGGCAGGACTGGCTGGAACTCCGATTCCATGGACTGGCCTGAACTCCAATTGTAGGACCGGCTTTAGCCGGGAAGGCGTCTGTGGTCACGGCGCAGGTTTGATGGTGCGCAAACTGGCCTCTTCCCGGCTGAAGCCGGTCCCACTAAAAGCATCGCGTGCATCCAATGGGGCTGGCTGGAACCCCAACGTGTGGGACCGGCTTTAGCCGGGAAGGCATCGGTGGTCACGGCGCAGATTTGATGGTGCGCAAACTGGCCTCTTACCGGCTGAAGCCGGTCCTACTAAAAGCATCGCGTGCATCCACTGGGGCTGGCTGGAATCCCAACGTGTGGGACCGGCTTTAGCCGGGAATGCGTCGGTGGTCACGGCGCAGGTTTGATGGTGCGCAAACTGGCCTCTTCCCGGCTGAAGCCGGTCCCACTAAAGCATCGCGTGCATCCAATGGGGCTGGCTGGAACCCCAACGTGTGGGACCGGCTTTAGCCGGGAAGGCGTCGGTGGTCACGGCGCAGATTTGATGGTGCGCAAACTGGCCTTTTCCCGGCTGAAGCCGGTCCTACTATGAGATTGCGCGACGTCAGTAGGACCGGCTTTAGCCGGGAATGTTTTTACTTCGGCGTTGGCTCGTTGAGCTGTTCGAGCATCCACTCCACGAACACGCGGATCTTCGGCACTTCGGCCGCGTGCTCCGGGTATGCGAGGTAGTAGGCGTCCTGACTGGGCAGGGCGTGGGGCCAGGGGATGATCAGCTTGCCGTCCGTCAGCTCTTCCTCCACCAGAAACCGGGGCAGCAGCGCGACGCCGCAGCCCACTTGCGCCGCACGAATGCACATATAGATCGTTTCGAAGCGCGGGCCGTGGTAGCTGTGCTCGGTCTGGTGACCCTGACTGTCGAACCAGTCATGCCAGGCCTGGGGACGGTGCGCGTTTTGCAGCAGGACCAGATCGGTCAGTTGCGTAGGATCGGTGAAGGGTTCATCGGGCAGGCTGCCGGGAGCGCATACTGGCACTAGCTCTTCACTGAACAGCTTCACGCTCTCCGCACCGGGTCGGGCGCCACCGCCGAAATAGAACGACAGGTCGCAGCGGCTCTGGGCTACATCATCGCTCTCCTGTTCGTTGACCAGATCCAGATGAATGTGCGGATGACGCAAGCGCCAGCCCTTGAGCCGTGGCACCAGCCAGCGGGCGCCGAAGGTCGAGGGTGTTGACACCCGCAGGACTTCGGTTTCGCCGCCGTAGGAACGCAGGAAGTGCGTCGACATTTCCATCTGCGTGAGCACTTTGCGCACCTCTCCCAAGTACAGCGCACCGGCTGGCGTCAGTTGCAGGCGTCGACGCACCCGTCGGAACAACAGGTGCTGCACCAATTCTTCCAGCTGGGCGACCTGCTTGCTGACCGCGCTCTGGGTGAGGTTCAGCTCCTCGGCCGCGCGGGTGAAACTAAGGTGACGGGTCACCGCTTCAAAACATTGCAGCGCGGTGACCGACGGGAGATGGCGTTTGCTCAGCATATTCGGCTCGTTCAGCGTCAGCATGAAAAAACGGAATGATATCTCGCTTAATCGTCGTTTGTTGCAGTGTCGCCGGCCAGCTATTACTAGAGGCTGACGAAGTAACCCATATTTGGCATTCCGCTTTTGCGCTTACGATCAGTCTCAGGAGAAACCATGCTCAACGACCTGCTTACCCGACTCGGTGTCGACGCCGCGCTTTATCAACAGGGTGACAAGCCTGTTCACACGCCGATCGATGGCAGCCAGGTCGCGTCGGTGAGCTGGGAAAGCGCCGCCGAAGTCGAGCAGCGCATCACCCGCGCCGATCACGCCTTCGAAGCCTGGCGCAAAGTGCCTGCACCCCGTCGCGGCGAGCTGATTCGTCTGTTTGGCGAAGCGCTGCGCAAGCACAAAGCCGACCTCGGTGAGCTGGTGTCGTGGGAAGCCGGCAAGATCACTCAGGAAGGGCTGGGTGAAGTGCAGGAAATGATCGACATCTGCGACTTCGCCGTCGGCCTGTCGCGCCAGATGTACGGCCTGACCATCGCTTCCGAGCGCCCGGGCCACCACATGCGTGAGACCTGGCATCCGCTGGGGGTTGTCGGCGTTATCAGCGCGTTCAACTTCCCTGTCGCGGTCTGGTCGTGGAACACCGCGCTGGCGCTGGTCTGCGGTAACGCGGTGATCTGGAAACCGTCGGAAAAAACGCCCCTCACTGCGCTGGCCTGTCAGGCCCTGTTTGATAAAGTCGCCGCTGAATTTTCGGATGCCCCGCAGTACCTCACCCAATGCATTGTCGGCGGCCGCGAAGCCGGTGAGGCATTGGTCGATGACATCCGCGTCGCATTGATCAGCGCCACTGGCAGCACGCGCATGGGCCGCGAAGTGGCGCCGAAACTCGCTGCACGTTTCGCCCGCAGCATTCTGGAGCTGGGCGGCAACAACGCGATGATTCTGACCCCGAGTGCCGATCTGGATCTGGCCGTGCGCGCGGTGCTGTTCAGCGCCGTCGGCACGGCCGGTCAACGCTGCACCACCCTGCGCCGTTTGATTGCGCACTCGTCGGTGAAGGCGGAGTTCGTCGAGCGCCTCAAAGCGGCGTACGCCAAAGTGCGCATCGGGCATCCGCTGGAAGGCAATCTGGTCGGTCCGCTGATCGACAAGCAAAGCTACGAAAACATGCAGGAAGCGCTGGAGCAGGCGTTGAGCGAAGGCGGCAAGGTGTTCGGCGGCAAGCGCCAGTTGGAGGAGAAATTCCCGAACGCGTATTACGTCTCGCCGGCCATCGTCGAGATGCCGGAACAGAGCGAGGTCGTGCGCAGCGAAACCTTCGCGCCGATTTTGTACGTGGTCGGGTACGAAGAATTCAGCGAGGCGGTGCGCCTGAACAACGACGTGCCCCAAGGTTTGTCGTCCTGCATCTTCACCACCGACGTGCGCGAGGCCGAGCAGTTCATTTCGGCACTGGGCAGCGATTGCGGCATCGCCAACGTCAACATTGGCCCGAGTGGTGCAGAGATTGGCGGCGCGTTCGGTGGCGAGAAAGAAACCGGCGGTGGCCGCGAATCCGGCTCGGACTCCTGGAAAGGCTACATGCGTCGCCAGACCGCGACGGTGAACTACTCCCGCGAACTGCCGCTGGCGCAGGGCATTACGTTTGATTGATGGTTTGTGTAGGAGCGTGGCTTGTCCCGCGATCTGGCGCGCACCGGCAGTAAGTTCTTGAACCCGGTTTGTCTGAATCAACCGGGGAAACGCATTACGACTGCTGCGCAGCCGATCGCGGGACAAGCCACGCTCCTACAGGTTTAAGCCATCCGCGCGCATGCATTACCACGCGGAGCGTGGGAACGATCAATGGTCTGGCTGTCTCTTTCCGAGGTTTTGCGATGCCGTTACGCGAAGAATGTCTGTGGGAAACGCTGACGCCGCAAAGGCCGGAGGCGCCCGCCTTGAGCGGGGAAGTGACGGTCGATGTGTGCGTCATCGGCGCAGGCATCACGGGTTTGTCGGCGGCCCTTCATCTGCTTGAGCAAGGCAAGACGGTCGCTGTCGTCGAAGCTCATCGCACCGGGCAGGGCGGGTCCGGCCGAAACGTGGGACTGGTCAATGCCGGCCTGTGGATTCCGCCTGACGAAATCGAAGCCGGATTCGGCGAGAAAGTCGGCAGCCAGCTCAACACCATGCTCGGCAACGCGCCGTCGCTGGTCTTCAGCCTCATCGAAAAATACGGCATCGACTGCCAGGCGACGCGCAAAGGCACGCTGCACATGGCCCACAACGCCAAAGGCGAGCTGGACCTGCGCAGCCGTGAGGAACAGTGGAAACGTCGCGGCGCGCCTGTGGAATTGCTCACCGGCAAGGCCTGTCAGGAAGCGACCGGCACCACCGAGATCACCTCCGCTTTACTTGATCACCGCGCGGGCACCATTAATCCGATGGCCTATACCAGCGGGCTGGCGGCGGCCGTCACGCAATTGGGCGGTCAGCGTTTCGACCACTCGCCGGTCAGACGCCTTGAGCGACAAGGCTCGCGCTGGTGCGTGATCACTGGAAGCGGCGCGGTGCTTGCCGAGCAAGTCGTCATCGCCTCCAACGCCTACACCGAGGGCGAGTGGACGGAGCTTCGGCGCAACTTCTTCCCCGGCTATTACTATCAAGTGGCCTCGGGGCCGCTGACCGAAGACGCGGCGCAGCGGATTTTACCGGGCGGGCAGGGCTCCTGGGACACGCGGCAGGTGCTCAGCAGCATCCGTCGCGATGCCGATGGCCGGTTGTTGTTGGGCAGTCTGGGCAATGGCAATCAAAAGCCTGGCTGGTTTCTCAAAGCGTGGGCCGATCGTGTGCAACAGCATTATTTCCCGTACCTCAAAACGGTCGAGTGGGAATGCACCTGGACCGGCTGCATCGCGTTCACGCCCGATCACTTGCTGCGAATGTTCGAGCCTGCACCAGGACTGGTCGCGGTCACCGGTTACAACGGACGCGGCAACACCACTGGGACGGTCGTCGGCAAAGCATTCGCCGATTACCTGTGCAGCGGCAACGCCAGTGTTTTACCCATCCCCTTTGCGCAGATGCAGCCGCTGGCGGCCGTCGGACTGCGCAGTTCTTTGTACGAGGCTGGCTTTTCGCTATACCATGCGGGACAGTGCCTCAGAATCGTAATCTAAGAAGAATTCTCTCTCCAAAACAACGCTTTCTCCTACATCCACTACCCTCAAATGGTGCGGCCCGTAGCGGATCCGCACCGACGGTGTGCAGTTCGGTGACGCACGCTGTAACAACAGGGTTGTACAGGTGAGAACGGCGCGGTTGCGCGGCTGTCTCGCCAGGGTTGCTCTTTTAAAGTCGCGAGGTTGCACCTTGCGCGGTTTAGACGGTTGCACGCCCCGTGAAAAAGGGCAGAAATCAGTCGGATAGCGACAAAACGACGAGTTTCTCAAGAATAAAAAACCGATGGCACGCCACTTGCTCGCAGCAGCTCTGTGGTCGCAGTGCTAATTAAAAAACCCAGGAGCACCAACTCATGTCGCAGACGTTCTACAGAAAAGGCTTTCTCGCACTCGCCGTGGCTACTGCCATGGGTGCGGCTTCATTTGCGCAGGCAGCCGACATCAAGATCGGCGTTGCAGGCCCGATGACCGGCGCCAACGCCTCATTCGGCGAGCAGTACATGAAGGGCGCTCAAGCGGCTGCCGATGCCATTAACGCTGCGGGCGGCGTCAACGGCGACAAAATCGTCCTGACCGCCTACGACGATGCGTGCGAACCGAAACAGGCCGTTGCCGTCGCCAACAAGGCCGCGTCTGACAAAGTCGCCGGCGTTGTCGGTCACTTCTGCTCCTCCTCGACCATCCCGGCGTCGGAAGTCTATGACGAAGCCGGCATCATCGCGATCACTCCTGGCTCCACCAACCCGACCGTGACCGAGCGCGGCCTGAGCGCCATGTTCCGCATGTGCGGTCGTGACGATCAGCAAGGCGTCGTTGCCGGCGACTACATCGTCGACGTGCTCAAGGGCAAGAAGATCGCCGTCATCAACGACAAAGACACCTACGGCAAAGGCTTGGCAGACGCCACCGCCAAGCAGCTGACCAAGCGCGGCGTGAAGCCTGTGCTGGAAGAAGGTCTGACCCGTGGCGAAAAAGACTTCAGCGCCCTGGTCACCAAGATCCGCTCCGTTGGCGCTGACGTCGTTTACTTCGGCGGCCTGCACCCGGAAGCCGGTCCACTGGTTCGCCAACTGCGTGAGCAAGGCCTGAAAGACGTCAAGTTCATGTCCGACGACGGCGTTGTGACCGACGAGCTGGTGACCACCGCTGGCGGCGCGCAATACGTCGATGGCGTGTACATGACCTTCGGCGCCGACCCGCGCATGCTGCCAGACAGCAAGGCTGTGGTTGAGCAGTTCCGCAAATCCGGCTACGAGCCAGAAGGCTACACCCTCTACGCTTACGCTTCGGTTCAGGCCCTGGCTGCTGGCTTTAACGGCGCCAAGTCGAACAAAGGCGAGGACGCTGCCAAGTTCCTGAAAGCCCATCCTGTCAAAACCGTCATGGGCGAGAAAGCCTGGGACACCAAGGGCGACCTGAAAGTCTCTGACTACGTGGTTTACCAGTGGGACAAGGACGGCAAATATCACCAACTCGAAAAGCAGAAGTGAGTTAAGCGCTTATTCGGATCGGCCGTTTCCCGGGGGTGAGCCGGGAAACGTTCTGATCCGGTAATCGGCGCTGTCTGACAGCGGCGCCGGATTTCTTCTGTTGCCACTGTGTGCGCCGCTCTGTTCCTCACGAGGGAATGGTCGCCGCGCGTCAGGCTGGCCTTTCAAGTTCGTGAGCGTGCGTGATGGACGGTATTTTCCTGCAGCAAATGGTCAACGGCCTGACACTGGGCTCGGTCTATGGCCTGATCGCCATCGGTTACACGATGGTCTACGGCATCATCGGCATGATCAACTTCGCCCACGGCGACGTGTACATGATCTCCGCCTACCTCGCAGCCATTGGCCTCGCCGTACTGTCGTTCTTCGGCGTTGAGTCATTCCCCTTTCTGATTCTCGGCACACTGATCTTCACCATTGTGGTGACCGGTGTGTACGGCTTCGTCATCGAGCGCGTGGCGTATAAACCGCTGCGTAACTCGACCCGTCTGGCGCCGCTGATCAGTGCGATCGGCATCTCCCTGATTCTGCAGAACTACGCGCAGATCGCTCAGGGCCCACGCCAGCAAGGCGTACCGACCCTGCTCGAAGGCGCCATGCGCTTCGATGTCGGCAGCGGCTTCGTACAGATCACCTACACCAAAATCTTCATCCTGATCGCCGCCTTCGTCGGCATGGGCGTACTGACCTACATCATCAAGTACACCAAGCTGGGCCGCATGTGCCGCGCCACGCAGCAGGATCGCAAGATGGCCTCGATTCTGGGCATCAATACCGACCGGGTCATTTCCTACGTGTTCATCATCGGCGCGGCCATGGCGGCACTGGCCGGCGTGCTGATCACCATGAACTACGGCACCTTCGACTTCTTCGCCGGCTTCGTCATCGGCATCAAGGCGTTTACCGCAGCGGTCCTGGGCGGCATTGGTTCGTTGCCGGGCGCCATGCTCGGCGGGCTGATCCTGGGGGTGGCCGAGTCGCAGTTCTCCGGCCTGATCAACTCCGACTACAAAGACGTGTTCAGTTTCGGCCTGCTGGTAGTGATTCTGATCTTCCGTCCCCAAGGCCTGCTGGGTCGCCCACTCGTGGCGAAGGTATAACCATGTCTGCACCTACTAAACCCATTGATATCAAACAAAGCCTGATCGACGCGGTGATCGCCGGCTTGCTGGCGTTGATCGTGTTCGGCCCGATCGTCGGCATCGTGCTCGACGGTTACGGCTTCAACCTGCAACCAGGGCGCGTCGCCGTGCTGGTGGGCGTGGTCGTTGTCGGTCGTTTCTTCATGAGCCTGTTCCTGCAGACGCCGAAGGGCGTGGCCATCGCCCAGAGCTTCGAAAACTCGGGCTCAGGCGTGCACGTGCTGCCACCGGGTTACAAGACGCGCCTGCGTTTCATCATTCCGCTGATGATTCTGATTGCGGTGATTTTCCCGGTCTTCGCCGACAAGTATGTGCTGACCGTGGTGATCCTCGGCCTGATCTATGTGCTGCTGGGCCTGGGCCTTAATATCGTGGTCGGGCTCGCCGGTCTGCTCGATCTGGGTTACGTGGCTTTCTATGCGATTGGCGCGTACGGCCTGGCACTGGGTTATCAGTATCTGGGTCTGGGGTTCTGGTCGGCGTTGCCGCTGGCAGCCATTGCGGCGGCGCTTGCCGGTTGCATCCTCGGCTTTCCGGTGCTGCGCATGCACGGGGATTACCTGGCGATCGTGACCCTGGGCTTCGGCGAGATCATCCGTTTGGTGCTCAATAACTGGCTGTCGTTCACCGGCGGACCCAACGGCGTGGCGGTGCCTGCGCCGACCTTCTTCGGCCTGGAGTTCGGACGTCGCGCGAAAGACGGCGGCATCCCCATCCACGAGTATTTCGGCTTCGAATACAACCCGGACCTGAAATTCATTTTCATCTACACCGTGCTGTTCCTGGTCGTGTTGGCGGTGCTGTACGTCAAGCATCGCCTGACGCGCATGCCGGTCGGCCGCGCGTGGGAGGCACTGCGTGAAGACGAAATCGCCTGCCGCTCCATGGGCCTGAACCACGTGCTGGTCAAGCTTTCGGCTTTCACCATCGGCGCCTCGACCGCAGGGCTGGCCGGCGTGTTCTTCGCCAGCTATCAAGGCTTCGTCAACCCGACCTCGTTCACCTTCTTCGAGTCGGCGTTGATTCTCGCCATCGTCGTGCTCGGCGGCATGGGCTCGACCGTCGGCGTGGTCATTGCGGCGTTCGTGCTGACCGTCGCACCGGAACTGCTGCGCAGCTTCGCGGAATACCGCGTCTTGCTGTTCGGCATCCTCATGGTGCTGATGATGATCTGGCGTCCCCGTGGCTTGATCCGCATCAGCCGTACCGGCGTGCAGCCACGCAAAGGCGTGCTGGCTAAAGTGGAGGGCGCGTGATGAGCGACGAAATCGTTCTGTCCGTCGAAAACCTGATGATGCACTTCGGCGGCATCAAGGCCCTCAGCGACGTCAGCCTGCAAGTGCGGCGCAACTCGATCTTCGCCCTCATCGGCCCGAACGGCGCCGGCAAGACCACGGTGTTCAACTGCCTGACCGGTTTCTACAAAGCCACCGGCGGGCGCATCGAGCTCAACGCGCGGGGCAAGAAAACCAACGTCATTCAGTTGCTCGGCGAACAATTTCGCGCTGCTGACTTCGCGTCGCCCAAGCGCTTCGGCAGCCGCCTGTACTACAAAATGTTTGGCGGCACGCACCTGGTAAACCGTGCGGGGCTTGCGCGTACCTTCCAGAACATTCGCCTGTTCAAGGAAATGTCCGTCGTCGAGAACCTGCTGGTCGCACAGCACATGTGGGTCAATCGCAACATGCTGGCCGGCATCCTCAACACCAAGGCCTATCGCAAGGCCGAAGAAGACGCCATGAACACCGCGTTCTACTGGCTCGAAGTGGTGGATCTGGTGGACTGCGCGAACCGTCTGGCCGGTGAACTTTCCTACGGCCAGCAACGCCGTCTGGAGATCGCGCGGGCGATGTGCACGCGGCCGCAGGTCATCTGCCTGGACGAACCGGCAGCCGGCTTGAACCCGCAGGAAACCGAGGCGTTGAGCGGCATGATTCGCCACCTGCGCGACGATCACGACATGACCATCGTGCTGATCGAGCACGACATGGGAATGGTCATGGGCATTTCCGACGACATCGTCGTGCTCGACCACGGCAACGTGATCGCCAAGGGCAAGCCGGAGCAGATCCGCAACGATCCGAAAGTGATCGCGGCGTATCTGGGCGCTGATGAAGAGGAGTTGGTATGAGTAAGCCGATCCTCGAACTGAAAGAGATCGACGTGTATTACGGGCCGATTCAGGCCTTGAAGAAAGTCTCGATGCACATTGACGAGGGCGAAACGGTCAGCCTGATCGGCTCCAACGGCGCGGGTAAATCCACGCTGCTGATGTCGATCTTCGGCCAGCCGCGCGCGGCCAGTGGACAGATCATCTATCAGGGCACCGACATCACCCACAAGTCGTCGCACTACATCGCGTCCAATGGCATCGCGCAGTCGCCGGAAGGCCGCCGTGTGTTCCCGGACATGTCGGTGGAAGAGAACCTGATGATGGGCACCATCCCCATCGGCGACAAACACGCCAGCGAAGACATGCAGCGCATGTTCGAGATGTTCCCGCGGCTCAAGGAGCGTCGCAATCAGCGGGCGATGACGATGTCCGGGGGCGAACAGCAAATGCTCGCCATTGCGCGGGCGTTGATGAGCCGTCCCAAGTTGCTGTTGCTGGACGAACCGAGCCTGGGGCTGGCACCCATCATCGTGAAGCAGATTTTCGCAACGCTGCGCGAGCTGGCCCAGACCGGCATGACCATCTTCCTGGTGGAGCAGAACGCCAACCATGCGCTGAAGCTGTCGGACCGCGCCTACGTGATGGTCAACGGCGAGATTCGCCTGACGGGCACGGGTAAGGAATTGCTCACCAACGAGGAGGTCAGGAACGCCTATCTAGGCGGTCACTGATTGCTGATCAATGCGGCTCAAAAAAGCCCCGGGTGGATAACTTCCGGGGCTTTTTTATGCGGTAGCCTAATTGTGGAAAACAATTTTGGGCAGATGCGAAAACGCGACATATAGCCGCTGCAAATCGCTGTTTTGTCACGCTTTTGACTTGTTCAGTTTTACTGTGGAGGTGACTGTGAATAAGTTGGGAGCAGCTGGCTGGAGGCCTTTATTTACGTGGCTTTCAGCATGCTGATCAATATTTGACCAGTGCTTTCGGCCGGTATTTTGAGGGGGTTTGTCAACGTTCTTGTGGCTGGTTTTTTATACAGTCTTTATAAGGTGTCTGCCTGTGGATAAGTCTGTGTGCAACCGTTGGAAAGACCGCCGCAGATAGCGCAATCTCTGGCGTTCACGCAGCAATCCTGTCCGCGCACCCAAGTCTTGAGAAAATCGACGGCAGATGGCCCATGGCCGGTCAAGTAAAAACATGCGCTGAGTTACCCACACGTCCCGTATGCCGGGACTTTCGGCGTTTTAGAGTTGCCCCCAGAAAATGTACGTCTGACTGTGGATAAGGTGGGCAAAAGTGTCTGCAGGCCACATGGTGTAAGGGTTGGGAGCAATTGGTTATTTTTTATACAGCAGAGAGGTTGTATAACCATGTTGCGGATGGTGCTTGATCCCGGCCTGTGCGGGCGGGCATTCTCCAGAACCTTCCTACACGCAACGCTGCTTGCGTGACATTCCCGCTTGGCTTGATAAGCCCGCATCTTTAGTCAGGAGAAAGAAATGACCTCTACCGTATTCATTACCGGGGCCACTTCCGGGTTTGGCGAAGCCTGCGCCCGTCGTTTTGCCGAGGCGGGTTGGTCGCTGGTGCTGACCGGTCGCCGTGAAGACCGCTTGCAGGCGCTGAGCGCCGAATTGTCGAAACAGACCAAGGTGCACACGCTGACGCTGGACGTGCGCGATCGCGCAGGCGTGGAGCGCGCCGTGGAAAGCCTGCCGGCTGAATTCGCGAAGATCCGCGGCCTGATCAACAACGCAGGCCTGGCGCTGGGGATTGATCCTGCACCCAAGTGCGATCTGGATGACTGGGACACCATGATCGACACCAACATCAAAGGGCTGGTTTACACGACGCGCACGCTGCTTTCGCGTCTGATCGCCTACGGCCGCGGCGCCAGCATCGTCAACCTTGGCTCGGTTGCGGGGAATTATCCGTACCCGGGCGGTAACGTATATGGCGGCACCAAAGCGTTCGTCGGACAGTTCTCGCTGAACCTGCGCAACGACCTGGTCGGCACCGGCGTACGGGTGACCAACCTTGAACCGGGGCTGTGTGAGAGCGAGTTCTCGCTGGTGCGTTTCGGTGGCGATCAGGCCAAGTACGACGCCACCTACGCAGGCGCCGAGCCGATCCAGCCCCAGGACATTGCCGACACCATCTTCTGGATCATGAACACGCCGGCCCACGTCAACGTCAACAGCCTGGAGCTAATGCCCGTGAGCCAGACCTGGGCCGGGTTTGCAATTGATCGCAGTCGCGGGGAGAAATAAGTAGGGTTTTAGGAGATTAGCGTCGCCCGACACGCGGCGCGTTCTTGAGGGCAGCGCCGTCCATGTGGGAGTGAGCTTGCTCACGAAGACGGCATTCCAACCGCTGAATATTTAGCGGACGTACTTGCCCATTCGCGAGCAAGCTCGCCCCCACAGGGGTCGCCGCCAATCTCTGATGGGATGACCATCAGGGAATCAGCTCAGCCGATAAAAAACTCGGCCAGCCCGATGTAGCAGGTCGCCAGGTGATACGGCGTTGTCGACGGCATGTCGCTGCGGCTGATCTGTCCCTGGCTGTCGAGGCACTCGTTCCAGCCGGTGGGGTGCAGAAACTGCGTTTGCAGCGCAGTCAATTGGCGCGCCAGCAGATGTTCGCTCTCAGGCCGTAACGTCAGCGCGCGCAGGTATTCAGCCTGAGCCCAGATGCGCTGCGTGCCGTCTTTTACCGAACCGTCCACTTCCAGCATCGCCGCGACCGCGCCAGTCGTCTGGTCGACACCCTGTGCTTCGGCGTGGGCGAATGCAGTCTCCAGCGAGCGATACAGCGGCGTGCCCCGCAGACGCGCGGACGATGCCAGCAGATAAAACCATTCAAACTGATGACCCGGCTCGGACCAGTTATCCACAGCGTCCAGCGGTTTCTCCAGCATGACGCCGTGATCGACGTCCACGAAGCGTCGCTGCATGGCTTCTACCAGGGCATCCAGCGCCGCCAGCGTGTCAGCGTCATCACGCACGGCCAAGGTGCCGAGAAATGCTTCGGCCAGATGCATCAGCGGGTTTTGCAGCGGGCCGGCGTTGAGCGAAGACCAATCCTCGGCCAGCACGGATTCGTACAAGCCATCGCCATCGGCGAAGCGTTCGGCGACCACGTTCAGCGCGGCATTAAGCACCGACTCCACCAACGGCTCACGGACCTTGCCCCAGTAGTGCGCGCAGGCGAAGACGATGAAGGCGTGAGTGTAGAGATCCTTGCGGCGATCCAGCGGTGCGCCCTGTGGATCAATGCTGTAGAACCAGCCGCCGTGCTCGGCGTCGTGAAAGTGCTGCTGCAACGAACGAAACAGCGCGGCCGCGCGGGTGGCGGCGTCGGGCACGTCGGGGTGATCGATCAGGCTTGAAAACAGAAACAGCTGACGCGCGCAGGCCATGGCCCGGTAGCGCTGTGGCGGCAAAGGCCGATGCTGGGCGTCGAGCGCCTCGAACGGCAACGCCATCTCGGCATTCCACCCCGGGCCCTGCCACAACGGCACGACCACGCGCATGAAGTGCTGCTGCAGCTCAGTGAACAGGGCGGACAGTTCAGACTTGGCGGTGGGAAGGGAAGCGTCAGGCATTGGATGGCGTCACGGCAGTGGCAAATTGCGCGACATGGTAGCAGGAGGTGAGGCGGGCGGGGCAGCGGGGATCGATTGATCCCCGCCGAACCCTATAACGCATGGTTTAGCCCGCGAACAACCAGATGCCGGCTGCGGCCGACAGCGCACCTGCGATCCGCACCACTGGTGCCGCCGCGGTTGGCAGAAACCGCACCACGGCATAACCCGCTGCATGCAGCGCAGCCGTCGCGCCGACGAATCCGAGGGCATAGCCCCACGGGCTCGACATTTCAGGGAGCTCCAGACCGTGGGCGACGCCGTGGAACAGCGCAAACAGCGCCGTCGCTGCTACAGCCATGAACAGTGGCGGGCGTACGGCCAGCGCGACCGCCAGGCCCAATGCAAACACCGATGCCGCAATACCGCTCTCCAGTGCCGGCAATGCCAGGCCTTCAAACCCGAGCAAGCCGCCCATCAGCATGGTGCCGACAAACGTGCACGGCAGCGCCCAGCGCGCGGCGCCTTTTTGCTGTGCAGCCCAAAGCCCGACAGCGATCATCGCCAGCAGGTGATCGATGCCGCCCAGTGGATGGCTGATGCCGGCCACAAGACCGCTTTCATCATGGCCGGGGTGGGCGAAGGCCAGCGCCGGAACGAGGAGCAGCGCCAACGCGCCGAATACTTTTTTGCCGTTCATGAATGAATTCCTTGCTTCACTTGGGTGTTAGCCATTTGGGTGGACGAAATCAGGCCGCAGTCAGCAGACCCTGGCGCTCGATGAACGCGATGATCTGCTCCAGGCCGTGACCGGTTTTCTGGTTGCTGAACACGAACGGCTTGTCGCCGCGCATCTTCTTCGTGTCGCGGTCCATCATCTCCAGCGATGCACCCACCAGCGGCGCGAGGTCGATCTTGTTGATCACCAGCAGATCGGATTTGCAGATGCCGGGGCCGCCCTTGCGCGGCAGCTTGTCGCCGGCTGACACGTCGATCACATAAATGGTGAGGTCCGACAGCTCCGGGCTGAACGTCGCGGACAGGTTGTCGCCGCCGGATTCGACGATGATCAGGTCCAGCCCCTCGAAGCGCCGATTGAGCTGGTCGACCGCTTCCAGATTGATCGAAGCGTCTTCGCGGATCGCCGTGTGCGGGCAGCCACCGGTTTCGACGCCGATGATGCGCTCGGGCGCCAGTGCTTCATTGCGCACCAGAAAATCAGCGTCTTCACGGGTGTAGATATCGTTGGTGACCACCGCGAGGTTGTAACGATCGCGCAGGGCCAGGCACAGCGCGAGCGTCAGCGCGGTCTTGCCGGACCCGACCGGACCGCCGATGCCGACGCGCAAAGGTTGGCTGTTCATTCGTTCTCTCCGTTAAGCATGGTGTGCGGTTCGAGGTGCTGCGGCGATGGCAGCCACCTCATGATCGGAACAGGCGGCTGTACTGCCGCTCATGGTTCATGCTCGCCAGCGCCAGACCGAATGGCGCGCTGCCGATGTGTTCAGGATTCAGTACGGTCGCGTCGTGCTGGGCCTTCTGCAGCAGCGGCAGCAACTCACTGGTCAGGCGCTGTGCAGCTTGCTGCCCCAGTGGCAGGGTTTTCATCAGCACCGCCAACTGGTTTTCGAGCCAGCTCCAGAGCCAGGCAGCGAGCGCGTCCTGAGGGCTGATCTGCCAGGCGCGCGCGGCCAGTGCCCAACCCAGCGCCAGATGTGGCTCGCCCATACGCTGTAGAAAGTCCCGCGCGGGCTGATCCATTTCCGGCAGACCGTTGAGCAATTGCTGCAGCGAGTAGCCCATCTGCCGGCTTTCCAGATGCAGTTCGCGGGTTTCGCGGCTGGCGCGATGCTCTTCGCTCAATTGCAACAAGGCCGCCCAGTCGTCTTCGGCAGCCGCCGTGCAGTGCGCCAGTAAAAGCGGCGCCTCGAATCGTGCAAGGTTGAGCAGCAACTGGTCGCCAATCCAGCGGGCGGCGCTGGCCGAGTCGTGGACGGTCGATTGCTCGACCGCCATTTCCAGGCCCTGGGAATAGCTGTAGCCGCCGATCGGCAGCTGGGGGCTGGCCAGACGCAGCAGCGCCCAGGCTGCGTTCACGTGCGTACGCCGAATTGATGAATGCGCGGCGCGTAATTGAAATCTTCCTCACCGGCGCGCGAGTGGTGATGGCCGCCGCCATAGGCGCCGTGCTCGGGCTGGAAGGGGGCTTCGATGGATTCGGTCGTGGCGCCCAGTTGATCGAGCATGGCCTTGAGCACGTAGTCGTCGAGCAGACGCAGCCAGCCGTCGCCTACTTGCAGTGCCACATGGCGGTTGCCCAAGTGATACGCCGCCCGGGTCAGCTCGAACGTGTTGCTGCACGTCACGTGCATCAGTTGCTCGGGGCGCGCGCAAACACGCACGATCCGCCCGTCTTCAGCCTTGAGAAAGTCGCCATCACGCAGCGGCGGCTGGCCCCGCTCAAGGAACAGCCCGACGTCTTCGCCCTCGGCACTGAAACAGCGCAGCCGGCTTTTGCTCCGCGCCTCGAATATCAAATGCAGCTCTGCGGCCCATTCAGCCTGAGGTTCGACCCGTTGATGAATCACCAGCATCAGAAAGCTTCCAGCAATGTGCGATGCAAGGGCTAGAGCAAGTGGCTTGCCAACAGATGGACAGGGCAGAAATTGCCAGAATACGGTGCAGTAAGGGCGGGGCTGATCACCTGAGTGCGACTTATCGGTGCGTCAGTTGCGAAGGCGCACCTCCGTGGTGCGAAGGGAGGGTCATGAAGCCGTGTTGCAGAGGAGTGAAGCGTCGCGACTCACTCGGTGCTGCCCAATCCCTGCCAACGCTTGGCGCCGATGAAGATAAAGCGCAGTTGCTGAGTGATTTTCGCGCGGGGGGTCAAATGTTCGGCCAATGCCGGGGGCGGCGGATCGATCAGCTCCGGAAGCATGGCAAACACGCTTTTTACCACGAGGTCGGCCATGACCGAGAGGTCGTCGGTGTTCAGGTGATGGAATTTGGGCATCGACGCCAGGTCGGTCGCGAGGTCGGCGATGATGCCTTCGCGCAGCGCACCGAGCGCCTGTCGGACCTTCAGCGAGCCGCCGTATTGTTCGCGCGCCAGGAACAGAAACTGCGAGCGGTTGGCGGCCACGACGTCCAGAAAGATGCGGATGGAGGCGTCGATGATGCCGCTGTCGATGTTGTCGTTGTGCCGCACGCGGCGGATGGTTTCGCGGAAGGTCTGACCGACTTCGCTGACCAGCGCCAGGCCGAGGTGGTCCATGTCATCGAAGTGCCGATAGAAACCGGTGGGTACGATGCCGGCTGTTTTCGCCACCTCGCGCAGGCTCAGACTGCCGAAACCGCGTCCGCTCTCCATCAGACCCCGGGCTGCATCGAGCAGGGCATGGCGAGTCTGCTGTTTCTGTTCGGCGCGGGGCAGCATGGGGCGTGTATCTGATAGAGGCATGGGCCGCAACTCTAGCAAATGCGTTTGCGTGGCGTCGAACCCGGTTTGACGTCGGGCAATAAAAAGCCCGGCGATCAGGGCCGGGCTGTTCACATGTTTTTTGTCGTGCCGATTTTTGGTTGATCTGAACGGCCTCTTCCCGGCTTAAGCCGGTTCCACTAACAAGCGCCGCGTTATTTCCGTAGGACTGGCTTTAGCCGGGAAGCTTTTGACGCAGCGGGTAAAAATCAGGAAACGCGCTGATACTGCTGAATCAGCCGATCAGGGCCGTTTTCGGCGACGCGCTGATATTGATTGATCAATCGGTCGGGGCCGTCCTGCGCAAGGGTCGGCAAACCGGAATGCTGTGTCGCCTTTGCTTCGCCGAGGATCGCTTGTTCGCTGGCAGGCATCGCGAACGCGCTCGAGGCAAGCAGGGAAAGGGTCAGGGCAATCAACTGGCGTTTCATGGAAGGATGCTCGGGTGTAAAGGGTGATGTGAACGTGCTGGCGATTTTACCGCTGCCCGCTTGATAAAGAAGTTCAGCGAGCTGATGGTGACCATCGACAGAAATGATGCGCCTCTGGACTCGTTGCCCGGCGGGCCTTTCAGCGAGTTTCAGAGGGATCGCCAAGCCCGTCTGGACGTACAGTATCGGTGGGGTGCGGAACTTTTCTGGCCTTGAATACAGATTTGATCAAACCGACGCGGCTTTTCTCAGTCGAAGCGTTACGACGTACGAGACGCGCCCTGGATGGCGCATCGGTTTTTGGGGAGACAACGCAATGACGCGAGGCCGTAAAATCTTCGCCTGGACAGCCGCAATCCTGCTGCTGTTGCTGGTGATTCTGATCATTGTGATCGCCACGTTCGACTGGAACCGACTCAAGCCGACCATCAACGAGAAGGTGTCTGCAGAACTCCATCGTCCCTTTGCCATCAACGGCAATCTGGCCGTGAGCTGGCACCGCGAGCCCGATGAAGGCGGCTGGCGCGCCTGGGTGCCGTGGCCGCACCTGTCGGCGGAAGACATCGCACTGGGCAACCCGGAATGGTCAAAGACGCCGCAGATGGTCACGCTCAAGCGCGTCGACCTGCGTTTGTCTCCCTTGCCGTTGCTGGCCCAGCGCGTGGTCATCCCGCGTATCAACCTGACCGAGCCCAACGCGAAGATCGAGCGTCTGGCCGATGGCCGCGCCAACTGGGTCTTTGATCTGCCCAAGAGCGACCCGAACGCCAAACCGTCGAGCTGGGTGGTCGACATCGGCTCGATCGGCTTCGACAAAGGCTTCGTGAG
Organism: Pseudomonas sp. CFBP 8772; assembly: GCF_014841665.1. Lineage (NCBI taxonomy): Bacteria > Pseudomonadati > Pseudomonadota > Gammaproteobacteria > Pseudomonadales > Pseudomonadaceae > Pseudomonas > Pseudomonas sp. CFBP 8772. The sequence continues at coordinate 7,178 of NZ_JACYUI010000014.1, read as the reverse complement.
CTACAACGACCAGAAGATCAACACGGCCGTCGATGTCGTCATCGACATGCTGGGCAAGCCGATCCCCTACAGCGACATCGTCGGCAGCAGCGAGGCGAAGAAGGTTCAGGACAAGGGCGCTTCGGCTCAGGACTATGCCTTCGGCTTTACTGCCAAAGGCCAGTACCACGGCCAGAAACTCAACGGCAGCGGCAAGGTAGGTGGGCTACTGGCGCTGAAAGACGCGGCGTTGCCATTCCCGGTGCAGGCCGACGTCAGCGCGGGCGCCTTGCGTGTTGCGATCGCAGGCACGGTTACCGATCCGCAGAATCTGGGTGAACTGGACCTGCGCCTGAAATTGTCCGGCGACAGCCTCAGCAATCTCTATCCGCTGACCGGCGTGACGCTGCCGGATTCCCCTCCGTACTCCACAGACGGCCGCCTGATCGCGAAACTGCACGACCCGGCGGGTGCGTCGTTCCAGTACAAGGGCTTCAACGGCAAGATCGGCGACAGCGACATCCACGGTGATCTCGGCTTTGCCGCCAGCGAACCTCGCCCCAAGCTGACCGGCGCGCTGGTGTCCAACCAACTGCTGATGGCGGACCTCAAGCCGCTGATTGGCGCCGATTCCAATGCCGAGCAGAAAACCCGGGGCGGCGAGAGCAAACAGCCGACAGGCAAGGTGCTGCCGGTCGAGGAGTTCAAGACAGACCGCTGGGCTGCCATGGACGCCGACGTCGAGTTCACCGGCAAGCGCATTGTGCAGAGCGCCGACCTGCCGTTCACCGACCTGTACACCCACGTGGTGCTCAACGATGGTGTGCTGAGTCTGGAACCGCTGCGGTTTGGTGTGGCAGGCGGCAAGCTCGACGCCGACATCAAGCTCAACGGGCACACCCAGCCGCTGGAGGGCCGCGCGAAACTGTCGGCTCGCGGCTTCAAGCTCAAGCAGCTGTTCCCCACCTTCGAACCGATGAAAACCAGCTTTGGTGAGCTCAACGGTGATGCCGACCTCAGTGGCCGTGGCAACTCGGTGGCAGCGTTGCTGGGCACGTCCAACGGCGAGCTGAAGATGCTGATCAACGACGGCGCCGTCAGCCGTGGCCTGATGGAGATTGCGGGCCTGAACGTTGGCAACTACGTGGTGGGCAAGCTGTTCGGCGACAAGGACGTGAAGATCAACTGTGCGGCCACCGATGTCGGCTTCAAGGACGGCTTGGCGAGCACGAAGGTGTTTGTGTTCGATACCGAGAACGCGATTATTTACGTCGATGGCACGGCGAACCTGAAGACCGAGCAACTGGACATGAAGGTGACGCCCGAGTCGAAAGGCTTCCGGGTCTTCTCCCTGCGTTCGCCGCTGTATGTGCGTGGGCCGTTCAGCAAACCCAACGCGGGTGTTGAGTCAGGTCCGCTGTTGCTGCGCGGCGCGGGCATGGTGCTGTTGGGCGCTGCAGTCGGACCGGCGGCGGGATTGCTGGCACTGGTGGCACCGAGTAGTGGCGACGCGCCTAACCAGTGCACCGGGTTGCTGGAGCAGATGCGTTCAGGCAAGGCGCCTAAGACTGTGAAATAAGTTCGGCGCAGGATTCTGTGCCGTCTTTACTCACGCAATATGCCCGGGTTCGGCGCAGGCTTGCGTGGTACCCGGTCCCACAGAACCGCGTTCGGCGCCTGATTCAGCGTCAGGTTGATCTGGCCCTTGTGGGAGCGAGCTTGCTCGCGAAGAGCTCGGTATCCGCTAAACATTCCGCCTGAAAGTTACCCACAAAAAAGCCAGGGCATGTGCCCTGGCTTTTTGCATTGCGTGTCGCGTATCAGAGGCCGTCGAGCAGGTCTGCCATGTCGTCGGCGTGCTCTTCTTCCTGCGCCAGGATCTCTTCAAAGATACGGCGGGTGGTCGGGTCTCGGTCGCCGATGTACTGAATGATTTCGCGGTAGCTGTCGATCGCGATGCGCTCGGCCACCAGGTCTTCAGTGATCATCTCTTTAAGCGTGTTGCCGGCCACGTACTGGGCGTGGGAATTCTGGCTCAGCAGGTCCGGGTTGAATTCCGGCTCGCCGCCCAACTGCACGATGCGCTCGGCCAGCTTGTCAGCGTGTTCGAGCTCTTGATTGGCGTGTTCCAGAAACTCATCAGCGGCGGCGTGGGACTTGATGCCCTTGGCCATGAAGTAGTGACGCTTGTAACGCAGGGTGCAGACCAGTTCAGTCGCGAGCGACGAGTTCAGCAAACGCAGGACCTCATCACGATCACCGTTGTAGCCTTCAGTGACGGCGCCGTCTTCAACGTTTTTGCGCGCGCGCTCTCGCAGGGTGGCGACGTCGGTCATTGGGTGCAGATTGATCATCAGATTTCTCCAGGGCTTTTACGGTTTTTTCCGTCGCGCTCTGTTGCGCCATACGTCAAGCAGGCGCCCGGCGAGATCGGGTCTTAAGGTGTGAGTGGTGGGCGCTGGCAAAAGTTTGATTTTTGTTCGGGGACTTTTTGACGCAGTGTCAGATGGTCGGGTTGTAGGGGGACGAGGGTGATGCGGAGTCAAGACGGGGTGCGCTTGCTTCAAGGGAATCACTCGCGACAGCGGCAGCGCCGGGCATCTTTGCGATGCCTCGGCGCTCGTGATCGCGAGCGGACTCACCCATTCATACGGACGGCGTCAGATCACATGGCGCGTTCGTTGGCGTCACGCTGTTCGCAGGTCATGAAACCCTTGCTGTTGACGCGGCCATTGTTGTCGAAGGTGACGTAGTACGCCTGCTGATGGCCTTCGCGGTTCAGCACGTAGTTGTTGCAAGTACCTGGGTGGGCGCGACGCTGAATGGAGGTCGATGGCGTGCCGCCGATGGTCAGGACCTGTTCTTTGGTCATGCCTTCTTCGACTTGCTTGACCAGCGGCTCATTGCGATAGGTCGCGTAATCAACCGGGTTCGGCAGGGTGGTCGATGCGCAACCGGCCAATGCGGCCATGGAAATCACTACTGCCAGGGATTGCTTGAACATTCGAATCGCTCCGCGAAAAAGGCCATTGTTGGCCCGTTGCTGTTAGGAGCATTCAAGATGCAAAAGAGTTCGATCAAATTGATGGCGATGGGGCATTACCCGTACTGTCATGTTTTATGAATGTTTCCCGGCTACTTTGACGTGGCTGACTTGACCCCGCAGCGCTGAACAAAAACGCTCACTGAGGAACGCTCCTTAATGTCGCAAGAGCAGGCCACCCGTTATCCCATCGTCTTGGTACCGGGATTGATGGGCTTCGTGAAACTGGTGGTCTATCCGTATTGGTTCGGCATCGTGCCGGCGCTGCGTCGGGGCGGCGCGCAGGTGATTCCGGTCATGGTGTCGGCGGTCAATTCCACCGAGATTCGCGGCGAGCAATTGCTGGCCCGAGTCCAGGAAGTTCTCAAGGAAACCGGCGCGGCGAAGGTCAACCTGATCGGTCACAGTCAGGGAGCGCTGACCATTCGGTATGTTGCTGGCGTACGCCCGGACCTGGTCGCCTCGGTCACCTCCGTCGCGGGGCCCAACCATGGCTCCGAACTGGCCGACTACTTTGAAGCGCATTACCCGCCCCATACCCTGAAAGGGCGTGTGGTCAACGCTGCCATCCGCCTCACCACGCTCATCACCAGCCTGCTCGACACCGGTTATCGCGGTACGCGCCTGCCCGTGGATGTCGACGCTGCGCACCATTCGCTGACCGCACGCGGCGTGGCGCACTTCAACCGGCGGTTCCCCCAGGGATTGCCCGAACACTGGGGCGGGCAGGGCGAGGAGGAGGTCGGCGGCGTGCGCTATTACTCGTGGTCAGGGACCCTGCAACCGGGGCGTACCGACCGCGGCAAGAACCTCTTTGATACGTCAAATCTCACTTGCCGAATATTTGCTCGCACGTTCACGAAAGAGCGGGGTCAATCTGATGGCATGGTCGGGAGATGCAGTTCTCACCTGGGTAAAGTCATCGGTGATGACTACCCGCTCGACCATTTCGACATCGTCAACCAGCACTTCGGGCTGGTGGGCAACGGAGCCGATCCCGTGGGGTTGTTCCTTGAACATGCCGCGCGTCTCAAAGCCGCCGGTCTTTGACTTATTTGGCCGTAGTTCGTGATCAGTCGACCCGTGAGGTCGCGTAGGAAGAGATGCGATGAGCGATAAAGAGCTTTATGAAATCGAGTACACGCTGGCCGGTGAGCACCATGTCGATCTGATTGAAAACCTCGACGTGCCAATCATCGAGGTTGTGCACGAGCTGGCGCTCAAGCACAACGTGGCCGTTGAAGATGACCCCTTCGATACCGGTGAGGACACCATCGGTCTGCCCCATGTGCTGGGCATCACCGACGTGTCGATTCACGCTGCGCAGGAGCACGACAAAGCCTGATAGCCGGTTTCATTCGACGGACAGCGTTAATGGATTGCGGCCTTGCGCAGCGGTGTGGTCCAGCGTTCTGCCAGGATCACCCCGCCCAGCGTCAGGGCACCGCCGATGAAGTGATACGACGCCAGCTGCTCGCCCAGTGCGAGCGCAGCGACCAGCGCCGTCAGGATCGGCACCAGGTTGAAAAACAACGTGGTACGGCTTGGCCCGAGGATGGAAATCGCTTTCATCCACAGCAACGGCGCGAGCATTGAGGTCGGGATGCACGCGTAGAGCACCAACGGAATGTTGCTCGCATTCAGGCCGGTTTTCGGTGAAATCACGAACAGCGGAAACAGCGCGATGATCGCCACCAGGATCTGCAAATAAAGCAGCTGCAACGGCGGCATGCGCAACTGCCACTTCTTCAGCAGCGTGCTATAGGTCGCATAGGCCAGCGTTGCGACCAGCATCATCACGTCGCCGATGTTGATGCCATGGGCAATCAGCAAGCTCCAGCTCCCTTGGGACACCACCCACAACACGCCCGCAAACGACACGATAGCGCCGACCAGCGCGCCTGCGGTCAACCGGGTGCCAAGGCTGGCGATCGACATGCCCAGGGTCATCACCGGCACCAAAGACAGAATGATGCCCATGTTGGTGGCCGTCGTGATGTTCGCCGCGTAGTACGCCAGGCTCTGATAAATCGCCATGCCCAGCACGCCCAGCACCACGACCTTGCCGATGATGGGTTTGATCTGCGCCCGATTGCGCAGCACGGGACCCAGCAGAAACGGCGTGAACAGCAAGCCGGCCAGTAACCAGCGATAGAAGCCGATCTCGGCCGGGAAAATACGGCCCGCGGCGGCTTTGGTGATGACGTTGTTGCCCGCCCAGATCATGACGGTGAGCAGTGGATAAAGGTATTGCATGACCGGCCCGGCGGCTGAATGAGGCGCCATTATCGGCCTGTCAGTGCGCGCGTCCAGCGTGCGCTACGCATTTGCAGAAATATGCAGCAACATTCTTTGGCTACACTGCTCCGAAAGCCATGCAGGTGCGTGGCGCTTCCGGAGAAAAGCGATGACGATGCTGCGTATTCCTCTGCTGGTGATGGGCCTGCTGCTGAGCGCCCAGGGTTTTGCCGCCACCGCCCAACAAAACAAGATGACCACCTGCAACGCCGATGCCTCGGCCAAATCCCTCAAAGGCGACGAGCGCAAGGCGTTCATGAGCTCCTGCCTGAAGGCCGCGCCTGCGCCTGCCGCCACTCAACAGGAGAAGATGAAAACCTGCAACGCCACGGCCAGCACTCAGGCGCTCAAGGGCGATGCGCGCAAGGCGTTCATGAGCGATTGTCTTAAAAAGAAATAATTTTCCGAGCCAATGGCGGGCGTCGAAAGGCGGCGCCGGCCCCTGTACTTTCTGCGATTGCGGCCGATGATCTGGCCTGCAATCGCAGCCTCCCAACGCTTGAGCCCTGAAGGGCTTTCGCGTCGCTGGTTCTCCACTCAGAACGCTGGCAGACTGCCCATCCTTCACGCCGCTCGTTTTGAGGCTGTATGCCAACGTTTACGCCCCGTCAAGTCTATCTGGCCAGTTGCATTCTCGTGTTCGGCGGGTTGCTGCTGGTCTTGCCGCTCAACCTTCTGCCCAGTCTGCTGGCGGGTTTGCTGGTGTACGAACTGGTCGACATGCTCACCCCACAGCTGCAACGGCTGATTGCCGGCGAGCGTGCGCGGTGGCTGGCGGTGGCGTTGCTGGGGACTCTGGTGGTGACGGTGCTGGCGTTGCTGTTTGCCGGCGCGATCAGTTTCCTGCTGCACGAGGCGGAAAACCCCGGCGCGTCGCTGGATAAATTCATGATTCTGGTGGACCGCGCCCGCGGTCAGCTGCCGCCTTTCATCGACAACTACCTGCCGGCCAGTGCCACCGAGTTTCAGGTGTCCCTCAGCGCGTGGCTGACCAAGCACCTGGGCGAGCTTCAGCTGCTCGGCAAGGGGGCGGCGCACATGTTCGTGACGTTGCTGATTGGCATGGTACTGGGCGCGATCATCGCCCTGCAGCGCATCCCCGATGTCACCAAGCGCAAGCCATTGGCGGCGGCGCTGTTCGAGCGTCTGCATCTGCTGACCCAGGCCTTCCGCAATATCGTTTTTGCGCAAATCAAGATCTCGCTGCTGAACACGGCGTTCACTTCTATATTCCTGGCGGTGATCCTGCCGTTGTGTGGCGTGCACCTGCCGCTGACCAAAACCCTGATCGTGCTGACCTTCCTGCTGGGCTTGCTTCCGGTGGTCGGCAACCTGATGTCCAACACGCTGATCTTCATCGTCGGCATGTCGTTGTCGATCTGGGTGGCGGTGGCGGCGTTGGGTTATCTGATCGTGATCCACAAGGTCGAGTATTTCCTCAACGCACGGATCGTCGGCGGGCAGATCAGCGCCAAGTCGTGGGAGTTGCTGCTGGCGATGCTGATCTTCGAAGCCGCCTTCGGCCTGCCGGGGGTAGTGGCAGGGCCGATTTATTACGCGTACCTGAAGAGCGAACTGCGCCGGGCAGAGCTGGTATAGCGGCAGGTTTCAACCATTCGCGGCTACCCGCGGTGTGGAGGACCGGCTTCAGCCGGGAAGAGGCCTGCGCGGACACCCTCAATTTTGCGGCGTGACGCCTGACGCCTTCCCGGCTAAAGCCAGTCCTACGATGCGCCTCCGATGTAGTAGGACCGGCTTCAGCCGGGAAGAGGCCTGCGCAGACTGCAGTGGTCTAATTTCCCCGGACACCTCGATAAGTGGAAAATACATTTATCGAGGAGTTCTACATGACCAGAAA
>NZ_JACYUI010000013.1:0-183701 GCF_014841665.1 Pseudomonas sp. CFBP 8772 | reverse complement strand
AATCCGATGCCAGGTATCTGGCATCGGATTTTCTAAGAACCCCGGCTGTGGTTCAAATGCTTAAGTGAACAGCATTACACCAATCGGTGGGTTTTTTTATACGCGCTGGATCAGAACAAGCGGGTGGACGGCACATCGCCCGCGGTCGGCTGACGCTCGCCGGTCGGGGTCTGTTCGTACCAGCCGCCGCCCAGGGCGCGGTACAAATTGACCTCGCTGCTGAGCTGGGACAGGCGATCGGTGATCAACGACTGTTGCGCGTTGAACAACTGACGCTGAGCGTCGAGGAAGGTCAGGTTGCTGTCGATCCCGATGCGGTAGCGACGCTCGGCCAGACGGTAGTAGTCCTGGTTGGCGTTGACGAAGTCCGTCTGCGCCTTGAGCTGATCGGTGTAGGTCTTGCGCGCGGCCAGACCGTCGGAGACTTCCTGGAACGCCGTCTGAATCGCCTTCTCGTAGTTGGCGACGCCGATGTCTTTCTGGATCTTCGAGTAGTCGAGGCTTGCGCGCAGACTGCCTGCGTTGAAGATCGGCAGATTGATCGTCGGCTCGAACAACCACGTCCCCGAACCGCCCTTGAACAGGCCGCTCAGATCGCCGCTCGCCGTACCGGCGCTGGCCGTGAGGCTGATGCTCGGGAAGAACGCGGCACGTGCGGCGCCGATGTTGGCGTTGGCGGCTTTCAGGCTGTATTCGGCCTGCAGAATGTCCGGACGACGCTGCAGCAATTCCGACGGCAGACCCGCTGGCATCTCGTTGAGCATGTCAGCGCTCAACGGTTTCGAGGCGGGCAGGTTGGCTGGCAGACTGGTGCCCAACAACAGCACCAGGTTGTTTTCGTCCTGGGCGACCAGCCGCTGATACTGAGCCAGCTTGACGCGGGCGCTTTCGACGGAGGTGCGCGACTGCGCCAGGTCCAGCGCCGAGGCCACGCCCACTTCGCTGCTGCGGGAGGTGAGACGCAGGCTTTCTTCGAAGGCGCCCAAGGTGTCCTGGGTCAGCTTCAACAGCTCTTTGTCCGCTTCCCACGTCAGGTAGGCATTGGCAACGTTGGCCACCAGACTGATCTGCGTGCTGCGACGGCCTTCTTCACCGGCGAAGTAGGTTTGCAGCGCCTGCTCACTCAGGCTGCGCACCCGGCCGAACAGGTCCAGCTCATAGGAACTGATGCCCAGACCCACCGAATACTGACTGGTGATATTGGATTCGCCCGTTTGCGACAGGTCACCCGGAACGCGCTGACGCGTGCCGCTGCCCGAGGCTGCGACGGCCGGGAACAGGTCCGCACGTTGAATGCGGTACTGCGCGCGGTAGGCGTCGATGTTCAGCGCGGCGACGCGCAGGTCGCGGTTGTTTTGCAGCGACGTCTGAATCAGCTGCTGCAGCGCCGGGTCATGGAAAAACTGACGCCAGCCCTGTTCGGCTGCGGCTTGATTCGCCGCCTGGGCCGGCGAATACGCCGGACCTTGCGGGAACTGAGCCGGCACCGGTGCGGCGGGCTGCTTGTAATCGGGGATCAACGAGCAGCCGCCGAGAATGAACGCGGTGACCGCCAGCGAGATCAGGGACTTGCTCATTGGCCAGCCTCATCGTGTGGAGTGTGTTTCTGTTTGCCTTTGAACAGCGAGGATATCGAAACGAAGAACAACGGTACCCAGAAGATCGCCAGAATAACCGCGGTGATCATACCGCCGATTACGCCCGTACCGATCGAATGCTGGCTACCGGCACCGGCACCCGAGGAAATCGCCAGCGGGACTACACCGAGGATGAACGCCATGGACGTCATCACGATCGGCCGCAGACGCATCCGGCAGGCTTCGATGGTTGCGTCCACGATGCCCTTGCCCTGCTCATGCAGTTCCTTGGCGAACTCGACGATCAGAATGGCGTTTTTCGCTGCCAGACCTACCGTCACCAAGAGCCCTACCTGGAAGAACACGTCGTTGGACAGGCCGCGCAGGCTCGTTGCAACCAGCGCACCGATCACCCCAAGCGGGATCACCAGCAGCACGGCGATCGGAATCGACCAGCTTTCATACAGCGCCGCCAGACACAGGAACACGATCAGAATGGACAGTGCGTACAGCGCCGGAGCCTGGGAACCGGACAGACGCTCTTCATAGGACAGACCCGTCCACGAGAGACCAACGCCGGCCGGCAATTTCTTCGCCAGTTGCTCGATCTCGGCCATCGCTTCACCGGTGCTGTAACCCGGCGCCGGAGTACCCAGCACTTCCTCGGCCGGCACACCGTTGTAACGGGACAGCTTCGGCGAACCGAATACCCACTCTCCGCTGGCGAACGAGGCAAAAGGGACCATCTCGCCGGCGGTATTGCGCACGTACCACTTCTTCAAGTCCTCCGGCTTCATCCGCGCACTGGCATCGCCCTGCACGTACACCTTCTTGACCCGACCGCGGTCGATGAAGTCGTTGATGTAGCTGCCACCCATCGCGATGGACAGCGTGGTGTTGATGTCCGACAGACTCAGACCCAGTGCCTGCGCGCGCTCGTCATCGATGACCAGTTGATACTGCGGCTCATCGTTCAGACCGTTCGGACGCACGCCCGCCAGAATCTTGCTCTGTGCCGCCATGCCCAGCAGTTGGTTACGCGCTTCCATCAGCTTGGCGTGACCCACGCCGCCCTGATCCTGCAAATACACGTCGAAACCGGTGGCGTTACCCAGTTCCAGTACCGCAGGCGGTACGACCGCGAAGGTCATTGCATCGCGGAAACCGAAGAAGTGCTGCTGCGCCCGTTTGGCCAGCTCGAACACGCTGTTGGAGGCATCACGATCGCCCCACGGTTTCAGCATGATGAACGCCAGACCGGAGCTCTGACCGCGACCGGCAAAGTTGAAGCCGTTAACGGTGAACACCGAATTGACCGCGCCCGATTCTTCTTCCAGCAGATACTTACGCATGTTGTCGATGACGGTCTGCGTACGTTCAGCCGAGGAGCCCGGTGGCGTCTGCACCTGGGCGAAAATAACGCCCTGGTCTTCTTCCGGCAGGAACGCGCTCGGAATGCGGGTGAACATCCAGATGGTGCCGCAGACAATCAGCGCATACACGATAAAGGCCGGAACCTTGTGCTTGAGCATGTTGCCGACGCCACGCTCGTAGCTCACTACGCTGCGGTCGAAGGTACGGTTGAACCAGCCAAAGAATCCACGTTTCGGCTGCCCGTGCTTCTCGTGGTCGATCGGCTTGAGCAGGGTGGAGCACAACGCCGGGGTGAAGATCAGCGCGACCAGTACCGAAAGCGCCATCGCCGAAACGATGGTGATAGAGAACTGCCGGTAGATCACACCCGTGGAGCCGCCGAAGAACGCCATTGGCAACAGAACCGCACACAACACCAGTGCGATACCGACCAGTGCGCCCTGGATCTGCTCCATGGATTTGATCGTGGCGTCCCGCGGCGAAAGTTTGTCCTCCGCCATCACCCGCTCGACGTTTTCCACCACAACGATGGCATCGTCCACCAGCAAGCCGATGGCGAGAATCACCCCGAACATGGTCAGCGTGTTGATGGTGAAGCCAGCCGCCGCGAGGATCCCGAACGTACCCAGCAATACCACCGGCACGGTCATCGTGGTGATGATGGTGGCGCGGAAGTTCTGCAGGAACAGGTACATCACCAGGAACACCAGGATGATCGCTTCACCCAGGGTGTGAACCACACCGGTGATGGATTCCTGAACCACTGGCGTGGTGTCGTACGGGTAAACCACTTTCATGCCAGGCGGAAAGAACGGCTCCAGCTGGGCAATCGTGGCGCGGATCGCCTTGGCGGTGTCCAGCGCGTTGGCACCGGTCGCCAGCTTGATCGCCAGACCGGAGGCCGCCTTGCCGTTGAACTGTGCGTCAATGCTGTAGTTTTCGCCGCCCAGACCGACTTTGGCGACGTCTTTGAGACGAACCTGCGAACCGTCCTGATTGACCTTCAACAGAATGTTGCCGAACTGCTCGGCCGTCTGCAGACGGGTTTTACCGATGATCGTGGCGTTCAGCTGCTGGCCCTTGAGCGCAGGCAAACCGCCGATCTGGCCGGAAGACACCTGTACGTTTTGGGCAGTGATGGCCGTCTTGACGTCGACCGGCGTCAGCTGAAAGTTGTTCAGCTTGGCCGGATCGAGCCAGATACGCATGGCGTACTGGGCACCGAAAACCTGGAAGTCACCCACACCGGAGGTACGGGAAATCGGGTCCTGCATGTTCGACACGATGTAGTTGGACAAGTCTTCCTTGCCCATGCTGCCGTCTTCGGACACCAGACCGACGACCATCAGGAAGTTCTTCACCGCCTTGGTCACGCGGATACCCTGTTGCTGCACCTCTTGGGGCAGTAGCGGGGTGGCCAGGTTGAGCTTGTTCTGCACCTGAACCTGAGCGATGTCGGGGTTGGTCCCCTGGTTGAACGTCGCGGTGATGGTCATGCTGCCGTCGGAGTTACTTTCCGAGGACACATAACGCAGGTTGTCGATACCGTTGAGCTGCTGCTCGATCACCTGAACCACTGTGTCCTGCACGGTTTGCGCGTTCGCGCCCGGGTAGGTCACCTGGATTGCGATGGCCGGTGGGGCAATGGCCGGGTATTGGTTGATCGGTAGCTTGAGGATCGAAAGCGTCCCCACCAGCATGATCACGAGGGCGATTACCCACGCGAAAATTGGCCGGTCGATAAAAAATTTCGACATGAATTACTCCCCTTTGCTGCCTGCGGCTTTATCAGTTGCCGGGGCAGTTGCCGGGTTAGCTGCATTGACGTTGGTGGCTTCGGCCACTTTCACTTCAGCACCTGGCTTGACGTATTGCAGCCCTTCGGTAATCACGCGATCACCTGCGCTCAAGCCTTTTTCTACCAGCCAGTCGCTGCCGATAGTGCGGTTGGCGACCAGGGTCCGGGACTCGACCTTGTTATCGGCATTCACCACCAGTGCGGTCGGGGTGCCTTTCAGGTCGCGGGTGACGCCTTGCTGTGGAACCAGAATCGCATTTTCAGCCACGCCCGATTGCAGTCGTGCGTGCACGAACATGCCTGGCAGCAGCGTGTGATCCGGGTTCGGGAACACGGCGCGCAGCGTCACGGAACCGGTGGTCTGGTCGACCGACACTTCGGAGAATTCGAGCTTGCCTTCAGTTGAATAGAGGCTGCCGTCTTCCAGCACCAGCTTGACCTTGGCGGCGTTGTCGCCGGCTTTCTGCAGCTTGCCGCTTTCCAGCTCGCGACGCAGCTTGAGCATGTCGGCCGAAGACTGAATCACGTCGACGTAGATCGGGTCGAGCTGCTGAATGGTGGCCATCGCATCCGCCTGACCATTGCTGACCAGCGCACCTTCCGTCACCAGCGAACGACCAATGCGGCCGGAAATCGGCGCGTAGACCTTGGTGTAACGCAGGTTGATCTCGGCTGTCTGCACCGCCGCCTTCGCTTCACGGGCCGAACCCACCGCCGTGTCGTATTCCTGACGGCTGACCGCTTGCTCGTTGATCAGCTGCTTGTAGCGGCCAGCGAGGGAGTTGGAGGATTCGTAGGTGGCTTTGGCGCTGTCCAGGGTGGCCTGGTAAATCGCCGGATCGATCTGGTAGAGCTGCTGACCGGCTTTGACGTCTCCACCTTCGGTGAACAGACGCTTGAGGATGATGCCGTTCACTTGCGGACGCACTTCGGCGATCCGGAACGCGGTGGTCCGGCCCGGCAGTTCAGACGTCAGGGTGTAGGCCTGGGTTTTCAGAGTAACGACGCCGACCTGAGGGGGCGGTGGTGCTGCGGCCGCTTCTTCCTTCTTGCTGCATCCGGAGAGCAGCGATGCCAGGGCGACGGCAGTGACCAGAACGGTAACAGCTGGCTTGAATTGCATGAAGATCCTCGGGTCAGGAGCCTGAACTCATGAAAAGTGGAAAGGGGCGGGAAAGGGTTCCTGCTGGATAAGTAGGATGCTAATGAATATACTTACATTCACGGTTGTTTGTAAACACCCAAGAGTGTGACACTCCAGCGCACCGAGGGCATCGATTGTAGATCCGGGACAAGGCATCACAAAGGCCGCCCGACATGCTGTTCAGGCCACTCGACCAGAGCGCCTGACGCATTTTCATAGAGGTTTTTACTGCCATGGTCCGACGCACGAAAGAAGAGGCTCAGGAAACCCGCAGGCAGATTCTGGAAGCTGCCGAGCAGGCTTTCTATGATCGAGGGGTTTCCCGCACGACGCTCGCCGACATTGCGGCCCTGGCTGGCGTGACCCGTGGCGCGATCTATTGGCATTTCAGCAACAAGGCCGATCTGGTCCAGGCGATGCTCGACAGCCTGCACGAGCCCCTCGAGGAAATGGCAAGAGCGAGTGAGAGCGAAGATGAGGTTGATCCACTGGGATGGACGCGCAAGCTTCTCATTCATTTGTTTCAACAAGTTGCCAGCGATCCTAAAACCCGCCGCATCAATGAAATCCTGTTTCATAAATTCGAATTTACCGACGAAATGTGTGACATGCGGCAACAACGGCAGTTTGTCTGGCTTGACGCCAACGAGCGGATCGCACTGGCACTCAGTAACGCCTCCCGGCAAGGCCAGCTCCCCGCTGACATCAATCCGCAACGCGCGGCGATCTGCCTGCACGCCTATATACACGGCATTCTCGGCCAGTGGCTGCTGGTGCCGGAAAGCTTCTCGCTGCAGGATGATGCGGAGCGATTGGTCGATGGCATTCTCGACATGCTCCGCTTCAGCCCGGCGTTGCGCGACCCGGTGTCTCCCGCTTTCTCAGTCAGCTGACCTGCCAGCACCGGGCCGGTCCCTGGGAAAACGGCGCTGTGTGGCGGTTGGCCTGTATCTATACCGCGCCTGACCTTCGCTGAACAGGCGGTTTACCCTCGCTTTACCCAGCGATTACGGTGATTCAGCCCTCATTCAGGCAGGGTGCCCATTGAAGTGCCGAATGCTGCCCTATTGCAATCTGGCGTCTACGCTCCCCCCATAACCAATAAGAGTGGGGGCGAGGCGATGGCAGTCGTATCAAAAAACGCATGCAGAACACTTCTGGTTGGTGCGCTTGCCGCCCTGAGCATCGGACACGGGTGGGCAGCGGGCGACGAAGTCCAGGAAGCGGAAGCCGCCAAGGGGCTGCTGGAAAAAGCCGTGGCCCGTTACCGCGTCCAGGGTGACAAGGCGCTCGCCGAATTCAGCCGTCAGGGCGAGTTCGTCGATGGCGAGCGTTATGTCTTCGTCACCGATACCAAGGGGATCATGCTTGCAAGTGGTGGGCCATCGGTGGCGCTGATCGGCCGTGACGTATCGTCGGTGCTCGATCCTGAGCTGCGGAAAAACCTCAAGCAGGTGCTGCAAACCCCGGAAAGCGCCGGCATTCAGCAGGCCGAGTATCGCTGGCAGAACTGGCGCGACGGTAAGGTCGAGCGCAAGCGCGTGTATTTTCAGCGCATCGGCGATCGGGTTCTGGCCGTCGGTTACTACCTGCCGCGCGCTTCGCCGGAGCAGGCGAGGGCGTTGCTCGACAAGGCGTCCAAGGCGCTGGAACAGGATAAGGACGGCACCCTTCGCGCCATCAACGACCTCAAGGGCGGATTTCTGCAAGATGATCTGTACGTCTTCGTGGTGAACGTCGACACCAAACGCTATGTCGCACACGGCACCAACCTGCGGCTGGTGAATACCGACTTCAGCAAGGTCAAGGACCCTGAGGGCAAGCCGGTCGGCATTCCGATGCTCGAGCTCGTCAAGAAACAGTCTGAAGGCGAATACGAATACCGCTGGCGCAACCCGGTCACCAGCAAAATCGAGCACAAGCACGCCTACGTGCGCAAGGTCGGTGCATTCCTGGTGGCGGTGGGTTATTACAGCGGCTGATCGCCCTGACAGGTTCGTTTAGCGGTCCTTGTCGTCCCGCCCGCGCAGCAGGTTGTTGGGCATCGCCAGTGCAGCAGACAAACCCAGCAGCGACACGGCTGCGCTGGTGATCAACAGGTGCTGAAAGGTCATCGACAGCTGCCCGCGCAGCAATTCAAGCGCGGGACCTTTGGCGGCGTGCAGACTGTCCATCAGCACATTGCCCGAACCTTCGCCCGGGATCGAACTGCCGCCGACCTTGGCAATCCCTGAACCGGCGAGCATCGCCAGCAGCAGTGCTGACATCGTTGCGACACCGACTGCACCGCCCAATGACCGAAACAGGTTGGTCGTACTGGTTGCCACGCCCATGTCTTTAACCTCCACCGAGTTCTGCGTGCCCACCAGCGAGGTCGGAAACTGCATGCCGCTGGCGATGCCGGTGAGGACCATGAACAGGCTCGTCAGAAGGGCCGACTGCGGCGGCGTGAAGGCGATACCGAGGATTGCCAGCGGCATCAACGCCGCGCCGGTGAGGATGATCGGTTTGTAGCGGCCCGTCAGCGAAGTGCGGCGGCCACCAAAGTACGCGCCGATAGGCATGCCGATCGCCAGTGGCATCAGGTGCAACGCCGCGCTGTCGGCCCCCGCACCGGTGACGGTCTGAAAGCGCAACGGCAGCAGCACGATGAGCGAAATGGCCTGAAAGCTGGTGAAGAAAATCGTGCACCAGCAGAGCACCGCGCTGCGGTTGGCGAACAGGTGCATGGGCAGCAGAGGCTCGCGGGTGCGCCGCTCATACAGCACAAAAATCAGCAGTGCGAGCAGCGCCACCGACAGTTGCAGGACCACCGACTCGTCGCGCCAGCTGCGACCCTGGCCGATTTCGGTAATGCCCAGCAGCAACGACGTCAGGCCGATGATCATGAGCACCGTGCCCAGGTAGTCGATCACCGGTTTGCGTTGGGGGATCGGCAGGCCCACCAGCGTTTTGCGCGCCACCCACCAGGCCGCCAGCCCCAGCGGGAGATTGATAATGAACACCCAACGCCACGACAGGTACTCGGTCATGAAGCCGCCGAGCACCGGCCCGGCGACGCTCGCCGCGGCGTACATGCCGCTGAAGTAACCCTGATAGCGGCCGCGCTCCCGGGGCGGAACGATGTCGCCGATGATCGCCTGGCTCACGGACACCATGCCGCCGGCGCCGATGCCTTGCAGCACTCGCGCCAGCACCAGTTGCTCCATGCTCTGGGCCATGGCGCAGAACAGCGAGGCGAGGGTAAAGGTCGCCAGCCCGAACAGCATCAAGCGGCGCCGGCCATATAAATCCCCCAGCTTGCCGTAAATCGGCACGGCCACGGTGAGCGCGACCATGTAGGCCGAGATCACCCAGGCGAGCAGGTCGAAATCCTGGAATTGGGCGGAGATGGCCGGCATTGAGACCGCGACGATGGTCTGATCCAGCGCGCTGAGAAACACGGCCATCATCAGCGCAAACAGAATGCTGCGGATGTCCGGACGGGGTTGATTAAGGCTCGTCACAGATGAGACTCGACTGGCAGATTGACCCGCTGAACATCCGCAGGAATTTGCGCCAAGTCTAGTCCGTTAGCTTGCTAATCGATAGCAGGCTGTGGGGATTTTCGCAGTACGTTGACCCGCGTAACGTCGACCGGCAGTTGCCATCATCGAAGGGCGCTGAACGTCGCATCAGTGGGCATGCAATGCCCCATCGTGCAGACCACCGCCACGCGGGGCGTCTGCCGCATTTGTTCGATTCGGTAAGCACCTGCGGCGTACAGGCTCAACACGGCAGTAACGGCGACGACATAAACGCACTGTCTTTTTATTGTGGTTCTCATGACATTTGCCTCGATCCGGTAGGACATCTGTTTCAGAGCGGACACTGTCAGTGTAGGTCGCTATCGGCGAGTGGACCGGGCGATGGGGATTGAATGTTTTTATCAGGCGGGCCGTTGGTGAAGAGCAAGCATTGCGCCGCTCAGCCGATGCGCCGCTCAGCCGCCTGCAGCGACAGCCAGTCCAGCAGATCCTGCAGTGGGGAAGGAACGCTGGCGCCTTTGGGGTGCACGAAGTAATACGCCGCGCCGGTCCGGACTTTTAGTTCGAACGGCATGACCAGGCGCCCCGCGCTCAGGTCTTCGCCGATCAGCGACCAGTCGCCAATGGCAACCCCCGTCCCTTGTGAGGCGACCGTCATCGCCAGGTCCATCGTGTCGAAGTGCTGACCGTGCTCGACATGGCTCAGCTCCGCTCCGGCGGCCTTCAGCCACAGCGTCCAGTCACGCTCGTCGAGGGTGGGGTGCAGGAGCATGTGCCGTTCCAGATCGGCGGCGCGGGCGAGGGGATTGCTGGACGCCAGGGACGGCGAGCACACCGGCGTCAGTTGTTCGTCTAACAGGTGCTGCACGTGACTGGAATCAACCGGTTTCGCGCCGAACACCACGGCGGCATCGAAATCCTCACGCCTAAAATCCACCGTGTGCGCGCTCGTCGTGGTCAGTTGCACCGGCACATCAGGCCGTTCTTTCTGCCACTGCATCAGGCGCGGTAACAACCAGCGGCTGATGCAGGTCGGTGCCTTGATTTGCAGCGCCCTCGGTCTGGCATCGACTTGATCCACCGCCGCCTCGATCAGGCTGAACACTTGCTCAATGCGCGGCAGCAGCTCGCGGCCCTGGGCGGTCAGGCTCAAGCCACGGGCCTGACGATTGAACAGGCGATAGCCCAAGTGAGCTTCCAGCCCGGCGATCTGCCGGCTGACGGCGCCCTGGGTGAGGTGCAGCGCCTCCGCAGCCCGGGTGAAATTGCAGCACTTCGCCGTGATCAGGAACGTATGCAGCGCGGGCAGGGGAGGAAGGCGTTTCATCGGCAGGTTAGCCATGAGCTGAGGACATGGCTAAGCATGACATTTTATGCGTTGTGGTCGATACGGCCCGCAGCTTCAATAGTCGCCTACTGAGCCTGGCAAATTGCAGGCGCGTCGGGCAAGACTTCACAAAAGGGGCAGGCACATGGCGACGTGCGGGGAAGTGCTGGTCAGGTTGCTGGAAGGTTACGGGGTCGAGCGGGTGTTCGGCATTCCGGGCGTGCACACGGTCGAGCTTTACCGGGGTCTGGCGGGGTCGTCGATCAGACACATCACCCCGCGTCATGAGCAGGGCGCAGGCTTCATGGCCGACGGTTATGCGCGCACCCGGGGCAAGCCCGGCGTCTGCTTCATCATCACCGGCCCCGGCATGACCAACATCACCACTGCGATCGGCCAGGCCTATGGGGACTCGATCCCGATGCTGGTGATTTCCAGCGTGCAGTCGCGCAGTCAGTTGGGCGGCGGTCGCGGCAAGCTGCATGAACTGCCGTCCCAGAGTGCGCTGGTCGCGGGCGTCGCGGCGTTTTCTCATACGCTGATGTCAGCGGCCGAGTTGCCGTCGGTGCTGGCCCGGGCGTTTGCGGTGTTTCAAGCAGCGCGGCCGCGTCCGGTGCATATTGAGATTCCGCTGGATGTGCTGGTGGAAAATGCCGACGCCCTGCTGCACAGCCAGGCGGTATCGGTGACCCGCGCGGGGCCGGCACCCGCTGCGATCCGGCACATGGCGAGTCTGCTCGCCACCGCGCAACGGCCGTTGATTCTCGCGGGAGGCGGCGCCATTGACGCCGCCCCGGCATTGACGCGTCTGGCCGAACGACTCGGCGCGCCGGTCGCGCTGACCATCAACGCCAAAGGCATGCTGCCGGGCGCTCACCCGCTGCTGATAGGTTCGACGCAGTCCCTCGATGCCACCCGTGAGGTCATTGAAAACGCCGACGTGGTGCTGGCCATCGGTACTGAACTGGCCGAGACGGATTACGACATTACCTTTCAGGGCCACTTCAAGATTCCGGGCGCGTTGCTGCGCATCGACATCGACCCCGATCAGACTGTGCGCAACTTTCCGCCAACGGTTGCGCTGGTCTCCGACGCTCAACACGCCGCTGAAGCCTTGGTGGACGCGCTGGTCGGCGAAGTGCTGGCGCCACGCAGCCAAGACTGGGGCGCTGCGCGGGTTGCGGCGCTGAGGACGAGCCTTGAGGCGGGCTGGGACGATGCCACCCGTGGGCAGACGCTGTTCTTGCAAACGGTGCTTGAAGTATTGCCAGAGGCCGTGATCGTGGGCGACTCCACCCAACCCGTCTACACCGGCAACCTGACCCTGGACCTCGACAAGCCTCGCCGCTGGTTCAATTCCTCCACCGGTTACGGAACTCTGGGCTACGCCTTGCCCGCCGCCGTGGGGGCGTGGCTGGGCAGTCGCGACGCCGGAGAGTCCAATCCTGTCGTGTGCCTGATTGGCGACGGCGGCCTGCA
Source organism: Pseudomonas sp. CFBP 8772 (assembly GCF_014841665.1). NCBI lineage: Bacteria > Pseudomonadati > Pseudomonadota > Gammaproteobacteria > Pseudomonadales > Pseudomonadaceae > Pseudomonas > Pseudomonas sp. CFBP 8772. The sequence continues at coordinate 171,475 of NZ_JACYUI010000013.1, read as the reverse complement.
GTTCACCTTGTCCGAACTGGCGAGTGCGGTGGAAGCGCGAACGCCCATCGTGGTGCTGCTGTGGAATAACCAGGGCTATGAAGAGATCAAGAAGTACATGGTCAACCGCGCCATCGAGCCCATCGGTGTCGACATCTACACGCCCGATTTCATCGGCGTCGCCACAGCACTGGGATGCGCCGCGGAGGCGGTTGGCAGCGTTGAGCAACTGACCACGGCCCTCAACTCAGCCAGCCAGCGTGACGGCCCGACGTTGATCGAGATCGACCAGAAGCGCTGGATGAGCAGCATCGGCTGACGTCTTACTTCGACTGAGCGGCGCGTTCAAACCGTGCTGCGCAGGCGCGCCAGGTCCCGCAGTGGTGGCGCGCCGAACAGGCGGCTGTATTCGCGGCTGAACTGCGAGGCGCTTTCATAGCCGACCCGGTAACCGGCGGCGGACGCTTCCAGGCCGTCCGCCAGCATCAACCGTCGGGCCTCCTGCAGACGCAGTTGCTTCTGGTATTGCAGCGGGCTCATGGCGGTGACGGACTTGAAACGGTGGTGCAGCGTCGAGACGCTCAGGTTCACCTCTCTCGCCAGATCTTCAATGCGCAGCGGCTCCTGGAAATGGTCGTTGAGCCACTTGATCGCCTGGGTGACGCGATGGGTCTGGCAGTTGGAGATGGCGATTTCATACAGCCGATGCCCTTCGCTCCCACGCAGGAGTCGATAAAGGATCTCCCGATTGATCAGCGGGGCGAGCATGGGAATGTCTTTTGGCGTGTCCAGCAGACGGATCAGGCGGATGACAGCGTCGAGCAGCTGAGCGTCGATCCGCTCGACGTACATGCCGCGCCCGCTGTGACGCGTCGGTACGCTCATCGGCCCTGCTTCGGCGATCAGCGCGTTGATTTCCACCGGATCGATTTCCAGGCGCAAGGCCAGATGCGGCTCTTCCGGGGTCGCGTAAATCACCTTGCCGCTGATGGGCAGCGCCACTGACAGCACCAGGTAGTTGAGCGGGTCGTAGGTGTACAGCTCGCCGCCCAGCGTCACGTCCTTGCGGCCCTGAGCCATGATGCACAGCGCCGGCTGCACCAGCCCCGGCACCGATTGCGACGGGCGATCGTGGCGCACCATGAACAACGGTTTGATCACCGTCTGGAAACTGCCGTCGACGGGGGCATGCCGGCGGATCAGTTCTGCCAGCTCGGCGCGCTGTTGCGTCATCTGCGCGCTCAGCTCGGCAACAGGTCGAGCATCCGGAGCGGACGGCGCAAAAGCGGATAACGACATGGGGAGTTCCTCTGACAGGGCGTTGATGCAGCACAGCTTATTTTTGGGCAAGCGCAAGCGTTAGGCGAATCCTGCCGAATGCTTGCCTGATTCTGTTGCCGATGTGTTGCGTTACCGTGAACGGGCCCTGTTCGCCCGGGATCGTTGCTCGAAAGTCCACAGGCATCACGCGACCCAGCGACGAGAGCGGCCGTCACTATGAACCTGCCCGCGCAGAATCAGGCAATAACCGCGCAGTAATTGGCTACCGCAGGGTGCGCGTCTGCCCCTAACCTTCACTTCCCGCCGCCGCCTGTTCCACGGATGCCAGATCCCGAATCGCGGCACGCCTGCTTAAGCCAAGCACGTAAAGAGAAGGAGCGCAGAGCATGCTAAATACGTCAGTCGTGAGCCATTGGGTCTCCGTCCGCGCCCGGCCCGGACACAGTGCGCAGCTGGGCGCCCGCTTGAGCAGCCTGATCAACCCGTCCGCTGCCGCGTCGGGTTGCCTGCACTTCGCGCTGCAGAAATCCATGACCGACGACGACCTCTGGGTCATTACCGGCTCCTGGGCCGACCCCTCCGCAATGAACGACTGGTTCGGCGCGCCTGAGCTCAACCTGTTTTCCGAACTGGTGACCGAGTTGCTGGTGGCGAGCCTCGACTTTCAAACCTTCGCCACGGTATCGACGGCTCAGGCACAGACGGTTGATGTCCCTATAGGTGCTCGCCTGGTGGGCTAACTGGTTTCGGTAGCCGATAAGGCCTGCGAAGAAAACCTTTCAGGTGTTCGAACGCCTGCGTTTAAAATCCTGCCTTCATTTTTCCAGGCAGGACGTCGGACCATGGCACGCAAAGAATTCCAGCATCACGAGGCCGTTTCGGCAGCGGTCCCCGGTGACGACGGCTACAGTGCCGCGATCGCCGTCAAGGCTCGGGTCATGGGCGGGGCGCCAACCTTTCATCGCGTCCTCGCCGAACAGAAATTCCCCACCGCGCTCGCCGCTGACGACGCCGCCGTAAAAGAGCTGGAGCGGCTCGCCGACGTCACCCAAGAGGGCGAACTGGTGTTCGCCCAGGATTGATCAGACGTTCGGCCGGTACATCTTGAACAGCGACTCTGCGCTCAGCTGGAAATAGTCAGCCGGGCCGCCGCCGCGCAGGATGGGCTCGCCGGCTGCGGTGTCATACACACCTTCCTTCAGCAGCCGCTTGGCGATATGCACCGCCACCACTTCCCCCAGAATCAGCCAGCTCGGCACCACTTCCTTGTCGGCGCGTTGCAGCTGGATGATCTGCGTGACTTTGCATTCGAACGAAACCGGCGTCTCTTTGACCCTCGGCACGGCAACGATGCGCGACGGTTCTGCGGTAAGGCCCGCCAGCTCGAACTCACTCACGTCTGCCGGCACTGCCGCGCAACTCATGTTCATCTGCTCGGCCAGGCTGCGCGTGGCGAGGTTCCAGACGAACTCGCCGGTCTGTTCGATGTTGTTCAGGCTGTCTTTGCGGCCGATGCTGCAGAACCCGATGATGGGCGGTACATAGTTGAAGGCGTTGAAGAAGCTGTAGGGCGCCAGGTTCAGCTTGCCCTCTGCGTCCTGGGACGAGATCCAGCCGATCGGACGTGGGCCCACGATAGCGTTGAACGGGTCGTGGGGCAGTCCATGACCTTTGGACGGTTCGTAGAAATGAATATCGTCTGACATGGTGTGTTCCTGAATGTGGGGGTGCGGGCGTGCCGGCCACGGTGAGTGCGTTCACGGAATGCAGGCCGACATAGTGCAAGGCATTGGATGAGGATTCCAGCGACCTCCGAACCCCGCGCAAAAAAAAAGCCCGACAAGTGTCGGGCTACAAAGGGAGTTCAGGAGGTGGAACATGAAGCGGTCAACATGAAGCGGTGGGCATGGTGCGGATAACGCTTAGCTGGCGCGATTGGCACCGACGCGATCGGCGCCGTCAGCGGCCAGACGGTTTGCACCGATATGGTCAGCGCCATCGGCAGCCTGGCGGTTGTTACCTACGCGGTCAGCGCCGTCGGCGGCGAGGCGATTGGCACCAACGTGATCGGAACCATCGGAAGCCTGACGATACGAACCGGTGTGCGACGCATTGGTGTGGGAAGAACCGCCTTCTGCGACAACAGTGCCGTTAAATGCAGAGTGCTGTTCGGAAACAGGCAGAGCGAATGCGCTCGATGCCAGAATGGACAGACTAATACCAAAAATAATATTCGACGTTTTCATGAGTGTTGCTCCAGTAAGTTCAATAATGTTTTCAACTTGGGAATGGAGCCAATGTTACGCGCGTGCCGATTAAGTTGAAGTTAACGCTGTTGCTATCGACCATCGCTAAAAATGATAGTGGGCTGGAGCGCCCGGTTTTAAAGCGTCGGCGAGACATTTGCGCTGGAATGGAGCAATTTTCACCGGCGAAGGCGAATTTGCCTGTTGACTCGGGTGGCTGTTATTTGGTAGGTCGGTGCGCAGCGGGGAGGGGATCGGGCATGCCAGCTAAAGAAAACGAGATGGATACGCGATTCGCTGTCGACCCACATCTGTCAGGAGACCAGTCAAATCGGGGGGGGGCAGTCTTCCACGTGCGGGAAAAATTAAGCCCGGCATAAAGCCGGGCTGGGAGAACGACAGGGCGAATCAGCTCAGGCGATTTGCACCAACATGGTCCGAGCCGTCAGCTGCCTGGCGATTGGCACCGACACGATCAGCGCCGTCAGCAGCGAGGCGGTTGGCACCAACGTGATCCGAACCATCAGCGGCCTGGCAGTTGTTACCCACACGGTCAGCGCCGTCAGCAGCGAGGCGGTTGGCACCAACGTGATCCGAACCATCAGCGGCCTGGCGGTTGTTACCTACACGGTCAGCGCCGTCAGAAGCGAGGCGGTTGGCACCTACATGGTCCGAACCGTCAGCAGCGACACGACCAATATTAGTGTGGGACGAGCCGTTTTCTGCAACGACCGCAGTATTAACTGCGTGCTGGGCATCAACAACGGGAAGTGCAAATGCGCTGCTGGCAAGAAGGGAGAAAGCGAGGCCGAAGATCAGTTTGTTAGTTTTCATGGTAGTTGCTCCAGATCGATTTAATGAGTGGGTAACTCGGTATGGAGTGAACTTTACTCGCCTCAACATTATTAAAAAGTCAATCGCATTAGTAGCGATCATCGCTGAAATTGATACTGCGAAAAGCGATCGTTATTCATGCACTTAGCGGCTTCTGCGAATGCAAAAGGGCAGCTCATGTGCGTGAGCTGCCCTCGTTTTGCTGCCTTTAAGCGCTGGTCGAAGCGGCTAGCCAGCGCCGTTTCAGGTCAGTCAGTCTCGATCCGCGAATGCTTGCGGGTGTCTTTCATGAACACATACACCAGCAGCGACACTGCGATGCAGGCGGTGACGTACCAGTAGTAGCCGGTTTCCATGCCAATGCTCTTGAACCACAGCGCGATGTATTCGGCTGTGCCGCCGAAGATCGACACCGTCAGTGCGTACGGCAGGCCGACGCCCAGGGCGCGGATCTCGGTCGGGAACAGTTCGGCTTTCACCACGGCGTTGATCGACGTGTAGCCGCTGACGATGATCAGCGCGGCCATGATCAGGAAGAACGCGCCCCACCAGCTCTGGATGGTGTGCAGGGTGGTGAGGATCGGCACGGTACACAAGGTGCCCAGCACGCCGAAGGCGATCAGGATCGGGCGGCGACCAATCTTGTCAGACAGCGCGCCGATCACCGGTTGCAACAGCATGAACAGGAACAGCGTAGCGGCGGAAATCGTCGTCGAATCGGTGATGCTCATGCCCACCGTGTTCACCAGGTATTTCTGCATGTAGGTGGTGTAGGTGTAGAACGCCAGTGTGCCGCCCATGGTCAGGCCGACGACGGTCATCAGCTCCTTGGGATGGCGCATCAGGGTGCGCATGAGGCTTTCTTTGGGTTTGTCCTTCTTGCGGTTGAACGACTCGGTTTCTTCCATCCCGCGACGCAGGAACAGCGCCACCACCGCGCACAATGCACCAATGGCGAACGGGATGCGCCAGCCCCATGCGTGCAGCTGTTCAGTGGTCAGCGTCTGTTGCAGCACAATCAGCACCGCCAGCGCGATGAGCTGGCCGGAGATCAGCGTCACGTACTGGAAGCTGGAGAAAAAGCCCCGGCGTTCTTTGGTCGCCATCTCGCTGAGGTACGTCGCCGAGGTGCCGTACTCGCCACCTACCGACAGGCCTTGTAGCAGGCGGGCGAACACCAGCATGATCGGGGCGCCAACGCCGATGGTTTCATAGCCAGGGGTGAGGGCGATGATCAGCGAACCGAAACACATCAGCAGCACCGACGCCATCAGCGCGGCCTTGCGGCCTTTGCGGTCTGCGTAGAGGCCCATGAGCCAGCCGCCGATGGGGCGCATCAGGAAGCCCACGGCAAAGATCGCGGCGGTGTTGAGCAATTGGGCGGTGGTGTCGCCCTTGGGGAAGAAGACTTTGGCGAAGTAGAGGGAGAAGGCGGCGTAGACGTACCAGTCGTACCACTCGACCATGTTGCCGACCGAACCGCTGAAAATGGATTTCAGGCGACTTCCGGTGGTTTTTTCGGCGGCTGGCGTGGCAGCCGTTCCGTGGGAGGCAGAATTGGGGATGGCCATGGGATTTCCTGCAAGTCATTGTTGTTAGAAGGAACGCATCGAGGCGGTCTGACGACAGTGATAGCAGGAGCTGTGCCAAAGGCTGAAAGGCCCGTAGTAGAGGGGTTGTCGCGGTCAGGGTAAGCGGAAATCCGCTTGATGTCTGAAACCCATGAGCGAAAATCCGCTCATTCCCCGATCTGACAGGATCGAAGTTTCTTCCCGGCTGAAGCCGGTCACACGGAATCACCGCATGCTCTTGTAGGACTGGCTTTAGCCGGGAATGCGTCGGGTGTCGCGCCGCGGAATCGAGGGTGATTTTGCTGGCCTCTTCCCGGCTGAAGCCGGTCCCACGGGATCGCCGTACGCGCTTGTGGGACTGGTTTTAGCCGGGAATGCGTCGGGTGTCGCGCGGCGGAATCGTGGGTGATCTTGCTGGCCTCTTCCCGGCTGAAGCCGGTCCCACGGAATCGCCGCGTGCTCATGTAGGACTGGCTTTAGCCGGGAATGCGTCGTGTGTCGCGCCGCGGAATCGAGGGTGATCTCGCGGGCCTCTTCCCGGCTGAAGCCGGTCCCACGGGATCACCGCATGCGCTTTGTAGGACTGGCTTTAGCCGGGAATGCGTCGTGTGTCGCGCCGCGGAATCGAGGGTGATCTTGCTGGCCTCTTCCCTGCTGAAGCCGGTCCCACGGGATCACCGCATGCTCATGTAGGACTGGCTTTAGCCGGGAATGCGTCTGGTGTCACGCCGCAGAATCGTGGGTGATCTTGCTGGCCTCTTCCCGGCTGAAGCCGGTCCCACGGGATCACAGCGTGCGCTTTGTAGGACTGGCTTTAGCCGGGAATGCGTCGGGTGTCGCGCGGCGGAATCGTGGGTGATTTTGCTGGCCTCTTCCCGGCTGAAGCCGGTCCCACGGAATCGCCGCGTGCGCTTTGTGGGACTGGCTTTAGCCGGGAATGCGTCGTGTGTCACGCCGCAGAATCGTGGGTGATCTTGCTGGCCTCGTCCCGGCTGAAGCCGGTCCCACGGGATCACCGCGTGCGCTTTGTAGGACTGGCTTTAGCCGGGAATGCGTCTGGTGTCGCGCCGCGGAATCGTGGGTGACCTTGCTGGCCTCTTCCCGGCTGAAGCCGGTCCCACGGGATCACCGCATGCTCATGTAGGACTGGCTTTAGCCGGGAATGCGTCGGGTGTCGCGCGGCGGAATCGTGGGTGATCTCGCGGGCCTCTTCCCGGCTGAAGCCGGTCCCACGGAATCACCGTGTGCGCTTTGTGGGACTGGCTTTAGCCGGGAATGCGTCGGGTGTCGCGCGGCGGAATCGTGGGTGACCTTGCTGGCCTCTTCCCGGCTGAAGCCGGTCCCACGGGATCACCGCGTGCGCTTTGTGGGACTGGCTTTAGCCGGGAAGGCGTCGGGTGTCACGCCGCGAAATTGATGGTGTTCACGCTGGCCTCTTCCCGGCTGAAGCCGGTCCTACGGACCCCCCGCGGTCATCCTGTAGGACTGTCTCCCGCTAGAAAGTCCTCGCGCACCAGTCCGTGTCGCTGCATTTTTTCATTCAGCGTACGGCGGGGCAGTTGCAGTTCGTGCATGACCGCTTTGATGTCGCCCCTATGCCGTCGCAACGCCGAGCGAATGCAGTGCGCTTCGAACGCTTCCTGCTGCGCCACCAGCGATTGCCCCATCGGGTTCTCTTGCGCAGCGGGACCGTCCAGCCCCAGCACCTGGCGCTCGGCCGCGTTCGCCAACTCGCGCACGTTCCCTGGCCAGTCGTGGCTGAGCAGATGGCTCAGTTGTTCCCCGCTCAATACCGGCGCGTCGCGGCCGAGGCGCTCCGCCGCAGTCCGCGAGAAATGGCTGAACAGCATCGGGATGTCTTCTCGCCGCTCGCGCAACGGCGGCAGGCGCAATTCCGCGATGTTCAGCCGATAGGCCAGGTCTTCGCGGAAACGCCCGGCCCTGGCTTCGTCCAGCAGATCGGGCTTGGTCGCGGCAATGATGCGCACATCAATGTCGATGCTCTGGTTCGAACCCAGTCGCTCGATCCGCCGCTCCTGGATCACCCGCAGCAGCTTGACCTGCTGCGCCAGCGGCATGCTTTCGATTTCGTCGAGGAAGACCGTGCCGCCGTGGGCGTACTCCAGTTTTCCGATCCGCTTGCCCTGGGCGCCGGTGAACGCGCCGCTTTCGTGGCCGAACAGCTCGGCTTCGAACAACTGCTCCGGGATCGCCGCGCAGTTGACCGCAACGAACGGCTTGTCTGCCCGCGGACCGAAGTCATGGAGGCAACGCGCGACCATTTCCTTGCCACTGCCGGTCTCGCCGCGAATCAGCACATTGACCGGCAGTTGCGAGAGGTCCAGGACCTGCCGCCGCAATGTCTGCATCGCCGGCGACATCCCCAGCAGCGTGGCATCGAGCCGCGAGCGGTTATCCGCCCGTTCATGCAGCGCGCGGTTTTCCAGCACCAGCGCGCGTTTCTCCAGTGCCCGCCGCAGGCTTCCGAGCAGGGTTTCAGGGGTGAACGGCTTTTCGAGAAAGTCATAGGCGCCGTCGCGCATGGCGTCCACGGCCATTGGCACGTCGCCGTGGCCAGTCAGCAAGATCACCGGCAGATCGCGATCCCGCCGTTGCAACTCGGCCAGCAACTGCAAGCCATCCATGCCGGGCATGCGCACATCGCTGAGGATCACGCCGGGAAAGTGCTCGGGCACTTGCGCCAGGCATTCCTCGGCACGGCTGAACAGACGCACCTCGAACCCGGACAGCGTGAGCCATTGCTCCACCGCTTCCCGGATGGGCGCCTCGTCATCCACCACGATTACCGCGTTCAGCATGGGGCGTCGGCCTCCGGGGCCTGGGGCAGACAGAAGAAAAACCGCGCGCCGTTATTAATGTTTTCGGCGCTGAGCCGGCCGCCCAGTTCATGCACGATGGCGAACGAAACCGCGAGCCCCAGCCCCAGGCCATCGCCCACCGGTTTGGTGGTGAAAAACGGATCGAATACGTTAGCCAAGTGTTCTTCGGCAATCCCGCCGCCACTGTCGATGACGGAAACGCACCAGTGCTCGCCCTGTGCATCGATGCGGATTTCCAGACGCCTGAGCGGTTTATCGCCCATCGCGTCCAAGGCGTTGCGCATCAGATTGATCAGCACCTGTTCCAGCCGAATCGCGTCACCGCGCACCCAGGCCGGACGCGTGAGGTCGAGCACGCAGCTGACGCGCTCTTCGCGAATCCGCGCATCCAGCAACAGCAGCGCCTGATCGACCACGGTGGCCAGATCAAGGCGCTCGCGCAGGCCGCTGGGGCTTTTACGGGCGAAGGTTTTCAGGTGGCCGGTGAGCGCGGCCATGCGCGTCAGCTGCTGATCCAGCAGGCTCAACGCCTTGTACGCATCGTCGACACGGCCATGCTCCAGCAACAAACGCAGGGTCGCGAGCTGCATGCGCTGCGCCGTCAGAGGCTGGTTGATTTCGTGGGCGAGGGCGGCGGACATCTGGCCGAGCGCCGCCAGCTTGGTCGACTGCACCAGACCGTCTTGCGCGGTGTGCAGGTCGCGCGTGCGCTCTTCCACCAGACGCTCAAGCTCTTCGCGACTGCGCTGGCGCACCCGGGCAAGGCGCCAGCGTTGATACAAAAACAGCCCGAGGAACACCAGGGTCAGCCAGATGCCTGCCGCCGCCAGACCTGCATTGCGCGCGTCTTCGCTGGCGGGCTGCGGTTTACGCAGCAGGTGCAGCGTCCAGCCCTCGGTCGGCAGCGGCATCGACTGCCACAAGAAATCCGCCTGCTCGTTGGGGGCGTCAACGCGGCTGAGGTGGCTATTTTCGCCGAACGCAAGCAGCGGCTCCTGATGCAAGGGCGTCAACGGTTGCTTGTCGTACTGACGCGTGCTCGCCAGTTCGGCGCGCTCTTGCTCGTTCAGCGGTCGCAGGGCCCGATAGCGCCAGCCCGGCTGATTGGCAATGAAGACGATGCCCTTGGCGTCACTGACCAGCAGCAGGTCATCGTTTTGCGCCCAGGTGTGTTCCAGGTCCGGAAACTCGAGCTTGACCACCATGGCACCGATGAACTGCCCGGCCTCGTCACGCACCGCGTTCGACAGGAAGTAACCCGGGATGCCGCTGGTCACGCCGACGGCATAAAAGCGCCCGACGCCGTTGGCGCGGGTTTGCGTGAAGTAGGGGCGGAAGCCGTAGTTGTGACCCACATAGCTGCTCGGCAGACGCCAGTTGCTCGCGCCGACGGCAAGGCCGTTGCGGTCGAGCAGTTCGAGGGTGGAGGACTGGGCAGCGCCGTTGATCTGCTCCAGTTTGAGATTGAGCGCCTGGGTGGTGTCGGCGCTGACCGGGCCGCTCAGCGCCGCCCGCAGTTGCGGATCAAGGGCCAGAACGGCCGGCAGTGCCCGATAGCGTTCGATCAGGGTTTGCAGCGTATTGGCGTAGAGCGCCAGACGGTCCCTGGAACGTTCGGCATCGTCTTCCAGGGCATGCCGCTGAGCCTGATGCATCGCCAGCGTCGCCGCGATGGCGGCACCGGCGAGGATCAGCAACACGTAGAGCACAAGGCGGACGGAACGGGGCATGGGCATGACCTCCTTTCAGTGGCTGGCGCATTCGCCCCGGATTCCTGCCTTATAGCAAGTTAAACGTCGTCTCTTTCACGTTCTCCGAATCCAGGCCGATCATCAGCTTGAACTCGCCCGCCTCGGCCGCGTACTTCAGCGACGGATTGAAGAACTTCAAGTCTTCTTCGGTCAGGGTGAAGCTCACGGATTTCTCTTCGCCGGGGTTCAGCATGACCTTCTGAAAGTTCTTCAGCTCTTTCACCGGGCGGCTAATCGACGCGGCGACGTCGCGCAGGTAAAGCTGGACCACGGTTTCACCCGCGACCTTGCCGGTGTTCTTGACCATGACGCTGGCGGTCAACTTGTCCTTGCGGGTCATCTTGTTGATCGACAGGGTGATGTCCGAGACGCTGAACTGGGTGTAGCTCAGGCCGTAACCGAACGGGAACAGCGGGCTGGTCGGCTCTTCGAAATAGTTCGAGGTGTAGTTCGAATCATTCGGGCGGTACGGACGACCGGTGTTCAGGTGATTGTAGTAGGCCGGCACCTGACCCACGGAACGGGGGAAGGTCATCGGCAGTTTGCCGGACGGGTTGTAGTCGCCGAACAACACGTCAGCCAGAGCATTGCCGCCCTCGGTGCCGAGGAACCAGCTCTCCACCATGGCGTCGGCCAGCTCGTTTTCTTCGCCCAGCGCCAGCGGCCGGCCGTTCATCAACACCAGCACCAGCGGCTTGCCCGTGGCTTTGAGCGCGCGGATCAGCTCCCGTTGACGGCCGGGGATCACCAGGTCGACACGGCTCGCGGCTTCGTGGGACATGTTGCGTGACTCACCAACCACTGCCACCACGACGTCAGCCTGCTGCGCGGCCTTGACGGCTTCGTCGATCATTTCCTGTTCCGGACGCGGATCGATGGCGATCTGGTCGTCCATTTTGTTCAGGTAGGTAATGGCGTGCTGATTGTCGGTGACGTTGGAGCCCAGTGCATAAATCAGCTTGGCCTTGTCGCCGACCGCCGCCGCAATGCCGTCGTAGGCGTTGACGGTCTGACGCGCCAGACCGGCCGCCGACCAGCTGCCCAGCATGTCCATCGAGCTCTTGGCCAGCGGGCCGATCACGGCGATGGTGCCTTGCTTCTTCAGCGGCAGGGTGTCGTTCTGGTTCTTCAGCAGCACGATGCTCTTGCGCGCGACGTCGCGGGCTTCGGCACGGTGCAAACGGTTTTCGGCGTTACGGTCGGCGGGGTCATCCACTGCCGCGCCGATGCGCAGGTACGGGTTGGCGAACAGGCCCATTTCCCACTTGGCGCCGAGCACTTCTCGCACGGCATTGTCGACTTCTTTCTCCGACACTTCGCCGCTCTTCACCAGCCCCGGCAGCTCTTCGCCGTAGGCTTTGTCGTTCATGCTCAGGTCGACGCCGGCCTTGATCGCCAGCTTGGCGGCTTCGCGGAAGTCTTTTGCCACGCCGTGGTCGATCAATTCCTTGATCGCGCCGTGGTCGCTGACGGTCACGCCTTTGAAGCCCCAGTCCCTGCGCAGCACGTCCTGCAGCAGCCAGGCGTTGGAGGTGGAAGGCACGCCGTTGATGGAATTGAGCGCGATCATCACGCCCCCTGCGCCAGCATCAATCGACGCGCGATAGGGCGGCAGGTAGTCCTGCTGCATGCGCACCGGGCTCATGTCGACGGTATTGTAGTCGCGACCGCCCTCGACCGCGCCATACAGGGCGAAGTGTTTGACCACCGCCATGATGCTGTTGGGCGCCTGCATGCTGGTGCCCTGAAACGCACGGGTCATGGTGGCGGAGATGCGCGACACCAGATAGGTGTCCTCGCCGAACCCTTCGGAGCTGCGGCCCCAGCGTGCGTCGCGGGTAATGTCGACCATGGGCGCGAAGGTCATGTCCACGCCGTCGGCCGCCGCTTCGATCGCCGACACGCGACCGGTGCGGGTGATGGCGTTCATGTCCCAGGTCGACGCCAGGCCCAGGCTGATCGGGAATACCGTGCGCTGGCCGTGGACGACGTCGTAGGCGAAAAACATCGGAATCTTGTTGCGGCTGTGCCCGGCGGCGTCCTGCATGGCGCGGTTGTCCGGCAGCACGACGGAGTTGAACGTGCCGCCGATGCGGCCGGCGGTGATTTCCTTGAGAATTTCCGGCTTGGGCATTTCCGGACCGATGCTGATCAGGCGCAGTTGACCGATCTTCTCGTCTAGGGTCATTTGCTTCATCAGGTTGGCGATGAATGCATTCTTGGCTTGCAGCGTGGAAGCGGTGCCGACGCCGGTGGTGGCGTTTTCGGCCCAGGCGGACTGACTGACCAGGCCGATGACGAGACTCAGGAAACACAGCTTATTCATGAATGGTTTTCTCAAGGCGTCGCCGGCAACTCGCGCGTAATACCGGTCAGCCATTGTTATAGGTGTCGAACCTTTGGTTTTTTATTGTCGTCAGGACGGCAACGTCGCTGAACTCCTGTCTCATATGAGCATCAGTAGCGCAACGAGTTTTATCTGATTGTGGCCCGGCAATCCAGAGCCCTGACAACGCGATGGGGCGGGATTATGCCGGGGATCGTCCGGTTTGGCTAAAGTCATGACTGACAGGACTAATTATTGATGAGTACAGGGAGCACGCACGCCATGCAAACAGAGCGTTATGACCACAGCCGGGGCAGTCGTTACAAATTGTCACTGGCGTTGATGATGCTGCTGACGACCCTGTTGTCCGGCTGCGGGATCAACAACATTCCGACCTACGACGAGCAGGTCAAGGCCGCCTGGGCACAGGTGCAGAACCAGTATCAACGCCGCGCCGACCTGATCCCCAACCTGGTGGAAACGGTGAAGGGCTACGCCAAACAAGAGCAGGACACCCTGACCGCAGTCATCGAAGCGCGGGCCAAGGCGACGTCGATTCAGGTAGACGCCAGCACCCTGAACGATCCGGCCAAACTCAAGCAGTTCCAGGACGCGCAAGGTCAGCTGACCGGCGCATTGAGCCGCTTGATGGTGGTTTCGGAGCGCTATCCGGACCTCAAATCCAACCAGAACTTCCTGGCGCTGCAATCTCAGCTTGAAGGCACGGAAAACCGCATTGCGGTGGCCCGTCGCGATTTCATCACGGCGGTCGAGCGTTACAACACCGAGATCCGCACCTTCCCGGGCCGTCTGTGGCATACGGTGATGTACAGCGATCTGCCGGTGCGTCCGAACTTCGAAGCCACCGCCGCTGACGCTGACAAAGCGCCGCAAGTGAAGTTCTGATGGGACGCGCGCGCCGGGGAGTGCTGGTCGCGTTACTGGCGATGTCGGTGGGTATGTTTGCCCAATGGGCTCAAGCCGACCTCACGTTTCCGCCGCTGACCGGGCGCGTTGTCGACGCCGCCGGGATGATCGACGGCCCGAGCAAAGAGCATCTCGAACAGATGCTGCGCGCGCACGAAGAACTGACCACCGAGCAAGTGGTGGTGGTCACGTTGCCTGACTTACAGGGCTCAAGCATTGAGGACTACGGCTATCAGCTGGGTCGTCACTGGGGCATCGGGCAGAAGGGCAAAGACAACGGCGCCTTGTTGGTGGTCGCCCGCGACGAGCGCAAGGTGCGCATCGAAGTGGGTTACGGCCTGGAAGATCGTCTGACGGATGCGCAGTCATCGGTGATCATCAATCAGATCATCACGCCGGCGTTCCGGCAGGGCGATTTTGTCGGCGGTATCACCAAAGGTGCCGAGGCGATGGTTCAGGTGCTCGGCGGCGATCCCCTCGCCGAGCCGGCAGTCGGCGCCACTGGCAGTGCTGCGGCGAGTGAGGACCAAGGCGTCGACTGGAAAGTGACCCTGCTGTTTCTGGTGCTGTTCGTGGTCATCAGTTACATCAGCGCACGGTCCGGGCGGGGCAGGTCCATCGGCTCCGGTGGCGGCGGTGGATTTGGCGGTTTCGGTTCCGGCGGTTCCGGCGGCTTCGGTTCAGGAGGATCGGGCTCCGGCTCCGGCGGTATGCGCGGTGGCGGTGGTGGATTTGGCGGGGGCGGTGCCTCCGGTGGCTGGTAGTCGTTCGCTCAGGAAGGGTTTGCTTGCATGACATTGCTCAATAAAGACGAACAGCAGCGGGTTGCCCACGCCATCGAAACCGTCGAGCGTCAGACCGACGCAGAACTGGTGACGGTGCTGGCGACCAGCGCTGATGACTACACCTACGTGCCGCTCATCTGGGCCGGGGTCGTCGCGTTATTGGTGCCGGGGTTGATCAACCTGCTGACCGGCTGGCTCAGTGCCAATCACCTGCTGCTGGTGCAGGTTGTCACCTTCATCGTGGTAGCGCTGGTGTGCCGCTTGCCGGGCATCACCACGCGGCTGGTGCCTATTCGCGTGCGGCATTGGCGGGCGGGTAATCTCGCCCGTCGGCAGTTTCTCGAACAGAATCTTCATGCCACCGCCAATGGCACCGGCGTGCTGATTTTCGTCAGCGAGGCCGAGCGCTATGTCGAGATCATCGTTGATGACGGCATCGCTCGGCGCGTGGACAACGAAGTCTGGCGCGCGATGGTCGAGACCTTTACCCGGCAGGTGAAGGACGGCCGGATTCTGGAAGGTTTCGTAGGGTGCATTCGTTCGTGCGGCGACGTGCTGAGCGAGCAGGTGCCCGTGACCCAGGCGCGCAACGAGCTGCCAAACCGGTTGGTGGTGTTGGAGTAGGGCCTCACGGCTGCCGACACGATCGTTCCCGCGCCCCGCGTGGGAATGCGTCTTCCGATGCTCCGCGTCATTTAATTGCACCTACTGCTTACGACCCGCCTAAAATAGCGCCTCGCATTTCTGCTCCCGAGGCGCTTTCCGATGTCCGTTACCGCACCCGCCACCGTTCCTGCGCAGGACCACCGCGCTCAGTTCCTGAGTCTGCTGGACACCTGCCTGACGCAAAATTCGCTGATCAAACTGGTGCTGGCCAAGTACGTCGGAAGTGAAGCGGAGTTGCAGCGGGTCATCATCAAGCCCGTCACGGTCAAGGATCAGCCTTGCCTGTCCTTCGTCTATCGCTACAAGACCCGCGACATCACCAAAAATCACCCCCTCGCCGAAGCGCAGACGCTGATCGCCAGCCTGCTGCCCGAGTCCTTCAAGAACGCTCATCTGCTGTCGCTCACCGATGAAGTGCAGCTGGAGTTCAGCAAGAAGGGCAAGAGCACGCTGTTCCGCAACAAGGCCCAGCAGGAACGCGAAGCCCCGACGGCCGAGCATGACCGCGAAAAGAAACGCTACCTGGAACTCAGCCGGCCGTTCCTGACCGACCTGGGCGTGACCAACAAGCAGCACGAGCTGATCCCGGCCATGTCGCGCAAGTGGAAGCAGATCAACAAGTTCATCGAGGTGTTCTCCCACGCCCTGGCGACGTCGCCGATCAAGCTGGACAAGCCGGTGACGGTCGCAGATTTCGGCTCGGGGAAGGGTTATCTGACCTTCGCCATCCACGATTACCTGCGCAACACCTTGCAGGCCGAAGGCAACGTCACCGGCGTCGAGTTGCGCGAAGACATGGTCACGCTGTGCAACAACGCCGCCGCGCAGCTGGAGCATCCGGGGCTGGTGTTCAAGTGCGGTGACGTGCGTTCGGTGGCGCCCAGCGAACTGGACGTGATGATTGCCTTGCACGCCTGCGACATCGCCACCGATTACGCCATCCACACCGGCATCCGCTCGGGCGCCTCGATCATCATGTGCTCGCCGTGCTGCCACAAACAGATCCGCCTGCAGATCCAGAGCCCGACGCTGCTCAAGCCAATGCTGCAATACGGTTTGCACATGGGCCAGCAGGCCGAGATGGTCACCGATGCTTTGCGCGCGTTGCTGCTGGAGGCCAGCGGTTATGAAACCAAGGTCTTCGAGTTCATCTCGCTGGAGCACACCAACAAGAACAAGATGATTCTGGCGGTCAAGCGCGCCACCCCGGCGGACCCTGCTGAATTGCTGGCAAAGATCCAGGAGCTGAAAGTGTTCTACGGTATTCAGGAACAGTGCCTGGAGCGCTTGCTCCAGGCGGATGGCCTGCTCGGCTAAATGGGAGCGGCAGCAACCGGCTTGGGTGCAATCACCGCCGTTTTGCGCCCAATGGCCAGCGTGACCACGACACCGGCGGCGAAGATCCAGGTCGTCGGATCAATGTGCTCACCGAAAAACAGCGCTGAAAAGGCCATGGTGAAGAACAGCTGCACCAGCTGAATCTGGCTGACCCGCGCGATGCCGCCCATGGCCAGCCCGGCGTACCAGGCGAAGAATCCGATGAATTGCGAGAACAGCGACACGTACCCGAAGGCCCACCAGGTGCCGGGAGAAATCGGGCCCTGGTGCTGCCACGCCAGATAGCTGACGGGCACGATCAATACCGGGATCGAAATGACCAGCGCCCAGCAGATCACCTGCCAGCCACCCATCTCCTTGGCCAGACGGCCACCTTCGGCATAACCCAGCCCACCGATCGCCACTGCGGCGACCATTAGCACATCACCGGCCTGAAGATTGCCGGCGCCGCTGATCAGCGCGTAACCCAGCACCAGAACGCTGCCCATGGCCGCGCAGGCCCAGAAGGCTTTCGACGGTCGTTCATGGGAAAGCCATGCGGCGTAGATGGCGACCAGCAGCGGTTGCAGGCCATTGACCAGTGCGCCGTGGGAGGCCGGCAGGGTTTTCATGGCCCAGGCCGAGAGCACCGGGAACCCGACGATCACTCCCAACGCCACGACCATGAGCGCCTTGAACTGCGCGCGGGTAGGCCATTTTTCTCTGCGCCAGAGCAGCAACGCCGCCGCCGGCACCGCCGCAAACAAGGCGCGGCCCAGACCGTTGAGCAAGGGATGGATTTCCTGCACCACGATGCGGGTCATGGGCAGCGTCAGACTGAAGATCACCACGCCGATCAGTCCGAGGACCATGCCGGTGTTTTCACGAGAGGACATAGAAGGTCTTGCCTTGTTCTTGTGGGGGCGAAACGCGAGCTCATTCAGCCACAGAAGCGGAGTGGCGGCCCTTTACAGCTGCGTGCGGAATCGTCCGTACACTTCACCCGTTAATCCTGCGGCGCTCAAACCGGCCTCTTCCCGGCTGAAGCCGGTCCTACATTTGAATTGCGCGCATTCAGCGGGATTGGCGACGGCCGTATTTGTAGGACCGGCTTCAGCCGGGAAGAGACTGCACCCAGTGGGACGGGCTTTAGCCGGGAAGGGGGCGAGGGCGGAAATGCCGTTTTCGAGGATTTTGCGACTGCGGACTGAATCGTTCCAAATGTTGGTGCAGAAGTTGAATGCAATGTTGCTGCAACAGTTAGAAGGTCAAATTGATGCCGTCGAATTCAGCCAGGAGAACCATCGTGTTGGTTATCGGAAAATGGGCGTTGCAGGGTGTCGTGGTATTCCTTTTCGCATGGCTGGCGACGGTGGCCGCTCAATGGTCGGGCAGCGTCGTGCACACGACGAGCAGCGACCGACTCGCCGCCCTCAGCAGCATGCGCCTGACCACCGAATCGGTCGCCACCAGTGTCAATAAACATACCCAGGGTGGGGCAGTGGTGGTGGGGTCGTTGTCGGAAGGTAACGAATAAAGGGCAGCGGCTGGGAAGATTGGAAGCGGTAAGCGGCTGGAGGACCGGACCTGAAAGGTCCGGTTCTTGTTTTTCCGTGCAGAGTTTGTCCTGGGGAAAAAATCTCTAGTATCCCGCCATGGCTACCGTACATAACAATCGCAACTGGAAGATCAAAATCTATCCGGACGACCACGCCCCACCCCATTTCCACGTCCAGACCCTGGCGGGGAGTCGCTCGTGCAAATTGATGGCTTAAGGGTCTTAGGCAAGGGCGCTGAGGGGACGGCGCTGAAAGAAGCGCTGCAGTGGGCCAGGAGTCATACCCGCGACTTATGGCGGATCTGGTATGAGCAGAATCGGAGGACTTGAGACATGACCAGCAAATTACGCATCGCCGCTGCGCAACCTGTCGCGAACAGCCGCTCATTGATACTCGACTGGAACAACGGCAAGCGTCATACCGTAGATTTATCCCCCTACATCGACCAATTTGAAGCGCTGACGCCGCTGAAGGATGAAACGCTATTCGGCCAAGTGACTTTGGGTGACTGGGGGTTTGACGTCTCGTGGGGCAATGACATCGAGCTGGCTGCGTCGACGCTTCACCGGCTGGCGTTGGAGCAGGCCGGTGAAGTCATGCCGACGCGAGACTTCAAACAATGGATGGAGAAGAACAACCTTTCTCTCTCGGCAGCGGCCATCGAGCTGGGCTTTACGCGTCGAACCATTACTGCTTATAGCAGCGGTGCTGCACTTATCCCCAAGCACGTAGCTTTGGCCTGTCGGGGTTGGGAATATGAGCATTCACCGCGCTAACCCTCAGCTCTTCTTCAACTCCAGCGCTTCCTTCAATCGCGCCACCGGCACGGCCAGTGTCGGATCGCCCAGCGGGTGGGTGGTGGCGTTGAAAAATGTCAGCTCGATGTTCTGCCCTTCAAACAGTTCGCTGTAGCGGCGTTTCTGGTGCTGGATGAAGGCGTCACTGCGCGGCAGCACCGAGATGGCGATGGATTTGGGGCGGGCCTGGAGAATGGCGTTCAGGATGTGTCGATCCTGCTTGCCCAGCGAGTGGCCGAAGACGCACAGCGCGCCCTGATGCTGCGCCAGTTGGGCGTGGCAAAACGACAGATAGTCCGAGCCGCGAATGATCTTCATCTTTTCGTCGCTGCGGCCCTCGCAGACAAACAGCGGCACATCCTCCAGCGCGTTGATCGCGAAACTGCCCAGCAGCGTGCTTTCCGAGGACATCAGCTTGCGCGCCGTACCGTCGAAATTCTTCACCAGGTGCATGCCGCCGTGCAGATACAAGACGCGGGTGGCGTGGCTGTCGGTGCGGTGCAGGTTGAACATCGCATCGTCGTCGAACAGATCATCGAATGGCTGCGCGCCATGCATCGCCGCCCAGTACGCCAGCAGGTCGTAGTTGGTGGAATACACCGTCTGGTAGCGGCTCAGGGCGTCGCTGATCCTGGCGATGGTGGCCGCTTCCATCAGCCGCCACGGGATATGCGCCGAGCGGATGCCGTGAATCAGGGCTTCCTTGATCGCAAAATAGCGGTTGCGTGGCGATGACGAACCAATCGTCAGCGCCGCATTGACGCGCATGGCGACTTTCAAGCCGCTGAGCACCGGCTCGAAATTTTCCGTTTCCATGGATTTGAACAGCGCCAGCTCGGTGGCGCTCAGGGGTTTGTTGCGCGTGGTCTGCGCGAGCTCGAACAGCGAGTCATAGGCGAAGTTCTTCCATACGGCAAGACTGGCGCCGTTGCCCAGCAGCAGTCCCGAGCAGGGAGTGGCGGCTTGCAGGGTGTTCCAGTCGGCCAGTTCGGCATCAAAATCCGTGAATTCCATCATCTCGCTTCGCTTTCAGGTGAGCAGGTACTGACCGGACGCCAGAACGGAGGGGACTTATAGAAACCCAGGTCGGCGTTGTCAACGCAGCATCCCGGCTTCGAGCATTCTTGGCAGGGCACCGCTGGTCTCGGTAACGTCTATAGAGTGAATGGCGGGTGTAAGGTTTTATCCGACAACCCACAACACTCTCTTGAATGAGGGGAGATCGCCATGCATACCGCAATGCTCAGCAAGACGCATTTCAACGGCTACGATGTGATCAACGTGAACAACGGTCCTTGGCGGGTCTGCACCCATCACGACCGACTAGGCTCGTTCTCCACTCGCGAAGAAGCCATGGCGTTCGCGGCTTCCCTGCCGGCTTATCAAGAGCGGACGGCGTTGGCGCCTGCGACTAAATCGCACTAATAACGCTATTTATCGCTAGTTGAGCTCTGGCTTTGCCGGAGCTCAATCAGGCGGATGGCAACTCGTGAACTGCACTATCCGTTCGCGAAGTTTCATGCAGGCTGCACGATTCCGTATTTCACGTCTTTTGCTAACTGTCTGATTCGTTGCGCTTTTTGATACTCCGCTTTTTCGGCACGCTCGATGCAATACTCATCACGAACCAGCAGGGTCGGCACTTAGATCGACCCGCCTACCGTGATCTAGAGGAAATCTATATGAACGCCATCGAACTGTTGAAAGCCGACCATGAACGCGTAAAGGCCATCTTGACCCAACTGAGTGAGTCCACTGAGCGCGGTGTTAAAAAGCGCACGGACTTGCTGGCCAAGCTGGAAATGGAAATCACCATCCACACCAAGATCGAAGAAGAAATTCTTTATCCGGCTTTCAAAGAGGCGGGCGGTAAAGAGCAGGACATCATGTACTACGAAGCCAAGGAAGAGCACCGCACTGTCGATGCCCTTGTGCTGCCGGACCTCAAGCAAACTGACCCTGCCACCCCGGAGTTCTCCGGTCGTGTGAAAGTGGTCAAAGAGCTGCTGGAGCACCACATCGAGGAAGAAGAGGAAGAGATGTTCCCGCAAGCTGAAAAGTTGCTGGGCAAGAAGAAGCTGGAAGAGCTTGGTGCGCAGATGGAAGCGATGAAGGCTGAATACAAGAAGTCACTGTCGTCGCCGAGCCTTGCGGCGTAAGCGTTGACGGCACGAACAAGCCCGGAATTTCCGGGCTTTTTTGTGGGTGACTGGTTGTGCCTATAGGCCAGGTCGGGATCTGCCCAGCATCCTGGTTCCGCTCAAGCCTGCTGCAGCACTTTCAATGGGGCGGATGGGCAACCGACCTGTTCCCGGCTGAAGCCGGTCCTACATTTGAATTGCATGCGTTCAGCGGTACTGGCGGCTAGCCCATTGTAGGGCTGGCTTTAGCCGGGAAAGCGTCAGCCGACACGCTGCAGAACTGATGACGAACATACTTGCCTATTCCCGGCTAAAGCCAGTCCCACATTTCAATTGCGTGCATTCAGTGGGACTGGCGGTGGACCTCATTGTAGGACCGGCTTTAGCCGGGAAAGCGTCAGCCGACACGCTGCAGAACTGATGACGAACACACTTGCCTCTTCCCGGCTAAAGCCAGTCCCACAAAAAAAGCGCCAGCTTTGTATACCCGTGTATCCAGACCCCTTGCCGATACGTGCTGACTGAAAGCTCCCCCCTCAGCGACACACTGCAGATACGTGCAGCGCATTCAATGATTCACAACGAAGGGCGGCGCCAGGCTTTGGCTATCCCGGGCAGATCGCCGACCATGAATGCACACTGAGGAAACACCCCATGAACAGAATCAACGCGTCATTGCTGCTAAGCGTTTTTACGGCGGGCGCCCTGGCGCTGGGCGTTGCCAGTGCGGCGCAGGCTGCCCCGGTGAAGAACATCGTGTTGGTCCACGGCGCCTTTGTGAACGGCTCGGGATGGAAGCCGGTCTACGAGATCCTGCGCAAGGACGGGTACAACGTCTTGATCGCTGAACACCCATTGATGTCGTTCGCCGATGACGTGACGGCGGTCAAGCGCATCGTTGACCAGCAGGATGGCCCGACGATTCTGGTCGGTCACAGTTATGGCGGCGCGATCATCACGGACGTCGGCAATGACGCGCACGTCGTGGGCTTGGTGTACATCGCCGCTCACGCGCTGGATCAGGGTGAAACCGAAGCGCAGAACGGCAAATTATTTCCTAACGCCACCAAGGCGGTGAAGCAAACCGCTGACGGTTTCCTGTCCCTTGACCCGGCGTTCTACCCGGCGGATTTCGCGGCTGACCTGCCCAAGGCTCAGGCTGAGTTCGAAGCCATTTCCCAGAAGCCGACCGCTGCGTCGGTATTCACCACGCCCGCTGGGGTGCCTGCGTGGAAAACCAAACCTAGCTGGTACGCAGTGGCCGGGGCGGACCGGATCATCAACCCGGACCTTGAACGCATGTACGCCAAGCGGGCCAACAGCCACACCATCGAGATCAAAGGCGCCAGTCACTCGGTGTACCAGTCCCGTCCGCAGGAAGTGGCCGCGTTGATCGAACAGGCAGCCACTCACGCGGCGGAGTGATGTGTCGCCTTCATAACTGACCCCTAACCCCAGGATCGTCAACGATTGCTCTGGGAATCAAGCGACTTCGACAACGTCCGAGCCGCTTATCAGATGCGACGGCATCGGCTGCAATTGCCCCACCATGGGCTTGGCAAACAGGTAGCCCTGCATCAGTTCGACGCCCAGGCCCAGCAAGGCGTCGCGCTCTTCGCAGGTCTCGATGCCTTCGGCGACCACGGTGATACCCAGACGCTTCGAAACCAGCACAATCCCTTCAACAATCGCCTGACGTACACCGTCCCGGTCGATATCACGGGTGAGCGCCATGTCGATTTTCAGCACCTGTGGCTGAAACATCGCCAGCATGTTGAGGCCGGAATATCCTGATCCGAAGTCATCTATAGCGGTGGTGAAACCTTGCCGCGCGTACTCTTCAAAAATCGACTTGAGATGGTTCGGGTCTTCGACGCGCTCGCCTTCGGTGACCTCGAACATAAGCCGATCCACCGGGAAGTCGAACGTCCGAGACGCTTCAAGGGTTGCGCGAATGCAGGTTTCCGCCCGATACACCGCTTTGGGCAGGAAGTTGATACTCAGCTTGCAGTCTGGAATCGCGGGAAGGCCCAACTGGGTAGCGAGCTCGATGGCCCGCACTCGGCATGCCTGATCGAAACGGTATCGGTTGCCGTCGTTGACCTGGCCCAGGATAAACGCGGCGGACTCGCCGTTGACACCCCTTACCAGCGCCTCGTAAGCGAAGGGCGCGCCCGTGGTGACGTTGAAAATAGGCTGAAAAGCCATGGTGAAGTCGAATCCCAGCCCTTCAAGGTTTCGGCATTCAGCGCAGCCAATGGATTCGAAGGTTGCCAGGGGAATGTGTTGCATGATCGTCACTGCCTTGAGATTTGGTCGGTCGATCTGTGGATTTCGAGCGACTGGTTTCTCTGTATCGGCAGCGTCGGTGAAAACTTTGCTGCGGATTTTCAGCAGGGGATCAGCGGTAGCGAAGTCGATGCGTGAGAGGGGGCGGCCTGTCTCGGGCTTTTAGAAGGCGAGGGCAAGAGGCGAGGTTGATTCTGAGAGAAGGAGGGCTGAAAGGCCCGGAAACACTGGGGGAGATGGAGCGGGTAGAGGGAATCGAACCCTCAACTAAAGCTTGGGAAGCTTTCGTTTTACCACTAAACTATACCCGCTTTTAAATCGACGCCTTTGGCGCGGCTGACTTTGTACCAGATGCTGCGTGTTAATTGAAGCGTTATATGCCGCACCGACCAAATGCCACCTCGTCGACCCCTGATTCGCTGTCCAATCGCGCTCATCAGGTTCTGCAGCAGACCATTCCTTCCCCGTCTTCTGCTCTTGCATCTCCCAGTCCAATCACACCGCAAACGCCTGTTGCAACTGCCCCGTTCTGTAATGAACGCGGCGGGGTTCAGGCGCGGGCGTCAGAAACCCATGCAGTGCATTTTTCGATGCCAGGCATGCCGCCTTGTTCTCCATGTCCAGAAAGTGCCCGGCATCCTGAAGGGTGCTGAAGTGGCAGTCGCGGATGTAGTGAGCGAAGTGCCGGGCGTCGGCAGCCGAGGTGTATTCGTCCCACGCGCCGTTCATGAACAGCACCGGCACATTGATGCGCTTCGCCGCTTTCATCTGAGGATGATTGCTCGGGTCCAACACATGATCGATGTGGTGGTGCATCTGCGCGTACTCATGCAAATCCAGAGAGCTGACGTGCTTGTGGTTGTAGCGTTTGAACAGCGAGGGCAGGTGTTTGCCCAGGGTGCTGTTGAGCAACTCCCCGACCCCGTGACGATTGTAAGTGCCGAAGTATTGCCGGCCGCGCTCAAGATAGTCGCGCAGCGGGTCGCTGATGACGGGAGAGAACGAGCTGATGACTGCCTTTTCGATTCGTTTGGGCCGGTGCGCCAGAGCGACCAGTGCCGCCGCGCCGCCCCATGAGAACGACATCAGGAGTTCGGCGTTGAAATGGTCGATCAGCTCCAGAAGCAGCTGGCCTTCAATCTCTTTGGTGAGCGGCCGTTCATGGGCATTGTGGGGTTTTGATTTACCGGCGTAGGGCGGATCGTACAGCACGACGTTGAATTGCGGGTGAAGGTTGCGCACGGTCTGAGCGAAGGAGGTGGTCGTTGCAAGCGAGCCATTGACCAGAATGATGGTCTGCTCGGCGGCGTCCGCGCGGTACAGCTCCGTATACACCCGGAACTGGCCCTGTATATCCAGCACAGCGATTTCTGCTTTCATCTCCATGTCTCCTGACGAAAAAACGGGGTGCGCGCAGACACGTTGCACGGATTTCGTGACAGGTAGGCAATAGGACTCAGGTTTCAGATCAACGCGATTTCATCGGCACTCAGCGTTCTGTACTGTCCGGGCTTCAGCGTGGGGTCGAGCATCAAGGGGCCCATGCTTTCGCGGTGCAGCCGGGTCACCTTGTTGTCGAAGTGGCCGAACATGCGCTTGACCTGATGGTAACGCCCTTCGACGATGCTCAACCGGGCGCGATGACTGGCAAGAATCGTCAGCGCGGCGGGCTGTGTCGTCAGGTCCTCGAACGCGAAATAAAACCCTTCAGCGAATTTCTCGATGTAATGCGCGCCGATTTCGTCTTCGGTCTCGACGTAATAGACCTTCGCCAATTTGGTGGTTGGCTGCGTCAGGCGTCGCGACCACTGGCCATCGTTGGTGATCAGCATCAGCCCGGACGTGTTGAAATCCAGGCGGCCGGCGATGTGCAGATCGTCCTTGTCCGGTTCATCGAGCAGATCGAGCACGGTGGGGTGCTGCGGATCGACGGTCGCGCTGACGCAACCCTGGGGCTTGTTCAGCATGAAGTAGCGGGCGGGTTTGCCGAGCTGAAGGACTTGGTCATCGATCCGCACCTGACTGAATTCGCGCACCTCATGCAGCGGGTTTTTGACCGGCACCCCGTCGACCTGCACACGGCCTGCGATCAGCACCAGGCGCACGTCCTTGCGGCTGAAGCGCGGCAGGTTGCTGAGGAAACGGTCAAGACGCATCGCGGCTCGCCGCTTCAAGGCCGGCACATCGCGGGCAGAGGCATGCCAGTCCACGGACCTCTTCGGGCAGGGCTGCCAATACCGCCGGGTCGATCTCGGCGGTGAAACACCAGCAGGCCTGGTCCACTGTGCGCGGATCAGCCAAGGTGCAGCGGTTACCGGCGCCGCAAACCGGACAGATGCTCGTGTCGATGATGTGAGTGTCCATGTAGGGCGCCGCCTTTGAATGCCGCCAATGCTAGCGCGCCGCCCTGTCTTGCGCCATGAGCATGTGATCTCGGCCGATGCGCCTACGGGGTAATCGGCGATGGGCCCGGGGGGGCTACAAAAGAGGGGGAGCGCCCCAGCAATGATCCCACGGCAGGGCATCGGCAATGCACCAGCAGGATGTTGTCGTAATGAATTCCTTGCCGATGCAACGCCCCGAACAGGTCCTGCAGGGTCGGGTTGGTCATGCCGAACCGGTTGCGCACGGTCAGCACATCCATGGGCGTTTTCGGCAGTGGACTGGGCAGCGGCGGCTGATGACTGTTGCGCACGATCTGGCTGATGTCCCGATAACTCTCATAGTGCTCGCTCTGAAATTTCGCCAGGGTGTAGTTCTTGATGCGCCCCGGCAGCAAGGTGCCGGCCATCAGCGTGTCCCGCGCCAGCATGTCATGAAACGGCCCGACGCCCGGGCCGGGCAGCGTCTGTGTACTGTTCAGCATTGCGTAGGGCCGTACGGACTGGCTGGCAATCCGGTGCAGTATCGGGTCCACCAGTTCATGGCCGTGGGGCGCGAAGGTTCTGAGCTCCGTGCCGTTGGGGATTGCTGTCGTGCGTGTCCAGGGCAGGTAGTAGCCATGGCTGCTGACGACCAGCGTGCGGGCCTGGCTCCGGTGCGAGGTCCACAACAGAAACTTGCGCCCCAGTTTCCACACCTGAACCGCTGACGTACCGAATTCGGCGCTGCCCGCCACGCGCCATGTCTTCATCAGCGCAGTGCCATTGAAAAACGGCTTGATCAGCGTTTTGCGTGCATGGGTCGAGCGCCGCAGCCAGTCCCCGAAACGATGGGCAGGTGGAACGGACTGGCCTCGCGTAAGCCCCTGTCCAAGCCCCCGCCCAAGCCCTCGGCTCAGGGCTTTAGTCGGCGCTGCCAGTTTGCGGAACGCCTGGAGCAGCCGTGGTGTGGCCGGCGCCATGTGTAACAGTCCCAGAGACAGAATGGCGAACATCACCTGGCGCCGCTCTTCCTGACGGTCGCCGGGGAGGTTGGCGGCCTGAATGCCGAGCGCGACACTTGCCGCGCTGGCTGTCAGCGCCGCAACCGAGGCCGCCGGCAGCAAGAGCGCCATCGGTGCCAGCAGCAGTTGCAGGCGATTGAGGTGTTGAAGCCAGCTGCCGAGTGCCTGCTCTCGGTCGGTGACGATGCGGTCCTCGGCGTCGTACTGGCTGTTAAGACGCAGGCCCTCACAGATGAAGCCCATGGGCGAGCCGGACAGTTTCTGCTCGTCCCATTGATGTTGCCGAGCGGCATGGGTGTCCGGGCTGTAAAGCGGCTCGGTCCAGGGACGCAGGATCGAAACCGGTTCGGCCGGCGCACGAACCCCGCCCCACAGCTCGAGGATATAACCAAGCCTGACGTGAAGACGGCGCGGCATGTAGCTGAGCACTGTCTCGCGCCAGGCAGGGTCGGCGGCGGCGGCAGTCAGATGGTCGATGAGCGCCTGACGACCGCTGAAAGGCACGAAGGGCCTGGACTGACCGGCTTGATAAAGCACGCCGCCTTCCTGGCCTGGAGCCCTGATCATCAGCAAGCCGACGCAAGGAGGGCAGTCGGCACCGAGTGGCAGGCCGTTGCCCACGTAAAAGCCCGCAGCGCTCCAGCGTATGAGTGCTGTCCCGAAAAGTGGCGTGTCCGGCAGATGCACCTGCTGAGCCTGCTCTACAGCATCGGTGACCCTGTGGAAGCTGTCCCTTGGAAGATCGCCGTTCTTCAGGGCCAGCAGCGCCTGGCCGATGAACGTCGACCAGAGTGAACGCTCGACGTCGGCGCGTTGCTGCTGCCAGAACCGGCCGAGTTGGTGCTGCATGAGCCCGAGAAAATCGATGCCCTGAATGTAGGCCTCGACGCTGGTTGCGCTGATATTAAGCTCCGCTTCCGCCGACCACGTCCCTTTGCCGCTGGGGTCGGCATACACGACCCAGCGCCCGCCTTCGTCATCGTACCCCTGAGGTTGAAGCGCCCTGAAACGGCTCAGCAGTGCCTGACTCAGCGTGACGGGCGTTTCATCTGGCGCAACGATGACGTTGGCCGCCGCGATTCGCGGGTGGCCCCAAGGCGTCCTCGACGTGCCGGGCAGGTAGCGGATGAACACCTGCTGCGGGTCTGTGATCAAAGTGTGCGTTTGATTCAACGGGACCGGTTTGAGCCGGGGAGACATCTGCCTGAGCCACTGGCCCATGAGCCGATTTGCAACCCCGAGGGGCGTCGGGATTCGCGCCAGCAATGGCTCATGGTGGTGCCAGTGATCGAGGGCGCTGACCAGGGCCAGCGCTGGCTCGATGGGCATGAGCGCCGCGTGGTCGTCGTCGATGAGAGCGTCGGGCGATTCAACCGTGTCTCCGCCGGTCAGTCGCGCAGCCCAAAAGCGTTGCTGGGCAACACGCAGTTGAGCGAACACGTCGTCCGAAGGATCCCCCAGCGTGAGGGCCGTGCGCGTGCCGTCCAGGGAAAGATTCAGCCGATGCCAGGCCGATGCGTTGATCGCCTCCAGCACCTTGTCCGCCTTCCAGGGCGCGTCATCGCTGATGTACTCATGGCAGTGGGGCGCGCTGCCCAGCACATGGACATAGCAATGCCCCGTGGTGTTGGATCGTACATGGAAGATACCGGGGATGATCTCGCCGTTCAGCGCCAACCCGCGCACGGTCGAGCGTGCCGGTGGCCTGATCGGCTGCAGGTCCTGAAGCTGTTGCGGGAAACGGCTGAGCGCCAGTGCATCGAGCGCTAGCAGATGGCCTTCGTTATCGATGCGCTTGCGCGAATGCAAGCGGGTCAGGCCATCGAGAAACGCCAGCCTGGCGAGCATCTCCCATGTGTCGCCGTGCTGCTCCCAAAACTGACGCTGCATCTGCTCATATTCCAGTGTCCATCGGGCTTCAATGAGCAGCTCGAAAAACACGGAGACGGTCAGCGAGGGCGTCGAGGCCGACAGCGGGCGATCAGCCTCGGCGCAGCGTTGAAGGGCGAGGAGTGCGAGCGGGTTCAGCGTCTCCCGGCCCAGCTCGCGTAGCGTCAGGCGCAGCTCGAAACGCTCCCGGCCGTCGACCTCCACGGCTGGCTCCAGCGCAGTGTCAAAACTGACGTGCAGCTCATCGATGTCGATTGCCGTGGCGAATCGGGCCTTCAGCGTTTCCTCCAGCCTCTGGTCCAGATGGCGGACGATTGAGTGCGGAAACGCCAGATCGAGTTGCCAGGCTTTAAGGACCCAGAATGATCCGTACAACAATTCGGCGACCGGGCTGACGGCCTGGCGCATCAAACGTTTGTGGTTGAGCGAGTGAGGTTCAGCGGGCGCGACGGCGGCGGTCTCCAGGGATTCAACCGGACTCAAAGGCTCGACGAACGGCGAAACGCTGAAATCCCCGCCATGGGGCAGGGTGTCGTTGGAAATGAGATCAAGGCCGCTCGCGGAATGAGCGCTGCTGCGGTCGTTCATGAAAAATCGCGCCACGTGGAAAGGTGCCCACTATGGCGCGATGCCGGGTTGCAATGGCGGTAACTATGTATTGCGTATGCCACCGCGTTTTATGCCTGTATGAAAGCCGCAAGCCGCAACAGTGCCAGTCAGCCAACGTCCAGCACGACCACCCGTTGCCCAGCGCGGACCGCCGAGCCGGGTTGCACGCGGACGTCACTGACGACACCGGCATGGGGTGCCAGCAACGGGATCTCCATCTTCATCGACTCCAGAATCACCAGGGTTTCGCCCGCTTCGACGCGCTGACCGACGCTGACCTGCACTTGCCAGAGATTGCCGGCAATGTGGCTGTCGATACTGGTCTGCCCGTTTTGCAACGGGGCTTCTTCCGTGGATTCGGCCACCGCTTCGTCGCTTTCGAACGAGGCCTGGCCGTTGGCGATCCAGCGCTCGCGTTCGGCGTTGAACGCGCTTTGCTGCTGAGTGCGGAATGCCGCAATGCTCTGCGCTTCATCGGCCAGAAAGGCTTGGTACTCGGTCAGATTGAGCGTGCTGTGCTCGATCTGCAGCGGGTATCGACCGAGGGGAAAATCGCGGCGGATGGTCAGCAGCTCGTCGGCGCTGACCGGATAAAAACGGATCTGATCGAAAAACCGCAGCAGCCACGGTTTGCCATCGAACGCCGCCACGGCGCGATAACGGTTCCACATCTGCAACGTGCGGCCCACGAACTGATAACCGCCGGGACCTTCCATGCCGTAGACGCACATGTACGCGCCGCCGATGCCGACGGAGTTCTCGGCGGTCCAGGTCCGCGCCGGGTTGTATTTGGTGGTGACCAGCCGATGTCGGGGATCCAGTGGCGTGGCGACCGGCGCACCGAGGTAGACGTCGCCCAGCCCCATCACCAGGTAGCTGGCCTCGAAGACGGTGCGGTGCACTTCGTCGAGGTTTGGCAGGTCGTTGATGCGGCGGATGAATTCCAGGTTGCTCGGGCACCACGGCGCGTCCTTGCGCACGGTGGTCATGTACTTCTCGATGGCCAACTGACAGGCCGGGTCGTCCCACGACAACGGCAAATGAACGATGCGTGACGGCACTTCCAGATTCTTGCTGGCGCAGACCCCGTCCCACTCGCCGGCGACCACATCGAGCAGCGTCTTCAGCGGCAGTTGCTCGGGCTGGTAATGCACCTGTAGCGAACGAATGCCTGGCGTCAGGTCAATCACCCCGGTCAGCTGTTTGCTTTCCAGCGCCTGCATCAGCGCATGGCCCCGGAAGCGCAGCACCAGATCCAGCTCCGGCGCGCCGATTTCCAGCAACAGATGGGTGTCGCCGGAAAGCCGGGCAACCAGGCGGGTGTCGTTTTCACCTATATCAAGAACGATGGGTGACTGTAGGAGCGCGCTTGCCCACGAATGCGATGGCCCAGCCGCCATAGACTCATGGGATGTACCGATCTCTTCGCGAGCAAGCTCCTTCCCACACAGATCAGTGTTCAGTTTCAGCCAGCGGGCGGCTTCGACGCTGACCGGATAAAACCGCACCTTATCCCCGGCTTTGAGCTGCCCCAACTGCCACAGATCCGCCTCGATGATCGTCACCGGGCAGACAAACCCGCCCAGACTCGGCCCATCTGGCCCAAGAATCACCGGCATGTCCCCGGTGAAATCCACTGCGCCGATGGCATACGGATTGTCATGGATGTTCGACGGGTGCAGGCCCGCTTCGCCGCCGTCGGCACGCACCCATTCCGGTTTCGGCCCGATCAGGCGCACGCCGGTACGGCTGGAGTTGAAATGCACTTCCCAGTCGGTGGCGAAGAAGGTCTCGATGTAGCGCTCGGTGAAATATTCGGGAGCCGCGTGGGGGCCATAGATCACCCGGATATCTCGCACCTCCGGTAGCTCGGCGACTTGCGTCGGGTCAAGCCGTTCGCCTGCGCTGCGGTCCGACAACGGCGCGACATGCAGCACGTCCCCTGCACGCAACGCTCGCCCGCCATGCCCGCCAAACTGGCCCAGGGTGAATGTGCTTTTGCTGCCCAGATAATCCGGCACATCCAAACCGCCCCGCACGCACAGATAACTGCGGGCACCGGCGCCCGAAATGGTCCCGAACGCTAAAGTCGATCCGGCAGGCACAAGCAACGACTGATTCATCGGCTTCGCGACGCCGTCCAGCGAGAGCGGAATGACCGCGCCCGTCACGGCGATGACCGCATCGGTATTGAAGCGCAGCGTCGGACCGCTCATGGTGATTTCCAGCGCGGCGCAGCCTTCAGCGTTACCCACCAGACCATTGCCCAGACGCAACGAACGGCTGTCCATCGGACCGGAAGGCGGTACGCCCACCGCCCAGTAACCCAGGCGCCCCGGATAATCCTGAACGCTGGTCTGGGTGCCGCCGCTCAGCACTTCGAAGGTGTCCGCGCGATAGCTCAGCCCTTCAAGGCACCGCGTCCACGGCTGGCCGCTGGCGAATGGCACGTCCGCGATGATCTGACGCAAGTAGTCGCGGTTGGTCTCGATCCCGTACAGCCGCGTCTCGCTCAATGCCTGAGCCAGACCGTCGCTGGCGGAGGCTCTGTCCGGCGCCCAGCTGATGACCTTGGCGATCATCGGATCGAAAAACGGCGGAATCTCACACCCGGCCTCGACCCACGTGTCGATGCGCAGGTGTTGGCCGTCGGCGGCGGGGAAGTGCACCGAGGTCAGCAAGCCCGGGCTGGGCTGGAAATCCCGGCCCGGGTCTTCGGCGTACAAACGCGCCTGAATTGCATGGCCGACGGGCTGTAGACCCGCGCGCAATTCAACGAGCGGCGGCAGATCACCGGCCGCGAGCTGAATCATCCAGCTCACCAGGTCCACGCCCCAGACCTGCTCGGTCACGCCGTGCTCGACCTGCAATCGGGTGTTCACTTCCAGAAAATAAAAGCGCTGATCGTCGCTGTCGAAGACGAACTCCACGGTGCCGGCGCTGCGATAGTTCACCGCTTTCGCCAGCTTGATCGCCGCGGCGCACAGCTCATCGGCCATGCCGGCAGGGAGGTTCGGCGCAGGGGTTTCTTCGAGGACTTTCTGATTGCGACGCTGCACCGAGCAATCGCGCACGCCGAGGGCGATCACCTCGCCACAACCGTCGCCGAACACCTGCACTTCCAGATGGCGGGCACGCTGGATGTACTTCTCGATGAACACGCCGGCGTCGCTGAAGTTGTTCTGGCCCAGGCGCTTGACGGCCTCGAACGACTCGCTCAGTTCACTGGCGCTGCGGCACACCCGCATACCGATGCCGCCGCCGCCCGCCGTGCTTTTCAGCATCACTGGGTAGCCGATGGTTTCAGCAGCGCTCAATGCAGCGTCAACGCTGTCCAGCAGCTCGGTGCCTTCGAGCATCGGCACGCCGTGCTGTTTCGCGAGGGCGCGGGCGGTATGCTTGAGGCCGAAAACCCGCAGCTGCTCAGGCGTCGGGCCGACGAAGGCGATGCCGGCGTCTTCACAGGCCTGGGCGAAGGCCGCGTTCTCTGACAGGAAACCGTAACCCGGGTGAATCGCTTTGGCGCCGGTGGATTGAGCGATGGCCAGAATCTTGTCCACGGCCAGGTACGTGCCAGCAGCACCACCGTCGCCCAAGCTGTGGGCTTCGTCGGCTTGCAGGATGTGCAGGCTGGCAGCGTCCGCTTCGGCGTACACCGCGACGCCCTCGACCTGCAGGTCGCGAAGGGTGCGCAGGATGCGGCAGGCAATGGCGCCGCGGTTGGCAATCAGCAGTTTGTCGAACATGGCATAGACCCCGGGGACTGATAGCGATCAGTCCCCCACTGGGTAGCGGGCCGTCCCGCTGTGGTACGCGTTGCACGAAGGCCGTCCCTCGCGCCGAAGCCTTGAAGCCTTGAAACTGTGGTCAGCGATCAGTCCCAGACGAGCAGTTCCGCCGGGGTAGGGTTGTAGCCGTTGCACGGGTTGTTGAGCTGCGGGCAATTGGATATCAGCACGATCACGTCCATCTCGGCGCGCAGTTCGACGTACTTGCCGGCGCCGGAAATGCCGTCTTCGAAGGTCAGCCCGCCGTCCGCCGTGACCGGCACGTTCATGAAGAAGTTGATGTTCGGGCCGATGTCGCGCTTGCCCAGCCGACCGTCATGGATGCAGGCCCGCAGGTAGCTGTCGCGGCAGCTGTGCATGTGCTTTTTTTCCAGCGCGTAACGCACGGTATTGCTCTCCTGGGCGCAGGCGCCGCCGAGGGTATCGTGGCGTCCGCAGGTGTCTTCGACGATGGTCAGCATCGGCTTGCCCAGGTTCGAATAAAGGACGCTGCCCTTGCTCAGGTAAACGTTGTTCTGCCGGCGCAGCGTCCGTTGCACGTCGTAGCGTTCGCGGGGGTTGGCAAGGCTGTAGAACAGCGTGTCGACCGCCTGATTGCCTTCGAGATCGAGCAGGCGCAGGGTTTGCCCGGCCTTGAGTTCGGTCAGTGATGGCTCGCCGGCCGGGATGTGGGTGATGGAAACGGGGGCGTTCGTGTGGTGATGAGAGTGTGCAGTGCTCATGGCAAGCCTCCTCAGGCGAACAGGCGATCGGTGTTGATGAAACCGCGCACGTTTTCTTCGCGGGACGTGCGGCAGTGTTCGGCGACGCTGGGGTCGGCCTTCATCCAGCTCAGCTGGACCGGCTGCGGTGCGTACTCGGGGTTGGGGTCCATCGGGTGTTGCAGGGCGGTCATGACCACCAGCGTGTCCATCGGCGCGTACAGCTCGATGCTGTCGCCCGCTCTGGAGTTGCCAGGAACGAAGGTCAGGGCGCCGTGAGCGTCGACGTTGACCCGGCTGAACAGGTTCAGCGTCATCAACAGGTCGGAAAGCCCCAGGCCCCACTTGCCCATTTCCACCAGCAGGTTGTCGGCGCCGTTGCGGAAGAAGCCGTTGCGCAGTTCCTGATAGCGGCCCTGGCCGTATTTCTCGCTGACCTCTTCGGCGCACAGCACGCCGCCGATGCTGTCGCTCCAGCCGCAGGTGTCGGCGGTGATCGCCGCCAGCACGCGGCCCATGTCCGAATACAGGCAATGGCCCGCCGTGAGCTTGGCGGTGTGCTGGCACTTGAGGCTGTCGGGCAGGTTCAGGCGCTCGGTTTTTTCATGGGCGTTGAACAGCGTCAGGCTGACGTTGGCGTTGCCGTTCAGGTCAGTCAGGCGCAGCAGTTCGCCGCGTTTGAGCACGAACGACAGGTGGCCGCCGCCGGGCAGCAGCTCTTCGGCGAAGACGGGAAACAGCGTGGTTGAGTCAGTCATGGGCAATGTCCTTCAAGCCGTTTTCAGCGAATCGAGCGCCACCCGGGCGGCGCGACGATCGCTGTTCAGGGGAATGTCGTAAGTGATGCGCGCGCCATAGGCGCCGGGGGCGTGGGGGTCGATGCGCACCTTGTCGAACACCAGCAGGCGGGTGCCGAGGTTGAAGCCTTCGGATAGGTCGTGGGTGACCATGAACACCGTCAGCTTGGTTTCGCGCCACAGCTCCAGCAGCAGCGCGTGCATGTCCTTGCGGATGCCGGGATCAAGGGCGCCGAAAGGCTCGTCGAGCAGCAGCACCCGAGGCTTCATGATCAGCGCCTGGGCGATGGCCAGACGCTGCTGCATGCCGCCCGACAATTGCGTCGGGTATTTGTCTAGCGCGTGATCGAGGCCGACCTTGTGCAACAGCGCCGCCGCCTGGTCGCGGGCGTCGCGCTTGGCGGCACCGAACAGCCGCCCGAGCAACGCCGAGCGCGGCAATTCAAGGCCCAGCGCGACGTTGTCCAGCACCGACAAGTGCGGGAACACCGAATAGCGCTGAAACACCACGCCACGGGTCGAATCCGGTTCCTTCGCCAGCGGTTGGCCATCCAGCAGAATCGTGCCTTTGCTGGCGACTTCCTGGCCCAGCAGCAGGCGCAGGAACGTCGATTTGCCGCAGCCCGACGCGCCCACCAGCGTGCAGAACTCGCCTTCGGCGATGCTCAGGTTCAGGCCTTCGAGCACCACCTGATCGCCGTATTGCTGCCAGACGTTTTTGACCGAAATAAAGCTCATGGGCGCGCCCCCTCGTACCACGGGAATGCCTTGCGTGTGAGCGCTTTCAGGCCCCAGTCCATCAGCCAGGCGAGGAGGGTGATCCACACCACGTAGGGCAGAATCATGTCCATCGCCAGATAGCGCCGCACCAGAAAGATCCGGTAACCCAGACCGTCCGTGGAGGCGATGGCTTCGGCCGCGATCAGAAACAGCCACGCCGACCCCAGCACCAGCCGCAGGGAGATCAACAGGCGCGGCAGCAGCTGCGGCAGCACCACCCGCAGGATCAGCGTCCAGGTCGAGGCGCCCAGGGTCTGCGCCTTGATCAGCAGTTCGACCGGAATCTCCCGGGCGCGCTGCTCCAGATCACGGGCCAGCACCGGCGTGATGCCGATGACGATGAGCATCACCTTCGACAGCTCGCCCAGACCGAAGACGATGAACAGGATCGGCAGAATCGCCAGCGGCGGCACCATCGAGAGCACGGTCAGTAACGGCGACAGCGGCGCGCTGAATAACGGCAGCACGCCCGACGCAATGCCCAGGCACAACCCGACAATGGCGCTGATCGCCAGGCCGATCGCGAGGCGCTGCAGACTGGCGCCGGTGTCCTGCCAGAGGATGTATTCGCCGGTGCGTTGATCGGGCACGAACGCCACCCGTTTGATCGCATCGGTCATCTGCACGGCGCTGGGCAGCAGCTTGTCGTTGGGGTTTTCCGTCAGCCGCGTCGCCGAGCCCGTGAAATAGGCGAACAGCAACAGGGCGAACGGCAGGAGCACCAGGATCAATCGACTGGCGCGATCCGGGCGGCGGTTTATCAAACGCATGGCAAAGACCCTTGGTTTTTACAACGTGCCGTCGGCAGCCATCTGCACGTAGCTCGGGTCGAAGTGCAGCTTGAGGTTGGCCTTGTCGCCTTCGGTCACGCCGCCTGCGAAGGTCATGCCGACCGCGCTGGCGTCTCTGGCGCCTTCGCCAAGCAAACCGTGTTCGAAGGAGAAGTCAGCGACCCTGCGCATGGTCGCCGGCAGTTGCTTGCTGGTGGCGAATTCCAGCGCTTCCTTGGGCGTGGCGAACAGCTTGGTGGTGTCCAGTTGCGACTGGAACCCGGCCAGATCGGTGCCCGACGCCTGGGCCATGTGCTCCAGTGCGGCTTTCGATTCGGCGGATTTGGCGTTCATCAGCGCCACCACTTCAAACCACGCGCCGGTCAGGGCTTTGCCCAGTGCCGGGTTGTCTTTCAGGGTCTGGGTGTTGACCACCATCATGTCCATGATCTCGCCAGGGATCTTGCTGGAGTCGAACACTTCGGTGACGCCGGGCTTGGCCTTGATCTCCGAAAGCATCGGGTTCCAGGTGGTGACGGCCTTGACCTCGCTGGTATTGAAAGCGGCGGCGATGTCGGCGTCGGAGGTGTTGACGACTTTGAGGTCTTTCTCGGTCAGGTCCACCGAATCCAGCGCGCGGGCGAGGAGGTAGTGGGACACCGACAGCTCGACCAGATTGACGTCCATGCCCTTGAGGTCGGTGACTTTCTTGCCGTCGCCCTTGATGACGATGCCGTCGTTGCCGTTGGAGAAGTCGCTGACCACCAGCGCCGTGCTTTCAACGCCACCGGCGGCGGGAATGGTGAGGGCGTCCATGTTGGTCATGGTGCAGCCATCGAACTGGCCGGCGGTGTACTGGTTGATGGATTCGACGTAGTCGTTGAGCTGGGTGACTTTGATGTGGATGCCGTACTTCTTGGCCCACTTGTCGACGATGCCTTGAGTCCCTGCGTATTCCCATGGCATCCAGCCGGCGTAAATGGTCCAGCAGACGTCGAAATCTTTTTTCGGGGCGGCGGTGGCCGAGAGGCTCAATGCTGCGAAGACGCCTGCGGTGAGCAGACTGAACAGACGGGACTTTTGCATGGGTGTCTCCAGTAGCGAAAAGGGACGGTCAGGAGCACGGCGACACCACTGGTGTCCTGTCTCCCGGGCTTTTATCCCGCCGTGTAACCTCTACTGGAGGTCGCCAACTCTCGGACCAGCCACTCGCTGG
Organism: Pseudomonas sp. CFBP 8772; assembly: GCF_014841665.1. Taxonomy (NCBI): domain Bacteria; kingdom Pseudomonadati; phylum Pseudomonadota; class Gammaproteobacteria; order Pseudomonadales; family Pseudomonadaceae; genus Pseudomonas; species Pseudomonas sp. CFBP 8772. The sequence continues at coordinate 134,230 of NZ_JACYUI010000013.1, read as the reverse complement.
AAGGCGAGCCGGAACCCTAGTCGGCTATTGCAAATTGTGGTGCCGTGAACCTGAGATGACTCCTGCACCCGATCATTAAAGCGAGAGTTGTGCCAAGTCCCGCAAACCCTTGTGGCGCCTGAGTCGGGCAGGCGCAGGTCGTTTCAGGACGGTCGAGACGTGCACTGAAGCAGGGCGCCGTCTGGCGCCTGGGTGCCGCGTTGGGGCACTAGGTCCGCAATTCGCAGTCTCAGTTAACGTTCTCGGCAGTTTCGGGAACGCCGACCAGCGCCGCTGGTTCGAGCTCTACCGCGGTCCGGGAGGCCGCCATGTATCGACGATTGCTTACCGCTTTGATGACGCTGTCCCTTGCAGGTTGTTACGGAGGTTATTACGAATCAGAGAGCTACACGCAGCCCATCTATAGCAGTGGCTACAGCAGCGGTTACGTGTACGACAGTTATCGCCCGGTCGCTCCGGTGTATTCAGGCGGAGCGGTGTATTACTCCTCGCCGCGTTACTACTCGGCGCCCCGCTACTATGCGCCGCCACCGCGTTATTACGCGCCTCCACCCCGTTATTACGGGCCTGGATACGGAGGTGGTCGTCCCGGATACGGGGGGCGTCCCGGTTATGGCGGTGGCAATTGGAACGGTGGAGGGGGTGGGTACCATGGCGGGGGTGGCTATAACGGTGGCGGCAACGGCTATCGTCCACCGCCCCCAGGTCCGAGACCCGGCGGCGGCAATGGCCCCGGCCCAGGCGGCGGTTGGCATGGCAATCCTGGCGGCGGCGGTGGTGGCGGCGGCCCGCGTCCCGGCTTTGGCCCCGGGGGAGGCGGCCACCGAGGAGACGGCGGCTTCGGCCGTGGCGGCCACGGCGGACCGGGTGGCGGCAACCGCTGAGTCACAACAAAACGGCGCTCCGAGGAGCGCCGTTTTTTATGGGATGAATCTCACGGTTGAGGTGTACCACCTGACGCTTCCCCGGCTAAAGCCAGTCCTGTTAAAGGGTGTTAAAGGGGACTGATTTATTTACAACGCTTCACCGTAAATTAATCTGTCCCCGTCTTCTGAAAATCAAATAAATCAGACCCCTTTTAATATACAGGGGGTACGCATTCCAGTAGTAGGACCGGCTTCAGCCGGGAAGAGGCCCGTTAGAACACCCTCCATGCAGGCATGAACCAACGCCTCAATACTCCGACAAATCCGCCAGCGGGTGTCGGCCTTCCCAGGCTTTTTCGAAGTGCGCGTCCACCACCGCCAGAGGAATGGTAGAAATGTCCTGCCAGTGCCAGTGGGGAGTTTGATCCTTGTCGATCAGCCGCGCGCGCACCCCCTCGGCGAACTCGGGATGTCGGCAGCAATTCAGGGCCATGGTGTATTCCATCTGAAACACCTCGGCCAACGACAGATGCCGCGCCCGTTCGATCTGCTCCCACACCAGGTGCGCCGTCATCGGGCAGCCATCCGTCAGGGTCTTCGCCGCCTTGGCCAGTAAAAGGTCATCGCCATTCAAATGGTGTTTCAACGCATGCCAGGCGCTCGAGGCATCGGCCACATCCAGCAGCTCATCTACGGTCTCGCGACGAGGCAGCCATTGCGCGGCAGGCATCTGATCCACGGCCTCCAGCTGCAGGGCCCTGAACAGGCTGGTCAGTTGCACCTTCGTCTGCTCCTGCCAATTGAGCTGCAACAGCCGGTCGATCATCTCCTCCTGCTGATCGTCCAGCAGAAAGCGATCGGCGAGCCCTAGATCCAACGCGTCACGGCCGTTGATGTGCGCGCCGGTCAATCCAAGGAACAGCCCCAGTTTCCCCGGCAGTCGCGACAGGAACCAACTGGCGCCGACGTCAGGAAACAGGCCGATGCTGACTTCCGGCATCGCCAGCCGGCTGCTTGGTGTGACGACACGAATGTTCGCCCCTTGCAGCAAGCCCATCCCGCCGCCCAATACATAACCGTGGCCCCAGCAGATCAGCGGTTTGGGGTAGGTGTGCAGCGTGTAATCCAGTCGATACTCCGCCGCGAAAAACTGCGCAGCCAGCGGCGGAACCGTACCGGGCTGACCGCTCCCGGCCTCGACCAGCGCGCGCACGTCACCGCCGGCGCAGAAGGCTTTCTCGCCATTGCCGCGCAGCAACACGCAGACAATTTGCGGGTCGCTCGCCCAGTCGTTCAGTCGGTCCTGCAGCGCAAGAATCATCGGCAGCGACAGGGCATTCAGGGATTTTTCCGCATCCAGCGTGGCGATGCCCAGGCGGGCACCGTCCGTGGCGGTGAGCTCTTCAAATTGCAGATTCATCGTGACCTCTTATCAGTGGTACGGGGATCTCTCGAGGCTTGTGAGTCCTCTCGACGCCCGGAAGTTGCAAACCGGCGGCTGTGAACGAGTGTAGGAAAGCCCACGGTGCGCTGCGCTGGAAATAATCAGCCACAGTCCCTAAAGTTGCGCATTGTTTCTGCCGGATTACACCATGACAAACGACGACCGCATCAAACTGGAGGCCAGCTGGAAGCAGGCCCTGCGCGACGAATTCGAGAAGCCTTACATGGGCGAGCTGCGCGAATTTCTGCGTCAGGAGCATGCGGCGGGCAAGGAAATCTATCCGCCGGGACCGTTGATCTTCAATGCGCTGAACTCGACGCCGCTGGATAACGTGAAGGTGGTCATCCTCGGTCAGGACCCGTATCACGGCCCCAATCAGGCCCACGGCCTGTGCTTCTCGGTGCAGCCGGGCGTGCCGGCGCCGCCTTCGCTGGTCAACATCTACAAAGAGCTCAAGCGCGACTTGAACATCGACATCCCCAACCACGGTTATCTGCAGTCGTGGGCCGAGCAGGGCGTGCTGATGCTCAACACCACGCTCACCGTCGAACGCGCCAACGCCGCCTCCCATGCAGGCAAAGGCTGGCAGCATTTCACCGACAAGATCATCGAAACCGTCAGCGCCCAGCAGCCGCACCTGGTGTTCCTGCTGTGGGGCGCCCATGCGCAGAGCAAGAAAAAACTGATCGATGCATCCAAACACCTGATCCTGACCGCCGTGCACCCATCGCCACTGTCAGCGTACAAAGGGTTTCTGGGCTGCGGCCATTTTGGTCTGACAAACAAGTTTCTGGAGCAGAACGGCCTGGCGCCGATCGAGTGGCGATTGCCAGCCAGCGTCTGACGCAAATGCTTCGTCCGCCGCGAAGTTTCTAGGAGCGCGCCCAACATCTGCGCCGGCCGCAGATCCCGATGTAGGAGCGTGGCTTGTCCCGCGATCGGCCGGGAACCGGTCGTGGAATGGGCGCATGGGGTGGATCAGGGAAGAAATCGATGGCTGGTGTGCTGCCGCTGCGCGCCAGATCGCGGGACAAGCCACGCTCCTACAATTTTTTGCCTGCGCAGGCCTTGCGATCCCAATACCGAAACAACGGCTCGGCCAGAAACAACACGAACAACAACCGCATCACCTGCATCGCCGTCACCAGCGGAACCGACAGTTGCAGCACCTCCGCCGTTAGGCTCATTTCGGCAATCCCGCCGGGCATCATCCCCAGCGTCAACGAGCGCAAGTCCAGATGGGTCAACGCGCTCAGCCCCAGTGCGCACAACGCCGCGATGCTCATCGTCAGCGCCGTCCCCAGCAACGTGCGGCCGATGAATGACGGCGCGCGACGGAAGAACGCGCGGTTGAAGTGGCAACCCAGGCCGCTGCCGATCAGCCATTGCCCCAACTGACTGCCGCCCTGAGGCAGGCCGATGTGCAGATCGAAACTGACGCTGATCACCGCACTGATCAGTAAAGGCCCGAACAGCCACGGATTGGGCTGTTTCAACCGCTGCCAGCCCCAGGCCACCAGCGCGCCCAGCGGAAACAGCAGCATCAGCCACCGCCAGTCCACCACCGTCGCGTGGGACGGCGCGCCGCCGTCGCCCATCAGATATTTGAAGATCGCCGGCACGCACAGCACCACCGCCAGCACCCGCAGGCTTTGCCCGGCGGCGACGTTGCTGAGAATCGCGCCGTTGCGTGCGCCAAGGTTGACCATTTCGCCCGAGCCGCCGGGCATGCTGGAAAAGAACGCCGTCGCGCGGTCCTCGCCGGTGCGCAGCATCAGCCACACGCCCACCACGCTGGAGACGCTGGTGACCAGCGCACCGATAAAAATCAGGCCGAAATGGGAAAGGACTTGTTCGATGACCACGGGGGTGAAGTGCAGGCCGATGCCGATCCCGACCACCCATTGGCCGCATTTGCGGCCGCCGGGGATTTCAGCCAGCTGCCAGGGCGTGAGGCAGCGGACCAGAATGATCGCCAGTAACGAGCCGACCATCCAGGGCAGTGGCCAGCCGACCTGACTGGCGAGAAATCCCCCCAGCAGGCCGACCAGCGGTGTGCCCCACCACGTGCTGAATGGCCGGTCAGACATCGGCCAGCGCGCGACGCTGCCTGGAGCGCTTGCGCCAGATGCGGATCAGCGGGAACACCAGCATGAACGCCGTCACTACCCACATGCCCAGGGTGATCGGGCTCGACCACAGAATCTCCAGGCCGCCGTTGGAAATCGACAGCGCGCGACGCAGGTTCTGCTCCATCAGCCCGCCGAGGATGAACCCCAGCAGAATCGGCGACAGCGGGAAATCCAGCTTGCGCAGGATGTAGCCGAAGATGCCGATGCCGACCATCAGGAACAAGTCGAAGGTGGTGGCATGCACCGCGTAGACGCCGATCCCGGTGATGATCGCGATCACTGGCACCAGTGCCCAGTTCGGCACCGACAGGATGCGGGTGAAGATGCGGATCATCGGGATGTTGAGGATCACCAGCATGATGTTGGCGACGAACAACGACGCGATCAGGCCCCAGACGATGTCCGGTTGCTGTTGAAACAGCAGTGGCCCCGGTGTGATGTTGTACAGCGACAGGGCGCCGATCATCACTGCCGTGGTGCCCGAACCCGGAACGCCCAGCGTCAGCATCGGCACCAGCGCGCCGCAGGCCGTTGCGCCAATGGCGGTTTCCGGCGCCGCCAGACCGCGCATGTCGCCCTGTCCGAACTTGCCACTTGCGCCGGCGATGCGTTTCTCGGACATGTAGGTCACGGCGCTGGCCAGCGTTGCCCCGGCACCCGGCAGCACGCCCATGATGAAGCCCATCAGACCGCAACGGATGTTCACCCAGAACACCGAACTGGCTTCCTTGAAGTTGAACATCATGCGCCCGGTGGCTTTCACCGCTTCCTGGCCGCGATGGGTTTTCTCCAGCAACAACAGGATTTCGCTGATCGAGAACAGGCCCAGCACCAGCACGACGAATTGAATGCCGTCCGCCAGATGGATGTTGTCACCGGTGAAGCGGTACACGCCGCTGTTGGCGTCGATACCGATGCTCGACAGAAACAGCCCGATCAACGCCGCCACAAAGGTTTTCAGCGGTCGATCGCCGGCCATGCCGCCCAGGCAGACGATGGCGAACACCATCAGCACGAAGTACTCCGCCGGCCCGAAGGCAATTGCCCATTTCGCCAGCAGCGGCGCGAACATGACCATGCCGCAGGTGGCGATGAACGCGCCGATGAACGAACTCCATGCCGACAGCGACAACGCCACGCCGGCCATGCCCTGACGTGCCATCGGGTAGCCGTCCAGCGCGGTCATCACGGTCGATGCTTCGCCCGGAATGTTCAGCAGAATGGAGCTGATGCGGCCGCCGTATTCGCAGCCCAGGTACACCGCTGCCAGCAGGATTAACGCCGATTCCGGCGGCAGGCCCAACGCGAATGCGATCGGGATCAACAGCGCCACGCCATTGATCGGACCCAGGCCGGGCAGCAGGCCGACGACGGTGCCGATCAGCGTGCCGGAAAGGGCGGTGATCAGGTTGTAAGGGGTCAGCGCGACGCCGAAGCCCTGGCCGAGATAGCCGAGAGTGTCCATATCAGTTCTCCAGAACGTCGAGCAGGCCGAGGGGCAGGGGCACATCCATCACTTTGTCGAACAGCACGTACAGCGCGATGCTCATGAAGGTGATGATCACGACGCTTGGCAGCCAGCGGCCACCGTACAGGCGCGCCATGGGGATGCCGATCAGAATGCTGCTCAGCACGAAGCCCAGCGGCTCGAACAACCCGGCGAATACCAGCAACAGCAGGGTGCAGATGCCGATTTTGATCAGCGTCGGACGGTCCAGCGCCGGTTCTTCCTCGGAGTGCACGATCGGTGTCGGACGGATCGCCATGTACAGCAGCGAGATGCCCATCAGCGCCAGCATCAGCAGCGGGAAAGCGCGAGGGCCGACAGGTTCGTAGGAAAACGGCGCCTGATAAGGCCATGCCATCATGGCGAGGCCGATACAGACCAGCAGCAGCACGACGGCGAAAATGCGTTGTATAACCATGGAAAGCTCCCGGATCACGCCACCGCGCAGGCGGCGCAATCCTCAGTCAATCGAGTACGCTTCGATGGGTTCAGTCACTGAATCAGGCCGAATTCCTTGGCCAGCGTTTTGTACTCGGCGACGCGGGTTTTCACGTACTTGTCCAACTCTTCACCGGTCATGGCGAACGGGAACAGCTCACGCTGATCGCGCAGCTTGGCGAAGTCTTCCGAGGCCAGCAGCTTGTCGAATGCCGCTTTCCACCAGTTGTATTCCTCGTCCGACACCTTTGGCCCCAGATAGAAGCCGCGCACCACCGGCCAGACGATGTCGTAGCCCTGTTCCTTGGCGGTCGGAATGTTCTTCATTTCCGGCTCGTCCAGACGCTCTTCAGAGAACACTGCCAGCAGGCGCATGTCGCCGCTGAGAATGTGCGGCATGGAGTCGGAAATGTCGGTGGAGCCCACTTGGATGTGGCCGCCGAGCAGGGCAGTGGCGATTTCACCGCCGCCTTCGAGGGCGACATAACGCAGCTCCCGCGGGTTGATGCCGGCCGCTTTGGCGATGAGTGCGGTCTGCATCCAGTCCTGGCTGCCCACGGTGCCGCCTGAGCCGATGACGACTTTGCCCGGGTCGGCTTTCAGCGCTTTAACCAGATCGTCGAGGTTCTTGTAAGGCGAGTCAGCCTTGACTGCGATCGCGCCGTAGCTGGTGCCGACGGCGGCCAGCCAGCGCACGGCGTTTTCATCGTAACGGCCGAATTTGCCCTGCGCCAGGTTCAGCAGCGAGCCGCTGGACCAGGCCACCAGCGTGCCGGCGTCGGCAGGGCGCTGGGCGACCACCGCGTTGTACGCCACGGCGCCGACGCCGCCTGGCATGTAGGTGACGCGCATCGGTTTGGAGAGGATTTTCTCGTTGATCAGCGCGCTCTGCGCCAGTTTGCACGTCAGGTCGAAGCCACCGCCGGGGGAAGCCGGCGCGATGCATTCAGGACGATTGGGCTCGGCGGCCCACAATTGGGTGGCCATCAGCATGCAGCTGGCGGCAACGCTGATTTGGCGCAACGATAGGTTCATGGTCCGTCTCCAGAGGAGTTGTTGTTTTAATGGGGGCAGGCGGTTGTACGTTTGTCAGGCAGTCGTCCCACAACCTTGAGAAGGAGTGGGCCGACGCAATGCGGACGTGACGAAACACCGCGCAACAGGGCTGCGAGGTGAACAGTAAACACAATGGGATTCTGACGGCACGAGGGCCGATGATGGCAGTGAGGGCATCACTGATGACTCCGATATTGTTTTTATTGTTGAAAACGCATCAAGGCGTTTTTCGTCACGGCCCTGGCATCAGCAGCGTCGCGCGGGACGCAATCGTGACAAGTCGTAACGGGATCCTAATCAGCGAAGCTTTCGTGAACCTTTCAACTACCTTTCAGGAAGCTTTCAACTGATCCGCCTCAAGCGCAGGAGGTGGCTGTTCCCGCGCGCCGGACCTTCACAGACGACGGCGCCCCTGTAAACTCGGCCCATAAAATGCCCACTCTGGAGAAGTCGATGCGTGTCCTGCTCGTCGAAGATCATCTGCAACTGGCTGAAAGTGTCGCGCTGGCCCTCAAGAGCAGCGGCATGACCGTTGACGTTCTGCACGACGGCGTCGCAGCTGATCTGGCCCTGAGCAGCGAAGAATATGCCGCGGTGGTGCTCGACGTCGGCCTGCCGCGCATGGACGGCTTCGAAGTGCTGGCGCGTCTGCGGGCGCGGGCTAAGAACACGCCCGTGCTGATGCTGACGGCCCGCAGCGACGTCAAGGACAGGGTCCACGGCCTCAACCTCGGCGCCGACGACTACCTGGCCAAACCCTTCGAGCTGTCCGAGCTGGAAGCGCGGGTCAAGGCGTTGTTGCGCCGTAGCGTACTGGGTGGCGAACGCCAGCAACGCTGCGGGGAGCTGGTCTACGACCTCGACACCCGCCGCTTCACCTTGGGCGAAGAACTCCTCACGCTGACCTCCCGCGAGCAATCAGTGCTCGAATCGCTCATCGCCCGGCCCGGTCGGGTGATGAGCAAGGAGCAACTGGCGGCCCAGGTATTTGGCCTGGACGAAGACGCCAGCGCCGACGCCATCGAAATCTACGTGCACCGTCTGCGCAAGAAGCTCGACGGGCACCCGATTGCGATCGTCACGTTTCGGGGTCTGGGTTATCTGCTGGAAAGCCGGGATGCTTAATCCGTTCCCTTCAGCGGAAAACAGCCTGCGCTGGCGCTTGCTGTGGAACCTCGGTCTGCTGCTGGTGGTGCTGATGATCGCCAGCGGCATGAGCGCCTACTGGAACGGACGCGAAGCGGCAGACACCGCTTACGATCGCACTTTGCTGGCCTCGGCGCGGACCATCGCTGCCGGGTTGTCGGAACGCGACGGCACCCTCAGCGCCGACGTGCCCTACGTGGCTCTGGATACCTTCGCCTACGACAGCGCGGGACGCATCTACTACCAGGTCAACGACATCAATCAGAAGCTCATTTCGGGCTACGAAAATATTCCCGCGCCGCCCCAAGGCACGCCGCGCACCGACGCCTATCCGGCGCTCGCCAAGTTCTACAGCGCGCGTTATCAGGGGCAGGATGTGCGAGTGGTGAGCCTGCTCAAGGCCGTGAGCGAGCCGAACATGAACGGCATGGCCGAGATTCGCGTGGCGGAAACCGAAGAGGCGCGGGTCGACATGGCCCAGGCCCTGATGGCCGATACCCTGCTGCGTCTGGGCATGCTCGGCAGCGGCGCTCTGCTGCTGGTCTGGTTCACGGTCAGCGCCGCGTTGCGACCCCTGGACCGCTTGCGCACGGCGGTGGAAGAACGCCAGCCTGACGATTTGCGCTCGTTGCCGCTGGTCGAAGTGCAGCACGAGCTGCGTCCGCTGGTCAGCTCGCTCAATCATTTCACCGAACGGCTGCGCATGCAGTTCGAGCGTCAGGCGCAATTCATCGCCGACGCCGCCCATGAATTACGCACGCCGCTGGCTGCATTAAAGGCGCGGCTGGAGCTGGGGCTGCGTGATCAGGAGCCTGCGGCGTGGCGTAACACGCTGGAGAGCGCCGCCTCCGGCACCGACAAACTGACCCACCTGGCCAACCAGTTGCTGTCGCTGGCACGCATCGAAAATGGCGCGCGGGCCATTGCGGAGGGCGGCGCACAATTGCTCGACCTCAGTCAGCTGGCCCGGGAGCTGGGCATGGCGATGGCGCCGCTGGCCCATGCCCGGGGTGTGGCATTGGCGCTGGAAGCCGAAGAGCCGGTGTGGATGCGCGGCGAACCCACGTTGCTCAACGAACTGCTGAGCAACCTGGTGGATAACGCCCTGGCTCATACCCCGGCGGGCGGCAACGTGATTTTGCGTGTTCATGCGCCGTGTATGCTCGAAGTCGAGGACGACGGCCCCGGCATCCCCGCCCACGAGCGCGAGCGAGTGTTCGAGCGCTTCTACCGGCGTAATCAGCAGAGCAAGGGTTCCGGTCTGGGATTGGCGATCGTGGGGGAGATCTGCAGGGCACACCTGGCGCGTATCACCTTGCATGACGGCGCACAGCGGGGCTTGAAAGTGAGGGTGAGCTTTATGGTGCCGGAGTCGGGGCTGGTGGGGCTGGTTTGACCGGTTAGGTCAACAGGATCAGTACAACAGCGTCATTGCCTGGTTCATCTCGTTGATCAGCCCGCCATCGGCCATGTTCAGGCCCAACCGCGCCACGGCGGGAACGGCCTGAAACTGCAGATTCGAGTACGGCGTGCCGTTCATTTCGTGAATGTGAATCGTCGCGACCTGGACCAGATCCACGTAGTCAGCCTGACCCGAGACACGGCTGAAATTCTGGAATTCCCGGGGCACGATCGCCAGGCCGTCCGGAAAATCCCATGAGCGCAGCAGCCGCTCGCCAATGATCGGATGGATGCGTTCGATGACGTGATTGAGGCTGATCGGGTCGGCGAGCAACTCGTAGTTGTCCTCGGCGTACGTCAGGATCGGCAACACACCAATAAGGTGGATGAGCCCGGCCAGCGTGGCCTTGTCAGCCTTGAGGCGCGCACTGCGGTAACTGAGGACATTACACACCCCGGCCACCTGCATGCTGAGTTTCCAGATGTCGCGCATCTTGGTTTCGATGACGTCGGATTTGGCGTGAAACATCTGCTCCACCACCAGCCCGATGGCCAGGTTACAGCTGTAGTTAACGCCCAGCCGTCGGACCGCCGTCAGCACGTCGCTGACTTCGAAATTGGGCCGCAGCAGGGGGCTGTTGACGACTTTGATCAGCCGTGCGGAAAGCGCGGTGTCGCTGCCGATGACCTTGCTCAGTGCAGCAATGGAGATTTCCGAGTCTTCCGCCGCGAGGCGGATTTTCAGTGCAACTTCGGGGAGAGTTGGCAGAAACAGAGCATCCTTGTCGATCGCCTTGATCAGATCCCTCTGCACTTCGTCAGCCATGCTACTCATATTGGATCTCTGGACATTGCATTCCGGCCAACGGCCGTCCACACGAGGGGACGGCGCTGGCAACTACACCGACGTCTTGCACATGCCTCAACCGGGTTCAACGCTGTGTTTCGAGCTTCGCGTCGAGGGTGTATGGCAATTCGCTCATTTGCAGGGCCTCGCCATCTGCCGCACCCAGATGGATCCGGCCATCTTCCGCCGCATCCGCCTGCAAGACCGCCAGCACCTCGATCCCGACATCAGACCGGGCCGCGATCACAACGTTGCCTACTGCGCTTGAGTGAACCGGCGAAAACAGTGCAGCGCCCGGTTCAGGCAGTTCTGTGCTGCCCATGGTCAGGCGGTACATCCGGCGTTTCAGCTTGCCGAGGTACTGCATGCGCGCCACGATTTCCTGGCCGGTGTAGCAACCTTTCTTGAAACTCACACCGCCCACGGCTTGCAGGTTGATCATCTGTGGAATGAATTCTTCGCGAGTCTGCCCGACCACCTGGCCGATGCCGGCGCGAATCTGCCCCAGCAACCAGTCGTTGAGCGGCGCTTGCGGCACGTGGGCGATCAGCCGGCTGCGCACGTCCTCGGCCTGCTCGACACGTACCCACAATTCGGCGCGGGCAGGGGAGACGCGAATGGCGATGAGGTCATTGACGCGGACCACCGAGTCGGTTTCCTGCGCAAGGTCGAGGCCAAGGCTGACCAGTGCCCCGTCGCCATCCTGCAAGCCGAATCGCACCCAGGACACGCTTTCGTCGGTCAGTTTGGATTTGGAGAAGACAGCGTATTTCTTCAGGTCCAGCAATTGCGCTTCGATCAGCTCGCTGGCCATCGCCAGCAGCACGCCATCACCTTCGAGCAGGATGCGGAAGCTCGACTGCATGCGGCCCTTTTGCGTGCAGCGCGCACCGAGGGTGGCTTTGCCTTCGCTCAGGTAGTCGATGTTGCAAGTCAGTTGGCCTTGCAGGAATTTGCCGGCATCCACGCCGCGAACGGCGAGCACACCTTCATGGGACAGGGGGCAGAAAAATGCTGGAACGGCCATGAGTCATCGCAGGGTAGAAGTCTGGGGCACCATCATAGTGCCGCGTGTCGTTAATGGGTATACGCAAAAAGCTGCGACTAACTGCAAGTACGCCCCGGGACGATGCGCCTGTATACTCGCCGGCAAATTCGAGGAGCCCTCCATGGTCGAAGATGTTGAACTCAATCGCCTCTTTTGGCACAGCCGTCGCGGCATGCTCGAGCTGGACGTATTGCTGGTGCCGTTCGTCAAAGAAGTCTACCCGACGCTCAATCAGGTCGATCGCGACCTCTACGTGCGCCTGCTGACCTGTGAAGATCAGGACATGTTCGGCTGGTTCATGCAGCGCGCGGAATCCGAAGATCCGGAGCTGCAACGCATGGTTCGGATGATCCTGGACCGTGTCCAGCCGAAGTGATCGCTTCGAATGCCGTTGGCAGCCTTCCCGGGCGCTGCTGGCGGCGTACCTCGTCACGCAAATCCTTGCGCTGGCGTCGACCGTTTTCCTTTCAATTCCCTTGTGGGCAAAAGCCATCGGCGTCTTGCTGTGCGCCTTGCACGCAGCACGCAGTCTCCGGACGTTCATTCTGCTGGACCGGCCGCAGTCATCTACGGGGCTGCGCCGTGACGGCAGCGGCTGGGCGTTGTGCAGCGAGGAGGGCGGCTGGCACCCGGTGCAGCTACGCCCCGACAGCCTGGCGCTGCCGCACCTGGTTGTGCTGCGTTTCCGGCGGATGACGGGCCATTGGCTGAGCCGCATGTGGGTACGAAGCCTGTGCATCCCGGCAGACGCCATGGCCCCGGACAGTCACCGACGCCTGCGTTTGCGCCTGAAGTTCAGCCGGCGAAGGTGGGCGGCACCAGAATAGTGTCCAGCGCTTCGGGCAGCATGTCGGGGTAATCCAGCGTGTAGTGCAGACCCCGGCTCTCTTTGCGCGCCATCGCTGAAGCAATCATCAGCTCTGCCACTTGGGCCAGGTTGCGCAGCTCGATCAGATCGCGACTGACCTTGTAGTTGCTGTAGAACTCGTCGATCTCGTCCAGCAACAGCCGCACCCGATGCTGGGCGCGCTGCAGACGCTTGTTGGTGCGCACGATGCCCACGTAGTCCCACATGAACCGACGCAGCTCATCCCAGTTGTGGGCGATGATCACGTCTTCGTCGGAATCGGTCACCTGGCTCGAATCCCATGCCGGCAGGTTTTGCGGCTGGGGGACGTGCTCAAGCTGAGTCACGATGTCTGCCGCAGCCGAGCGGGCGTACACGAAGCATTCCAGCAGCGAGTTGCTGGCCATGCGATTGGCGCCGTGCAGGCCGGTGAAGCTGGTCTCGCCGATCGCATACAGTCCAGGCACATCGGTGTGGCCCTGTTGGTCAACCATAACGCCGCCACAGGTGTAGTGCGCCGCCGGGACCACCGGAATCGGTTGACGGGTGATGTCGATACCGAACGTGAGGCAACGCTCGTACACGGTCGGGAAGTGGTTCTTGATGAAGTCTTCGGACTGGTGACTGATGTCCAGAAACACGCAGTCGGCGCCCAGGCGTTTCATCTCGTGGTCAATCGCCCGGGCAACGATGTCGCGGGGAGCCAGTTCGGCCCTTGGGTCAAAACGCTGCATGAAGCGTTCGCCATCGGGCAGCTTCAGGTAAGCGCCTTCGCCGCGCAGGGCTTCGGTAATCAGAAAGCTCTTGGCCTGGGGGTGGTACAGGCAGGTGGGGTGGAACTGGTTGAACTCCAGATTGCCCACGCGGCAGCCCGCGCGCCAGGCCATCGCTATGCCGTCGCCGCAAGCGCCGTCTGGGTTGCTGGTGTAGAGGTAGACTTTCGCCGCGCCGCCGGACGCCAGAATGGTGAAACGCGCGCTGTGGGTGTCGACCTCTCCCGTCAAACGATCCAGCACATAGGCGCCCAGGCAACGCTGCCCTTGCAGGCCCAGCCGGGACTCGGTGATGAGATCGACTGCCACGCGCTGTTCCAGCAATTCGATATTGGGGCGTGCGCTGGCCTGCGCCAGCAATGTGCGGAAGATCGCCGCGCCAGTAGCGTCGGCGGCATGAATAATCCGGCGATGGCTGTGACCCCCTTCGCGGGTGAGGTGAAACTCGAAGCCGCCGTCCACGACGGTCGAGGGGTCATCGCGGGTAAAGGGCACGCCAAGGTCGATCAGCCATTGAATGGCCTCGCGGCTGTGCTCGACGGTAAACCGGACTGCGTCCTCATGGCACAGGCCGCCGCCCGCGTTGAGGGTGTCTTCCACGTGTGACTGTATGGTGTCGGCGTCATCCAGCACTGCCGCAACGCCGCCCTGAGCCCAGAACGTCGAGCCGTTCGCCAGATCGCCTTTGCTGAGGACCGCCACGCGCAAATGCCCGGGCAGTGTCAGTGCAAGACTCAAACCGGCTGCGCCGGAGCCTATTACCAATACGTCGTGCTGGAAATGCTGACTCATCTCAGGTACCGGCGTCTAAATGGCCACTAGTATAAGCAAGTGTGGAACGGCACAATGTCCGCGCTTTATGGCAACGGTGAATCACGGTGGGAGCGGAGTGTGCGCCACCTCGCAATCTCCCGCACCCCGTTTGATGGATGCGATCTTTCCCACAGCTTCATATGGATTGAGTCCTACAACTGACAGGGGATGTGTCTTACGGCCAATAATGAACGATGGGAACTTTTCACGAACCCGCACGTTCAATAGTGGGTTGCCCATAAAGGAACAGCGTCGACGTTACGCAGTGGCAGTTTCCAGCCAGTACGAACGTTTTTGACGACAAGATTATTTACGCAGCCGACCTGGTTCGAGCGGCGTTTTCTGTGCGGGCAGCAGACGCCCGCCGGAAACTTGCTTGAAGGGGGGAGAACTTTTGCTTAAAGCCCGAGTCTATGTTTGCAAGCCTGCGAAAGAGCCGATGCGATGCTCCTTTAAGCTTTATGAGGAGTGTTCATGCTAACCCAGGAAGAAGATCAGCAGCTGGTTGAACGCGTACAGCGCGGCGACAAGCGAGCGTTTGATCTGCTAGTGGTGAAATATCAGCACAAGATTCTTGGGTTGATCGTGAGATTTGTTCACGACACCCACGAAGCCCAGGATGTTGCGCAAGAGGCATTTATCAAAGCCTATCGCGCACTTGGTAACTTCCGCGGTGACAGTGCGTTTTATACGTGGCTTTACCGTATCGCCATTAACACGGCGAAGAACTATCTGGTGTCGCGAGGTCGGCGTCCGCCGGATAGCGATGTCAGATCGGAAGACGCGGAGTTCTACGATGGCGATCACGGCCTCAAGGACATCGAGTCGCCAGAACGGGCATTGCTGCGGGATGAGATCGAAGGCACCGTCCATCGAACCATCCAGCTACTGCCAGAAGATTTGCGTACAGCTTTAACGTTGCGTGAGTTCGACGGTCTGAGTTACGAAGACATTGCCAGTGTCATGCAATGTCCGGTTGGTACCGTGCGCTCTCGCATTTTTCGCGCTCGGGAAGCCATCGACAAAGCCTTGCAACCTCTGTTGCAGGAAACCTGAGACAGCGGCGATAGCCACAAGAGAGGAACCGCCATGAGTCGTGAAGCCCTGCAGGAATCGCTGTCCGCGGTGATGGATAACGAAGCGGACGAATTGGAACTGCGTCGGGTGCTTAGCGCCATTGAAGATGCAGACACACGAGCCACCTGGTCCCGTTATCAGATTGCCCGTGCAGCAATGCATAAAGAACTGTTGCTGCCTCATCTGGATATTTCGGCTGCCGTTGCTGCCGGAATCGCTGATGAAGTCAGCCCGTTGAAGGCCGGTCGCGGCCCTTGGCGTACGCTGGGTCGCCTGGCGGTAGCCGCCTCGGTGACTGTTGCCGTTCTGGCTGGTGTCCGCTTGTACAACCAGGACGAAATTACCGGGGCGCAACTGGCTCAGCAATCTCAGCCGGCCAACGTCGCAATGCCGCAGGCCAAAGGCCCGGCGGTGCTCGCAGGCTACACCGAGGGCGAGCAGTCCCCGGGTCCGATGGCCAGCGGTGTGCTGCAGAACCAGGCCGGTTGGCATGACCAACGTCTGCCAGGTTACCTGCGTCAGCATGCTCAGCAAGCTGCCATGAAAGGCGCTGAAGGCGCTCTGCCATACGCTCGTGCTGCAAGCCTGGAAAACCGTTAAGGAGGATCATGCGCGCCATCCCTCTACTGCCGCTTCTGCTGGGTGGATGGCTGGTCCTTCCAGCTCATGCCGATGACGCGCAAGACCAGCTGAAACGTCTTGCGCAGGCCGAGCAACGGCAAAGCTACACCGGCACATTCGTTTACGAGCGTAACGGAAGCTTCTCTACTCACCGAATCTGGCAGCGCGTCGCCGACGGCAAGGTTCGCGAGCATCTACTTCAACTGGATGGCTCTCCTCAGGAAGTACTGCGCGTCGACGGGGTTACCCAGTGCGTGAGCGGTACCCTCGAAGAGGGTGTGTCCAGCGTTCCCGATTCTCCGGCCCGAGCTTTAGATGCTGCCAGGTTGTCATCCTGGTATGACATCAAGTCAGCAGGTACCTCGCGTGTTGCCGGACGTGTGGCCAATGTGGTGACGCTTACCCCCCGTGATCAGCACCGCTACGGCATCGAACTGCACCTCGACAGTGAAACAGGTCTGCCATTGAAGTCGTTGTTGCTCAGTGACAAGGGCCAATTGCTCGAGCGCTTCCAGTTCACCGACCTCAACACCTCGCAGTCGCTGACTGATCAGATGCTGTCGCCAAGTGGTGACTGCAAGCCGGTTGAAGTGGCCAGGTCCAAAGCAGATGCGCCAAAGCAGAATGTTGTGTGGCGCTCGGACTGGTTGCCTCCCGGTTTTGACCTGAGCAGCGCTGCCGCACGCAAGGATCCGGACTCGAAAAGTCTTGTGACGAGCCTGATGTATGACGATGGCCTCGCCCGTTTTTCGGTGTTCGTCGAGCCCGTCACTGGCGCCGCGGTCACGGACATCCGCACTCAGTTAGGGCCAACCGTTGCCGTCTCCCGTCGCGTAACCACACCCAAGGGTGATGCGATGGTGACCGTGGTGGGCGAGATCCCCATCGGGACCGCCGAGCGCATTGCGTTGTCGATGCGCGACGATGCTGCGACCACGAGCAAGAACTGATTCTGCACGCCGGTGATGGCCACTATGAAAAAGGTTTCATTCGGTCGTTTCACGTTCACAAGCCTTTAAATATGGGCTTCACTGGTACTGCTGAAATGTTTAGTGCGCTTTGTCGGTTGCAATCGGGTGTATTTTTTTCTATAGGTCACAGCTTCGCAGCTGTGGCCTTTGTTGTTTCAGGGTCCAGGAAACTGGAGCAGACACAGGTGTCACGGGAAGCCGCGACACACAGATGCTTCGCGAGCCTGCGGGCTCGTACCGCTTAACCATGCTCGTTGTAAACGGGAGCCATATGTCGATACCACGCTTGAAACCTTACCTGGCCTGGATGGCCGCTGTGCTGATGCTTGGACAGGTCTTCACCGCTCAGGCCGAAGCCCTGCCGGACTTCACCTCTCTGGTGGAGCAGGCTTCCCCTGCAGTCGTCAACATCAGTACGCGTCAAAAACTGCCGGACCGCGCGGTTGCCCAGGGTCAGATGCCTGATCTGGAAGGCCTGCCACCGATGCTTCGTGAATTCCTTGAGCGCAGCACGCCGCCAGGCTCCCGTGCGCCAGGGGGCGGCAAGGGGGATCGCCAGCGTGAGGCGCAGTCACTCGGCTCGGGCTTCATCATCTCCGCCGACGGGTTCATCCTGACCAACAATCACGTGATCGATGGTGCCGATGAGATTCTCGTGCGTCTTTCAGATCGCAGCGAAATGAAGGCCAAGCTGATCGGCACCGATCCTCGTACCGACGTCGCGGTGCTGAAGATCGACGGCAAGGACCTTCCCACCGTCAAGCTGGGTAATTCCGACAAGCTGAAAGTCGGGGAATGGGTGCTGGCGATCGGCTCGCCGTTCGGCTTCGATCACTCGGTGACCAAAGGCATCGTCAGCGCCAAGGGCCGCAGTCTGCCGAATGATACCTACGTGCCATTCATCCAGACCGATGTGGCGATCAACCCGGGTAACTCGGGTGGGCCGCTGTTCAACATGGCGGGCGAAGTGGTGGGTATCAACTCGCAGATCTTCACCCGTTCCGGTGGCTTCATGGGCCTGTCGTTCGCCATCCCGATCGACGTGGCGATGGATGTTGCCAACCAGCTCAAGGCCAGTGGCAAGGTCAATCGTGGCTGGTTGGGCGTCGTCATCCAGGAAGTGAACAAAGACCTGGCCGAATCCTTCGGTCTGGACAAGCCGGCCGGTGCGCTGGTGGCTCAAGTGCTTGATGACGGTCCGGCAGCGAAGGGTGGCCTGCAAGTGGGCGACGTGATCCTGAGCGCCAATGGCACCCCGATCGTCATGTCCGCAGACCTGCCGCACCTGATAGGCAACCTGAAGGACGGCAGCAAGGCCGAGCTCGAAGTGATTCGCGACGGCAAGCGTCAGAAGCTCACGGTGACTGTGGGTGCACTGCCGGCCGAAGGCGAAGAGATGGGCGCGGCTGACACCGGTGTTGAGCGCAGCAGCAACCGCCTGGGCGTTTCCGTGGTCGATCTGACCGCTGAACAGATGAAGTCGCTGGACCTGAAGGGCGGCGTCGTCATCAAGGAAGTCCAGGACGGTCCTGCGTCGCTGATCGGTCTGCAGTCGGGTGATGTCATCACTCACCTGAACAACCAGGCGATCACTTCGTCCAAGCAGTTCACTGAAGTGGCCAAGGGCTTGCCGAAGAATCGCTCTGTCTCCATGCGCGTGCTGCGTCAGGGTCGTGCGACATTCATCACGTTCAAACTGGCGGAATAACCCGTCGGGAACAGCAAAAAGGAGCGGTCAGACCGCTCCTTTTTTTGTGCCCCCAGGGTGCATGGCGAGCAGGCGCTGCGCGTGAACGTGACGCCTGATCGTTCCTTCAGGTACAATTCCCGGCTATTTTTGGCGGGCAGTCTGCCTGCGACCTTTTTCGAGTGTTGATCCGTGAGTGATTTGAGTCATATCCGCAATTTCTCCATCATCGCCCACATTGACCATGGCAAGTCGACGCTGGCTGACCGATTTATCCAGATGTGCGGCGGCCTGACCGAGCGCGAGATGGAAGCTCAGGTCCTCGATTCCATGGACCTGGAGCGTGAGCGCGGGATTACGATCAAAGCCCACAGCGTCACGCTTTATTACAAAGCGAAGGACGGGATCACCTACCAGCTCAACTTCATTGATACCCCGGGGCACGTTGACTTCACCTACGAAGTCAGCCGCTCGCTGGCGGCATGTGAGGGCGCGTTGCTGGTGGTCGATGCCGGTCAGGGCGTAGAAGCCCAATCCGTCGCCAACTGCTACACCGCTATCGAACAGGGCCTGGAAGTCATGCCGGTCCTGAACAAAATTGACCTGCCCCAGGCCGATCCGGACCGGGTCAAGGAAGAAATCGAAAAGATCATCGGCATTGATGCCACCGACGCCGTGGTCTGTAGCGCCAAGACCGGCCTGGGCGTCGACGAAGTGCTGGAGCGTCTGGTTCACACCATCCCGGCACCGACCGGCAACATCGAAGATCCCCTGCAAGCGCTGATCATCGATTCGTGGTTCGACAACTACCTGGGCGTTGTTTCCCTGGTGCGTGTGCGTCACGGCCGCGTCAAGAAGGGCGACAAGATTCTGGTCAAGTCGACCGGCAAGATGCACCTCGTCGATAGCGTGGGCGTGTTCAACCCCAAGCACAGCGCCACCGCTGATCTGAAAGCGGGCGAAGTGGGCTTCATCATCGCCGGCATCAAGGACATTCACGGCGCGCCAGTGGGTGACACCCTGACCCTGAGCACCACCCCGGACGTTCCGGTGCTGCCCGGTTTCAAGCGCATCCAGCCGCAGGTCTACGCCGGTCTGTTCCCGGTCAGCTCCGATGACTTCGAAGACTTCCGCGACGCGCTGCAAAAGCTGACGCTGAATGACTCTTCCCTGCAGTATCTGCCGGAAAGCTCGGACGCGCTGGGCTTCGGCTTCCGCTGCGGCTTCCTCGGCATGCTGCACATGGAGATCATCCAGGAGCGCCTTGAGCGCGAGTACGACCTTGACCTGATCACCACCGCACCGACGGTCATCTTCGAGCTTCTGCTGAAGACCGGTGAAACCATTTACGTCGACAACCCGTCGAAATTGCCAGACCTGTCCACCATCGAGGACATGCGCGAGCCGATCGTGCGGGCGAACATTCTTGTGCCTCAAGAGCACCTGGGCAACGTCATTACGCTGTGTATCGAGAAGCGTGGCATTCAGCACGACATGCTGTTCCTCGGCACGCAGGTCCAAGTGACCTACGATTTGCCGATGAACGAAGTGGTGCTGGATTTCTTCGACCGACTGAAGTCGACCAGCCGCGGTTATGCGTCGCTGGACTACCATTTCGATCGTTATCAGTCGGCCAATCTGGTTCGCCTGGACGTGATGATCAACGGCGACAAGGTCGACGCTCTGGCGCTGATCGTGCACCGTGACAACGCCGCCTACAAAGGCCGCGCGTTGACTGAAAAGATGAAAGAACTGATTCCTCGTCAGATGTTCGACGTGGCAATCCAGGCCGCCATTGGCGGTCAGATTATCGCGCGTACAACCGTCAAGGCGCTCAGAAAGAACGTACTGGCCAAATGTTACGGTGGTGACGTCAGCCGTAAGCGCAAGCTGCTCGAGAAGCAGAAGGCCGGTAAAAAACGCATGAAGCAGGTCGGCAACGTGGAAATTCCACAAGAAGCCTTCCTTGCAGTGCTCAGGTTGGAATAGTCAGGCCCTATGTCACTAAATTTCCCGCTGTTGCTGGTCGTCGCCGTGTTTGTCTGCGGTTTGCTGGCCCTGTTCGATCTGGTCATATTGGCGCCGCGTCGCCGTAACGCGATAGCGAACTATCAGGGCAGCGTGAGCCAGCCTGATGTCGCGGTCGTGGAGCGGTTGAACAAGGAGCCGTTTCTGGTCGAATACGGCAAATCGTTCTTTCCGGTGTTGTTCATCGTTCTGGTCCTGCGCTCGTTTCTGGTTGAGCCGTTCCAGATCCCGTCGGGCTCGATGAAGCCGACGCTGGACGTGGGCGATTTCATCCTGGTCAACAAGTTCTCGTACGGCATTCGCCTGCCGGTGATCGACCTCAAGGTCATCCCGGTCGGAGACCCGCAGCGTGGCGACGTGATGGTGTTCCGCTACCCAAGCGACCCCAACGTCAATTACATCAAGCGGGTGATCGGCTTGCCAGGTGATGTGATTCGCTACACCAACGACAAGCAGTTGTTCATCAACGGCCAGTTGGTGGCCAAGCAGTTGATCGGTTCGGAGCCGGGCACGCTGGGCAGCGCAGAGCTTTACAACGAGAAGCTGGGCGAAGTGGAGCACCAGATCCGTCAGGAAATGAGCCGCTACCGCGCGCCGCCTGATCATGAATGGACCGTTCCGGCCGCGCACTACTTCATGATGGGCGACAACCGCGACAATTCGAATGACAGCCGTTACTGGGATGATCCCAACATTCCCAAGGACGAGCTGGGCATGGTCCCCGACAAGAATATCGTCGGCAAGGCCTTCGCGGTCTGGATGAGCTGGCCTGAACCCAAGCTCAGCCACTTTCCGAACTTCTCGCGAGTCGGTCTGATCAAGTAACCGATGCGGCGCTGCCATTGGCAGCGCCGTATGTCATTCAGGGCCATGTTGCGTGGCCGATCTCGCAGGTGACGAGGAAGGGCTACTCTTGAAAACAATCATGACGTCTGCCGGTCCGCAAAAAGGCCTCTCGTTCATCGGCTGGCTGGTGTTGCTGGCGATTCTGGCCTTCGCCGGAAGCGCTGCCGCCAAGATCGTGCCGCATTACATGGACTACCTGTCTATGAAGAAAATCATCGAAAGTGCCGGCACTGATCGCACGGCAGACATCACCAACGCCGGTGACCTTTACGCCTATGTGGCCAAAGGTATGCAGGTTAATAACATTCGGGATTTGGATTTGAACAAGGCGTTAACTGTGACGACGGAGAACAACAGGTTCCTCGCTCATTTGAACTACGAAAAACGTGAGTCACTGATCCAGAACATCGATCTGGTGGTCAAGTTCGACCACGAATTCAGCGTGGGTAAACCGTGAGCGTTTCATTGAGTCGCCTGGAGCGTCAGCTCGGCTATACCTTCAAGGATCAGGAGCTGATGATCCTGGCCCTGACCCACCGCAGCTTTGCCGGACGCAACAACGAGCGTCTGGAATTCCTCGGTGATGCCATTCTCAACTTCGTCGCCGGCGAAGCGCTGTTCGAGCGTTTCCCCCAGGCGCGTGAAGGTCAGTTGTCCCGTCTGCGCGCCCGTCTGGTGAAAGGCGAGACCCTTGCGCTTCTGGCTCGCGGTTTCGATCTGGGCGAATACCTGCGCCTGGGCTCGGGTGAGTTGAAGAGCGGCGGCTTTCGCCGTGAGTCGATTCTGGCTGACGCACTGGAAGCCCTGATCGGTGCGATCTACCTCGACGCCGGCATGGACATGGCAAGGGAGCGCGTGCTCGCCTGGCTGGCCAGCGAGTTCGAAACCCTGACCCTGGTCGACACCAACAAAGACCCGAAAACACGGCTGCAGGAATTCCTTCAGTCACGCGCCTGCGATCTGCCACGCTATGAAGTGGTGGATATCCAGGGCGAGCCGCATTGCCGAATCTTCTTCGTCGAATGCGAGATCTCTTTATTGAATGAAAAAAGCCGGGGACAAGGCGTAAGCCGTCGCATTGCCGAGCAGGTAGCAGCGGCCGCAGCCCTTATCGCCCTGGGTGTGGAGAATGGCAATGACTGATTCACCTGCAACACGCTGTGGCTATGTTGCCATTGTTGGCCGGCCAAACGTGGGCAAGTCGACGCTGCTGAACCACATCCTCGGCCAGAAACTGGCAATCACGTCGCGCAAGCCGCAGACGACCCGGCACAACATGCTTGGCATCAAGACTGAAGGCGCCGTGCAGGCGGTCTATGTCGATACCCCCGGCATGCACAAAAACAGCGACAAAGCGCTTAACCGCTACATGAACAAGACCGCTTCGGCAGCGTTGAAAGACGTCGATGTGGTGATTTTCGTGGTCGACCGCACCAAGTGGACCGAAGAGGACCAGATGGTTCTCGAGCGCGTGCAGTACGTGACCGGCCCGTTGATCGTGGCGCTGAACAAGACCGATCGCATCGAAGACAAGAGCGCGCTGATGCCGCATTTGTCCTGGCTGCAGGAGCAACTGCCGAACGCCCAGATCATCCCGATCTCGGCGCAGCAGGGGCATAACCTGGAAGCGCTGGAGAAGGTCATTGCCGATCAGCTGCCGGAGAATGAGCACTTCTTCCCGGAAGATCAGATCACCGACCGCAGCAGCCGTTTTCTCGCAGCGGAACTGGTGCGCGAGAAGATCATGCGTCAGCTGGGTGCCGAGTTGCCGTACCAGATCACCGTCGAGATCGAGCAATTCAAGCAGCAGGGCAAGACGCTGCATATTCACGCGCTCATTCTGGTCGAACGCGACGGGCAGAAGAAAATCATCATTGGCGACAAGGGCGAGCGCATCAAGCGCATTGGCTCGGATGCGCGTCGTGACATGGAAGTGTTGTTCGATTCCAAGGTCATGCTCAATCTGTGGGTCAAGGTCAAAGGCGGCTGGTCCGATGACGAGCGCGCGTTGCGTTCGCTGGGTTACGGCGACTTGTAATCTAAGCAGTCTGGTTGTGCCGAACACGTGTGGGAGCGAGCTTGCTCGCGAAGAGGATGTGACATTCAGCATTTGATGTTGACTGGGATCGCCTGTTCGCAGGCAACCTCACTCCCACAGTCGTTTCAGATTGCCCGTCCGGCCGCGTTCTTTCATCGAGATAGCCATGTCACAAACCCCTCCCGTCGGTCAGCTCGCTTATGTGTTGCACAGCCGTGCGTACCGCGAAAACAGCGCACTGGTCGATTTCATTACCCCGAAGGGTCGCTTGCGTGCGGTGTTGCGCAGCGCTCGGGGAAAGGCGGGGACGATGGCGCGTCCGTTCGTGCCGCTGGAAGTCGAATTTCGCGGGCGGGGCGAGCTGAAGAACGTGGGGCGCATGGAAGGCGTCGGCGTCGCTACGTGGCTGGAAGGCGAGGCGCTGTTCAGCGGTCTCTATCTCAATGAATTGCTGATTCGTCTGTTGCCCGCCGAAGACCCGCACCCGGGCGTGTTCGAGCATTACGCTGCGACCCTTGTGGCCCTGGCCGAAGGGCGCGCGCTGGAACCGTTGCTGCGCTCGTTCGAATGGCGGCTGTTGGACGATCTCGGTTACGGCTTTGCGCTGGATGCAGACGTCAACGGTGATCCCCTGGCCAGCGACGGCCTGTACCGGCTTCAGGTGGACGCAGGCCTTGAGCGGGTGTATCTGTTTCAGCCGGGATTGTTTCAGGGCGCCGAATTGCAGGCGATGTCTGAAGCGGACTGGACTTCGCCGGGCGCGCTGTCGGCGGCCAAGCGTCTGATGCGCCAGGCCCTGGCCGTGCATCTGGGTGGGCGGCCGCTGGTCAGCCGTGAATTGTTTCGCAAACTCTAGCGTCCAGCGGCGCAAACCTAGAAAATCCTTCCTCGCTTGCGCAATCAGCCACTACTGGCTGGCACCGCCACAGTAATCAGGAGAACCCCGTGACCCACAGCACTCGCATTCTGCTCGGCGTGAACATCGACCACGTTGCTACCCTGCGCCAGGCCCGCGGGACGCGCTATCCCGATCCGGTCAAGGCCGCGCTGGATGCCGAGGAAGCGGGTGCCGACGGCATCACCGTGCATTTGCGTGAGGACCGTCGGCACATTCAGGAACGCGATGTATTGCTGCTCAAAGACGTGCTGCAAACGCGCATGAATTTCGAGATGGGCGTCACCGAAGCGATGATGGCGTTCGCCGAGCGCATTCGGCCGGCGCACATCTGCCTGGTGCCGGAAACCCGTCAGGAACTGACCACGGAGGGCGGGCTGGATGTCGCCGGTCAGGAAGCGCGCATCAAGGCGGCGGTGGAGCGGTTGTCTGCCATCGGCAGCGAAGTGTCGCTGTTCATCGACGCCGATGAGCGCCAGATTGCCGCGTCGGCCCGGGTTGGCGCGCCGGCCATCGAGCTGCACACGGGCCGTTATGCCGATGCCGAAACCCCGGCGGCCGTCGCCGAAGAGCTCAAGCGCGTTGCCGATGGCGTTGCTTTTGGTCTGGCCCAGGGCCTGATCGTCAATGCCGGTCATGGTTTGCACTATCACAACGTTGAAGCGATCGCGGCGATCAAGGGCATCAACGAACTGAACATCGGCCATGCGCTGGTGGCCCATGCCCTGTTTGTCGGCTTCAAGTCCGCGGTATCGGAGATGAAGGCGTTGATTCTGGCAGCGGCGAGTTCTTCTCACCGCCAGTGATCTGAAGGGACGACCACCATCGCCTTCGCGAGTAAGCTCGCTCCCACGGGTGATTTGTCCGCAATGACAGCTGCGGTGTTGTCATGCTCCACGAGCGCGCGCGATGGCGCCGTTGTGGGTTTACGGCTTGCGCCCAACGATCACCGCACGCCGCGGTGCAGGCAGTCCTTCCACGGTCTTGCTGTGATCAGCGGGATCGAGAAAGTCGCTCAACGATTGAAAGCGCATCCAGTCGGTGCCGCGCTGTTCCTCTACCGTGGTGGTGCTGACGTCGACGCAGCGCACATCCACAAAACCCGCGCGGCGCAGCCACAGTTTCAGCGCGGGGACTGATGGCAGAAACCACACGTTGCGCATCTGTGAGTAGCGGTCTTCCGGCACCAGCACCTGATTCGCGTCGCCTTCCACCACCATGGTTTCCAGCACCAGCTCGCCGCCTTTGACCAGGCAATCCTTGAGTGCCAGCAGGTGATCGATGGGGGATTTGCGGTGATACAGCACGCCCATGGAGAACACCGTGTCGAAGCCTTCCAGCCGCGCGGGTAGATCTTCCAGGGTGAACGGCAGGTGCCACGCCGGCAGGTCCGGCAGGTAGCGCTGCATGGCCTGGAACTGGCAGAAGAACAGCCAGTTCGGGTCAACGCCGATCACGCTGTCGGCCCCGGCCCCCAGCATGCGCCACTGGTAATAGCCGTTGCCGCAGCCCACATCCAGAACGCGCTTGCCTCTCAGATCAAGGTGCGGCGACACCCGCGACCATTTCCAGTCCGAGCGCCATTCGGTGTCGACGTGCACGCCAAACACATCAAAAGGGCCTTTGCGCCACGGCGACAGGCCCATCAGCGCCGCGCGGGTCTGCTCGCGGGTGGCGTCGTCGCAGTCGGCGTCGAGGATGAAATCGTCCTTGAGCTCGATGCGGCTTGGCGTCAGATCAGGCAAGGCATTCAGGGCGCCTTGCCAGCGTTCGAGGTCGCCATGACCCTTTTCCATCTTCGCGTCGAGTTGCGCCTGCAGGCCTTGGGCCCAGGCATACAGTGGCGTGCCCGCCAGACGGCGGACCAGGGGAGCGAGATCAATCATGGCAGGGCAATCAACGAGGCGAAATTAAGGCACTGAAACCAGGGCACGACTTTACTGAAACCGGCGGCCAGCAAGCGTTCGCGGTGCTGCTCAAGGCTGTCGGGCTTCATCACATTTTCGATCGCGCTGCGTTTCTGCGCGATCTCCAGCTCGCTGTAACCGTTGGCGCGCTTGAAGGCGACGTGCAGATCGCTGAGCAGCGCGTGCTCTTCGGTGTCATCAAAGCGCAGCTTCTCCGACAGGATCAGCGCGCCGCCGGGCAGCAGCGACTGGCGGATGCGAGTCAAAAGGGCGAGGCGTTGCTCGGGGGCGATGAACTGCAGGGTGAAGTTCAGGGCAACGACAGAGGCCGGCTGAAACTCGAGACCCAGGATATCGCCGTCGATGACCTCCACCGGCAGCAACTCCTGGTACATCGAGTCCTGGGCGTTGAGGTATTCGCGGCAGCGCTCGACCATGGCCGACGAGTTGTCGATGGCGATCACCCGACAATCTTCAGTGCGCACATGCCGGCGCAACGCCTGAGTGACGGCGCCCAGTGAGCTGCCCAGGTCGTAGAGCACGCTGTGGGGCTGGGCGAACTGCGCCGCGAGCACGCCGAGGTTTTCGACGATGGTCGGGTAGCCCGGTACCGAGCGCTTGATCATGTCCGGGAACACCCGCACGACGTCTTCGTTGAAAGCGAAGTCGGGCACCTGGGGCAGCGGCTGGGCGAATAGGCGGTCGGGTTCTGGGCTCACGGCGATTCCGGGTGACAAGGCGAAAAGTGCGGCATTTTAGCCAATTCCGTCCCTCGGCTGGAACCTCATCTCATCGTTCGTGTGCAGACGTTTGCCCCTCAACGGCAAAAGCCGCCCCGGTTGCACCTGGGCGGCTGAGACGCAAGCCGTGTTATCAGTATGTCCAGCTTACCGATGCGGTTAAGTTGCGTGGATCACCGAAGTTGCTTTGGTTGTAGCGCAGGCTCTGTTGGTATTTCTCGTTGGTGAGGTTGTTGAGGTTGAACTGGGTGCTCCAGTGCTGATCGATGTCATAGCGGGTCATCAGGCCGATGAGCGCGTAGGCCTCCTGCCGGGCGGCCGGTGCGTCGTCGTTATGGGTCTTGCTCTGCCAGCTCAGGCTGCCGCCGACCTTGACCTTCGGTGCCATTGGCAACTGGTAGGTCATGGACGACGTCAGGGCGTGGCGCGGGATGAATTTGCGCGCACGGCTGTCGTTGTCGTCGGTGATATAGACGTAGGTGTACCCGCCGTTGATTTGCAGGCCGGGTGCCACTTCGCCGGACGCTTCCAGCTCCAGGCCGCTGCTGTCGTAGGACATCGCCTCGTACACGTAGCCGCCAAGGCTGGCGTCATACACCGAACTGCCCGGCACGTTGTCCTGCTTGGCATGGAACACCGCTGCGCTGACGTTGAGCTTCTTGTCCAGCAACTGGCCCTTGATGCCCGCTTCATAGCTTTTGCCTTCAAGGGGATCGAGCACCCGGCCTTGGCCGTCGAGGTAATACTGCGGATTGAAGACTTCGGTGTAACTGGCGTACAGCGCGTATTCGGGGGTCAGGTCGTAGACGATGCCGGCGTACGGCGTGACTTTGCCGTGAATGCGCACCTTGCGCGCGGAGCCGTAGTTGTCGCCATTGCTGTCGGCGCTGAGCATGCGGGCACCGGTGATCAAATGCAGGTCGTCGGTCAGGCTGAAACGCGCGCCGGCGTAGACGCTCTTCTGGCGATCGGTGTAGTTCGACGTCGCAGCGGGCAACGCGGCGACGTAATTCGGCCGCGGCAGGTAGCCATGCAGCGCATCTTCAAGGGTGACAGGCGAGTAGTTGAGTATGTCGCCATACTGCGAGGATTCGCGGTTGCGCTGGCGTGCAGCGTTCGCCCCCAGCGTGAGTTGATGTTCGCGACCGCCCAGCATGAAGGGGCCGCTCAGGGAGTAATCGCCACTGAGTTCGAGGTTTTTGTCTTTGTACTTGGAGCCCAGACCGCTGTAGCCGGTCGGCGAGTCGGTGGAGCTCAACATGTAGAACATCTCGGTGTCTTCGCGGTGCTCGGCGCCGGCGACGGTCAGCTTCGACTTCCAGTCATTGGCGAAGGTGTGCTCCCACTCGGCAAACGCGCGTTGCGTGTGAACATCCCAATGCACCCACGGCTGGGAAATATTGGAATGGGTGCTGCTGTAATGGATGGCGTTGCCATTGCCATCGACCAACGGCAGTGCGCCCCAGCTTGAGCCATTGGCGTTGGTTTTCTGGTCTTCGTAACCAAGGGTCAGCGTGTCACTGTCGCTCAAGTCGAATGCCAGCAGACCGCTGAAGATGTTCTTCTCGCGAGAGTAGCGATCAAGGTATGAGTTGCCGTTCTCGTTGGCGTAGATGACGCGTCCGCGCACGTTGCCTGAGTCGGTCAGTGGCCCGGAAACGTCGATGTCCACCCGGCGTTTGTCCCAGGAACCGGCAGTCACGTCGATCTTCGCCTGGGGATCGTAGGTCGGGCGTTTGCGGATGAAGTTGACCGTGGCCGAAGGGTTGCCGGATCCGGACATCAAACCGTTGGCGCCGTGAACGATATCGACCTGTTCGTAGGGCGCCAGGTCAATGTCGCCCACCAGCAACCCATTGGTCATCGGCATGGCCGTGCCGTCGTACTGGAAGTTGTTGATGTCGAAACCGCGCGCGGTGAAATAGGTGCGGTCAGTTTCGACTTTTTGCACGTTGACGCCGGGGGTACTGGTTAATACGTCGCGAATGCTGTTGAGCTTGAAGTCATCCATTTGCTCGCGCTTGATGTTGGTAATACCTTGAGGCGTTTGCTGTTTGGTCAGGTCCAGCCGGGTAGTGGTACTGCCGGGTTTGCCTTGATAACCGAGCGGGTCGCCGGTGTCACCGTAGGTGGCCGTTGACGTCACGTCGGTGGCGGGCAGGCTGAGCGCTGTGTCTTCGGCATTCGCTGTGTTAAGCACGCTCAGTGCGATTAACGAAAGGGCCTTTGGGCAAAAGGGGATCGAGTGGCGCATGGCGGGCGAAGCTCCGGCGAATGTAACGAATGATGATGGTTCTCAAGTATCGGCAAGTTATAATTGAGAATCAATGTCATTTATCGATGTTCACCCCACCGCATTAAAGCTTTCCCATCCTCAGTCGAAGAACCTTAGTTGCAACCCATTTCATTACCAGACACAGGGAACCGTGGCATGCATGCGTTCAAGGCGTTGTACGAGTCCGTCGAGCGGCAGTTTTTCGATTCTTTGACCAAGAAGCTGTCGAGCCTTTTCCTGATGGTGATGGTGAGCGCCCTGGTGTACTGGGTGGCCGTGAGCATCCGCGCGGACATTCTGCTTCAGTTGCGCAGCGCGCAGTTGCCGGCGGGGACGCTAGGCATGATCGAAGGCAAACTCGATGTGCTGAGCAACGCCATTCTGGGCAGTACGCTGTTCACCCTGTGCCTGGTCAGTTTCATGGTCTGGTATTTCCGCCACCTGATCGTGCGGCCGGTGACCCAGATGACGCTGGCGCTGGAAGGCATTGCCAATGGCGAGGGCGACCTGTCCAAGGACTTGCCGCTGTTGACCCATGATGAAATTCGCGTGCTGGCGAGCACCTGCAACCGGTTTCTCGCCAAGCAGCGGGAGATCATCAGCAGCGTTCAGGCGCTGACCGTGCACATTGCCGTGGAGTCCGCGCGCTCGCTGAAAAACATCAGCGATTCCAGCGACAGCGCGACCCATCAGGCGCGCTTCGCCAGGGAAGTCATGGAGCAGAGCAACGACGCAGTCGGGCGGATTGCCGAGGTGTCCCGGCAGACCCAGGGCATTTCCGGGACCACCGCGCAGAACCTCAGCATGGCCCGAGACTCCTACACCGAGCTGCTGGAAGTGACCGGCAACATCAGTGAGATTTCCACCAGCCTGAATGAGTTCGGTACGCTGGTGTCGGCGTTGAACCAACGCTCGTCGAGCATCAAATCCATCGTCGGATTGATTCAACAGATTTCCTCCCAGACCAACCTTCTGGCGCTCAACGCGGCGATCGAGGCGGCGCGTGCGGGGGAGAGCGGCCGTGGTTTCGCGGTGGTTGCCGACGAAGTCCGGACCCTGGCCCAGAACGTCAGTCGTGCCACCGAAGACATTTCCCAGAACATCGACGCCATGCTGCTGGAAGTGAGCTCGACCCACGAGCAGACCACCCAGATCAGCCATAGCGCCCGGGAGACCCAGAAAGTGGTCGAGCGCGCGTCAGGGCATTTCGAGAGCATGATCGGCGATTTCGAATCCACTCACATCAAGTTGGAAGACATCGCCTCGCACATCTTGCAGTTCGCCGACAGCAACACCGGCATCAATAACCGCGTCACCCAGATTCATGCGGACAGCCAGTCCATCGACCAGCGCATGCAGCATTCCGCTACCGCCACCCGCGATCTGTCGGGCGTGGCGGAAAAGGTCCAGGCGCTGCTGGGACGCTTTGTCCTCGGGCACGGCGCGCTGGACGCCGGCATTACCCGCGCCTGTCATTGCCGCGACCGACTCCAGGTGCGTCTGGCCGCGCTGCAACGTGAAGGGGTCAACCTGTTCGATCAGAACTACAAACTGATCCCCGGGACTGACCCCAAGCAATACACGACCAGCTACAGCGAGCGCTTCGCCCAGATCTGTCAGGAGGAGTGCGACGCGCTGACCAAAGGCACGCTGGGGGGCAAGGTCACCTTCATCGTTGACGCCAAGGGCTACTGCCCGGTGAATAACAGCTGGGTGTCGAAAAAACCTACGGGTGACCGGGCTGTCGACCTGCCGGTCTGCCGGAACAAGCGCATGTTCGCTGACCCCATCGGCCTGCGTGCAGCGGGTAACCAACAGCGCTTCCTGTTGCAAACCTACCTGCGCGACACGGGGGAAATCATGACCGAGATCGACGTGCCGTTTTTCTTCGACGGCCGTCATTGGGGCAACTTGCGCATGGGCTTCGATGCGGCGCAGTTACTGACCGAATGACGGGGCTTACGCCAGTGCTTGGCGACTTGCATGGACGGGGATAGATTGATTTACGGAGACGCGTGTAAATACATGGACGGGGACAGATTTATTTACGGAGAAGCGTGTAAATAAATCAGTCCCCTTTCGATCAGTTCACGGTGATCACGCAATCGAAGGTGCGTTCTGGCGCCACTTCCGGCGCCCACGGCTGCTGGTAGACCATCATCAGATGGCCCGTGCCTGCATTGGCGGCTCGGTAGCGCCAGACCGACTGACCGCCTTCACCCACCAGACCTACATCTTTAGAGGCATTGAACACCTCAGGCCCGAGGCTGGCGAGTATCGACGGCGCGGGGTTTTGCATCAGCCAGCGGTGCCCGGTGGTGGGGTTGCTGGGCAGCATCAGCATGAGGGTCTGGCCGGTTTTGAGGGTGAGCGGGCAGTCTTGCTGATCGTCCAGGGAAACGATCTGCTTCGGTGTCGCCGCGCAAGCGGCAAGGAGGGAGAGGCTGAGCGGGACGAGCAGGCGGGCAGGGGTCATGAAGGCTCCGGTCGTGGGCAACGTTTGGGGTGAGGATAACCGAAGATCGGGTGGTTTTAAGCGTGCCTGGACGGGGACAGATTAATTTACGGAGAAGCGTGTAAATAAATCAGTCCCCTTTGATGCGAGTCCCCTTTGATGCGGAAGATCGGGTAGTTTTAAGCGTGCCTGGACGGGGACAGATTAATTTACGGAGAAGCGTGTAAATAAATCAGTCCCCTGTGATGCGCAACCACGTTCGCATGTGACTGGGCCAAATGCGTTGGTTCAGAGAACGAATTGGGAAATGTACCTGGAAATTTCGACGATGGAGGTCTTCCCGGTGAATTCGAACTTCACTTTGCCCAGGGCTGAGAAGTAGATCTCGAGTTCCGAGTCGAGGTCGAAGGTGCCGGACGTTTCCACCGAGTAAGCCACGATGTTTTTATACGGCAATGAAGTGAAGTCCTTCTTGCTGCCGGTAATGCCTTGCACGTTGACGGAAATGATCCGCTTGGTCGTGAAGACGACGCCGTCGCGCATCGACTTGTAGGCGTCGATGACGGTTTCATCCTCAAGCAGCAGCGCGGCCACACGCTCAGCGTATTCGTTGTTCTGCTTGAGTTTGAAAAAGCCTTTGTTGTTGAAGTCGAGCATGTTGAACTCCTTGTCTGAAGCCCACTTCCACAGGTCACGATTCGCCCCTGTGGAAGTGATGCTGGTCCGTCTTAGAACAATATCTTCGCCACATCCGCAAAGCGTTTGGCGAAGTGTGCGGTGATGCCTTCTTTCAGGTAATCCGGCAGTTCTTCGAAGTTGCCTCGGTTGGCTTCCGGGAGGATCAGCTCGTAGATCTTCTGCCGCCGCGCCGCAATGACCTTCTCCCGCACGCCGCCAATCGGCAGTACGTGGCCGGTCAGGGTCAGTTCGCCGGTCATCGCCACGCCTTTTTTCGGCGCCTGGTTACGCGCCAGCGACAGCAGCGCGCTGGCCATGGTGACGCCCGCACTTGGCCCGTCTTTCGGCGTCGCACCTTCCGGCACGTGCAAGTGGACGAAGGCTTCGTCGAAGAAGCTCTTATCGCCGCCAAACTTCGCCAGATTGGAGCTGACGTAGCTGTAGGCGATTTCGGCAGATTCCTTCATCACGTCGCCCAGCTGGCCGGTGAGCTTGAAGCCGCGGTTGAGCGTATGGATCCGTGTCGCTTCGATCGGCAGCGTCGCGCCGCCCATGCTGGTCCAGGCCAGGCCGGTGATCACGCCGGTGCCCGACAGCACTTGCTCGTTGCGGAACACCGCCATGCCCAAGGAGGCTTCCAGTTCTTTCGGGCCGATCTTGACCACGGTGTCCGGGTTGTCCAGCAGCTTGACCACCGCTTTGCGCACCAGTTTGCCCAGCTGTTTTTCCAGCTGCCGCACTCCGGCTTCCCGCGCGTACCCGTCAATCACCGCGCGCAATGCACTGTCGCTGATCATCAGGCTGTTTTTCGAAACGCCGGCCTTGGCCAGTTGCTTGGGCCACAGGTGGCGCTTGGCAATGGCGAGCTTTTCTTCGGTGATATAGCCGGACAGCCGAATCACTTCCATACGGTCCAGCAGCGGGCCGGGGATCGAGTCCAGGGTGTTCGCGGTGCAGATGAACAGGACCTTGGAGAGGTCCAGACGCAGGTCCAGATAGTGGTCGAGGAATTCGACGTTCTGTTCCGGATCCAGGGTTTCGAGCAGCGCCGAGGCCGGGTCGCCCTGGAAGCTCTGGCCCATCTTGTCGATCTCGTCGAGCATGATGACCGGGTTCATCACTTCCACGTCTTTCAGCGCCTGCACCAGCTTGCCCGGTTGGGCGCCGATGTAGGTGCGACGGTGGCCTTTGATCTCGGCCTCGTCGCGCATGCCGCCAACGCTGAAACGGTAGAACGGACGTCCCAGGGATTCTGCGATGGATTTGCCGACGCTGGTTTTACCCACGCCCGGCGGGCCGACCAGCAGCACGATGGAGCCGGAGATTTCACCCTTGTAGGCGCCGACGGCGAGGAACTCGAGGATGCGGCTCTTGATGTCATCAAGGCCGGCGTGGTGTTGATCGAGCACCTTGCGCGCATGTTTCAGATCGAGCTTGTCGTCACCGAACACGCCCCACGGCACCGAGCTTGCCCAGTCCAGGTAATTACGGGTGACGGCGTATTCCGGCGAACCGGTTTCCAGCACCGACAGCTTGTTGATCTCTTCGTCGATGCGCTTGCGCGCCTGCGGTGGCAGGGTCTTGCCCACCAGGCGCTCTTCGAACTGTTCGATATCTGCGCTGCGGTCGTCCTTGGTCAGCCCCAGTTCCTGCTGAATGACCTTGAGCTGTTCCTTGAGGAAGAACTCACGCTGGTGCTCGCCGATCTTGCGGTTCACTTCGGCGGAGATTTCTTTCTGCAGGCGCGCGACTTCGACTTCCTTGCGCAGCATCGGCAGGACTTTTTCCATGCGCTTGAGCACGGGCACGCAATCGAGCACCTGCTGCAGCTCGACGCCCGTGGCGGAGGTCAAGGCGGCGGCGAAGTCGGTCAGCGGCGACGGGTCGTTGGGGCTGAAGCGATTGAGGTAGTTCTTCAATTCTTCGCTGTACAGCGGGTTGAGCGGCAGCAGCTCCTTGATCGCGTTGATCAGCGCCATGCCGTAGGCCTTGACCTCGTCGGTCGGCTCGTTGGGCTGATGGGGGTATTCGACCTCCACCAGAAACGGCGGGCGGTGGTGCTTGAGCCAAGTCTTGATGCGCACGCGGCTCAGGCCCTGGGCGACGAACTGCAGCTTGCCGTTTTCACGGCTGGCGTGGTGCACCTTGACCAGCGTGCCGTACTCCGGCAACGCCTTGGTGTCGAAATGACGGGGATCGTCGGGCGGGGTGTCCATGAAGAACAGCGCCAGGGAGTGGTGATCAGACTTGCTGACCAGCTCCAGCGTTTCGGCCCAGGGCTCTTCGTTGACGATGACCGGCAGCACTTGGGCGGGGAAGAAAGGACGGTTGTGGATCGGAATGATGTACACCTGATCCGGCAGGTTCTGGCCGGGCAGGGCGAGGCGCTTGCTGTCGGAGCCGAGGATTTCGTGCTCGTGATCGTCGTCCGGGTGCGGCTGGTTGGCGTCGGATTGCTGGTCGCTCATGGGGCACCTGCATAAATGGAGATGAGCCTTAGATGGGGCAGATTGGCTCAGGTTTCAATAGCGTCGGTCGATAGCAATGACGGGGGATCGTTTTAAAGCCTGTAAGGCGTTGCGCCAGGCCGTGGCATTCCACTAATGAAGGCCATGTGCTTTGCTGGAAGTCCGTCTGATATCGCTGACCGCCGATGTGGGCTACGCTGGAAATCATCGCCACGGAGGCTCTGCCGGCCTCGCTGTCTGGAACATCTGTCATGCGCCACGTTTTTATTTCATTGTTGCTGGTTGTAACCGCGCTGCAGGGCACCCTTGCCAGTGCGGCCAGCCTGACCGCCGAATTCGTTGATGCCCAGGGCAAGCCGCTTCCCGACGCGGTGGTTACCCTGCGCGGCGCAACGGCGCCGCCTGCCGGGCCGATGAAAGCCGACATGGACCAGCGCGATGTGCAATTTGCCCCCCACGTGCTGGCCGTCCGCAGTGGGACGGAAATCAGTTTCCCCAACAGCGATCAAATCCGCCATCAGGTGTATTCGTTCTCGACGCCCAAGCGTTTTGAATTGCGGTTGTATGGCGGTACCCCGTCGGCCCCCGTGCTGTTCGACAAGCCGGGCGTGGTCGTGCTCGGCTGCAACGTCCACGACAACATGATCGGGTATGTGTACGTCACCGACGATGGCTGGTTCGGCGTCAGCAACGACAAGGGCGCGCTGACCCTGGATCAAGTGCCCGCCGGTCACTACGCCGTCACTCTCTGGCACCCCCAGGGGGCCGACATGCTGCCCGTGTCCGGTGGCGACATCGACATCCCGGCCGGCGGCCTCAAGCAACGGTTTACCATCGCTGTGCAGCCCAACGCTGATAACACCCCGGCCGCGCCGACGCCCAGCGCGTTCGGCGATGCCTTTCATAAAGCAGCCCACGAATGAAGGTGCGCATCAGCTTTCAGGCGCGGATTGCCGGCGTGTTGATCATGCTGCTGCTGATCGTGGTCTTCGCCGTGTTTATTGCAGTGAGAGCGGCGACCCAGGACGCGGTTCGCAAGCAGGCCCAGGCACAGCTCGAAGTCGGCACCCGGGTGTTCGAAGGTTTGCTGGAAATGCGCGGCAAGCGGCTGCGCGACGCCGTGCAATTGCTGTCCACCGATTTCGGCTTCCGCGACGCCGTGGCATCGGCGGACTCGGCGACCATCCGCTCGGTGCTGCTCAATCACGGCGCCAGAATCAACGCCAATGACATGTTCCTGCTGGGCATGGACGGCACGGTCATGGCCAGCACCGTCGCGCAGATCCCCGAAGGCTCGCCGTTCCCCTACACCCAGGCGTTGCGTGAGCTCAAGGGCAAGAATCAGTCGATGCTCATCGTGCCGTTGCAGGGCCAGCCGCACTTGCTGGTGGAGAGCACGGTCCTCGCACCGCTGCCGATTGCGCGCGTGGTGATGGGCTTCAGCATGGACGGTGATCTGGCGCAGGAACTGCGCTCGTTGAGCGGTTTGCAGGTGTCGTTTCTGTCGATCGTGCAAAAGCAGCCGGGTCAGATGATCAGCACCCAGCCGGCGCCGCTGTTCGACAGCCTGCGCGGGGTGATGATGAACCCGCTCAGCGACGAGATGCAGATGACCGAGCATCAGAACCAGAGTTTTCTGAGCAAAACCCTGCGCCTGGGGAGCAACAGCGACAGCGAGGTCGTGGCCCTGCTGCAGAGCCCGCTGGATCAGGCCATGCAGGCATTCGCGCCGCTGGACAAGACGCTGTTCTGGATCACTGTCGTGGCGCTGGCGTGCTCGCTGGTCGGCGCGTTGTTACTGGCGCGCAACCTGTCGCGGCCGGTGAGTGCCCTGGCCCAGGCGGCCCGGCGGATTGGCGAAGGTGATTACGCCACCCCCGTGGTGTTGGATCGCCGGGATGAACTGGGGCTGCTCGCCAGCGCTATCAATTCGATGCAGAGCGGGATCGCCGAGCGTGAGCTGCAACTGGCCCACAACGCCCTGCATGATCCACTCACCGGGCTGCCCAATCGCGCGCTGGTCATGGAACGCCTCGGCAGCGCGGTCATTGCTCAACGGCCAGTGGCCCTGCTTTATCTGGGCATCGATAACTTCCGCGCGATCAGCACCAACGTCGGTCTCGAGGGAGTCGAGCAACTGCTGCGCATCATCAGCGAGCAACTGCAGGAGCCGCTGCGTCCCGGTGATACGGTGGCGCGGCTCTCCGACAACGAATTTCTGCTGCTGGTGCACAACGCTGAAACCGACAGTGCCGTCGCGGTGGCCGACCGGCTGCAGCGTCTATTGGTCAAGCCTCAGCGCATTGGCGAGCAGGACATCGCGATGGATGCCTGCATCGGCATCGCGGCCTATCCGGCCAATGGCGATTCGGCGTCCGAGTTGCTCAGACGTGCCTCCATTGCGCGGCAAGACGCGGCGCAGCTGCCGGGGCGTCTGCAGGTCTATGTGGACGGTCGCGATGTCGCCCACTTGCGCCAGATCAGCCTGATCCGCGACCTGCGTCAGGCCGCACGCAATGGCGAACTGTCCCTGCATTACCAGCCCAAACTGGACATCCGCAACGGCCGCGTGACTCAGGCCGAAGCCTTGCTGCGCTGGCAGCACCCGCAATTCGGCTCGGTGTCCCCGGCCGAGTTCATCGTGCTGGCAGAGCGCACCGGCAGTATTCAGATCCTCACCAACTGGGTGATCGAAGAAGCCCTGCGCCAGTTGGCCGAATGGGCATATCGCGGTCTGGTTCTGCAGGTGTCGGTGAACATCTCGGCGGACGACCTGTTGGACGGCAATCTGGCTGACCGCGTTGCTGCGCTGCTCAAGCTGTACCGCGTGCCGGCCGAACAGTTGATTTTCGAGATCACCGAAAGCGCCATCATGCGCGAGCCCGAGCAGTCGCTGAAGGTGCTCAATCGCCTGCGCGAATTCGGCATCAGCCTGTCGGTGGATGATTTCGGCACCGGTTACTCCTCGCTGGCGCACCTCAAGCGGCTGCCGGTGCAGGAATTGAAGATCGATCAGTCCTTCGTGCGCGATCTGGATGAAACCAGCGAAGACGCCGTCATCGTGCGGTCGACCATCGAGATGAGCCACAACCTGGGCCTGAAGGTGGTCGCCGAAGGCGTCGAGTACGAACACAGCCTGCGTTTACTGGAGCGCTGGCACTGCGACACCGCGCAGGGTTACCTGATCAGCCGTCCGCTCGATGCGATCGCTTTCGAAGCCTGGATTGCCCGCTCCCAGCTCCCACCCCGCATGACGGTGTATTGATGGAACACGGATTTATGGCACGACGCCTTTCGACGTACTTGAATCCCGTGCTGCTTGCCAGCGTGGTCGGAGGCTGCGCGACATGGTTCGCGCCGGCGGCCGAAGCCGAGCAGGGGCGCCTGATCGCCACCGGCGGCGCCAGCAGCATTGAAGGCGGCGCAGGCGGCGGGATCATCCCCTGGGCCATGCTGGCCGGGTATGACGAGCAGGGCGAGTGGGGCGGCAACGCGTTCGCCACCCACGTCGACTTGCCGGACTACACCCTCGATGTGGTCGGCGCTGCAGCGTCCTACGGCAATCGGATTGAGGTTTCCTACGCCCATCAACGCTTCGACCTGGGCTCACTGGTCAGCAAGCTCAACCTCCCGGATGACAACCTCACCCAGGACATCTTCGGCGTGAAGGTTCGCCTGTTTGGCGACCTGATCTACGATCAGTTGCCGCAGGTGTCGGCGGGGCTGGAATACAAACACCAGAACGATTTCCTCATCCCCAGCCTGGTGGGCGCCAAGCGCGATTCGGACGTCGAGGGTTATGTCACCGCGAGCCGTCTGTTCATGGGCGCGGCCTTTGGCTACAACGTGGTGGTCAACGCCGGCCTGCGTTACAGCCGTGCCAACGAAACCGGGTTGATGGGCTTTGGCGGCGACCGGCGCGATACCCGCAGCGTACTGAAAGAGGGCGGCGCAGCCATCCTGCTCAACCCGCATTGGGCAGTGGGCATGGACTACCGCGAGAAGCCCGACAATCTGTCGTTCGCCGGCGAAAGCGACTGGGCGGACTTCTTTGTCGGCTGGTTTCCCAACAAGCATGTTTCCGTGGTGCTGGCCTACGCCCGGCTCGGTGAAATTGCCACGCTGGACAACCAGAACGGCACCTACCTTTCCGTGCAGGGGAGTTTCTGATGGGGCGGTCTCAGTGGCTGATTCTCGGGCTCAGTCTGTCGTTGCTGGCGGGGTGCGCCCAACAGCCGCCCAAGGACGACAGCCTCTATCAGGACTTGGGCCAGCGCGCCGGCATCCAGAAAATCGTCGAAGGCATGCTGCTGCACATTGCTCAGGATGACCGCATTTATAAATACTTCGCCAAGGTCGACATCGTTCGGGTACGCGACAAGCTGGTGGAAAGGTTTTGCGTCGAAGCCGGCGGGCCGTGCACGTACACCGGTGACTCCCTGGAAGAAGTGCACAAGGGCATGAAACTCAGCCGCAGCGATTTCAATGCGTTGGTCGAGAACCTTATCGATGCGATGAACGAGCAGCACATTGCGGTGACGACGCAGAACCGTTTTATCGCCAGGCTGGCGCCCCAGCGTGGTGAGGTGATCGAGAAGTAGGGGCGCTAAAGGGGACCGCAAAAGGGGACAGATTTATTTACGGTGAAGCGCTGTAAATAAATCTGTCCCCTTTTGAGCGAAGCGCCTTTTGAGCGTTTCGGCGCGCAGAAAAAAAGGCGGTCACCTCACGGGACCGCCTTTTCTGTTACTGCACGACGCTAATCAGTGAAGCGGATCAATCCGGCAGTTTGTAGGCGATGACGTAATCGCCCTGTTTGGTGCCCAGCGAACCGTGACCGCCTGCAACGACCAGCACGTATTGCTTGCCGTCCTTGCCGGTGTAAGTCATCGGCGTGGTCTGGGCGCCTGCTGGCAGGCGGCCTTCCCACAACTGCTTGCCGTTACGAACGTCGTAGGCGCGCAGGTACTGGTCCAGCGTGGCACTGAGGAACGACACACCACTGGCAGTGATGAACGTGCCGCCCAGGCTTGGAACGCCCATGGTCAGCGGGATCGGAACCGGCGCGCTGTCACGCACGGTGCCGTTCTTGTGCTTCCAGATGGTCTGGTGGTTGGTCAGATCGACCGCCGCAACATAACCCCACGCTGGCGCCTGGCACGGCAGGCCCATTGGCGACAGCATTGCTTCGAGGATCACACCGTAAGGCGCGCCCTTGTTCGGCTGCACGCCTTCGGTTTCGCTCTTGCGACCCGGGCCGCCTGCGACTTCGGCCGCCGGCACCAGTTTGGAACGGAACGCCATGTAGCTCGGGTTCACGAAAGCAATCTGACGCACCGGATCGACCGAAATGCCGCCCCAGTCGAACACACCGAAGTTACCCGGGTACACCAACGTGCCTTGCAGCGATGGCGGAGTGAACGGACCTTCATAACGCAGGGATTTGAAGTCGATGCGGCAGAGCATCTGATCAAACGGCGTCACGCCCCACATGTCGCGCTCTTTCAGCGGCGGCGGCATGAAGTTCAGATCGGACTTCGGCTGGGTAGGCGACGTGTGATCGCCGGCAACAGCGCCCTGGGGTACAGGGATTTCGTTGATCGGTACGATGGGCTGACCGTTGCTGCGGTCCAGCACATAGATGCTGCCTTGCTTGGTCGAGGCCAGAACAGCAGGCTTCACGCCGTCAGCGGTTTTCATGTCCATGAGCGTTGGCTGACCGCCGACGTCCATGTCCCACAGGTCGTGGTGGGTGAACTGGAAGCTCCATTTCACGTGACCGGTGGCGATGTCCAGCGCGACCAGACCGGCGCTGAATTTCTCCGAGGCCTCGGTGCGGTCGCCGCCCCACTGATCAGGCATCTGGTTGCCCATCGGCAGGTAGAGCATGCCCAGCTTTTCGTCGACGCTGAACATCGACCACATGTTGGGCGAGTTGCGGGTGTAGGTCTTGCCCTCGGCAAGCGGCGTGGTGTCGTCCGGATTGCCGCTGTCCCAGTTCCAGACCAGACGGCCGGTGTGCACGTCGAACGCACGGATCACGCCCGACGGCTCGTCGGTGGAAACGTTATCGGTGACGTGACCGCCAATGACCACGAGGTCTTTGGTCACTGCCGGTGGCGACGTCGAATAGTAACCGCCCGGTGCGTAAGTGCCGATGTTGGCGCTCAGGTCGATCGAACCGTTGGTGCCGAAGTCTTCACACATCTTGCCGGTGTCGGCGTTCAGGGCGATCAGACGGGTGTCGGCGGTTGGCAGGAAGATGCGACGCGGGCAGGCATTGGCTGCGCCGGCAACCGCTGGAGCAGCAGGGCTTTGCGCAGGTGCGGCAGCGTCGGTCGGCGCGGTGGCAGCGTAGGCGGCGTCATCGTGATACGACACGCCACGGCAGGTCATGTGCGCCCAACCCTTGAAGTTGGCCGCCTTGCCGCTGCTGATCTTCGGAT
Source organism: Pseudomonas sp. CFBP 8772 (assembly GCF_014841665.1). Taxonomy (NCBI): domain Bacteria; kingdom Pseudomonadati; phylum Pseudomonadota; class Gammaproteobacteria; order Pseudomonadales; family Pseudomonadaceae; genus Pseudomonas; species Pseudomonas sp. CFBP 8772. The sequence continues at coordinate 92,780 of NZ_JACYUI010000013.1, read as the reverse complement.
CGAAGCGCCAGATTTCCTTGCCGGTGTCCGGGTCCAGTGCGATGACCTGGCTGTGCGGCGTGCAGACGTAGAGCATGCCGTTGACTTTCAGCGGGGTGTTTTCGGCCGTGGTCTCACCCGGGTCGTTCGGACCCGGAATGTCGCCCGTGCGATAGGTCCACGCCGGGACCAGCTTGCTGACGTTGTCCGGGGTGATCTGCGACAGCGGCGAGTAGCGATCACCGAAGGCCGTGCGGCCGTATGACTGCCAGTCGCCGTCAGGCATGGCCGGCGCGGCGCTGGTGGTGCCGGCGGTTTCGCGGTCCAGTTGGCCTTTGATTTCACCGGGGTTAGTAAATTGGCTGGCCAGCGCGGCGATGCCCGCCACGATCACAGCGGCGCCCAATGCGCGGGTACCCGTATCGCCGACCTGGCCACGCAGGACCGGACGACGGAACCATGGCAGCAGCATGACGATGCCCAGGGCAAACCAGAGTGCCAGACGCGGCACCAGCTGCCACCAATCCAGACCCACTTCCCATAGCGCCCACACAGTACTGGCGAACAGCACCAGTGCGTACAGGCCGAATGCCGCGCCGCGACCCATCATCAGCAGGACGCCGGTGATGGCGAAGCCGATGCCGGCCAGCAGGTAGTAAAGCGACCCGCCCAGCGTCAGCAGTTTGATGCCGCCGACCAGCAAGGCCAGGCCCATTATCAGAATCACCAGCCCGAGCAAGCTCGGAAGCAGGCGACCCTTACCGAAAGCACCCTCAGTGCTCATAAGTGTTGTACTCCGTAACGATGTGGTGGTTAACGCGTGTTGGCGTGAAGGCGCGGCGGATAAGCCATGCCTTCAATGCCGATGCCTGGGTGCAGACGGGCGAGCTGGGCTGATCAGAACGAGGACTGGATTTTCAACCCCGCGACCAGCGCGTCATCAACCTGATTCACACCGCCCGGATGGCGGATGAATTGCAGGTTCGGGCGCACGGTCAGCCAGTTGGCGACGTGCACGCCGTAGTAGATTTCGGCGTTGTACTCGGTGTCCTGCACGGGCAGGAACGCCGGGTCGTTGTAGTCCGAAACGCCTTCGGCCTGATTGCGCAGGTTGCTGTTCTTGCGGTACGCCGGGTTGACGTGGATGCGGCTGATGCCGACGCCGATGTCATCCTCGGGGCGCGCATCGAACGGGCCTTTGTACGTCGCACCGAGGGCAACGAAGTTGTCGATCATGTTGGTTTTCTTGTCGTGCAGCGTGCCGTTGGCGAACAGGCTCAAGCCGCGGTCGTTGTCGCTGGACTCGCTGCTGACTTGCTGGCGCAGGGTCAGCCACATGCCGTGTTTGCTGGACGACGAGGCGTAGTCATCGCCACTCTGGGCGGCGTATCGACCGTTGCTGTCCTTGGAAACGTCGCTGCTGTCGGCGGTGCTGTAGTAGTAACCGGCGCGGTATTCGCCCGGCAGGCCGTTGACCTTCGGCGACCAGACCACCTCGACCGGCAACACGGCGCCCTGGGTACCGCTGCCGCTGAGTTTGAAGGCGTTATCGTTTTCCAGGTTGGAGGGGTTCTGCTCGAACGCACCAACCTGCACGAACAGTTCAGGGGTCAGCTGATATTTGACGCGCATTGCCCACTGGCTGACCGGCCAGTTGTACCAGATCCCGCCGTCCCAGTTGCCGACCTGGGAGCCGCACAGTGCCAGGTTCTGGAAGTCGCACGGGAAGGTGTTGAAATCTTCGCCTTCGTTGAACCGGCCGACCTTGACGCTGAGCGTCTGGTCGAGAAATTTCTGCTGGTACCAGAGGTCGGTCAGGCGTGTGACGTTGCCGCGGCCCCAGACTTCCTGGGACGACGAAATGGTGCCGGTGCGCGGATCGCCCACGCGGTCGTTGCTGATGTTGTCGCCGTTACGGTTGGTGAGGGTCAGTTGAAATTCAGCGTCGTGCCAGCCGAGGATCTTCTGCAGATCCATGTGCGCACCGAGGGCGAACTGGTCGCTGTAACGCGTCGCCTTGTCGTGGTTGTAACCGCCGTGCAGGTTGGAGCCCACTTCGATGACTGAGTCGAGCTTGAAGTCGTAGCCCTGTTCGGAAAGCTCACTGCGCTTGCCGCCCCAGTCACCCAGCATCCACGGCGACGCGCTGTCGAACGCCGGTGCAGCATGGGCACAGCTTGCAAACTCCAATGCGGCAAGGCTCAGGGCGCTGGCATGACGAAGGGCTCGGGACGATTTGCAGGTCGGGCGTTTCAGATGACGGGGCATAGGGCGTGAGGTCTTTTTGAGTTATTCGAGAGCAAAGGGCGACGCCGCTCGCAATGCTTGGGAGGCGCATTGCAAGGTCTTAATCAATGACGAGTTAGCCGTTTCAGCGTTTAGGGCGGCGATGATAGGACGCTAACGTTTTTTAAAAAAGTCGAAATTGCGACATGGATCGTTGCGGTTGGCGTAACAGTGGCGTGTGGCCAGGGTAGCGCTGTCCATGGTCTGGCCCGGGTGTCTGCTTTGTAAGAGAGCAGGGTGAAGCCCCGCCAACCCTTACAGAGGGCGCATGGATGTGCGTTTAGAGGGGAGTTCAGGTTGTAGGATTCTGCGGTGTGATGGCTGACGCTCCCGGCTGAATGGATGCGCTCAAATTGTAGGACCGGCTTTAGCCGGGAAGAGGCCAGTGTGTGCACCCTGAACGTTGCGGCATGACGACTGACGCCTTCCCGGCTGAAGCCGGTCCCACTAAGATCCTGCGTCGTGCCAGCAGGAATGCGCTGAATGCACGCGATCCAAATTGTGGGACCGGCTTTAGCCGGGAAGAGGCCCTGGGGTCACCCTCAGGTTTGCGGCGTGACCGTTCAGGTGACGGCGTTAAAACGTCGTCCGTAGCCCGACCTCCACGCTGCGCCCTTCTGCCGGTGCGATGTCGCGCAGAATGGAGCTGGCGTAACGCACGGTTTGATTGGTCAGGTTCTCGCCGCTGACGAACGCCAGCCACTGACTGCCGCCCACCTTGAACGTGTAGCCGGCGCTCGCCCCCAACGTCGTGTAGCCGTCGGTGCCGGTTTCGTTGTCCGGTACGCGCCGTTGGGAAGCGGCGTGTTCGAGGTCGATCCTCGCTTGCCACTTGTCCAGTTCCCACAACAACCCGCTTTGGAGCCGCAAAGGCGCGATCCGCGGCAGGGCTTCTCCCGTATCAAGATTCTTGGCGCGGGTGTAATCGCCGGACAGCTCCAAGGCGAAATTGCCATAGCGGGTTTCGCCGAGCTTCCAGTGATCCTTGGCCTCGAACCCGGCAAACCGTGCGCGCACGCCTGAATAGGTGTATTCGGGAATGCCGTCGGGGTCGTCAGCGCCTTCATCGTTCAATGTGCGGCCGCTGCCCAGCAGTCCGATGTAGTTGGAGAAGTGGCTATAGAACACGCCGACACTTCCTTTGTGGGTACCGTTGTCGAAGCGCAGCGCCAGATCGCTGGAAACGGCTTTCTCCTTCGACAGGTCCGCATCACCGAGCTCGTACGTGCCGGTGGCGACGTGAGCACCATCGGCGTAGAGCTCATAGAACGTCGGCGCCCGCTCGGTGTAGCCAAGGGTCGCCGCCAGCGACCAGATCGGCGTCAGGGTGTAAACGGCCCCGGATGAAACGCTCCCTGCGGTAAAGCTGCTTGAGCGGCTGGCGTTTGCGAATCGCGCGTTGCCTCCGCTGTCCGGGTCCACAGTCGTGTGTTCAATGCGCCCGCCCAGGCTGAGCTTGAGGCGGTCGGTGGCCTGCAGTTCTTCCAGAATGAACAAGGCACCGGCGTCCGTATCGGTCTGCGGCACGAAGGCCTCTTCGCCCAGGGCTGAAAACTCACTGCGCGTCACTTGCGCGCCGACGACGCCCTCGACCGGGCCGATGGGCTGGTGCCGGGCCTCGACGCGGGCTTCATAACCCTTGTTCTTGAAGGTGGTGCCGACTTCGCCGTCTTCGATCTCCATGTGCTTGTAATCGGTGTAACCGGCGTCGAGTTTTACCGAGCTGAACGGGCCGGAGAGATTGCGGATCTCGGAGGCAAACGCGTAATGGTCCTGCTTCATGCGGATGCGCACGCCCTGCTCGGCAGGCGAACCGTAATTGGAATCGTAGTTGCTGTAGGAAACCCCGGCGTAACCGTCGTCCCAAGTGTAGGAGCCTCCTATGGCGCCTCCGTCCTGCCGACCATCGCTGTTGCCCAGGCGATGTTTCTTGTCGCTGTCTTGCGGATCCCGCGCGCGTTGATCGGCGGTGCGGGCATAGCCCGGGATTTTCAGGTCGTTGAACTCACGAGCATTGGCGTCCAGGTGCAACGCAAAGGTGCCATTGCCTGCTTCCAGTTTCCCGGCGCTGCTGCGGGTCGTGTCGGCACCGCCGTAACGCAGTTCGCCCGCGCCCTGAATGCCCTCGATGGATTCGGTGGGGATGCGGTTGTCGAACGTGTTGACCACGCCACCGATGGCGCTGCCACCGTAAAGCAGTGCCGCAGGGCCGCGCACGATTTCAATGCGGTCGACGTTGACCGGGTCCAGCGGCACCGCGTGATCGTAGGATAACGACGAGGCGTCGAGCGCACCGACCCCGTTGCGCAGGATCCGGATGCGGTCGCCGTCCAGCCCCCGAATGATCGGCCGGCTCGCGCCCGGTCCGAAATAAGAAGAGGACACGCCGGGCTGTTTATTCAGCGTCTCACCGAGGCTGCCTTTCTGTTGCAGGGTCAGCTCATCGCCGGTCAGTACCGTGCTGGGCGAGGCGAGTTGATCGCTGCCGAGCGGGTTGGCGGTGATGATTTGCGGCTCTACTTCGATGGCGTACGCAGGTGAGGCAATCAGCAAAGCGGCAGCGAGTGGCGTCAGGCGCCACGGGCGGAGTTTTGAGGGACGGGACATGCAGCGTTTCCTTGCAGAACGATTCAAAATGTACGATTTGTAAGTGTTATAACATAACACTAAAAAAGCAATCATTTTGATATCGGTTGCTGCTTCGGGTGCTTGCAGCCTTCACACTGATCACTGCGTCCGCTAAGGTGCGCAGCTCGCGAAACCTCTTGCCAATCAGCCCCGTCCCATCAGCGTCCATAGGCCCGCCATGACCACACCCAATAACAACCCGCTGCACGGCGTGACTCTGGAGCAGATCCTCATCGCGCTGGTCGAGCATTACGAGTGGTCGGGCCTGGCCGAGCGCATCGACATTCGCTGCTTCAAGAGCGACCCGAGTATCAAGTCCAGCCTGACGTTTTTGCGCAAGACGCCCTGGGCGCGGGAGAAGGTCGAAGGGTTGTACATCAAGCTGGCGCGCACCAAGCGCCCGAGCTGATTCGCTGACTGCCAAGGATGTGAACGCAATGCAAAACCCCCTGCTGCACCTGTCCCCAGGCCGGCGCCGCTTCGTCGTCACGGCGGCCATGCTCGGCTGGTTTGGGCTCGCGGTGCAGCTGTACCTGATTCTCTGGGGGCGATGGATTGACCACGCCAGCCTGCTCGGCGGCCTGGTGCGCTTCTGCAGTTTCTTCACCGTGGTGACCAACACGCTGGTGGCGGTGGCGCTCAGCTGCGCGGTCATTGACCGGCATTCGGCGGGGTACCGATTCTTCCGTTCTCCCGCTGTCTGCGCCGGCATCACCACCAGCATTATTCTGGTGAGCCTCGCTTACAACCTGCTGCTGCGCCATCTGTGGACGCCCGAGGGCTGGCAGTGGATCGCCGATGAATTGCTGCACGACGTCATGCCGCTGCTGTTCCTCGGCTACTGGTTGTTCTTCGTGCCCAAAGGCCTGTTGAAACCTCGACACGTGTTGATCTGGACGCTGTATCCCGTCATGTATTTCGGCTATTTGCTGCTGCGTGGGAATGCCTTCGGCGACTACCTCTATCCATTCCTGGACATCGGCACCCTTGGGGTGGCCAAGGCGCTGACCAATGCGCTGGGCGTGCTGGCGGGTTTCGTGGGAATCGGGTCATTTGTTTTCCTGATTGATCGGGTGTTGGGCGGCAGAGGGCAGTTGTAAGCATTCAACAATGCTGACGCGCCCTGAATCTCGGGCGCGGGCAATATTCAATCATCTCCGACGACCTCGTACGCCTCACTCCTCGTCCGAACCGTCCGCGCGCCAGTAGCCCGCGGCTTTGACCGACGCCTCGTCCAGCTTGAACTCATCCAGCAGCACGCGCCGCACTTTGCGCGACAAGGACGATTCGGTCGCCACCCAAACGTATAAATCGCCATTCGGCAGGGTCAGTTGGCGCGTGACTTCAAGCAGATCCTGCTCGCCACGCACCACCCAGATCACCTCGGTCTGTGCATCGCTGGTCAGCGCCTGTCGCTCCGCCAGGTTATCGATTTCAACCACCACCAGCGCACGCCGACCCGCCGGCAACGCTTCCAGCCGACGACCGATGGCGGGGAGGGCGGTCTCGTCACCGATCAACAGATAGCTGTCGAACATGTCCGGCACGATCATCGAACCCCGAGGCCCGGCGATATTCAGCGTTTGCCCGGCTTCGGCCTGGGCCGCCCAAGTCGCTGCCGGACCGTCCCCATGCAGCACGAAATCAATGTCCAGCTCGCCGGACTGCGGGTCGTAGCGACGCGGGGTGTAATCGCGCATCGCCGGGCGCGGGCCTTCAGCGTTTTGCAGCGGTGCGTCACTGTCCAGCGCCGCCTGCTCTTCGGGCGTGGTGGCGAACAACAGTTTGACGTGGTCATCCGTGCCCAGACTGATGAACCCTTCAAGCTCCGGCCCGTGCAAGGTGATGCGGCGCATGCGCGGGGTGATGTCGGTCACCCTCAGCACCTGCAGCGTACGACGTTTGATCTCGTGGCTGACGCGGTGAATTCCCTGGGGTGCATTCATTCAGATTTCTCCGCAGCGGGTTGTTGGCCGTCGACGATGGCTTTCGCGGTGTCGTTCAGCAGGTCGCGAACCCGCAGGATCTCCTCAGGGTTCCAGCGGCCGTGGTGCATCTGCAACGCATGACGCAGGTTATGCACGGCCTCGTGGATTTCCGGCGGACGATCATGCCCACGCAACGAGCGCTTGCTGACTTCGATGCGCATTTTCACGCCATCCAGCGCGACGGCCTGTTCGGTCAGGAACTGCTGACCGGCCTCGGTGATGCAATAGCGTTTTTTGCCGCCGTCGGCATCGCCCTGGATCAACTCGCTTTCTTCCAGAAAGGTCAGCGTCGGATAAATCACGCCGGGGCTCGGGCTGTAGGCGCCGTCGAACAGCGCTTCGATCTGACGAATCAAGTCATAGCCATGGCACGGCTGATCGGCGATCAGCGCCAGCAGCATCAATTTCAGGTCGCCTGGGGCAAATACCCGAGGCCCACGGCCGCCGCGTTCACGGCCGGGACGTTTCTCGAAACCATCGCGGCCGTCGCCGTGTTCGCCGAAGTGTGGGCGGTGGTGGTGGGGGTGATCGTGTGAGTGGTCTTTCATTTTTTTCATCTCTTGGTACAAGTTAGATATACCTTAAGATATATCTTATTGTTTCCACAAGATGGGTTAAGACGAACGGTTGTCGTCCCGTTTCAGAGGCATGGGATCGATGAATACCGGTTACAGAAGCGTGGCCACCTGCGTAGGGACGGGCGCTTTGCACTGGGTGAAAGTGCCCGGCTCCAAGTAGGGATTGAGGATCGGCGCCATGCCTTTGAGGACTTGCACCGGAAGGGCGGAGGTGAATTTGAAGCTCTCGGCGGCGCGTCCCGGGACGTAGGCCGTCAGCGTGCCGTAGTGGTTGTCGCCGATGAAAAACACGAACGTCGCGGTGCGGTTGATGGCCTTGGACGCCAGGATTCGACCCCCTGCGCCAATGCTTTCGATACGGTTGTCGCCCGTGCCGGTCTTGCCGCCCATGGCCAGCACGCTGCCGTCACGGGTTTTGAAACTGCCGGACACGCGCCTTGCCGTGCCGGCATCCACCACCTGGGACAGCGCCTCGCGCATGGCTGCGGCGACTTCCGAGGGCAGCACCCGTTTGCCCAGCTCGGGGTTGTTGATCAGTTGCGTTTCGTACGGTGTCTGCGCGGCAAAGTGCAGGCTGTCGATGCGCAACACCGGCAGGCGGATGCCATCGTTCTGGATGATGCCGATGAGTTCGGCAAGCGCGGCGGGTCGATCACCGGAACTGCCAATGGCGGTGGCCAGCGACGGCACCAGATGATCGAACGGATACCCCAGCCGTTGCCAGCGCTGGTGGATGTCGAGAAACGCTTCGATCTCCAGCATCGTACGGATACGGCTGTCGCGCGCGCTCTTGTGCTGGCTCTTGAACAGCCAGCTGTAGACCTCCTGACGCTCGAAACGGCTGGCCGCGACGGCATCCTTGAACGTGGCGTCCGGGTTCTGCAGCAGATACCCCACCAGCCACAGATCCAGCGGATGAACGCGGGCAACGTACCCTTGATCCGGCAGATCAAACTTTCCGGGGCCGTAGGCGAAATAGAGGTCGTCCAGGCGCTTCTCGGTGAGCGCCGTTTTACCCTTTTCCCCGGCCATGTGCGCCCGCACGAACGCATTGAACGCGCTTTGCGAAGCGTCAGGCAGCAGGTAACGGTGCACGGCGGCAAGTCGGCTCGCGGCAGGATGTACCCCGTCGAGGAAGGTGTCGAGTCGGTCTTGGGTGGATTTGTTTTTATAGCGTTTCCAGAAGCGCAGCAGGAACGACTTGCCCTCGCGGTCGGCGAAATCGGCCAGGTATTCCTGGCGCCTCGGATCGCTGTCGTCCTTGAGCAACACCGCGCTGTTGTTGGGCCCTTGGTAGGTGGTGTAACGCACCAGATCGCGCATCAGGCGAATGAACGGCAAGTTGATCGACTCGCGCAACGCCTCGCGAAGGGTGGGGTTGCGCGCGTTGTCCTCCCGGCGAAAATTATTGAAATGATGCAGGCCGCCGCCGGTGAAAAAGCTTTCGCCGGGGCTGGCCGAATACTGACGATCGAGGGCCGCAGCGAGCATCTTCGCGAGGTCCCGATCGGTGTTCTGAATCAGGTAGTCCACCGCCCAGCGGCTAAGGCGGTCGGACTCCTCGACCGGGATTTTTCTCAGGGCGCTGGCGGGCAGATCGACGTACTTGTCGTGCAGCTCGGCGATGATCTGCAAGTACGTCGTCAGCACGCGCATCTTGGCCGTCGATCCCAGCTCCAGCTTGCTGCCCTCGTTGATGTCGAACGGCTGATCCGTGCTGTCCGTCTGCACCCGCACCCGCGAGCCATCGGGGTCGCGCTCGAACAGGGTAAAGCTGTAACGCACCGCCTGGGTGCTGGCCGGCGTCAGCAGATGCTCACCGATCAGCCCCATCTGACCGGCAAATTCGGGCTTGGCGAGGTCGCGCAGGTACTGGCCGACGCTGACCTGCAGGTCGTTTTGCAGCGTGCTGGTGGCCGAAAGGTCCAGGCGGTCAAGGTCGTAGAGCGAACGGTTGAGCATGTTCGACAGCCGCGTGCGGGCGACGGTGATGCCTTTGTTGCTCTCAATCGGTTGCACGGTCGGCTGCTGCACCCAGTCGCGATAGGTCAAGCTGGCGGCCAGAGCGGCGTCGGCCAGCGGTTGATCGATGACATGGTTCTGCGCGAGCACGCGCAGATGGCTGTCAGTCAGATCCGCAAGCTCCTTGCGCCCCTTCGCCAGAAAGTGCGAGGGCCTGCGCTGCGCGATCACCAGCGACAGGACCTCGCGCAGCGCCAAACCCTGCGCCGCCAGGGTTTTATCGTCTTTTGCCGTCGACGCCAGCAACTGGTTGGTGCGGTCGAAGTCCGCGCCGTACCAGACCCGCAACCCTTCGGCCATGCCGTGGACTTCACCATGACCCGGGACCGCCGACAGCGGCACGCTGTTGAGATAGTCCCGCACCACCCGCTGCCGCGCCTCAAGGGTCTGCTGCCCCGGCTGATAAGCGCGAACGCTGGCGGACACCATCTGACGAATCTTCTCGCTGCCCGACAGCGTCAGGCCGTCCGGCGAGTGCCGGTACTTCTCCAACTGTGTCGCCAACGTGCTGCCACCGGCCGATTGCCCCGGCAACCCCACCATTTTCGCCAGCTGAGAGAGCGCCGCCTTGAAGAACCTTGGCCAATCCACCGCCGGGTTGGCCAGCGGGCGCTGATCATCCAGCAAGTCGCGGTTCTCGATGAACAACAGACTGTTGACCAGCACCGGTGGGATCGCGGCAAAGGTCGGGTACAGCTGCTGCGGATAGGTGTACTGATACAGCGGCGCGGCGCGACAGTCAGAAATGGTCAGGCCGGATTGAATCTTCTCCTGATACGGGACGAAGAAACCGCGCCTGGCGTAGGACATAAGATCAGGGGAGAACCGCGCCTGGGCGCTGATCAGGTAGTCACGCTTGAGCAAGCGCGGCAGGAATTCGCCGAGGGCGGAATAGCCCAGACGCTTGTCGAAAGGCCCGTCACCGGGATACACAATCGCGTCGCTGGGACCGGCTTCGACAGCGTAGCTCAGGCCTTGGGCCAGATGACTGAACTCCTGCGCCTGCAAACGGGAGCTGCGCACCTCGGTCGAGACCACAAATCCCAGGATCACTGCTGCCATCAGCACCGCCACCAGCAAAAACCGCCACACGTAACGCCGTGGGCGAGCATGGGCTGGCACTGATCCGTTCCCCTGACTGTCAGCCTTGACCGCAGCCTTCTTCGTATCGGAATGCCAAAAAGCGCCCATATCGTAAGCCCGGTCAAACCTGCACATCGCACTTGTTACAAGCGTAGACGCTGGTGGGCGCGGGTGAAGAGTTTGTGACCGGCGCTCGGTCGGCTTCTTTAGGAGGCACGTTCGTCATCCAACCGCTGGAACTTCGTGATGGGCGCGAGGGATCTCGCGCCTCGTGCCTGATTATTCCTTCCCCGGGGGCCGTTATGGGGACTGACTGATTTGTAGGAAATCTCTTGTTTTCAGCCTCGTCAGTTGACCGGCGTTGATTGAGATAGTTACGTCCTTTTGTCACCTCTGAATGCGGTGGCAAATCAATTTAAAGAGGATGAAACTATGAGCAGAAAAATAATTTTGAGTGACATGTTAAGAGGATTTTTTGTAGCGTGTGTCTGTACTCTCGCCGCGCCTGCCAGCGCTCAATCAATCTCCCCCGCTCAACCCTATGCCAAAGGTTTAGAGGAAAGTGTTTCTGAGGTACATGATGATGGTGAGATGATTCTTACTGTGTTGTCTGATCAAACTCACGTGTTAGACGCTGTGCTTAAAAGCAAGACCGCCGTTCACTACTACAGTTTTACTTCCGTCCGGGGCCAAGATGTACTGGTGTCTAACACACCGGGATTGTCAGGTGCACCGTTTTGGGAGCTGGAATACTTCGATGGTGCTAACTGGCTTAAAAAACCTGACTCTGAAGATAAGTTCTCTAGTTTGATGCCTGGGACTGAGGTGCTTATCAGGGTTATCCACAGAGCGGATGTCCCTTTATCTGGACAGCCTTATCATTTGGCGATCGGCTCTTACCCCGTTTTAAAAAATTTCGAATTTAGCGACGAAATCGGTGTTAACAGGATTCCTTCAGGTTATACCGAACCGTCTTGGTTATGGACACAGGGCTACACCCAAGGAATCTTGAAAGGAAGATTCACTGACTCTGTCGGGGCGCCGCTGAAAGGGGCTGTCGGGCGATTTGTGCTCAGTCTTAAGGAATCCCGCATTCGGCCGGTCGTAGAGAAGGTGATCAGTGACGAGCACGGTGTCGTCACCAAAGTCGTTAACTTCGAGCGCTGTGCCGGAGGCCACGAGGCCAGGGATTACGTAAGCTACAATCACGGTACTAACACGTGGAGAAGTTATTACTATGTGGGCGGCTATGTATTTTCCAACTTTTTACTGGGTGCTAAGGGAGAGGTAGAGGCCAATAAAGATCTTAGGCTATTCGGCCATATCTGCAATCAACGGCTAATTAAAAGTGTTCCTGGGCCCGCCTGAATGAATGAGCTTGGCTGGTCATTCTCCAGCCAAGCTTATCGCTGCTTCAGATATGCACTGAGATAAACGGTGTCCGTTTTTCCGCCCTCTCAGAGATTTGTTTTTTCCACGTTTGCTCCATGTCGTCGCTCTCGAGGATTTTTCCGTAGTCAACAATCCGGGCGATATCAGCCGCCTCAAGCTTGTAGAGGGTATTGAAGCCGGTTTTGTCATATTTGGCTAACGCTAACATTGCGCTGGAATGGTCGACCAAATGATCCTCAATGCCTCGGTGCTTTAGCTGCTCGGTCAGCCAGATCCGCTCCTCTGTGGAGAGACTTTCCTGAGGGTCGAGTATCTGGATATTCCCACTGCTATCAAAGCCAAAGCTGAAGTTTTTGGAAGCCAGTTCCGGTCGTAGTTTATAGAGCTCGTTTTTGAATGACGTATAAGCCAGATTTGCCAGTTCAAGCGATATGGCCGCATCAACCCTTTTCAAGGTTAGATAGTCGGCCATGCTTGTTATGTTCTTCATATTCGGCTCGGCAAGCCACGGTTGTTCATCTTCCACTGCAACTGGGCCTTGAGACACGTCTAGGCTGCCGGGGGATTCTTCGCCCTGCTTTAGCTGTACTGAGATCCTCGCTGGTGCTAAAGCCACGTGCTGCATCAGGTGATGTAGTTCCATTTTTTCCTCCGCTGATTTGTCCACTCCTTCGCGTAACGGCAATTCGCGAAAAAGCTTTGCCTGATAAACCAGTAGGAAATTTCCGAAGCTCCATCCAAGTGAGACATGGTTCTCAAACCTTCACCACCTGCACCGCTTTCGGACTGCCCAATCGCTTGTTCAACTCCAGCCAGTTCGACAACAGCAGCATCAATCCCAGCCCCAACAACGCGGTGATCACGCGCATTTGCCAGGCATCGTCAGCCAGCGCGTTCGCCATGTCGGCCAGCGGGGCGAGGAGGACGCCCAGGCAGAAGATCTCCAGCGAATAGCGGCCCATCCGGCAGGTCTGCTGGACAGGCCAGTTGTCGAGCCAGGTCATCGACGTCGGCAGCGTCTTCGCGACGACATACACCAGCGCAAGGAAATGCAGCAGGCGCAGCGGCGACAGGTCGGTTTTGCTGATTGGGTAGATCAATTCGGTGAGCGCGGTAGGCAGGAGCGCGTCATGCACGTCGGGAAATTTCCACAGCACGGTGATGACGCCGGCCAGCAGCAGGTAAGCCGCGGCTATGAGAAACAGCGGCTGTTGCCAAAGCGGCCGAGCAGGGGCGATTACGATTGGCGCCCGTTGGGTATGCAGGGCAAAGGCCCCGCCGAGCACGAAGATCAACTGCCAGGCGACGGGATTGAAATACCAGTAACCGCCGCCTTCGTAGGCGCGCAGGTTCCAGCCGAGCAACGGCACCATCATGTACAGGGCAATCGACAGGCCGATCGCCAGCGCTGCGTTGCGCAGCATGACAGGCAGGATCAACGGCAACGTGCCCATCAGCAGGATGTACAGCGGCAGCGGGTCGGTGAGGTTGGGTTTAAAGCGCAGCAACAGTTCATCGGCCAGCGCCTGCTGCGGGTTGCCGACGAAATACTCCAGGCCCATCTCCCGCACCATGTCCCGGGTTTCGACGTGATTGTTGGCGACGAAAACGATGCCCATCAGCAGCGTCAGCAAGAAGATGTGCGCGACGTACAGCACCCATGTGCGCCGCAGGATACGCACGCACGCCACGACATAACCGTCACGCTGCGCCACGCGCCCGTAAGCGAGTACGGCGGCATAGCCCGCGAGAAACACGAACACCTCGGCGGCGTCGCTGAAGCCAAAATTGCGCAGCGTCAGTTGCGCGAAAGGGTTGGCTGGCACGTGATCCCAAAAAATGAAAATCAGCGCCAGACCTCGAAAGAAGTCGATGCGATGGTCGCGTCCGTTCGTCATGACGGTGGGCCTTGCAAAGGTGTTTAAAGAAGAGGGGCCAATGGGGCCATGGTTCCTTGCCGTCAGCAGGGTCTGATCGGCGGCGCGCAGGGTGGCGGGTTTGCGGGGTAAAAGCAAAGGGTGGATGTTGCAGGATGTCTCGCTTTATAGCTCTTCTGAAAGCCGGGACAAATCATCCATCGGTTTTCGGCTGGCTTCGTCGCGTTTGTTCTTGAACGCCATCAGGTCAGAGAACAACACCCTGCGGTGGCGACCGGTTTTAAAGTGAGGAAGAGCGCCTTCCCCAAGCAGCTTGACGAGATGAGGTCTAGAGACGTTGAGGAGATCAGCGGCTTCCTGAGTCGTCAGTTCGGCATGCACCGGGACCACCCTGACAACGTTGCCTAGAACTGAGGATGTTATTCGAAATAAACGAAAATGCGATGGCGCGCTCAGGTGAGCCTGCCGTCTCGGCTCGCAAGCCGTAGAGCAGTCCGAAATCGACTGGTGGACGGCGGCTCAACGCTTTCATTCGATCTCATCCCTGCGACACCGTCAGGTTGGCCTGGAACCGGCATTTTTAACGACGAGCAATGCACCAGGGGAACTCACAGGCGCCCCTTTTTTCGCGGAGATTTCCAACCCAACCGTGAATTACTGAGCTTGCGGCATCAGCATCGGCTTGCGGTCCAGCGTCTCGCTGACCATTCGATAAATGTCTTCTTTGCCCTCGTCGTTGCAGCAGCGGATCTCGTGGAGCACTTCACGCTCTCTGGGAGACAGCGCGATGTAGTTCCATTCACACGCCTGGCGCATGAACACGTCGTGGTCGTTGACCGGCATGACGTCGTCAGCGGCTTCGTGAAAAGCCTCCACGATCGTTTCGATCAGGCTGACGAGTTGCTCGGATTCAGGCTTGCCGCCAGTTGCCTGGACCAGACGCTGCAGATGATTCAACGCGCTGCGGGCGTCAATCAGCTTCATGTGTCCCGGGACACTCATTTCGTATCGATCGATCAAGTGCATGGCACTCCCTCCTGGTGTTTTTGTTCATTCCGTTCCCGTCGAGGACCGGGCTGAGGTCGTCAGAGGCGCGAACGTTAGCGGCAGGGGAAGCGGCGGAAAAGGCGAAAGTTGTAACCGTTACAAAATCGTTAGCGGTTGAACTTTATCGAATTGATACTGTATAACGTATTACATGATTGTTTACATTCTGGAGAAAAACGATGAAGCCCGACATCCATCCCGACTACCGTAAAGTGCTCTTCCACGACACTGCTGCCGATGTGTTTTTCCTGATCGGCTCCACGGTTGATACCGATCGCACACACACGCACACCGATGGCACCACCTACCCTTATGTTGCCCTCGACGTGTCCAGCGCGTCGCATCCCATGTACACCGGTCAACAACGCAAGACCACCACCGAAGGCCGCATCGCGGGCTTCAACAAGCGCTTCGCGACCTTCGGTTCCGGCGCCAGGAAAGAGGAATGACAGCAGCACCTCCCGCGCTCCGGGCATCGCCAGTCGATCACCCGGGCGCGGGATTTTTTTGCCCCGTTTTTCCTGTATTCCGTCTCGCAAGCCACCTTGGCACTGGACTATCGGGCCAAATTGCTTTTAGCTCTGCGACCTGAAATTCAGGAGCATCCCCCTTTGAAAAAGTCAGTCGCCATCGTTTTCGGTGGGCAATCCTCCGAGCATGAAGTGTCGTTGCAATCGGCGCGCAACGTGATCAACGCGATTGATCGCAACAACTTCTCCATCACCCTCATTGGTGTCGACAAGCAGGGCCACTGGCTGCGCTTCGACGAGCAGGATTACCTGCAGAACCCTACTGATCCTGCGCACATCAAGCTCAGTGACTCCGGGCGTCTGCTTTCGCTGATGCCGGGCGCCAGCGGGCCGCAATTCGTGGAAGTGCAGACCGGCGCAGAGGTGCCGCGCATCGACGTGGTGTTCCCGCTGATCCATGGCAGTTTCGGCGAAGACGGCTGCCTGCAAGGCATGCTGCGGCTGCTGGACATTCCGTTCGTGGGCCCGGATGTGCTGAGCTCCGCGGCTTGCATGGACAAGGATGTGACCAAACGGCTGCTGCGCGATGCGGGTATATCGGTGGCGCCGTTCGTGGTCCTTCAGCGTGGCGAGACCGTGGATTTCGTCAGCGTCTCCGCCCAGCTGGGCCTGCCGCTTTTCGTCAAACCGGCGTGCCAGGGATCGTCGGTTGGCGTGAGCAAAGTCACCGACGAGGCCGGCTATGCAGCCGCCCTGAAGCTGGCCTTCGAGTACGACAACAAGGTGCTGATCGAGCAGGGTATCGTCGGTCGCGAAGTGGAATGCGCCGTGCTGGGCAACCACGAGCCGAAGGTCAGTGTGTGCGGTGAGGTCGTGGCCAATGACGAGTTTTACGCCTACGACACCAAGTACCTGAACGACGGTCAGGCGCGCATCGCCATCCCCGCGCAGATGGCCGAAGAGATGAGCGAGGCCGTGCGTGAAGTGGCGCTGCAGGCCTATCGCGTGCTGGGCTGCGCCGGTTTGGCGCGGGTGGATTTCTTTGTCACCGAGGCACGGGAAATCATCATCAACGAGGTCAACACGCTCCCCGGCTTCACCTCCATCAGCATGTACCCGAAACTCTGGCAGGCCAGCGGATTGAGCTACGCCGAGCTGATCGATCGGTTAATCACCCTGGCGCTGGAACGTGCCGAAGAAACCCGCGCGCTGAAAACCGAGGTGGTGCTGTGACGGTGAAGACGCTCCGTATTGCCGCCGCGCTGCTGACCCGTGCCGATGGCAAGACGCTGCTGGTGCGTAAGCGCGGGACCGAAGCGTTCATGCAGCCGGGCGGCAAGATCGATGCCGGCGAGTCGGCGCTCGATGCGCTGGCCCGTGAGCTGAACGAAGAACTGGGGCTGGTCATCGCGCCTGAACACGCGCGATTCCTGGGCGAGTTTTCGGCGGTGGCGGCGAATGAGCCGGGCTTCGAAGTGAACTGCCAGCTGTACGGCGTTCACGTGGACGAGCCGGTCAATCCCGCGGCCGAGATCGAGGAAGCGATCTGGGTCGACGGCGAGAATATTGAGCAGTTGCACCTGGCGCCGCTGACCCGGGATTCGATATTGCCGCTGTACCGAGGCCTGCCAATCGCCTGATTTTGATGGGGGGTGCGGTGCGGCGGGTTAACGAACCGCGCTTACCCCGTCCAGTGTCGAAAACGACGTGTCCTTCGCCGTCAGCAAGAAGTCACGCATGTAGGGCGCGTCCAGCATGTCAGCGCGAATCGCCGCGTACAGCGTGGCGAACAATCCTTTTTCCCCCAGCCGCTTGCCCTTCACGTACCCGCGTGAGCTGTATTCATGCAGCGCCCAGTGGGGCATCCCGCACACGCCGCGGCCGCTGGCGACCAGTTGCATCATCATCACCGTCAGCTCGGACGTGCGCACCTGCGCCGGTTCGATGTCGGCCGGCTCAAGGAAACGCGTGAAGATGTCCAGGCGGTCGCGCTCGACGGGGTAGGTGATCAGGGTTTCATTGATCAGATCTTCCGGCACCACATAAGGCCTGGCCGCCAGCGGATGCTGATTGGCGACCGCGAGCATGGCCTCGTAGGTAAACAACGGCACATAGGTAATACCTGCCAGTTCCAGAGGGTCCGACGTCACCACCAGATCCAGATCGCCACGGGCCAGGGCGGGGAGGGGCGCGAAAGCGAAGCCCGACGCCAGATCAAGCTCCACCTCCGGCCATGCATCGCGGAACTGGTCGATTGTCGGCATCAGCCACTGAAAGCAACTGTGGCATTCGATGGCCATGTGCAGACGCCCTGCGACACCGCCGGCGAGTCGCGAGATATCCCGTTCGGCATGGCGCAGTTGCGGCAGTACCGAGTCGGCCAGTTGCAGCAGTCGCAGGCCCGCGCTGGTGAAGCGCACCGGTTTGGTCTTGCGCACGAACAGCGGCATGCCCATGCGTTCTTCCAGCTCCTTGAACTGGTGCGACAGCGCCGACTGCGTCAGATGCAGGCGGTCAGCGGCGTCAACGAGGCTGTCTGCTTCGCGTAAGGCATGCAGGGTTTTCAGGTGGCGAATTTCCAGCACCGACGGCGCTCCATGAGTAAATTTTGTGATCAACACGAATTTAATGAGTTTGTCTCATGTCAGGGTAAGTGTCGACAATGGCGCCATCTTTTGAAGGAAGCAGTCAGCATGGGCCAGGTCAACAACTCTAATTTTCCTCACATCGGCGTGGCCAGGGGCTTCAAGCACATCCTCGAAACCCTGGGTGACGGCATTGATGTGGATTCGGTGCCAACGTTTACCCATGACCAGCGCTTCAACCTGAGCTGGGCGCCGCTGTTCGATGAGGTCGACCAGGCCCGCGCCGAGGGCCACACCCTCCGGCCGGAGATCATCGGTCCCTTGACGTACCTCTGGCTGGGACAAGCGGAAGGGGAGGGCTTCGATAAGCTCGACCTGCTCGACCGTCTGCTGCCGGTCTACGGCGAGATCCTCGGCCGGCTGGCGGGCAAGGGCGTCGAGTGGGTACAGATCGACGAGCCAATTCTGACCCTCGACCTGCCCCAGGACTGGAAGAACGCCTTCGAGCGCGCGTACCACGCCTTGCAATACTCGCCGCTTAAAAAGCTGCTCGCGGTCTCCTGCGGCGGTCTGGGGCTGGGCAGCAACCTTGGCCTTGCGGTGTCTTTGCCAGTGCAAGGCCTGCATGTCGATGTGCTCAGTGCCCCGGAGCAAATGCCTCTGGTGCTGGACCGCCTGCCCATCTACAAGGTGCTGTCGCTGGGTGTAGCAGGCGAACTTGACCCCGCTGGCACCGACAGCGAAGCCGCCCTTGAGGTGGTAAAAGAGGCTCAACTGCGCTTCGCCGACAACCTGTGGGTGGCAGATTCGATCAGCTCGCCGGCAACAGCGGCCGCGTGAATACAGGGTGAGATGACCGTTTTGCTACCGCTCAGCCCTCTTCATCAAACTGTCACGCAACTGTGGCAGCGCGCTTGAGCAAACTTCATCAGACTCGCGGCCTACTGGGGTTCTGTGTGTCGGTGTTTTTCCATGCGGGTTTTACTTTTTCTGGCTGCGCTCTTGTGCAGCCTGCCGTCTTTTGCGGCCTCTCGATGCGATGTTGACGTTCCCACGCAGGTGGTCGAGCTCGATGACGTGCACCTGGCGTATCAAAGCATCGGGCGTGATTCCGATCCGGCGCTGCTGTTGGTCATGGGGCTTGGCGGTCAACTGATCCACTGGCCGGACGAAGTGGTCGTTGCCTTATGCCAGCAGGGCTTTCGCGTGATTCGCTACGACAACCGGGACGTAGGATTGTCGACCTGGGTCCAGGCGCCGCCGAGTCCCAACCTTACCTACGAAGTGCTGCGCTACAAAATCGGCCTGCCGGTGTCGGCGCCGTATTCGCTGACCGACATGGCTCAGGACGCGCTCGGCCTGATGGACGCGCTGCACGCTCAGCAATTCCATGTGCTGGGGGCGAGCATGGGCGGCATGATTGCGCAGCATCTGGCGGACGTGGCGCCCAAGCGCGTGGAGAGCCTGACGCTGATCATGACCAGCTCCGGCGCGCCCGGGCTGCCGATGCCCAGCCCGGCGCTGTTGCAACTATTGGCCCGTCGCGGCGCGCCTGACCGGCAGACTGCCCTTGAGCAACAGGCCGATCTTCTGGCGGCGCTGGGCAGCCCGGAGGTCAAGGATGATCGGCAGATGCTGTTGCATCAGGCGGCGGTTTCCTACGACCGGGCGTTCAACCCTGAAGGCGTGAAGCGCCAGATTCTGGCGATCCTGTCCGAACCCAGCCGAGTGGAATTGTTGAATCGTCTGCGCGTGCCGACGCTGGTCGTTCACGGCACCGCCGACCCGCTGTTGCCGGTCATGCACGGAATTCATGTGGCGGCGCACATTCAGGGCAGCCAGTTGAAGCTCATTCCCGGCCTGGCCCACCGCTTTCAGGAAGCCTTCAAGGCCCCGCTGCTGGCGGCCGTGTTGCCGTATTTGCGCGAGCATCGTGAAGACGCATCCCACGTCGCGCAGCTCTAATAAGACGGCGGGGTTGACCCGCCCATTGAGGGTGGGCGTGCCGGTGTAGGGTTTGAGCGCCACCGTGATCGGCGTATCGTGGTGCTTTTCCTCTCTTGCACGAGGCTGCCATGAGCACTCCGCTGAAAATCGATTTCATCTCCGATGTGTCCTGTCCCTGGTGCATCGTCGGCCTGCGCGCGCTGGACCAGGCGCTTGAGCATCTGGGCGATGAAGTTCAAGCCGACATTCACTTCCAGCCCTTCGAACTCAACCCGCAAATGCCCCCTGAAGGCCAGGACATCTTCGAGCACATCGCCGAAAAGTACGGCTCGACGCGGGAACAATTCCAGGCCAACGCCGAGAACATCCGTGAGCGCGGTGCAGAACTCGGGTTCGTCTTCAAGCAGGGCGAGCGGCGCATTTTCAACACCTTCGACGCCCATCGACTGCTGCACTGGGCTGAGCTGGAAGGCAAGCAGCACGCGCTGAAAGAAGCGCTGTTCACGGCGTATTTCAGCCAGCATGCCAACGTATCCAGCCACCAGGTGCTGGCGGATGTTGCGCAGAAAGTGGGGCTGGACCGGATGCGCGCCGAGGCCTTGCTGGCCAGCGATCAGTACGCCAGCGACGTTCGAGAACTCGAGCAACTGTGGGTATCGCGGGGCGTAAGTTCGGTGCCGACGATCGTCTTCAACGACCAGTACGCCGTTTCCGGTGGGCAACCCGTCGACGTGTTCGTCAGCGCCATTCGTCAGATCGTGGGCGAAGAATCCAGCGTGGTGAATCGGGCTGATTGAAACGCGAGATGAGGCCTGACGCGCAGCGCACAGGCGGCTGATCCGGGCTCTTCGACCCCGGACGGCCGATTATCCTTCTGCGCGTGCAGCCGTCACCTGCTGTTACGCCTCCGTCATTGCATTTCAAAAAACACTTGCTCCTCCCAGCCACTTTCGGATATCAATTTGTACATGATTAGACAGGTTCGATTCGACAAGAAAAAACGTGTGGTGGATGAGCTGGCTCGCCGCATCGAGACCGGACAGATGGGGTCGGGTGAGTTGTTGCCGGGCGAGAATCTGCTCGCACAGGAATTCAACGTCAGCCGCGGCACGCTGCGCGAGGCGCTGTCCGAACTCAAGCGGCGCAACTACATCGCCACGCAAACCGGCGTCGGTTCGATCGTCACCTACGACGGCATCTCGCTGGATCAGCGCGCCGGTTGGGCCCAGGCCCTGGCCGACACGGGGGCCAGGGTCAGCACCGAGATTCTGCGTCTGGTGGCGGTGCAGCGGCCCGATCTGGCAGGACGGTTCGGCACGGCCGAGTTCATCGCGCTGGATCGTCGGCGCACGGCGGGGGATGGCAGCGTGGTTTCCCTGGAGCGTGTGCTGATCCCGGCCTGCGACGGTCTGGAAAATCTGCCCCGCGACGGGCTGATCGATGATTCGCTGACGGTCACCCTGGCTGCCCACGGGTATGTCGGTGATCGCGGCGATCAGTGGATCGGTGCCGAGCCCCTGAGCAACGACGACGCGGCGCTGATGTTGCGCCAGCCGGGCTCGGTGTTCCTCAAGGCGACTCGCACTACTTTTGATCGCCGCGAACGTTTCATGGAGCACGTGGAAAGTCTTCTTGACCCCGTGCATTTTCGTCTGCATCTGGCTTTTGGATCACCCACATGACTGCACTGATCGACACGCGCGACCGAGGCCTGGGCGCTTTTTACGGATTGGCGCTGGGCGACGCGTTGGGCATGCCGACGCAGTCCTTGAGTCGCGAGCAGATCAGGCAGCGATTCGACCGCATCACTACGTTGCAGGCTGCCGGTGCCGATCAGCCTATTGCGCCGAACATGCCTGCCGGATCGATCACCGATGACACCGAACAAGCCGTTTTGGTCGCTGAACTGCTGGTCGCTGGAGAAGGGCGCATCGAGCCGTCGGATCTGGCGCAGAGCCTGATCGACTGGGAAGCGGTGATGCAGGCCAAGGGTTCGCAAGACCTGCTCGGCCCCTCGACCAAGCGCGCCATCGAGATGATTCTGGCCGGTCACAGCCCCGAAGAATCGGGGCGTTTCGGCACCACCAACGGCGCCGCCATGCGCATCACGCCGGTGGGCATTGCCTTCGATGTGCGCGAAGAGGCGCGTTTCGTCGAGGCGGTCAAACTGGCCTGCCAGGTCACCCACAACACCAATCTCGGGATCTCCAGCGCAGCAGCGGTCGCGGCGGTTGTCTCGGCGGGTATCAGCGGTGCCACTCTGGGCGAAGCCCTCGACGTCGGCGCGCGCATCGCCCATGAGGCCGAGGGCTACGGGTACTGGATCGCCGGCGGCCGCATTGCCGCCCGAATCCGGTGGGCCAAACAACTGTGCGTCGAATGCAGCAATGAACAACTGCCCGAATTGATTTATGACGTGATCGGCACGTCCGTCGCCTCCCAGGAATCGGTCGTCGCTGCGTTCACTGTCGCGCATCAGGTGGCTCGCGGGCAGTTGTCGGCATTCGACGCACTGTGCATGGCCGCCAGTCTGGGCGGTGACACCGACACCATCGCCGCTATTCTCGGGGCGATGCTCGGTGCCTGCGAGGGCATGGCCGCCTGGCCCGCACCGCTGATCGAAGAGATCCAGACCGTCAACGCGCTCGACCTTCATCCCGTGGTCGAGCAGTTGCTGTCCCTGCGCGGGGTCTGATCCGACCGAAGCCATCCCGTATAAAGAACAAGACCTACCTCGCGGCTCCATGTAGCGGCGAGTCAGGGTTTTTGCAGCCTGCAAAAGCCCACGCTGACACGGATGTCGTTTGCTTTGCGTACTGCCCACAACCAGAACAAATGGCACAGGAGCATTCACATGACGACATCCAACGCCGCTCAAGGCGCAGGTCAGCTTGAAACACGCGGCATCGAACCGGTTCCGGAGAACGAATGCAACGGCCACCCGTTGCAGCTTTTCTGGGTGTGGTTTGCGGCCAACATCAGCATCCTCGGTCTGCCGCTGGGGGCAACGCTCGTGGCCTTTCGCGGGCTGTCGATCGGGCAGGCGATCATCGTGGCGATCCTCGGCGCGGCCGGTTCGTTTGCTGTCGTGGGGGTCATCTCCATTGCCGGCCGACGGGGCAGGGCACCGAGTCTGACGCTGTCGCGGGCGATTTTCGGGGTGCGCGGGAATATCGGCCCTACCATCGTCTCGCTGATGTCGCGCCTGGGCTGGGAGACGGTGAACACCACGACCGCCGCTTTCGTACTGCTGTCGCTGTGCTCGATTCTCTTCGCCACGCCGGTGGAAGCTAAAAGTGCGCCGGGCCTGACCCTGGTGTTCATCGCCATTTTCGTGCTGATGACGCTGACCGTTTCCGGGCTCGGCCACGCCACGCTGCTGGTCATTCAGAAATGGGCGACGTACATCTTTGGCGCTTTGAACGTCATCGTCGGCGGGTTCCTGATCGCGCACATCGACTGGGCGGCCGTGTTCAACGCCGCGCCTGCACCGATGAGCGCGATGATCATCGGCATCGGCACCATGGCGGCCGGCACGGGCATCGGCTGGGCCAACGCGGGCGCCGACATGTCGCGCTATCAGCATCGCAGCGTCAAGGCCACGCGGCTGGTGGCCTCGGCCGCTTTCGGCGCAGGCATTCCACTGGTGTTGCTGATCACCCTGGGCGGGCTGCTGTCGGTGGGCAATGACCACCTGGCGTCGGCCACCGATCCGATCATCGCGATCCGCGAACTGCTGCCGACCTGGATGGCGGTGCCGTACCTGATCACGGCATTCGGCGGGCTGCTGCTCTCCAACAATCTGTCGGTGTACTCGGCGGGCCTGACCACGCTGACGCTGGGCCTGAGGATCAAGCGCGTGCACGCAGTGATTGTCGACATCGTGGCGATCTTCGCCGGCTCGATTTACTTCATGCTGATCGCCGACAGTTTCTACGGCCCGTTCATCACGTTCATTTCGATGCTAGCCGTGCCAATCACCGCGTGGGTCGGGATCTTCGTCGTCGACCTGATGCATCGCCATTACTATTCCCCCGCTGACTTGATGGACGTCTCGCCGCGCAGTGCCTATTGGTATCGCGGCGGGATCGAGTGGCGTGCGCTGGGTGCGTGGGCCCTGGCCATCGTGCTTGGGTACAGTTTCACCACCGTCGCGACCACGCCGGAGAACGTGATATTCAAAGGTTTGCTGTCCGACTCGTGGTTCGGCCATAACGGGCTGGGCTGGATCGTGACCTTCGTGGTCGCGGGCGGTGTGTATGCGTTGCTGGGCGGCGCCCGTGACCGTCGCGTTGTTGCCGAAGAGGTTGTTCATGCCCGCTAGATTGCTCTACACCGGCCAGGTCGTGGTCGATCTGGTCATGGCGCTGGACGCCTTGCCTCGCTCCGGCGGCGATGTGCTCGCCCGCTCGGCGGCCTTCGAAACCGGCGGGGGATTCAACGTGATGGCCGCCGCACGGCGCAGTGGTATGCCAACGCTGTACCTCGGTCGCCACGGCGCGGGGCGTTTCGGCGATCTGGCGCGACAGGCCATGGCGGCGGAAGGCATCGACATCGCGGCGGCGGCGTCGACGGGTCAGGACACTGGCCTGTCGGTGGCGCTCATCGAGCCTTCGGCCGAGCGCTCGTTCATTTCCTACGTCGGTGCCGAGGGCGGTTTGTCGGCTGACGATCTGCGTGGCGTCGAGGTGCAGCCTGAAGATTATGTGTTCGTCAGTGGCTACAGCTTGCTGCACGACGGCAAGGTGTCGACGCTGCTGGACTGGCTCGCGCGCATGCCAGCGGGGGCGGGCGTGGTGTTCGATCCGGGGCCGCTGATCGATTCGCCGGAGGCGTCCGGGATGCAGGTGGTGTTGCCATTGATCACGCTGTGGACGAGCAATGCCGAAGAAGCGCTGCGCTTCACCGGGTGCGAGACGATCGAGGGGGCCCTGGACAGGCTGGCGCACTGGCTGCGCAAGGATGCCTTGATGGTGGTGCGCGACGGACCGAATGGCTGCTGGATCCGTCAGGGTTCCGAGCCCCGACACGTGCGCGGCTTCCCGGTGACGGCCATTGACACCAATGGCGCCGGTGATGCCCATGCGGGGGTGTTGCTGGCCGGGCTGGCGTCAGGGCTGTCCGCTGCAGAAGCCGCATTGCGCGCCAATGCGGCGGCGGCCATTGCCGTCACTCGCTGGGGCCCGGCGACTGCACCGACGGCGGCAGAGGTGGATGAGTTAGTCGGCAGCAGCGAATTTCCCCTGGCACCCTGATGACCCCCGCCATCGCATGACCTGTAGGAGCGTGGCTTGTCCCGCGATCTGGCGCGAAGCGGCAGCCAATCCGCTGACTGCGTTCCTCAGGAAGGACCGAGTCGTCCGGTTTACGACTGCTGCGCAGCCGATCGCAGGACAAGCCACGCTCCTACGGTCTGCGGCCAGAATCAAACAGCGAACTTGCTCACCCCAACCCGTATTTCTTCACTTTGTCGAACAGCGTGGTCTTGGCCATGCCCAGTTCCTGGCTGGCCTGGCTGAGATTCCCGCCGCTGCGCTGCAGCGCCTCACCCAACAGGTTCTTCTCGAATGCTTCCACGGCTTCGGCGAAATCCAGGCTCTGGGTGGCGACTTCCGCACCGGCGGTCTTGAATGCTGGCAGGCCCAATGCGTACCGCTCGGCGACGTTGCGCAGCTCGCGCACATTGCCCGGCCAGTCGTGGGCCAGCAGCGCCGAGCGGGTCTTTGCGTCCAACTGCGGCGCCTCGCGGTCGAAGCGCAGTGACGACTGCTGCAGAAAATGTTCGAACAACTGCAGGATGTCTTCACGGCGCTCGCGCAGGGGCGGGAGTTCGAGGGTCACCACGTTGAGCCGGTAATACAGGTCGCTGCGAAACTGGCCCGCTTTGCTCAGCGCGTTGAGCTCCGACTTGGTCGCCGCGATCACCCGGCAATCCACCGCCACGCTCTGGTTTGAACCCAGTCGCTCCAGCGTGCGCTCCTGTAATACCCGCAGCAGTTTGATCTGCAGGTTGATCGGCATGCTTTCCACTTCATCGAGAAACAGCGTGCCGTCGTGGGCGTGTTCGATCTTGCCGATGCGGCGTTTGCCGGCGCCGGTGAACGCGTTGGCCTCGTGGCCGAAGATTTCGCTCTCGAACAGGCTTTCCGGCAGGCCGCCGCAGTTCAGTGCAACGAACTGATGGTCGTGGCGGCGGCTGAAGTCATGGAGGCAACGGGCAACCAGTTCCTTCCCGGTGCCGGTCTCGCCTTCGATCAGCACGTTGGCCGAGGTGTCCGCGACGTTGGCGATCAGTGCGCGCAGGGTTTGCATCGCCTGGGAGCGGCCAATGATCTTGCCTTCCAGAGAATCGCGCTCGGCCAGTTGCCGACGCAATGACCAGACTTCCCGGGCCAGCCCGCGTTGCTCCAGCGCGCGGCGGGCGACCTCGACCAGCCGCTCGGGGGAGAAGGGCTTTTCCATGAAGTCGTAGGCGCCATCGCGCATCGCACCGACGGCCATCGACACGTCGCCGTGACCGGTGATCAGCACCACGGGCAGGGTTCGATCGCGCTCTTTCAGGCGCTTGAGCAGCTCAAGCCCGTCGATGCCCGGCAGGCGAATGTCACTGATGACGATGCCGGCGAAATTCTCACTGATCAACGCCAGCGCTTCTTCGGCGCTGCCCACGCCCTGGCTGTGAATGTCTTCCAGCGCCAGCGCCTGTTGGCAGCCGAGCAGGACATGCGGGTCGTCTTCGACAATGAGGACCGTCAGATCAGTGTTCATGGTGTATTCCAGTGCTTGCCCGCGAAGCGGTGTGTCAGGTTTTCGAACAGGGTCGCTGCCCGGGTGCTTTCGCGAGCAGACTCGCTTTCATCAAACATCACCACACCGCTGAATCTTCAGCGGCTGGGATGCCGTCTTCGTGAGCAAGCTCACTCCCACATGAACTGTCGCACCGAGACTGGGGATGCACGGGTCTCTCATACACCCGCCGCCCCGGGGTCAACCAGCGGCAACACCAGCACAAACATCGTGCCGCCCTCGGCCGGGTGCTCAGCGTTGAGTGTGCCGCCGGCCGCCGTGGCAAGGCTGGCGGACAGCGTCAAACCCAACCCGAGGCCCTGCTCACCAGGCTTGGTGGTAAAGAAGGGTTCGAACAAATGCTTGCGCGCTTCGGCGTCGATGCCGTGGCCGTTGTCCCGCACACGCAACCGATAGCGGCCCTCGAACACGTCACCTTCCAGCCACAGAGTCGGCAGCGGCTGCGCCTGCATGGCGTCCAGCGCGTTGCCGATCAGGTTGACCAGAATCTGCTCAAGCCGGGTCTGATCAATCGCCAGTTCGACATCGTCGATCTGCTGATGCAGCGCCAGTGACGCATTGTCCAGACGCGTCGCGAGCAATTGCACTGCAGCCTCGACTGCCTTGCCCAGGGACGCCTGACCTTTATCTTCCCCGCGCCGGGCAAAGGCGCGCAGGCTGGCGGTGATACGGCCCATGCGGTCCACCAGATCGTTGATGGTGCGCAGGTTCGCACTCGCCGTGTCCAGCGCACCGCGTTCGAGGAACCGAACGGTGTTGCCGGACAACGTGCGCAGCGCCGCCAGGGGCTGATTCAGTTCATGGGCGATGCTGGTGGACATCTGGCCGATGGCCGCGAGTTTGCCGGCCTGGATCAATTCATCCTGGGCCTGGCGCAGGGTCTCTTCGGCCTGGCGACGTTCACGGATCTGGCCCTTCAGGCGTTCGTTGCTGGCGCGCAGATCGGCGGTGCGGTCGGTGATGCGCCGTTCCAGCTCGTTGTTCGCCTGCTCCAGCGCTTCTCGGGCGGCGAGGCGGGTGGAAATCACCTTGCGCCGCTCGTTCCAGGCAATCAGCAGAAATGCCACCAGCGCGCAGGCGACGGCGACCAGCATTCCCTGATTGGCGGCTTCCCGGCGCAAGTCTTCCAGTGGTGTCAGCAGGGTCAGGTGCCAGGGCGTGTCAGCCAGTTCGCGGGTCTGCGCCAGATAACTCACCACCGTGTGTTCATGATCGACGCTGGTGTTGGCAGGAAAGGTCAGCTTCTCGACGCCGTCGGCAATCGATTCACGTTCCAGCGGCACCAGCTCGTTGAGCGGCCACCAGTAATATTGCAGGCTGCGCGCCAGCCGCTCCTTGATCTCGGCGGTCAGCGGGCGGACTGATTTCAGCCGTCGCGCCGGATCGCTGGAGAGGATGATGATGCCGTTCTCGTCGCTGACAAACGCTTCCAGGCGCGCGCGCTGCCAGCGCTCTTCCAGCGCTTCAAGCCGGACCTTGATCACCGCGACGCCGATGATTTTGCCTTTCTCTTCCAGCCCGTGGGCCAGGTAATAACCCGGTTCGCCGGTGGTGCTGCCGATGCCGTAGAAGCGCCCCGGCAAACCGCGAATCGCGTCCTGATAATAGGCGCGGAAGGACAAGTCCTCGCCGAGGTAACTGTCGGCGTCGCGCCAGTTGCTGGTCGCCAGCACCCGGCCGGTGGTGTCCAGCACATAGATGGCCCGACTGCGGCTGCGCCGGTTCAGGCCTTCGAGGTAATCGTTGACCTTGGAACGCAACTCCGCAGACGGATGGTTGAGCAGGTCGGAAACATTGGATTCCAGCTCCAGCACGCTGGGCAGGTAGTTGTACTTGTTGATCTCGCTCTCGACGGTGCGCGCGTGCAGCTCAAGCTGACGCTGACCGTTTTCACCCAGCGCCTTGATGGCATTCTTCTCGCTGTACAAATACGTGACGTAGCCCAGCGCAATCATCAGCAGGATGATCAGCGGTGGCACGAACAGATGGCGAATCAGTCGGGGTTTCACGGCGAGTGATGGCGGCGCGGCGCGGTAGAGAGGGGGGTCGCATTTCATCACAGTCGTCCTGGACCGGCCAGCCGCCCGTTTCATCAGGGATGAACGGGCGGCCGGCGGTTTTTACGCCCTCGAAGGGCTAATGCTTTTTAGTGCTGCAGGATTTTGTTGAGGAATTGCTGAGCCCGCTCGGAGCGCGCGTTGACGTCGCCGAAGAACTCTTCCTTTTCGCAGTCTTCGACGATCTGGCCCTTGTCCATGAAGATCACCCGATCCGCCACTTTGCGGGCGAAGCCCATTTCGTGGGTCACGCACATCATGGTCATGCCTTCATGGGCCAGTTGCACCATCACGTCGAGCACTTCGTTGACCATCTCCGGGTCGAGCGCGGAGGTCGGTTCATCGAACAGCATCACCACCGGGTCCATGGCCAGTGCGCGGGCAATCGCCACACGTTGTTGCTGGCCGCCCGACAGTTGCCCCGGATGCTTGTGGGCATGGTCCGACAGGCCCACACGTTCGAGTAGTTGCAGGCCTTTTTTGGTGGCCTCTTCCTTGCTGCGGCCCAGCACTTTGATCTGCGCGATGGTCAGGTTTTCGGTGATGGTCAGGTGCGGAAACAGCTCGAAATGCTGGAACACCATGCCCACGCGCGAACGCAGCTTCGGCAGATTGGTTTTCGGGTCAGCGATTGAGGTGCCATCGACCACGATGTCGCCTTTCTGAAACGGCTCCAGCGCATTGACGCATTTGATCAGCGTGGACTTGCCCGAGCCCGACGGGCCGCAGACCACAATCACTTCACCTTTTTTGACCTCCGTGCTGCAATCGGTCAGCACCTGGAAGTCCCCATACCACTTGTTGATATTTTTGATGGAAATCATACGGCTAACCTTTTTTGCATGAACTTGACCAGGCGCGACGCGGCGAAGCTGATCGTGAAGTAAACCAGACCGGCGACAATCAGGAACTCGTTGGAGCGCCCGATGATGTCGCCGCTGGAGCGTGCCGAGTTGAGGAAGTCGACCAGGCCGACCGTGTAGACCAGCGAGGTGTCCTGAAACAGGATGATGCTCTGCTGCAACAGCAGCGGGGTCATCTTGCGGAACGCCTGGGGCAGGATGATCAGGCGCATCATCTGGCCGTAGGTCATGCCCAGCGCCTGAGCGGCGCCCATCTGGCCGCGGGAAATCGACTGCACGCCGGCCCGCACGATTTCACAGAAGTAGGCCGCCTCGAACATCATGAATGCCACGACGCAGGAGGTGAACGCGCCGATCGGCGTGTCTTCGCCGGTGATCCAGCGCAGCACGAACGGCACCGCCAGGTAGAACCAGGTGATGACCAGCAGCAGTGGGATTGACCGGAAGTAGTTGACGTAGGCGCCGGCAAGACGTGACGCCAGCTTGTTCGACGACAACCGCATCAGCGCCAGAATCGTGCCGATGATGATGCCGCCCACGATGCCCATGACCATCAACTGCAAGGTCATGAGCATGCCGTTCCACATGCCCGGGATCGCAGGAATCACTCCAGAGAAGTCCATTATTTACCTCCCACGGAGATCAGGCCTGGCACCGCTACTTTCTTCTCGACCAGGCGCATGAGCAGCATCAGGCTCATGTTCAGGGTGAAGTAGATCAGCGTCGCCAGGGTGAAGGCTTCGAACAGGTTCGCGGAAAACTCGGCGGTCTGTTTGGTCTGCGCGAGCAACTCCATCAGGCCGATCAGCGACGCCACGGACGAGTTCTTGAACACGTTGAGGAATTCGGAGGTGAGCGGCGGAATGATGATCCGGTACGCCTGGGGCAGCAGCACGTTCCAGTAGATCTGCGGCAGCTTGAAACCCATGGCGCGCGCAGCGGATTCCTGCCCCACCGGCAGCGCCTGAATACCGGTGCGCACTTGCTCGCACACACGTGCGGCGGTGAACAGGCCCAGGCACACGACAACACTCAGGAACGCTGAAGTCGTCGGGTTAAGGTCTTGCTTGTACCACTCCTGCAGGTTCTCAGGCAGCAGATCCGGCACCAGGAAGTACCAGATGAACAGCTGCACCAGCAGTGGCACGTTACGGAAGATTTCCACGTAAATCGCGGCAATTGAAGAAACGATGCGGTTGGGCACCGTGCGCATCACCCCGAGCACCGAGCCCAGCAGCAACGCAATGATCCAGGCAGCAACGGCAATGGCGATGGTCCAGCCCAGCCCGGTGATGTACCAGTCCAGATAGGTCTCGCTGCCGACGCCCGTGGACTTGAAGAACACGCCCCAGTCCCAGTTGTAGTTCATCAGGGTCTCCCCTCTTATCGATCGTTATGCACGCACGCGCCAGGTAGCGGCTTCCGGAAACGCAGGGCGTCTCCGGAAGTCAGGCTTTTCACGTTGTCAGAATGGCGGAGCGAAGGACTCAGGCCTTCTTGTCCGGCGCCGGCTTGTCGTTCGGGTTGGCGATCAGCGCTTTGAGCTGTTCGCTCATCGGGAACATCAGGTTCAGGCCTTTTGGTGGAATCGGCTGGGTGAACCACTTGTCGTAGATCTTGTTGATCTCGCCCGATTTGTAGGTCGCAACGATGGCGTCGTCGACGGCTTTCTTGAACGCAGGGTCTTCCTTGCGAACCATGCAACCGTAGATTTCGTAGGACTGAGGGGTGCCGGTAACGGCCCAGTCGGTCGGCTTCTTGGCCTTGGCCATTTCGCCTGCAAGCAGGGCGTCGTCCATCATGAAGGCAACGGCGCGGCCCGATTCCAGCATCTGGAACGACTCGCCGTGGTCCTTGGCCGAAATCACGTTCATGCCCATCTGTTTGTCGGCGTTCATCGCCTTGAGGAGGCGCTCGGACGTGGTGCCCGCCGTGGTCACGACGTTCTTGCCCTTGAGGTCATTGAAGTCTTTGTAGGACGAGTCAGCTTTGCTCAGCAGACGCGTGCCGATTTCGAAAATGCCGACGGAGAAGTCGACTTGCTGGGCGCGCTCGGCGTTGTTGGTGGTCGAACCACATTCGACGTCGACGGTGCCGTTCTGGACCAGCGGGATGCGGGTCTGGGAAGTGACCAGGTTGTACTTGACCTTCAGATCAGGCATGTCCAGGTCTTTCTTGATCGCTTCGACGATCTTCAGCTGGATGTCAGCGGAGTAACCCACTGGCACGCCGGAAGCATCAGCGATATAGGAAAAAGGAATGGAGGAGTCGCGGTGACCGAGGGTGATGGTGCCGGACTCTTTGATTTTTTTAAGCGTGCCGGTGAGTTCGGCGGCGAAAACGGGGGTGGTGATCAGAGCGGCAGCAATGGCTGCGCCCAGGAGTTGGGGAACGATGCGCATCTGTTTTTCCTCGACATTGTTTTTTTTATTGGGCCGGTCTTGGACGGCCCTATCGTTTCAGAGCGCTTCAACGGCGGCCCAGTCAGGCGACACGCTACATCGAAGCAATCGTGCAAGAGTGTAGAGCATGAGTCATGCCAGAGAGGTGACCGAAGCTAAGGGTATGAAAGTGTTGGCTATTTATGGAGGAGGGAAGTGTGCGAGGCGGATCGGCCGTCCGGGATTCCGAATCGGGTGGGGCGAGATGTTCGGGAATCCGAATGATAGCGGCGGGGTGGGGCGTGTTGAGGCAGATGGTTTTGCGGTGTGCTGTCTGACGCTTTCCCGGCTAAAGCCGGTCCAACAGAATCGCGGTGATTCCATGGGACCGGCTTCAGCCGGGAATTGGATCTGGCAGATTATGCGTGAATCTTTGGCGCCGACACGGGCCATTCAATACGCTCAACGGCCCCGTTGCGGCGTGCCTCGTTGCCCAGGTACGCCTGAACCTTCTGATGCTCTTCGTCGGTGGTGAACAGACCCAGCTTGGTCCGGCGCCACAGAATGTCCTGGGCCTTGGTCGCCCATTCCTCACTGCACAGGTAGTCCACTTCGCGGCTGTACAGACCGCCGCCCAAGTGTTCGCCCATTTCGCCCAGCGTCTGAACGCCCTCCACGATGCGCCAGCTGCGTGAGCCATAGGTAATGGCCCAGCGCTTGGCGATTTCGGCCGGCAGCCATGCACAACGCTGCTGCAGCTCGGCGGCCAGTGCCTGAGGCGTGGTCATGCTCTCACCGCCCGGGAGGCTGGCTTTCGCGGTCCAGCTTGGCTTCATCTGCGGGAAGAACGGCGCCAGTTGCTGCATCGCCGACTCCGCCAGTTTGCGGTAGGTCGTCAGCTTGCCGCCGAACACGGACAGGATCGGCGCCTCTTGGGCGCTGCCCGACAGCGAAAGGGTGTAGTCGCGGGTGATCGCCGACGGGTTGTCCGACTCGTCATTGCACAGCGGCCGCACGCCTGACCACGTGCTCAGAATGTCGGCGCGGCTGAGTTGCTTCTTGAAGTGATCATTCACGATCTTCAGCAGGTAATCGGTCTCGCCTTCGGTGATCGCTACTTTGCCCGGGTCGTCAGAATATTCGCGGTCCGTCGTACCAATGATGGTGAAGCGTTCCAGGTACGGAATGGCGAACACGATGCGCTGATCTTCGTTCTGCAGAATGAAGGCGTTTTCACCTTCGTACAGTTTCGGCACGATCAAGTGGCTGCCCTGAATCAGGCGAATGCCGTACTGCGATTCGAGCTTCAGATCTTCACGAATGAACTTGGCAACCCATGGACCCGCCGCATTCACCAAGGCTTTGGCGCGAATGGAAAACTGACTGCCATCCGCACGCTCCATGTTCATGTGCCACACGCCGCCGCTGCGATGGGCGCCCAGGCAGCGGGTCTGGGTATGGATGTGCGCGCCTTTTTCACGGGCGGCCATGGCGTTGAGGACGACCAGACGTGCATCGTCAACCCAGCAATCTGAGTATTCGAAGCCTTTGGTAATCGAGCTGTTCAATGGGCTGTTGGCGCCAAAGCGAATGCTTTTCGAGCCTGCCAGCTTCTCGCGTTTGCCAAGGTGGTCATACAGGAACAGCCCGGCGCGGATCATCCACGCGGGGCGCAGGTGCGGACGGTGGGGCAATACGAAGCGCATCGGCTTGACGATGTGCGGTGCTTTTTCCAGGAGCACTTCACGTTCGGCCAGCGCTTCGCGAACCAGACGGAATTCGTAATGCTCAAGGTAACGTAGGCCACCGTGGATCAGCTTGCTGCTGGCCGAAGAGGTGTGGCTGGCGAGGTCGTCCTTCTCGCAGAGAAAGACTGAAAGGCCCCGGCCCGATGCGTCTGCCGCGATGCCGACACCATTGATGCCACCACCGATCACGGCAACGTCGTAGACCTCGGAAAGGGGTGGGGTCGGCAAACTGGACTGGGCCATCGGGGCCTCCTGAGTGTTCGATCGCGTTCGAATGTTGCGCTACTGGGAGGGCGAATTCGAACATTTATGTTCATTTCCGAAAATAGTAGCGCAATAAGGCGAACACAGCTACTCAGTATTCATTGAAAATACTGATCAGAGAAAAGGGAAAGGAACAAAAGCGAACATCGGAGGTGAGGCGAGCGCCGGAATCGCGCTCGCTCATGGATCGGGGTTAAACCACTTCCAGCCGAATCTTGTTCTGGGTCAGCAGTTGCGACAGCGCTGGCACGGGCGTCTGGTCCGTCACCAGGCAGTCGATCAACGTGATCGGTCCCAGTCGAACCATCGCGTTGCGGCCGAACTTGCTGGAGTCCGCAGCCAGAATCACCTGACGCGCGTTGGCGATGATCGCCTGGGAAACGCGCACTTCCTGATAATCGAAATCCAGCAGGCTGCCGTCCTCGTCGATTCCGCTGATGCCCACCAGGGCGAAATCGACCTTGAACTGGGTGATGAAGTCCACGCTCGCTTGACCGACCACGCCGCCATCGCGGCGCACATTGCCGCCGGCCAGCAGCACTTCGAAGTCGTCCTTGCCGCTGAGAATCGACGCCACGTGCAGGTTGTTGGTGATGATCTTCAGGTGGTTATGGTTGAGCAGCGCGCGGGCAATGGATTCGGTGGTGGTGCCGATGTTGATGAACAGCGACGCGTGATCCGGGATCTGTGCGGCGATGGCCTCGGCGATGCGCTGCTTCTCATCGCGCATCTGATCGGCACGCATGGCGTAAGCAGTGTTTTCGATGCTGGAATCGTAGGCCGCGCCGCCGTGGTAGCGACGCAGGAGATTCATTTCCGCGAGCTGATTGATGTCGCGGCGGATGGTTTGCGGGGTCACGACGAACAGCTGCGCCATTTCCTCAATGCTGACGTAGCCGCGCTCACGGACCAGCTCGAGGATCTGCTGTTGACGGGGTGGCAGATTCATTTTTTATCCTTCGGGCACGGGCGCCCATGATGCCGCAGGCAGCCATTACCTGTCAGCCGGAAAAAATGCCCCTGACGCCCCGTCCGGGATCGCGCTTATTCGGCCTCTTCGTGGGGTTCCCAGTCGCGCGTGCGGTCTACTGCCTTGCGCCAGCCGGCGTAGAGCTTTTCCTTCTCGGCGTCATCGCATTGCGGCTCGAACTTGCGCTCGATGACCGCTTTGCCCCTCAGCTCGTCGAGCCCGCTCCAGAACCCGATCGCGAGACCTGCCAGATAGGCCGCGCCCAACGCGGTGGTTTCGCGCATTTTCGGGCGCTCCACCGGCGTGCCGAGAATGTCGGCCTGGAACTGCATGAGGAAGTTGTTCGCCACTGCGCCGCCGTCAACGCGAAGGGCCTTGAGCGGCTCGCCGGCATCCTGTTGCATGGCGTCGAGCACATCGCGGGTCTGGTAGGCGATGGACTCCAGCGCGGCCCGAATGATGTGATCGACCTTCACGCCACGGGTCAGGCCGAACAAGGCGCCCCGTGCATACGGGTCCCAGTAGGGCGCGCCCAGACCGGTGAACGCAGGCACCAGATAGACGCCATTGCTGTTCTTCACTTTGGTGGCGAAGTATTCGGTGTCCATGGAGTCGTTGACGATTTTCAGCTCGTCGCGCAGCCACTGCACGGTGGAGCCGCCGTTGAACACCGCGCCCTCCAGTGCGTATGCCACTTCACCGCGCGGACCGCAGCCGATGGTGGTCAACAGACCGTGATTGGATTTGACGGCTTTCTTGCCCGTGTTCATCAGCAGGAAGCAGCCGGTGCCGTAGGTGTTCTTCGCCTGACCCGGCTCGACGCACATCTGGCCGAACAACGCCGATTGCTGATCCCCGGCGATCCCGGCGATGGGGATGCCGCTTTTGCTGTGGCCATAGACTTCGGATGACGACTTGACCTCCGGCAACATTTCCCGGGGCACGTCGAGCACGTCGAGCATGCGCTGATCCCATTCCAGCGTATGGATGTTGAACATCATCGTGCGTGAGGCGTTGGTGTAGTCAGTGACGTGCACCTTGCCGCCGGTAAATTTCCAGATCAGCCAACTGTCGACGGTGCCGAACAGCAACTCGCCACGGCGGGCGCGCTTACGGCTGCCCTCAACGTGATCGAGAATCCACTTCAGTTTGCTGCCGGAAAAGTAGGGATCGATGACCAGACCGGTGGTGTCGCGGATGTAGTCTTCCAGACCGTCACGCTTGAGTTGCTGGCAGATCTCGGTGCTGCGGCGGCATTGCCAGACCACGGCGTTGTAGATCGGCCGGCCGGTGTCCTTTTCCCAGACCACCGTGGTTTCGCGCTGGTTGGTGATACCGATCCCGGCGATCTGGTTGTGATGCAGATTCGCCTGCGCCAGCACCTTGGTCATGCACGCGGTCTGGGTCGCGAAGATCTCCATCGGATCGTGCTCGACCCAGCCAGGCTGGGGATAATGCTGAACGAACTCGCTCTGGGCGCTGCTGACCACGTTGGCGTCACGGTCAAAAATGATGGCGCGGGAGCTGGTGGTGCCTTGATCCAGAGCGATGATGTAATTCTTATTTTCGGTGTCGGTCATGGTGAATGCCTGGTGATGTAGCGAGTTTCCGGAAACGGCCGTCCGTTGTGTTGCCAGTGCTCAGTGCCTTTGCGCACTGAATACCGGGATGGCGTCAAGGAAGCAAGCGAGATATTCGTATTCGAAAAAATATAGACGTAAACGAACCTTGTCAAAGGTCGAAAGCGAACCTTATCGATGAATGTTCCAAGACGCCGATATTAGTGGATAAGTCCTTCTCGAATGCAGGCATTTCGATAACCAATGGCCTAAAGTATCGGCAGCAAACAATAAAGTGTCTGGTTGTCTGGAGCACTGCATGACCCCTGCATTGGATTTACTGAAAAAGGTTCGGGCCGAACATCGCGTCCACAGTTACGAGCATGATCCCAAGGCCGCATCGTATGGCCTGGAAGCGGCAGAAAAGCTCGATCTGGCCCCCGCTCAGGTGTTCAAGACGCTGCTGGCCAGCACCGAAAAAGGCGAGCTGCTGGTGGCGGTCGTTCCGGTGGTGGGCTCGCTGGACCTGAAGGCCCTGGCCCATGCCGCCGGCGCCAAGAAGGCCGAAATGGCTGACCCGGCCGCCGCCCAGCGTGCCACCGGCTATCTACTGGGCGGGATCAGCCCGCTGGGGCAGAAGAAAAGGCTGCGCACCTTCATTGATGAGTCCGCTCAACCGTTCGCGACGATTTTTGTCAGCGCCGGTCGACGAGGGCTCGAAGTCGAACTGCCCGCCGCCGTACTTGCACAACACACCGGTGCGACCTTTGCCCGTATTGGCCGGGAATGATTCTTCGGGTTTGTCAGAAATGCCAGACTCTTTCATGCGGTGACACTGACCGCAGACCCGCAGCGCCCGGAACGGGTTGCCGCGTTTCTTTACTCGGGGATGCCTTCCATGAAGCTTGAATTCCATCAGGTCGACGCCTTCACCGACCGCCCGTTCTCAGGCAACCCGGCAATGGTCTACCGCCTGGACGCCTGGCTTTCCGATCAATTGATGCAGCAGATTGCCTCAGAGCACAATCTGTCGGAGACCGCGTTTTTGGTCCGTGAAGCACCGGGCTGGCACATACGCTGGTTCACACCGACCCATGAAGTGCCGTTGTGCGGACATGCGACCCTGGCCAGCGCCTTCGTGCTGTTCGAGAAATACGGCGAGAAGGCCGAGGTGATCCACTTCACTGGCAAATCCGGCGAGTTGAGCGTGAGCCGCGAGGGCAATCGGCTGGTCCTGGACTTTCCGTCCATGCCGCCCGCCGAGCAGGGTGTGACGGTGGAAATCGAACGCGCCCTTGGGGTTGCCGTCGTCGACGTGCTGAGCGCTGCGGAATTGCTGGTGGTGCTGGAGTCCGAGCAGGCCGTTCGCGATTGCAAGCCTGACTTCGCCGCCCTCGCGCGTTTGCCGTGGCCCGGCGTGATCGTGACCGCAAAAGGTGACGGCGAGCGCTACGATTTTGTGTCGCGCTACTTTGCGCCGGGCATCGGCATCAATGAAGACCCGGTCACGGGCTCGACGCACTGCAGCCTGATTCCCTACTGGTCGGCCCGGCTGAACAAGTTCAGCCTGACGGGCTATCAGGCGTCGACGCGGGGAGGGGAGCTGTTCTGCCGGCTTGAGGGGGAGCGCGTGAAAATCGGCGGGCACGCGACGCTGGTCGCCAGCGGCGCGTTGATACTGAGTTAGTCGATATCGGGCTGAAAGTGCCTGGTCGAGAACGACAGGCCCTCAGATCACCACGTCCCGATGCACCGGAACGCTCCGATGCACCGGCACGCTGCCCGAGGCCGGAAACAGCACCAGATGCTCGGCTGACACCGTGAAGCCGACCTGATCACC
The DNA here is from genome assembly GCF_014841665.1 of Pseudomonas sp. CFBP 8772. Lineage (NCBI taxonomy): Bacteria > Pseudomonadati > Pseudomonadota > Gammaproteobacteria > Pseudomonadales > Pseudomonadaceae > Pseudomonas > Pseudomonas sp. CFBP 8772. Next base: position 54,409 of record NZ_JACYUI010000013.1, on the reverse strand, counting down.
GGCGCGCAGATCCACATGGCTGGGGAACAACGCCTCCAGTTGCGTGCCCGTCGGCAACTGCAGGCGGTACAGGGTCGCCGCGCCCTGAAAATTCAGGCTCGCCACGCGGGCCTTTATCGGGCCGTCGGGCGCATAAACAATGTCATCAGGGCGCAGCAGGACATCCATCGGAGTGCCTGGCGCGCCGGCATAGGCGCGATTGCCGCGCAGCACACCCAACTCGGTCTGCACCGATTCGGCATCGATCAGTTGCCCGCGAATGAAATAACCCTGACCGACGAAACTGGCGACATAAGGCGTCGCCGGCTCGTGATAGAGGTTGTAGGGCGTATCCCACTGCTCCAGCCGCCCGTCTTTGAACACGCCGACGTGGTCGCTTACGGCAAAAGCCTCTTCCTGGTCGTGGGTCACCAGAATCGCGCTGGTGCCCCGGGCCTTGAGAATGTCGCGCACCTCATGGCTCAGGCGCCGTCGCAACTCGCCATCCAGGTTCGAAAACGGTTCATCGAGCAGCAGCAACTGCGGCTCAGGGGCAAGTGCGCGGGCCAGCGCCACACGCTGCTGCTGTCCACCGGAAAGCTCATGGGGATGACGCGTGCCCAGCGCGCCGAGATTGACCAGCTCCAGCATTTCCTGAACCACCTGCTTCTGGCGCGGATGATTGCGGATGCCGAAGGCGATGTTGTCGGCCACGGTGAGGTGGGGGAACAGGGCATAGTCCTGAAACACCATGCCGATCCGGCGCTTCTCCGGGGCCAGGGTAAACCCGGGTCGGGAAATGACGTTACCCGCCAGGGTGATCTCGCCCTTGTGCACCGGTTCGAAACCGGCGATGGCGCGCAAGGTAGTGGTCTTGCCGCAGCCGGAGGAACCCAACAGGCAACCGATGTCGCCGGCGTTCAGGTGCAGATTGAGGTGCTGCACCACGCGTTGGTCCTGATAACCGCAGGCGAGGTCATGCAGCGTCAGCAGCAGGGGCTGACTCATGGGGCAGCGAAGGCAGGAGCGACGAGGAATTCCAGCAGGGCTTTTTGCGCATGCAGCCGGTTCTCCGCCTGATCCCACGCCACCGAGCGCGGGTCATCCAGCAGGTCCTCGCTGATCTCTTCACCACGGTGCGCCGGCAGGCAGTGCATGAAAATCACATCGTCAGCAGCGCGGTCGAGCATCTCGCGAGTGACCTGGAAAGGTTTGAACAGGGCCAGACGCTTGGCGGCTTCTTCTTCCTGACCCATGGACGTCCACACATCGGTTGAGACCAGGTGCGCGCCTTTCACCGCTTCGTGGGGATCGCGGATCAATGTCACGCGATCGCCCGCCAGAGCCAGGTAATGCGCGCTGGGTTCGTAGCCTTCCGGACACGCAACACGCAACTGAAAGTCGAACTGAATCGCGGCTTCTATATAGCTGTTGCACATGTTGTTGCCATCGCCGATCCACGCCACGGTCTTGCCCTGAATGGAGCCGCGGTGTTCGAGGAACGTTTGCATGTCGGCCAGCAACTGGCAGGGGTGAAGGTCATCGGACAGGCCGTTGATCACCGGTACGCGGGAATGGGCGGCGAATTCGGTGAGGTTGCTGTGGGCGAAGGTGCGGATCATCACCGCATCGACCATCCGCGACATGACCCGTGCGCCATCGGCAATCGGCTCGCCACGGCCCAGCTGGGTGTCCCGAGGGGAGAGGAAGATGGCCTGGCCGCCCAGCTGGATCATCCCGGCTTCGAACGAGACACGGGTCCGGGTCGAGGATTTTTCGAAGATCATTGCCAGGATGCGGCCCTTCAATGGCTCGAAGAGCACGCCTCGATTTCGCAGGTCCTTCAGCTCAACGCCGCGACGAATCACCCCGACCAGCTCAGCGGGGGTGTAGTCCATCATCGAGAGAAAGTGCCTTGCGCTCATCATTAACTACCTTGTCTGCAACAGACCGCAGATCCTCAAAGCCGGGTTTTTCGGAAAAACGGGCGAGACCTGCGGCGAAAGCCGCACGGGGCGACGAATAGGGAAGGCGCGAGGGTATAAGAAAATGTCGCCTGATGCCAAGGCCCGCCGTGACCGAAAATCGTAGTCGGACGTTCGGTAGCCTGAAAGCGGCGTTCGCAGGACGCATTTCATGTAACGAAGTGCTACAGTCATGTTTCTGCGCAGGCCATTCGCCATCGCATTAGTCCTGATCAGACAGCTCGCTTGTAACGCTCTTTGGCGTCGCCGCGATTACTGCCTGATTCGTAACAGTCGCAAACCACTGTGCAGCCTTATGCGACATGCTTCACGCCGCGGAGACCCGGACGTTTCCTAAACCATCGGCGTGGGTTATAAAGGCGGCTTATGTCCTCCAAAAGAGGTGGGGAATGGATTCAAAAGAGCAACAACTGACGGAACTACTCGGGCTTACGGCTCGGACCCTTACGCACCTCACGGCGTCCATGACGTCGATGTCGTTCGAACTGATGCGCAGCGAAGACGAAGTGACCCGTTCTGCGGGGCGCCGGATGATCGATCGCATGGCAACCATCAGCGCCGGACTCGACGAACACTGGCGGCTGATCGGCGAACTCACCGGCATCCAGGTGTCTCAGGAACAGATCGAAACGGTTCATGAGGTGCAGATGCAGCGCAAGGTGGTTACGCCTATCGGTGGCTCTGCTTCCTGAGTGACACTTCTTTCATCGGGTGAGCTATCGGCTCGCCTGATGCTGCCCGATTCACGGCGCTGACATTTCTGGCGCATCGCCCGGACAGGTCCCATAGTTTTGTATCCGCGATCGGCTGATCGCCCTATAAAAACTCGAGACTGGCGATGACCAAGACTCTCCACCACCGTGCCTGTCACCTGTGCGAGGCGATTTGCGGCCTCACCCTCGAAACCACCCTGCTGGACGATGCCAGCACCCTGATTACCTCCATAAAGGGTGATGCGCAGGACACGTTCAGTCGCGGGCACATCTGCCCCAAAGCCGTCGCGCTGCAAGACATCCAGAATGACCCCGATCGGCTCCGGCAGCCCATGCAGCGTATCGGCAACGACTGGCAGCCGATCGAGTGGCAGGCCGCGTTTGATCTGATCGCCGAGCGCCTGGCCGGCATTCAGGCGCGTCATGGGCAAAATGCGGTGGCGGTGTACCAGGGCAACCCTAGCGTGCATAACTATGGGCTGATGACCCACAGCAATTATTTTCTCGGGCTGCTGAAAACCCGTAACCGCTACTCCGCAACCTCTGTGGACCAGTTGCCACACCACCTGACCAGTCATTTGATGTACGGCCACGGCCTGCTGCTGCCCATCGCCGATATTGACCACACCGATTTCATGCTCATCCTCGGCGGTAATCCGCTGGCGTCCAACGGCAGCATCATGACCGTGCCCGACGTTGAGAAGCGTCTGAAAGCGATTCAGGCCCGTGGCGGCAAGGTCATTGTGGTCGATCCGCGCCGCAGCGAAACCGCCGCCATAGCCGATAAGCACCTGTTCATCCGGCCGGGCGGCGACGCGGCGTTTCTGTTCGGCTTGTTGCATACCCTGTTTGCCGAAGGCCTGACCCGTGAGAGCCACCTTGCGGTTGATGGTCTGGAGGACGTCCGCGCGGCCATCAGCGAGATGAACGCCGAGGCGATGAGCCCTCGATGCGGCGTGCCTGCCGAGCAGATCAGGCAGCTCGCACGGGACTTCGCCGCCGCCGAACGCGGCGTGTGCTACGGGCGCATGGGCATTTCTACCCAGGCGTTCGGCACGCTGTGCCACTGGCTGGTGCAACTGATCAACCTGGTCACCGGCAATCTCGATCGGCCAGGCGGTGCGCTGTGCACCGAGCCGGCGCTGGATCTGGTGGCGTCGACCTCCGGCGGCAGCTTCAACCGCTGGCAGAGCCGCGTTTCGCAACTGCCGGAATACGGCGGCGAGCTGCCGGTCTCTGCGCTGGCCGAGGAAATGCTGACCCCGGGGGAGGGCCAGATCAAGGCGCTGATTACCGTGGCGGGCAACCCGGTGTTGTCGACACCGAACGGCCGTCAGCTTGACACCGCGCTCGAAGGGCTGGAGTTCATGGTCAGCGTCGATTTGTACATCAACGAAACCACACGGCACGCGGACCTCATCCTGCCGTCGACGTCTGCGCTGGAAAATGACCACTACGACACCACGTTCAACATGTTCGCCGTGCGCAACGTCACCCGATTCAACCGTGCGATTCTTGCCAAGCCCGAGGGTGCGCTGCACGACTGGGAAATCTTCGTCGGCCTCGCCCAGGCGTTCGCACTGAAAACCGGGCGCGAATTGAAACCGACGATGCCGCCTGCGCAGATGGTCGATCGCGGTCTGCGGGCCGGGCTGTATGGTGATGCTTCGCCGCTCAAATTGTCGCTGGAGACACTCGCGCAGTACCCCCACGGCCTGGACCTGGGGCCGCTCAAGCCCAACCTTGCCAAGCGTCTTAAAACCTTCAACCAGCGGGTACAGGCCGCCCCGCCCGTGATTCTCGCTGACCTGGCCCGTTTTGCCGGGGAGCCTTCGCCCCAGGCCGGTGGCCTGATGCTCATCGGTCGGCGTCATGTGCGCAGCAATAATTCATGGATGCACAACTTCCATCGTCTGGTGAAAGGCAAGCCGCGGCATCAGTTGTTGATGCACCCCGACGACTTGCTCAGCCGAGGGTTGATGGACGGACAGCGGGTCAGGGTCAGTTCGCGGGTAGGCGTCATTGAGGTAGAAGTGATGGGCAGCATCGAGATGATGCCCGGCGTCGTAAGCCTGCCCCACGGCTGGGGCCACGGTCGTCCGGGCGTGAGAATGGACATCGCGACGGCTCAGCCAGGTGAAAGCGCGAATGACCTGACTGACGAGCGTGCGCTGGATGGCATTTCCGGGAACGCCGTGCTGAACGGGGTGCCGGTTACGGTTGCGGCGGCATGACGGTCATGGGGGCGGTCAAGGCCAAGACCGAGCGTTATGCTCGGGAATCGTTTAGAATGCGCCACCGTGTCGACACATACAGTCGTAAAGTTTAGCCGAGGTGCTCCATGGATATTATCGAAACGATCAAAGACCAGATTGCCAGCAACACCGTTCTGCTCTACATGAAAGGTGCTCCGAATGCCCCGCAGTGTGGCTTTTCGGCCAAGGCTTCTCAGGCACTGATGGCGTGTGGCGAAAAGTTCGCGTACGTCGATATCCTGCAGAACCCGGAAATCCGCGCCAACCTGCCGAAGTACGCCAACTGGCCAACGTTCCCGCAGCTGTGGGTCGGTGGTGAGCTGGTCGGCGGTAGCGACATCATCACTGAAATGCAGGCTGACGGTTCGCTGCAGGAACTGGTGAAAGCCGCTGTTGCGAAAAACGCCACTGCCTGATTTCGGCAGTCGTAAAAAAGCCCCGCTCTCTGCCGAGAAGCGGGGCTTTTTATTGGGCGGTCTTGTTGGGAGGCAGGGACGAGAATCAGTCCTCTTCGCCCATCTGAGACTGCAGGTAGTTCTCGATGCCGACCTTGTCGATCAGGCCCAGCTGGGTTTCCAGCCAGTCGATGTGCTCTTCTTCCGATTCCAGAATGTCTTCCAGCATTTCGCGGCTGCCGAAGTCGCCGACGGTTTCGCAGTGCGCGATGGCGGCTTTCAAATCGGCGTGGCCCTTGCGCTCGATGCGCAGGTCACACTCAAGCATTTCCTTGGTGTGCTCGCCGATCAGGATCTTGCCCAGGTCCTGCAGGTTCGGGAGGCCTTCCAGAAACAGGATGCGCTTGATCAGTTTGTCAGCGTGTTTCATCTCGTCGATGGATTCGTGGTACTCGTGTTTGCCCAGCTTGTTCAGGCCCCAGTCTTCATACATGCGCGCATGCAGGAAGTACTGGTTGATCGCGACCAGCTCGTTACCGAGGATCTTGTTGAGATGCTGGATGACTGTGATGTCGCCTTTCATGATCGGGGTCCTGTCGAAGATATAGGTAATGCAGGCGGGAAGTCTGAGCCCAGCCTATAACTCTGTCAAACCTAAGTTATTGAATAATAAGTGAAAATAAATAGGAATAAGAATGTTTGTGTTCCGCATCTTGTTGCTAAGCGATTGAATTAAAGGCATAAAAAAACCGGACAGGGCCCGGTTTTGTTTGAAAGCGGTCTTTCAGGCAGCTGAAAATTCTGCGGGATAGGCGAGGGCGGCGTGGCTGGTTTGCAGCTCGGTCAGGGTTTCACGCACCACTTCCTTGGCGAGGCAGGCACATTTCCCACACTTGCTGGCGACACCGAGGGTCTCGCGGACGTCACGATAGCTGCAGCATCCTTCCATGATTGCTTCACGGATTTGTCCGTCGGTAACACCTTGGCAGAGGCAGACATACATATAAGAAACCGTCGCTGAGTGATTGGCTCAATGCGAGGGATACTAATGTTAATGAGAATGCTTGTCAAAACTACTCAGGCTTCTTCGCGTGGCTACCGATGAGTGGTCGGCTGCGGCGATAGGCATGATCGCTTGTGAGGGTTGTGTGTATATCCATTATCGGCGGTGGTGCTGATTACGGTTCCGCCCTTACGGCGGGTCACTTTTTCCAAGAGCCGAAAAAGTAACCAAAAAGGCCCTGCTCCTGGTTGGGTTCCTCCTTCGTCGGAATACCCTCACTCCGGTCTCGCTCCGTGGGCCCGCCGCCATCCGCCATCCATGGCGGGGGGCGGCTCTCGCGGCATCCATGCCGCTCGGCCCACTCCGCGAAACCTGCGTTCAGCCTGCACCCAAGTCGCGTTCTGCGGTGTTTGGGCTTTTTGCGTATGAAGATCAAAGGCAGATCAGAAGCAGATCAGAAGCAGATCAGAAGCAGATCAAGAGCTTCCCGGCTGAAGCCGGTCCTACAGGGGGGCGCCGCCGATCTCGCTGAATGCACGCCCTGCTTTTAGTGGGACCGGCTTTAGCCGGGAAGGGGCCAGTCGGGGCGCTGACGGAGTTTGAGCCGATCACTGCCTGCCAATCCCCACCCATAAAAAAACCGGCCACATGGGCCGGTTCGTTTATTGCGCAGCCGCATCGACTCAGTTGTCGAAGTCGTGCCAGCCGCCCATTTCTTTCCAGCGGTTGACGATGCCGCAGAACAGCTCGGCAGTCTTCTCGGTGTCGTAACGGGCCGAGTGGGCCTCGCGACCGTCGAAATCGATGTCCGCCGACTGGCAGGCTTTGGCCAGGACAGTCTGGCCGTACGCAAGGCCCGCCAGCGTCGCGGTGTCGAAGCTGGAGAACGGGTGAAACGGATTGCGCTTCATGTCCAGCCGCGCGACCGCTGCGTTGAGAAAGCCCAGGTCGAAGCTGGCGTTGTGGCCGACCAGGATCGCACGCTTGCAGCCGTTGGCTTTCAGCGCCTTGCGGATGCCGCGGAAGATGTCCGTCAGCGCGGTTTCTTCACTCACGGCCATGCGCAGCGGGTGATCCAGCTTGATGCCGGTGAACTCCAGCGCCGCGGCTTCCACGTTGGCGCCCTCGAACGGTTCGACACGGAAGAAATAGGTGTGGTCCGGGAAGACAAAGCCTTTCTCATCCATGCCGATGGTGGTGGCGGCGATCTCCAGCAACGCATCAGTGGCGCAATTGAACCCGCCAGTTTCTACGTCAACGACAACGGGCAGGTAACCGCGAAAACGGGCAGCCATCGGGTGCCGGGAGCCAGTGCCGCCGCCGGAGCCTTCTTGCTCGTCTTCGTAATGATCTTCACTCACGCGTGTTCCTCCAGCAGGCGCCAGCGCAGTTTTTCACCGGCGCGCAGCGGGATAACAGAAAGCTCGCCAAACGGCAGGCTGGCGGGGGCCGTCCACTCGTCACGAACCAGGGTAATGGTGTCGGTGTTGGTCGGCAGACCATAGAACGCCGGGCCGTGCAAACTGGCGAAGCCTTCCAGCTTGTCCAGCGCGTTGCGTGATTCGAACGCCTCGGCGTAAAGCTCGATGGCGGCGAATGCGGTGTAGCAGCCGGCACAACCGCACGCCGCTTCTTTCGCGTGCTGCGCGTGGGGCGCGGAGTCCGTACCGAGGAAGAACTTGCTGCTGCCGCTGGTGGCGGCATCGAGCAGGGCAACCTGGTGGGTGTTGCGCTTGAGAATCGGCAGGCAATAGAAGTGAGGGCGAATGCCGCCGACCAGCATATGGTTGCGGTTGTACAGCAAATGGTGGGCAGTGATGGTCGCGCCCACATTGGCCGAAGCTTCATTGACGAACTGCACGGCGTCGGCGGTGGTGATGTGTTCGAACACCACTTTCAGCGTCGGAAAACGCTCGACGACACGTCGCATGTGCTCGTCGATGAAAATCTTTTCACGGTCGAACACGTCGATGTCGCCGCGGGTCACTTCGCCGTGGATGAGCAGCGGCAAGCCCACCTCAGCCATCGCCTCGAGCACCGGGAAGATCTTGTCGACGCTGGTGACACCGGAATCGGAATTGGTCGTCGCGCCTGCCGGGTACAACTTGGCGGCATACACGAAGCCACTGGCCTTCGCGGCGCGAATCTCCTCGGGCTGCGTCAGGTCAGTGAGGTAAAGCACCATCAGCGGCTCGAAGCGGCTGCCTTGCGGACGTGCAGCGAGGATGCGCTGACGATAGGCGTCCGCTTGCTCCGCGTTGCGTACCGGGGGCACGAGGTTCGGCATGATGATCGCGCGGCCAAAGGTGCGCGCTACGTCGGCGACGGTGTGGGGCAAAACAGCGCCATCTCGAAGATGGATATGCCAGTCGTCGGGGCGCAGGAGGGTCAGGCGTTCGGACATTGGGGATTCCAGGCGGGTCAAACTCGCTGGGAATGCTACCGGAAAAGACTCCTCCAGGCACTCGCTATCAAGTTTTGCGGGAAGTTACCGATAGCCACGTGTAAGTCATAAATCTTGTTACACGTGAATTTAGTGGAGCCTCCCGTGCGCCAGCGATATCTAGCCCTGCTCAGCGCGTTTGCCAGCCTGCCGGCCGTGGCGCTCACCTTCCAGACGCGTCTGGAGAATATTGAGTGGAAGGTGGAAGGCGACCAGTTCGAGTGCAGACTGACTCAACCGATCGCCGATTTCGGTGCGGGCGAATTCGTGCGACGCGCGGGCGAGCAACCGACGTTTCGGCTGAAGGCAAATGGCTACAGCCTTTCGTCCGGCTCGGCCACGTTGATTGCCGCGGCGGCGCCGTGGCAGCCGGGTCGCGGAGATCTCAATCTTGGCGCAGTGAAAGTCGGCAACGGCGAGATTCCTTTCAATACCAACCAGGCCCAGGCCACGCGGCTGATCGCGGGTTTGATGGAAGGTCGCAGCCCGATGATTCGTCACACCCTGCGAGATGGCGGCGGCGCGATGGAAGTCAGGCTGTTGCCGGTCAAATTCAGCAAAGCCTATGGTGACTTCCAGGTCTGTACCGCGAAGCTGTTGCCGATGAATTTCGAGCAAGTGCGGCAGTCCGAGATCGGTTTCCCGGGTGGCGGCATCGAGCTGGACGCTACGGCCAGGCGCAAGCTGGACACTGTGCTGGCTTATATGAAGGCTGATCCGACGGTCAATCACGTCGAACTGGACGGCCATTCCGACAACAGCGGCAACCGGTTGACCAACCGCGACCTGTCACGGCGTCGCGCGCTGTCGGTCATGGACTACCTTAAAGCCCAGGGCGTCCCGGAAGAGCAGATCACCCTGCGTTTCCATGGAGAGCAATACCCGCTGGCGCCAAACACCAACAACGCCAATCGCGCGCGCAACCGCCGGGTGAACATTCACCTGGAGCGTGTGGCGCAGCAGACCCCGGCCGTGACGCAATCCGCTGCACCTGCGCCGACGCCGGCCCCACTGCCAGCACCTGCCGCCACGCCAACCCCAGGCGCTGCGCCCGCCACAGCGGCAAGCGCGGCCCCCGCCAAGGCCTCTTGACGACGGGCAGCGAAGTCGTCTGACTGACAGAATCTGTCGCTTTGTCGTCAGAAGCTGTCGCGACACTGTAAATTCCCGCGCGTGAACGGTAAACTCGTCGGTTTTCCGTACAACGCGTTGGAGTGATGGCATGGCGGACGTAAACAAGGTAGTTCTCGCGTATTCCGGTGGCCTGGATACTTCGGTAATCCTCAAGTGGCTGCAAGATACGTACAACTGCGAGGTGGTGACCTTCACCGCTGACCTGGGTCAGGGCGAAGAAGTCGAGCCAGCACGCGCCAAGGCGCAAGCCATGGGCGTCAAAGAAATCTACATCGATGACCTGCGCGAAGAGTTCGTGCGTGATTTCGTGTTCCCGATGTTTCGCGCCAATACCGTCTATGAAGGCGAGTACCTGTTGGGTACTTCCATCGCACGTCCCCTGATCGCCAAACGACTCATCGAAATCGCCAACGAAACCGGCGCTGACGCCATTTCCCACGGCGCTACCGGCAAGGGCAACGACCAGGTTCGTTTCGAATTGGGCGCCTATGCGCTCAAGCCTGGCGTGAAAGTGATCGCGCCATGGCGTGAGTGGGACCTGCTGTCCCGCGAGAAGCTCATGGACTACGCCGAGAAGCACGCGATCCCGATCGAGCGCCACGGCAAGAAAAAATCCCCGTACTCGATGGACGCCAACCTGCTGCACATCTCCTATGAAGGCGGCGTGCTGGAAGACACCTGGACCGAACACGAAGAAGACATGTGGCGGTGGACAGTGTCGCCGGAAAACGCACCGGACAAGCCGCAGTATCTGGAGCTGACCTATCGCAACGGCGACATCGTGGCGCTGGACGGTGTTGAAATGACCCCGGCCACCGTCCTTGCCACCTTGAACCGCATCGGCGGCGAGCACGGCATTGGTCGTCTGGACATCGTCGAGAACCGCTACGTCGGCATGAAGTCCCGCGGCTGCTACGAGACCCCGGGCGGCACCATCATGCTGCGTGGTCACCGTGCGATCGAGTCGATCACCCTGGACCGCGAAGTCGCTCACCTCAAAGACGAGCTGATGCCCAAGTACGCCAGCCTGATTTACACCGGCTACTGGTGGAGCCCTGAGCGTCTTATGCTGCAACAGATGATCGATGCGTCGCAGGCCCACGTGAATGGTGTCGTGCGCCTGAAGCTTTATAAGGGCAACGTGATCGTGACCGGTCGCAAGTCCGACGAGTCGCTGTTCGATGCGAACATCGCGACGTTTGAAGAAGACGGCGGCGCGTACAACCAGGCAGATGCGGCGGGCTTCATCAAGCTCAACGCATTGCGCATGCGCATTGCAGCGAACAAGGGCCGCAAGTTGTTCTGATCGCTGTCGTGATTGATGTGCAGCCCTGTTCAGGGCTGCACTCATTACATCTGTCCTCCCTGTGCCGCTGGCCATTCATTCGACACTCTTTCCGCCCCCACGCTGGCCGGTTATTGCCTCGTTTTACAGGCGCTAAAAGACGTGCTCTCGCTGTGCGTCATCTCATTCGTCATGTTGACAAATCTGTCTCCTCGCCAGCGGTTTTCTCAGCCGTATCCCCCTGCGAAGTTGTTCGAAACTCAAAACGATAGGCTTTGCCAATGTCCCGGATATCGCGTACCCCGACGCCCAGTAGTTGAGCGATTTCAGGAACGGTGTAGCCCAGCGCCGAGTAATGCATGGCGTGTCCGGCAATGGCGTCGTCCAGGGTTACCGGCTCTCTTTGCCGGGACGTGCGTGATCGGCGAACAGGCTGGCAATAGCGGATCTTCAGACCGTTCTCGCTGGCCAGGCGCTTGATGTCCTTCTGGTTCATGCGCAGCGAGTATTGCAGCGCCGCGACCCCAGCTCCTTTGGCCACTAGCCCCTTGAGCAGATCGACCTTGGTGCACAGCTCCGCTTCCGGATCGGCGTCCCGGGTTTGCCGGGACGATTCGGTCTCCCGCGACTCTCCTTCTGCAATGACGTTAATAACGCCGCCTTGGGAAACGTAGCGCTCTACCGCTTCCGCCAGCTTTAGAGGGTCGCTGCTTGCGCCAATGGGGTATTTAATTTTCTTGGTCATGGTAGGTTCCTTTGAACATATCAACTAAACAGCCTGCACTGTCGGGACGTTCACGCTTAAGAACGTTTAAACACTGAATGCTTTATTCATGCCGAAGAGTGGCCTGCGCACGGACCGCTGGCAAAAGAAGCCCCCGCCTTTATATGCGCAATAATCTTGTATTGTGATAAGAGCCACTAACTAACAGTGGGTTGAACCATTCGCTCATCAAAAAGTAACGACTGGTAATAGGTTTGGCAAGTAAAAAGCCAAAAAATGGGCGGTTTGTTTTTTAACGCCATTGGGTGAAGTTCTTGGCGGTAATAATAGTCCGTTAGTTATGTAGTATTTTTCTGGAATGACGTGAGGGTGCTGGATGTTATGTGTCGAATAGTATTACGTGGAAGGCGGCCGAGCCCCTTTTTTTAAAAGCGGGTGATGTGATCCAGTCGTTATTGAATTGAGTCGCAGGGTTTGGAGGTGGTTAAGCGCTGTAACTTTCCAGGCTGCTCCGTGCCCACGTCCCGGGTAAGAATAGTTGAAAGTTGATTCGGGCTGTTCAGACATTTCTGAACCCGTTGTAGGCTCTTTCGAGTATTTATATGTAATGAAACTCGTCGAACCCGCGTGTGTAAGTTAACCAAGTGTGTGCGGTCGCCGACGCCTCGCCGGGCCTGCAATATTTTATGATTTTTGTTTGCTGGCGGCCCGGTAAGATGGGCATATGCTGAAGTCATAACACTCGTGGTGAACGGGCTGTCACCCGGTGGCCAGAAGCCGTGTTTTAAAGAGGAATCTCATTTTTCCGGGCGTCACGGATGGCCCTGGCTTTCGCACATCCAAACCGGTCGGCGGAGCAACCAAATCGTGGATCAACCTTAGGACAAACCGAGCTATCAACCTGCAGTCATATAGGCAGAAAAGCTTAGGGAAGTCAGGATTCAAAAATTACCACTTGCGGTCTTGGGAATTATGCGGTCACGTACTGAGACGGGATTGAACATCGTAAAAAATAGAGCGGATAGGGCAGGTTTTGTAGGATTTTTCTGTTGGTTGAGTGAGAAAGGTCTTTGCCTGCTGGTCTGCAGGGAGGAGCGCCATGCAAAGCACTAAACGACTAAGCTATTGTGCGGGCTCTGAAAATTCGAACAGCGAAGAATGGACTGCTCATGAATAAAGTGTTGATCGTGGATGATCACCCTGTCATTAGGCTCGCCGTACGCATGTTGATGGAACGTCATGGCTACGAAGTCATTGCCGAGACGGATAACGGCGTGGATGCGTTACAACTGGCGCGCGAGCACTTGCCGGACATTGTCATTCTGGACATCGGTATCCCCAAGCTGGATGGTCTGGAGGTCATCGCCCGATTGTCGGCGATGACGCTGGCCTTCAAAGTGCTGATCCTGACCTCCCAGGCGCCCGGGCATTTTTCAATGCGCTGCATGCAGGCGGGGGCGGCGGGGTATGTCTGCAAACAGCAGGATTTGACCGAATTGCTCAGCGCCATCAAGGCGGTGTTGTCCGGTTACAGTTACTTCCCCAATCAGGCGCTGCACACGGTGCGCTCCAGTCTCGGCAATGCCAGTGAGGCGGAGATGGTGGATCGACTGTCGGGTAGGGAAATGATGGTGTTGCAGCAGTTGGCCCGCGGCAAGACCAACAAGGAAATCGCTGACGGCATGTTCCTGAGCAACAAGACTGTCAGCACGTGCAAGACGCGTCTGTTGCTCAAACTCAATGCGCACTCGCTGGTTGACCTTATCGAGCTCGCCCAACGTAACGGCCTCGTTTGATGGCCGAGGAACAACGGTGCTTCAAGGCGGCGTTTTCAGACCCTGTATTCTGCCCAAGCCTCTCGAGGGAGAGGCCTTCAGGCAGAGCGTTTCAAGGAGCGATCAGAAATCGAAATCGTAGTCTGCAAGCTGCCGTTGCAGACGACGCTCTTCCAGCAGGTTATCGATGGTGCGGCGCTTGCTGAGGTTGGTCTTGGCGGTCTCTACCGGTACGGGCAGGACTTCTTCCGGCTCTTCGATGACGAAGTCGTCGTCCACTTCGATGGTGTCTTTTTCATCGCTCATGATTCAGCCTCAGGCGTGAACAGTCGTTGGCGCTCCTTATAGCGACAAACCCCGCGCGGGTAAAAAAGATTTTTTTAATCGATCAAAGCCTTGGGACGCTATCGTTCAATCGTCAGAGGTCTTTGCCTTGTACTCGCACAAGTCCTCGATCCGGCAGCTGCCACACCGAGGCTTGCGCGCAATGCACACGTAACGGCCGTGAAGGATCAGCCAGTGGTGCGCATCCATGAGGTAACCCCTGGGCACGAACTTCATCAGCTTGTTTTCAACTTCCACGACATTCTTCCCGGGTGCGATGCCGGTACGGTTGCTGACGCGGAAGATGTGCGTATCGACCGCCATTGCCAACTGGCGGAACGCAGTATTCAGAACCACGTTCGCGGTCTTGCGGCCAACGCCGGGGAGGGCTTCGAGGGCCTCTCGGGTTTGCGGCACTTCCCCTCCGTGCAGTTCAACCAGCAGGCGACACGTCTCGATCACGTTTCGCGCCTTGCTGTTGTACAGGCCGATGGTCCTGATATAGGCAGACAAACCCTCGACGCCCAACGCGTAAATCGCCTCAGGCGTATTGGCCACGGGATATAGACGCGCCGTGGCCTTGTTGACGCTGACATCGGTCGCCTGTGCCGAGAGAATCACGGCGATCAGGAGCTCGAACGGTGTGGAGTAGGCCAGTTCCGTTTTAGGATCGGGGTTGTCTTCGTGCAAACGACGAAAGATCTCAAGGCGTTTGGCGGCGTTCATGGGGTAGGCGTTTCCTGAGAAGACGGTGCCGAGGGCGTCGGGTCCTGCAATTGGGCGAGCGCATGCTCAGCCTCGTCGAGGCCGCGCTGCAACTGCACGAGTTGTGCGGCTTGTTCGGCAATGGGCGGGTGACCAAAGGCTTTCAGCGACTTCAGCAATTGTGCTCTGCTCATCGCGACCTGGGCGCGTGCCTGTTTCAACGCCGCATCGCCACCCGCTGAAGGTCTTGAGCGAATTCGGGCCAGCGCGGCTTGCGCCGGGTCTGGCTGGGGAACGGCAGGTGTGACAGTCCGCGGCTGGCGAGCCTGGCGTTCGGCCTGCCGTCGCTGCTCATCGCGCTGCAGGCGAGCGGAGCGCGCATCAAAGCGTTGCCGTGCGCGACTGCGTTTGACGGCCCTGACCGACCGCTGGGCGTCGTCCATTGCACAATCGCCAATGAAAGGAATCGCGGTCATCGGCAGCGGCAGCATGTCGATGCAGTCGACCGGGCAGGGGGCAACGCACAGGTCACAGCCGGTGCATTCCTCAACGATGACGGTGTGCATCAGCTTGGCAGCGCCGACGATCGCGTCCACCGGGCAGGCCTGAATGCATTTGGTGCAGCCGATGCACTCGGCCTCGCGAATAAACGCAACCTGCGCCGGCGCGCTACCGCGTTCGATGTCCAGTTGCAGGACTGGCACGTTCAGCAGTCGAGCCAGTGCCGCGATGGTCTCGTCGCCACCGGGTGGACATTTATTGATGGCTTCGCCGGCCGCAATGCCTTCAGCGTAGGGCTGGCAGCCCGGATGGCCGCATTTCCCACACTGGGTTTGTGGCAGCAAGGCGTCGATGCGCTGAATCAGGCTCATGCTTGGACCCGATCGACGACCCGAGCGGGCCGTCGATAATGTGCAGAATGTGGCGGTTCGGGGCGGGTTACTTGATGCGCTGACCGGGCTTGGCGCCGCTGTCAAGGCTCAGCAGGTAAATCTCTTCACCGCCAGGACCCGCTGCCATCACCATCCCTTCGGAGATACCGAAGCGCATTTTCCGAGGCTTCAGGTTGGCGATCATCATGGTCAACCGACCCTCCAGCTCTGCCGGGTTCGGGTAAGCGCTCTTGATGCCGGAGAAGACGTTGCGCTTCTCGTCGCCGATATTCAGCGTCAGGCGCAGCAGCTTGTCGGCGCCTTCGACGTGCTCGGCTTTTTCGATCAGCGCGACCCGCAGGTCAATTGCCGCGAACGCATCAAAGTCGATCTCCGGGGAGAGCGGGTCTTTCGTCAGTTCGCCATTGCTCTGTGGTGCCGCACCAGTGTCAGTGGCGCTGGCGGCCAGGTCTTCTTTCGATGCGTCGGTCATGGCTTCCACTTTTACAGGGTCGATGCGGGTCATCAGGGGCTGGAACGGGTTGAGCTGATGATTGCTCAACAGCGTCTGGTGGTCATCCCAGGTCAGTGGCGCAACGTTGAGGAACTGCTCGGCGTCTGCGGCCAGATTCGGCAATACAGGCTTGAGGAAGATCACCAACTGACGGAACAGATTGATGCCCAGTGCGCAGATCGCCTGGACCTCGTCCTGCTTGCCTTCCTGCTTGGCCAGCGACCAGGGCGCCTTGTCTGCAATCCAGGCGTTGGCGCGGTCGGCCAGGGCCATGATTTCGCGCATTGCGCGGGCAAAGTCACGTGCCTCGTAGGCATCGGCAATGCTTGGCGCTGCGGCATGAAAAGCGTCGGTCAGCTCGGGCTCTGCGTTGCCCGCCACCAGCAAACCTGCGTTGCCTTTCTGAATGAAGCCCGCGCAACGACTGGCGATGTTAACCACCTTGCCGATCAGGTCAGAGTTGACCTTCTGCACGAAGTCCTCAAGGTTCAGGTCAAGATCGTCGACGCCACGGCCCAGCTTGGCGGCGTAGTAGTAACGCAGGTACTCCGGCGACAGGTGCTCAAGGTACGTACGCGCCTTGATGAAAGTGCCGCGGGATTTCGACATCTTCTGGCCGTTGACGGTCAGGTAGCCGTGCACGTTGATGCCGGTAGGCTTGCGGAATCCCGAACCTTCGAGCATCGCTGGCCAGAACAGCGCATGGAAGTTGACGATGTCTTTGCCAATGAAGTGGTAAAGCTCGGTCGTCGAATCCTTGCGCCAGAAGGCATCGAAGTCCAGTTCCGGGCGACGTGCGCAGAGGTTCTTGAAGCTCGCCATGTAGCCGATGGGAGCATCCAGCCACACGTAGAAATACTTGCCCGGCTCGTCGGGGATCTCGAAGCCGAAATACGGCGCATCGCGGGAGATGTCCCACTGCTGCAGGCCGGAATCGAGCCATTCGGCGATCTTGTTGGCGACGGCGTCCTGCAACGTCCCGCTTCGCGTCCAGCTCTTGAGCATGGCGTCGAATGCCGGCAGGTCGAAGAAAAAGTGCTTGGAGTCCCGGAGCACCGGGGTTGCACCGGAAATCGCCGACTTCGGATCTTTCAGGTCAGTCGGGGCGTAGGTGGCGCCGCACTTTTCACAGTTGTCGCCGTACTGGTCTTCAGTGCCGCATTTCGGGCAGGTGCCTTTGATGAAGCGGTCGGCCAGGAACATTTTCTTTTCCGGGTCGAAATATTGCGTCACGGAGCGCGTGGCGATGTGGCCGGCGTCGCGAAGGCGTTTGTAGATCTCGCTCGACAGCTCACGGTTTTCATCAGCGTGGGTGGAGTGGAAGTTGTCGAAATCCACCAGGAAGTCAGCGAAGTCGGCGCTGTGCTCGGCCTGCACGTTGGCGATCAACTGCTCGGGCGTAATGCCTTCTTTCTCGGCGCGCAGCATGATGGCCGAACCATGGGCGTCGTCCGCACACACGTAAATGCACTGGTTGCCACGGTGCTTTTGAAAGCGCACCCACATGTCGGTCTGGATGTACTCGAGCATGTGGCCAAGGTGAATGGAACCATTGGCATAGGGCAGGGCGCTGGTGACGAGAATCTTGCGTGGCTCGGACATTGGGCTCGGCTACTTGAAGTGAAACGGAGGTCGGCCACTATAAAGGCCTGAGCGTTTTTTTTCATCCCGCGCTGCATGTCGGAATCTGCCGATGCGCTTGAAAGGAAACGTCGTTGCGTTCTTTATCGGGCATACAAGGTAGGATGGCCGCCTGTTTTAGTCAGTCTTTATAGGGAGTCACCCATGAGCGCTGTCAATCGCGCAACGGTGGAAGCCGTCCTTCGCCAGTACACCGATCCTTACTTGAATCAGGACCCGGTCAGCGCCGGGTGTGTCCGCGCCATCGAGATCGAAGGCGACCGCGTGAGTGTCCAGCTGGAACTGGGTTACGCCGCCGCGCTGTTCCAGAACGGCTGGGCACAGATGCTTCAGATGGCGATTGAAGGGCTGGATGGGATCGCCTCGGCCAGTGTCCGGATCGCCTCGGTCATTCATCCCCACAAAGCCCTCGGCCAGATCCCCGGCCTGGCCAATGTGAAGAACATTGTGGCCGTTGCGTCCGGCAAAGGCGGTGTCGGTAAATCCACGACGGCGGCGAACCTGGCGTTGGCGCTGTCCCGAGAAGGCGCGCGCGTCGGCATTCTTGACGCCGATATTTACGGCCCGAGCCAGGGCGTCATGTTCGGCATCGCCGAAGGCACCCGTCCCAGGATCAAGGATCAGAAGTGGTTCGTGCCGATCGAGGCCCATGGCATCGAAATGATGTCCATGGCGTTTCTGACCGACGACAACACGCCGATGGTCTGGCGAGGGCCGATGGTGTCGGGGGCACTGCTGCAACTGGTGACTCAGACCGCCTGGAATGATCTGGATTACCTGGTCATCGATATGCCGCCTGGCACCGGTGATATCCAGCTGACCCTCGCGCAGAAAGTGCCGGTCGCGGGCGCAGTGATCGTCACGACCCCGCAGGACCTTGCATTGCTGGACGCGAAGAAAGGCGTGGAGATGTTCCGCAAGGTCAATATCCCGGTGCTAGGTGTCGTCGAAAACATGGCCGTGCACATCTGCTCGAACTGCGGCCATGCCGAGCATCTCTTTGGCGAAGGCGGAGGGGAAAAGCTGGCGACGCAATATGGCGTCGAGCTGCTGGCCTCGCTGCCGCTGTCCATGTTGATTCGAGAGCAGGCCGATGGCGGCAAGCCGACGGCGATTGCCGAGCCGGAGAGCCAGATTGCGATGGTGTACCAGGAGCTGGCGCGTCATGTCGGCGCGCGTATTGTGTTGCAGGAAGCTGCGAGTGCGCAGATGCCGAACATCTCTGTGAGCGACGACTGATCCGCTGAAGCTGAAAGCTGGAGGCGCGATGTGCCGGACGATCGGCATGTCGCGTTAGCAAGAGGCGAGGTAGGGGGCAGAGGGGATGTGCAGCAGTAGCCTTTATGCAGGCGTAAAAAAACCCCGCTTTTGAGGGCGGGGTCTTTTAAGCGAATCAGTACAAGTTAGATAACTTGAACTTCTTCAGCTTGCATGCCTTTCTGACCGCGGGTAGCGATGAAAGAGACCTGTTGGCCTTCTTTCAGGCTTTTGAAGCCGTCAGATTGGATAGCTTTGAAGTGAACGAACAGGTCGTCACCGGATTGTGGAGTGATGAAGCCGAAGCCTTTTTCATCGTTGAACCACTTAACGGTACCAGTTTGGCGATTAGACATGGTGTATCTCCTTGGACAAAGTTAACTGCGACTCAGGAAATGCCCTGGCCGAGACTGAGTGCAAAGAGCAGGAAAAATTCTTGGAGATGGTTGGATCGAAATTCAACATCGTGTAGATATTCTCAGTGACACAAGCAACACAGTGGGGTCACCTTACCCCTTTTTCCGGAATGTGCAAAGGGTCTGTCCGAGATTTTTTCTTGAGGTGGCTCAACGACCTTAATGCGCACGGCGCGCAATCTTTGAACCCGGGGCGTTCGACCGGTAAGATGCCGGACATCTTTTTCACCTCGCTATTCAGGACACCGCCATGAGCATCAAATCGGACAAGTGGATTCGCCGCATGGCGCAGGAACACGGCATGATCGAGCCGTTCGTGGAGCGTCAGGTGCGCGGCGAAGGCGCTGATCGGGTGATCTCTTTCGGTGTCTCCAGCTATGGCTACGACGTGCGTTGCGCCGACGAATTCAAGGTGTTCACCAACATCAATTCGGCCACCGTCGACCCTAAGAATTTCGATGAAAAAAGTTTTGTAGACATCAAAAGCGACGTTTGCATCATCCCGCCGAACTCGTTTGCGCTGGCACGTACCGTCGAATATTTCCGTATTCCTCGCAATGTTCTGACCATTTGCCTCGGCAAGAGCACCTACGCGCGCTGCGGCATCATCGTCAACGTCACGCCCCTCGAGCCGGAATGGGAAGGCCACGTGACCCTGGAATTCTCCAACACCACCACGCTGCCGGCGAAGATCTACGCCAACGAGGGCGTTGCCCAGATGCTGTTCCTGGAGTCCGACGAAGAGTGTGAGGTGTCCTACAAGGACCGTGGTGGCAAGTACCAAGGCCAACGCGGTGTAACGCTGCCCCGCACGTAATCATGCCATTTGTCAGCCCGTTACTGAATTTGTCTCGGAATTCGCACTCTATTGACTGAACTGTTCCCATCGGCACCATGCGGGTGGGGCCAACGCTCAGGAGTGCCCTATGAAGAGACACATCAACACCAGCAGCAATGAAACCGACCCGAGTCCCAATCAGGTTGGGTTGCTGGCTTGGTCGCTGTTAGCGCATCCACACCTCAATAACATGGTCGCCGGGGGTATTCCCGGGCAGCCTAATCCTGACACCCCGGACTTTGAGCAACCCTTAGAGCCGGGCGTGCCGACCATTCCGGACGAGCCACCGCCTGCACCGGTCGCTTGATTCAGCTCCCGCCGTTGCCTGGGCATCGGCGGGAACCTCCTGTCTTCTGCCAATTCAGTGGCGCCCACTTGGTGCGACCCGGTAAGTCATCAAAGCGTGCCTCGTCGATTGTTCGGCTCGGTGCTCAAACCGCCTCCCATACCGCCCCATCCCCCACCACGTAAACCCTGCTGTTTTCCGCCCGGTCGATGTTCATGCCGCCTGTAAACGCGCCGAACGCCGGCAGCAGACTCACGCGTGGCAATACGTAGAAACACGGCAACCGCAAGCGCTGTCGTCCTCGTCCGTACAGCCGGTAGGCCGGGTGCACATGGCCCGCCAGGACGTGGAAGTCAGGGTGCGGGTCAGGCTCATGCTGAAGCGCATACGGCCCCATGAACATCGGTTCCTCGACGATGTCCATGCGCAATTCCGGGGGTGGGTCGCCGGCACGCTTGTCATGGTTACCCCGAATCAGAGTGATCGCCAGACCCTCATGCTTGTCGCGCCATGCCTGAATGGCCGACAGCGTGCCGGCCGCATGGGATTCCGGGGCGTGCAAAAAGTCCCCCAGAAAGATCAACCGGTCGCAGTCATAGCTCGCCAGAAGTGCATCCAGGCGCTGAAGGTTATCGTCGGTGGTGCCGTGGGGCACTGGCTGACCCAACCGTCGGTAGGCAGCAGCCTTGCCAAAGTGAGCGTCGGCGATCAACAGCGCCCGCTCGGCCGGGTAGTAAATCGCTTTGTCCGCCAGTAACCACAACTCCGCACCTGCCAGCTGAATCGACAGATACGGCCTCACGTCATGACCTCAGGCCCGGCGGCTTTCTCGAGGTCGCTGACCATCCGTGCGATACGGTCGGAGAGTTTTTCGGTGCTGAGGCTTTCGCGCATGCGTTCTACCAGCAGCGGGAAGGCCATCGGGGTGGGGCGTTTGATCACGTGTAAATCCAGGGTTCGATTGTTGATACGGCTCAGGGTTTGTTCGAGACGGGCCACGTCCAGCTCCTGCCGCAACACTTCCTCTTGAGCTTGCGTCAGCAGCAGGTTGCCGGCGTCGTACTGTTTGAATACTTCGAAGAACAATCCGCTCGACGCCTGGAGCTGTCGGTTGCTCTTCGGCGCGCCGGGGTAGCCGGAGAACACCAGCCCGGCGATGCGGGCAATTTCGCGGAAACGGCGCAGCGCCAGTTCGCCGGCGTTCAGGCTGGCGATGATATCGGCCAGCAACTCGTCTTCGGAAAACAGCTGGGTCGTCAGGCGCTCGTTCCAGTCGATCGGGGTGGCGCTGAGCAGCTCGAAGCCGTAGTCGTTCACGGCGATGGAGAAGGTCAGTGGCGTGTCGCGGCTCAGTCGCCACGCCAGCAGGCTCGCCAGCCCCAGGTGCACATGGCGCCCGGCGAAGGGATAAAGAAACAGATGCCAGCCTTCGCGGGACTTCAAGACTTCCGCCAGCAGTGTGTCCTTGCGCGGCAAGGCTGACCATTGCCGCTGCACTTCCAGCAGCGGGCTGACGATGTGCATCTCGGGGCTGCTGAAATCGCCCCGGGCAGCGGCATCAAATTTTTCGACAACGGCGTCTGCCAGTTCGTTGGAGAGCGGCATCCGTCCGCCATTCCAGCGTGGGACGGCGGCTTTTTTGCCCGTAGCCTTTTTCACGTACGCGGTCATGTTCTCCACGCGCACCAGTTCCAGCAGGCGACCGCTGAACAGAAACCCGTCTCCGGGTTTCAAGCGAGCGATGAAGCCCTCTTCGACGCTGCCGAGGGATCCACCTCCGCCGCCCTTGCTCCAGTACTTCACGTTGATGCTGGCTTCGCTGACGATGGTGCCCACGCTCATGCGGTGGCGGCGGGCCAGGCGGGCATCGGGGACGTGCCAGATGCCGTCTTCGTCAGGCTCGACGCGTCGATAATCAGGGTAGGCCGTCAGTGACAGGCCGCCGTAGCGCACGAAAGCCAAAGCCCACTCCCACTCCTCGTCGGTGAGGTCGCGATAGGCCCAGGCGGTGCGAACTTCGGCCAGTAGCGCGTCGGGCATAAAGCCGCCACCGAGGGCCATGCTCACCAGATGTTGCACGAGGACATCCAGCGGTTTGTAGGG
Organism: Pseudomonas sp. CFBP 8772; assembly: GCF_014841665.1. Classification (NCBI taxonomy): domain Bacteria; kingdom Pseudomonadati; phylum Pseudomonadota; class Gammaproteobacteria; order Pseudomonadales; family Pseudomonadaceae; genus Pseudomonas; species Pseudomonas sp. CFBP 8772. The sequence continues at coordinate 31,762 of NZ_JACYUI010000013.1, read as the reverse complement.
TGATTCCCGGGGTTCGATCAGACGCGCGTTGACGGCGTCGCGGGCAGCGGCGGCTTCTACCAGCTCCAGGCTATGGGTCGGCACCAGCGTGACCCGTGACGGACGGCCCGGCGCGTGGCCCGAGCGTCCCGCACGCTGCATCAGCCGCGCGACGCCCTTGGCCGAACCGATTTGCAGTACGCGCTCGACTGGCAGAAAATCCACGCCTAAATCGAGACTGGAGGTGCAGACCACAGCTTTCAGGTGGCCTTCTTTCAGCGCACGTTCAACCCAGTCGCGGACCTCACGGGACAGCGAGCCGTGGTGCAGCGCGATCAACCCGGCCCAGTCCGGGCGGGCTTCCAGCAGCGCTTGATACCAGACTTCCGACTGTGCCCGCGTATTGGTGAACAGCAGGCAACTGGAACTGCTGTCCACCTCGGCCAGCACCTGCGGCAGCATGCGCAGCCCCATATGTCCGGCCCAGGGGAAGCGTTCGATGGAGGGCGGCAACAACGTGTCGACGATCAATTTTTTGACCACTTTGCCATGGACGGTGGTGCCGTGGTCGCCCACCAGCACCTGTTGCGCGTGGGCTTGATTGCCGAGGGTCGCGGAAAGGCCCCAGATGACCAGTTCAGGATTCCACTGGCGCAGCCGGGCCAGCGCCAGTTGCAGCTGAATGCCGCGCTTGTTGCCGATCAGCTCGTGCCATTCATCGACCACGACCATCTTCAGCGTCGACATCGTCGCCTGGGCATCGGCGCGGGTCAGCAGCAGCGTCAGGCTCTCCGGCGTGGTGATAAGCGCGGAGGGCAGGCGCCGACCCTGTTTGGCGCGCTCGCTGCTGCTGGTGTCGCCGGTGCGCAGGCCAACACTCCACGGGATCTGCAAATCCTGCAGCGGGCCTTCCAGTGCGCGGGCGGTGTCGGCGGCGAGGGCGCGCATGGGCGTGATCCACAGCACGCTCAGGGGAGCGGCAACGGGTTTGCGCTTGCGCGGCTTCATCTCGGTCGATTCGGGTGCAGGCCGGGCGAACTGGTTGAGGGCGGCGAACCACACCGAGTAGGTCTTGCCCGCGCCCGTGCTGGCGTGCAGCAAACCCGACTCGCCGCGAGCGACGGCGGCCCAGACTTCTTTCTGGAAGGGGAAGGGTTTCCAGCCACGCTCGGCAAACCAGCGCTTGGCGAAATTGACGGCTTTTGGCATGCGCAGGCTCTGGGAAGGGGTTAAGTCAGAGACCGCTCAGAGCGTGGAATAGTTTGATGGGATGTCCGTTTGGATTGGTTTGAGTGACTCGTTTTTTCCCTTGGACCGCGTTGTCGACTGTGAGGACAAATCCTGTGGGAGCGAGCTTGCTCGCGAATGCGGTGGGTCAGCAGCAAGGAAGCTGACTGACAGAATGCCTTCGCGAGCAAGCTCGCTCCCACAGGCTACGCGTGCGCTGAACCAGAGTGGGGTGTCAGCCCCGTATCTCTACAGCAAGTGACTATTTCAAATTTCCACTCAGAAACTGCTGCAAGCGCTCGCTCTTCGGGCTGCCCAGCACGTCGTCCGGGTGGCCCATCTCTTCGATCTGGCCCTGGTGCAGGAACACCACCTGATTGGCGACCTTGCGGGCGAAGCCCATTTCGTGGGTCACCAGAATCATGGTCCGGCCCTCTTCAGCGAGGCCCTGAATCACTTTCAACACTTCGCCGACCAGCTCAGGGTCGAGGGCTGAAGTCGGCTCGTCGAACAGCATGATTTCCGGTTCCATCGCCAGCGCACGGGCGATGGCCACGCGCTGCTGCTGGCCACCGGACAGAAACGCCGGGTACTGATCGGCGACGCGCGCGGGCAGGCCGACCTTGTCCAGGTATTTGTGCGCACGGGCCTCGGCTTCGGCTTTCGACACGCCCAACACCCGGCGCGGCGCCATGGTGATGTTTTCCAGCACCGTCATGTGGCTCCACAGGTTGAAGTGCTGGAACACCATGGCCAGTCGCGTGCGAATCCGCTGCAGCTCGGCCGGGTCGGCGACGCGCATGCCGCCGGTGTCGCTGACCATGCGCACGGGCTGGCCGTCCAGGCTCATGGCGCCGTCATTGGGTTGCTCGAGAAAATTGATGCAGCGCAGGAACGTGCTCTTGCCCGAGCCGCTGGCGCCGATCAGACAAATTACGTCGCCGACGCTAGCCTTCAGCGACACCCCTTTGAGCACCTCGTGGTCACCGTAGCTTTTATGCAGGCCATCGATGGTCAGTTTGTACATGAAGGGCAGTCCTCAAGGAGAAAGTAAGTAGCCGCTGCGGTAGGCTTCGGTGCCGGCGACATGGGCGATGACCATGCCGGCGGTCGCCATGCGTCGCAATGAGCGGGCGTACATAAGGCCAGCGTTGGCCGTGTGGATCGGGGTCACTGCGTCGCTGATCGGGTCGATGACCTCAGCGATCAATTGCCCCGCCTCGACGTATTCGCCGGGCAGTGCGCAGAACACCAGCAGACCACCGACAGGCGTGGCAACCGGTTCGACCCCCGCCAGCGGGGTCGCCGGGTACAGCAGTTCGGGTGGCGCAACCGGCTCGCCGGCAATGGCGCCGTGGTGCATCAGGTAGCTGATGATCGCCTGACAGTCGCGGCTGGCGAGGGCGTGATTGACATCGCCCTGGCCGCGCAACTCCAGGGTGACGGAAAAGCTGCCCATTGGAATCGGGAAGCGCTTGGCAAAGCGCTGCTGCAGTTGCCACCAGACCAGCGTGAAGCATTCATCGAACGACTGCCCACCCGAATCCGTCGCCAGCAGGCTTGCCTGTGCGCCGAGATAACGCGACAGCGCTTCGACCTGGGGCCAGGCCTCAGGCGTGGTGTACAAGTGCTCGACGGATTCGAAATCGCAATGCAGGTCCAGCACCACGTCAGCGTCACAGGCCAGGCGCTGCAGCGTCAGGCGCTGAGACTCCAGTTGGGTGCTGCCGACGCAGTTATTCAGTGCGCCCAGCAAGGTTTTGCGAATCAGTGCGACGTTGTGCCGGGAATCATCCGTCAGCAGCGCTTCGACTTCATCGCCCACCTGCTGACCGAGGTCGACGAAGCGGCGGTTGAAGTTCTGTCCGCTTTCAAGCTCGTAACGGCCCAGCGGCATGTCCATCAGGACCTGCTCCAGCCCGACGGGGTTGGCCACCGGAACGACCACCACTTCGCCGAGCAACTGACCGGCGCTTTCAAGCTCGGCCAGCCGTTGCTTCAAGTACCAGGACACCAGCATGCCCGGCAGCTCGTCGGCGTGCAGGGACGACTGGATGTAAACCTTGCAGGCGCCGTGTTCCGGGCCGTAGTGAAAGCTATGGATCTGCCGCGCGGTGCCAGGCACCGGGGCCAGCAGATCATGGGTCTGGTGTCGCATGCAGGGTTCCTAGTGAGTCGGGCCGAGGAAGGCCAGCCAGCGGCGTTCAGCCAATCGGAACAGGCCTACCAGAATGAACGTGACCGTGAGGTAGATCAGCGCCGCAATACCGAACGACTGGAACGTCAGGAAGGTGGCCGAGTTGGCGTCCCGCGCTACCTTGAGGATGTCCGGCACGGTGGCGGTGAAAGCCACGGTGGTCGAGTGCAGCATCAGGATCACTTCGTTGCTGTAATAAGGCAGCGAACGGCGCAGTGCCGACGGCATGATGACGTAGGTGTACAGGCGCCAGCCGGTCAGGCCGTAAGCCTTGGCCGCCTCGACTTCGCCGTGGTTCATGCTGCGAATCGCACCGGCGAAGATCTCGGTGGTGTAGGCGCAAGTGTTCAAAGCGAAGGCGAGGATCGTGCAGTTCATCGCGTCACGGAAGAACGCGCCGAGCATCGGCTGCTCCCGTACGGCGGCGATGCTGTAGATGCCGGTGTAGCAAATCAGCAACTGGATATACAGCGGCGTTCCACGGAACAGGTAGGTGTAGAACTGCACCGGCCAGCGCACCAGGGGATTGCGGGACACGCGGGCGATGGACAGCGGAATCGAAACGATAAAGCCGATGGCGATGGAGGCGCTGAGCAGCCACATCGTCATGGCCAGGCCGGTGATGTTCTGGCCGTCCGTATAAAGGAAGGCGCGCCAGTATTCTTGCAGCAACTCGATCATCGTTGAGCCTCCCGGCTGCCGGCGGCATAACGCCGTTCGGCCCAGCGCAGGGCGAAGTTGGACACGCTGGTGATGACCAGATAGATCAGTGCGGCGATTACCAGGAAGTAGAACAGCTGATAGGTGCTTTTACCCGCGTCCTGCGCGGCTTTGACCAAGTCGGCCAGACCGATGATCGACACCAGCGCGGTGGCCTTGAGCACCACTTGCCAGTTGTTGCCGATGCCGGGCAGGGCGAAGCGCATCATCTGCGGGAATACCACCATGCGAAACCGTTGCGAACGGCTGAGCCCATAGGCCGTGGCGGCTTCGACCTGACCGCGCGGTACGGCGAGAATCGCGCCGCGGAAGGTCTCGGTGAAGTACGCGCCATAGATGAAGCCCAGCGTGATGACGCCGGCAGAGAAAGGGTCGATCTCGATGTAATCCCATTCCATCGCATTGGTGAGCGTGGTCAGCCAGGTTTGCAGGCTGTAGAAGATCAGCAGCATCAGTACCAGGTCCGGTACGCCACGGATCAACGTGGTGTAGATCTGGGCAGGAACGCGCAGCACGGCGGCTTTTGACAGTTTGGCACTGGCGCCCAGCAGGCCGAGCACAATGGCCAGCAGCAGCGACATTACCGATAATTTGACGGTCATCCAGGTGCCTTGCAGCAACAGCGGGCCGAAGCCTTTCAGGCTGAATGCTGACAGTCCCAGGTTTTGCAGGAGAGTTTCGAACATGTGCAACCTATACAGTCAATAAAAACGCCCGTGAACTTCAGCGACGGATTCTGGCTGAAATCAACGGGCGTCTGTTTGCTTATTTACCGCTGTACAGATTCAGATCGCCGAAGTGCTTCTTCTGGATCTCGGCGTACTTGCCGTCGTCGTGTAACGCTTTGATACCCTTGTCCAACAGTGCTTTCAGGTCCTTGTTACCTTTCGAGATGCCGACTGCGGTTTTGGCTGGCAGCAGGGGATCGTCGATAGGCTTGCTGACTTCATAGTCACCGCCTTGTGGCGATTTCAGGAAGCCCAGTTCGGCTTGCAGCATGTCTTGAACCGAGGCATCCAGACGACCCGAAACGAGGTCGGCATAGACCTGATCCTGGTTGGCGTAGGCCTGGGTTTTCACGCCAGCCTTGTCCAGAACGGCCTTGGCGTAGGCTTCCTGGATGGTGCCTTGCTCGTAACCCACGGTTTTGCCTTTGAGCGAGGCCGTGTCAGCACTCAGGCCGGAGCCTTTTTTGTAGACCAGTGAGGTAGGGCCGGAGAACAGTTCGCTGGAGAAGTCGATGACTTTCTCGCGGGCCGGGGTCACGGTCATGGAGGAGATCACGCCGTCGAACTTGTTGGCTTTGAGACCTGGGATCATGCCGTCGAAGTCGCTTTCGACCCACTTGCACTTGACCTTCAATTCAGCACAAATCGCGTTGCCCAGATCGATATCGAAGCCTACCAGGCTGCCATCGGCGGCTTTGGATTCGAAGGGCGCGTAGGAAGGATCAACGCCGAAACGCAGCTCCTTGTACTCCTTGGCCATTGCGTTACCGGCGGCCAGACAGATGGCGAGAGCGGAAAGGGTCAGCCATGCTTTTTTCATCGTTCAGTCCTTAAAACCAAATTGAGCGTTGGGAACACGCGAAGGCTTGCTACCGGCAAAAGCCAGACCGCAAATAGACAGCAATTTCCGAACCAAAGAAACGAACGCGCGTTTTAAATGTACGGAGTTGTCGCAATGATGACTTAGCGCCATCTTTTGTCTTTTTTTGAGGCCCCGCAGGCATCGGCAGAGTAGCCGTATCCCGTTGAGAGTGGGCGAAAAAGTTGCAGCCTTCGGGGTGACCAGCGGCGCTTGTTGTGATGGAGGGGAGATTCGAAACGCCTGGCGGGGCTTGTCGCTGAGGGGTGCGTTTTTCAGCGCGCCCCATTTCAGCGCATTCGACGCGGACCGAAGCCAGGCCCGCGCACCGCGACGGTGCTCAGGCCAGCAGGTCCTGCAGCGTCGCCAGGCTGTCGGCTTCGGCAACGGGCTTGTCCAGGCGCCAGCGCAGCATCCTGGGGAACCTGACAGCGATTCCGCTCTTGTGCCGTTTCGACAGGGCGATGCCTTCGAAGCCCAGCTCGAACACCAGGGTCGGGGTAACACTTCGCACCGGGCCGAATTTGTCGACGGTGGTCTTGCGGATGATTGCATCGACTTTGCGCATCTCTTCGTCGGTCAGCCCCGAATACGCTTTGGCGAAGGGCACCAGCGTCCGTTCGCTGGATTCCGGCGGGCCGTCCCAGACCGCAAAGGTGTAGTCGCTGTACAGGCTGGCGCGGCGGCCGTGACCGCGCTGGGCGTAGATCAGCACCGCGTCGACGCTGAACGGGTCCATCTTCCATTTCCACCAGACGCCCATGTCCTTGGTGCGCCCGACGCCGTACATCGAGTCCCGTGCCTTGAGCATCATGCCTTCCACACCGAGACTGCGGGACGCCTCGCGCTGCCGGCCAAGGTCGAGCCAGTCAGTGCCGGTCAGCACGGGGGACGGCATTAATACCGGGCTCTGGGCGCTGGCGATGACTTTTTCCATCTGCGTGCGGCGCTCATGTTGCGGGCGACTGCGCCAGTCGTGGCCTTCCCATTCCAGCAGGTCGTAAGCCAGCACGACGACCGGCACGTCTTCCAGAATCTTCTTGCCAAGGGTTTTGCGGCCGATCCGCTGCTGCAGCAGGGCGAAGGGTTGTACCGACGGCGTCGCTTCGCCAGGTGTGCCGGGCGCAGGGGTGTCCAGCGCGAACTCGCCGCTCTCCGGATTCTCCGGCGTCGCGGCTTTCCAGACGACAATCTCGCCATCGATGACGGTGCCGTCGGGCAGGCACTGAGCCAGGGTGTGCAGTTCAGGGAAGCGATCCGTGACCAGTTCTTCACCCCGCGACCAGATCCACAGCCGACCTTCGCGCTTGACCACCTGGGCGCGAATGCCGTCCCACTTCCATTCCACCTGCCAGTTTTCCGCGGCGCCCAGCAGATTCTCGAACTGATCGACCGGCTGCTGCAGCGCGTGGGCGAGGAAGAACGGGTAGGGCTGGCCACCGCGTTGCGCGTGTTCGTCGGCCGATTCTTCGGCGATGAGTTTTAGATAGCCCTCGGCGCTGGGGCGATGGGAAAGATCGGTGTAGCCGACGAGTCGCTGGGCCACGCGCTTGCTGTCGATATCAGCCAAGGCCGCGAGGGCCCGTGTCACCAGCAGCTTCGAGACACCGACGCGGAAACTGCCGGTGATCAGCTTCAGGCAGACCATCAGGCTTTGCGGGTCCAATTGCGACCAGAACGTTGGCAGGCGCTCGAGCAATTCTTCCGGGGGCAGACCACGTAGGGGCAGCAGATGGTTTTCCATCCAGCTGGCCAGGCCTTCTTCGGAGCTGTGCTCGGCTTTGGGTAGCAACAGCGACAGGGTTTCCGCCAAATCGCCGACCGCCTGATAGCTCTCCTCGAACAGCCATTCCGGCAAGCCGGACAACAACAGTGCCTGCTCACGCAACATGCGCGTCGGCACCAGTTGCCGTGGGCGTCCGCCGGACAGGAAGTACACCGCCCACGCGGCGTCTTCGGGGGCGGCGTTGCTGAAGTAGGCTTGCATGGCCGCCAGCTTGGCGTTGCTGGAGGTGGTGGCGTCGAGGTCCGAATAGAGTTCGGCGAAGGCCTTCATGAGGAGGCCTCGCCTGTCGATTCGGGGCCGGGTGCAGGTTCGGTCTTGGCCGCTGCGTCGTCTTCTTCGTCGCCGTATTCGGTGCTGAAGCCTTGGGCGTCGAGGCCCAGTTCGCGCAGATAGCGCACCAGCACGGCCACTGAACCGTGGGTGACCATTACTCGCTCAGCGCCGGTGTTTTCAATGGCCCAGAGCAAGCCCGGCCAGTCGGCGTGGTCGGAGAGGGCAAAGCCTCGGTCGACGCCGCGCCGACGTCGGGTGCCGCGCAGCATCATCCAGCCGCTGGCGAAGGCGTCGCTGAATTCGCCAAAGCGGCGCATCCAGGTGCTGCCGCCGGCGGAGGGTGGCGCGACGATCAGGGCGCTGCGCAACGCGGGGTCGGTTTTTTTGAAGTCGCCGGCGTAGTGAGTTTCGGGGATGCGCACGCCGGCTTCGCGGTAGACGCGGTTCAACGGTTCGACGGCACCGTGGACGAGGATCGGGCCGATGCTGGGGTCGATGCCGTGGAGGATGCGTTGAGCTTTGCCAAATGAGTACGCGAACAGGACGCTGGCTTTGCCGGCGGCGGCATTGGCGCGCCACCATTCGTTGACCCCGGCGAAGATTTCCGCCTGGGGTTGCCATCGGTAGATCGGCAGGCCGAAGGTGGATTCGGTGATGAAGGTGTGGCAGCGCACGGGTTCGAAGGGTTCGCAGGTGCCGTCGGGTTCGACTTTGTAGTCACCGGAGGCGACCCAGATTTCGCCTTGGTATTCGAGGCGGACCTGGGCGGAGCCGAGGACGTGGCCGGCCGGGTGGAGGCTGAGTTTGACGCCGTGGTGGGTGATGCTTTCGCCATAGGCGAGGGTCTGGAGGTTGATGTCCTGGCCCAGTCGGGAGCGCAGTATGCCTTCGCCGGGCGCGGCGGCGAGGTAGTGTTCGTTGCCGGTGCGGGCGTGGTCGCCGTGGGCGTGGGTGATGACGGAGCGTTCGACCGGGCGCCATGGATCGATGTAGAAATCACCGGGCGGGCAGTAGAGGCCTTCGGGGCGGGCAATGACGAGATCCATGGGTTAACCGGGTTTGGGGACTTGTCAGGTAGAGCGGTGGCGGGGCGCAGAAGTTCGGGGTTTTGACGCTAGATCAAGATCAAGATCAAGATCAAGATCAAGATCAAGATCAAGATCAAGAGCGTCGGCCTAACGGCTCGACTGTTTCGGCTTCGCCGAGTTACTTGGAAAAGCACCCCAAGTAACCAAGGGTGCTTGCTCTCGGTTGGGCCCNGCGGGGGGCGGCTCTCGCGGCATCCATGCCGCTCGGCCCACTCCGCGAGACCTGCGTTCAGCCTGCACCAAAGTCGCGTTTGGCGTTGTTTGAGCCTTTTGCGTATGAAGATCAAAAGCAGATCAAAGGCAGATCAAAGGCAGATGCAGATCAACGGCTTCCCGGCTAAAGCCGGTCCTACAGTCGGCGCCAATCTCACTGGATGCATGCGATTTCTTGGTAGGACCGGCTTCAGCCGGGAAGAGGCCGGGTTGAGCGACGTCTATTTTTGCGCCTTGACACTGATCGTTCCCACGCTCTGCGTGGGAATGCATCCCGGGACGCTCCGCGTCATCCCGGATGGCTCGGCCATTTACTTCCCGGGCGTCAGCGTCAGGCGTTGTTTGCCGTAGGCTTTTTCGAAGTTTTCCGGTTGCATCGGCACGGACATGTAGAGGCCTTTCATCCAGGGGTCGATGCCGTTGGCGTTGTATGGGCTCGCGGGGTTGCCGGATTGGCCCGCGGCGTTTTGCGCCATCATCGGTTCTTGCTGGGCGAAGTCGACGATGATGCGCATGGCCGGTACGACGGCGGCGTTGAAGTCCTGGCCCCAGTGGAAGCCCGACGCGTTGAGGGTGGTGTGGTCGCCGCCCGTGGCGATCGGGCCTTTGATCACGTTTGCCTTGTTGCCCCCCAGCGCCGCGCTGAGTTGGGCGCTTTGGGCGGTCCAAGTGATCTGGTGCAACTTGCCCCACTGCCAGGCTTTGTGATCGGCGCCGAGTTGAGCTTCGCCGACGGTGATCGCAGCGGCCAGGCTGCGGGCGAGGATGGCGGGTTTGTCTTCTTTTTGCGGCGTTTTCACGTCGTCCCAATACGGACTGTCTTCGCGGCCCAGCAGGTGATCGGCTTGGGGCGAGTAGGACAGGTCCGCGCTTTGCACCAGCGCTTTCCAGGCAGGGCTGGTTTCCGGGCCGAGTTCGTCGAGGAAAGTCTGGCGGGCACTCTCTTGCAGGAACAATTCGTAAATCGCCGCATCCGCCGAACCCGGCGACAGTCGGCCGTCGAACGCCATCAGGCGGGTCAACGCATCACGGGCTTTGTCGCGCTCTGGCGCGGGCAGGGCGTCAATGGCCTGTTTCAAAGGCGCGGACATGCCCGGCGCGGAGAACATTTTCTTCAGTTTGGCGGCGAAGGTCGTGGTCTGGTCGTATTGCATGGCGACGGTGCTGCGGGTGTCCTGCTTGCCGGCACTGGCCAGTTCGGCGATGCGTTCGGCGCGCTCCGGATAATCCCAGGAATTGGAGAGCTGCATGCCATAGCCTTTCGGCACCGTGCGTTGATTGGCGGTGGCGATCCAGCCCTGTTGCGAATCCTGATCGTACGGGTGCAGCATCGCGTCAGCATAGCCGTCCCAGTCGAACCGGCCGTCCCAGCCCGGCGAAGGAATCAGGCCGAGCCCGTCGCGCCGATTCGGGTATTTGCCGGTGACCTGCCAGCCGGTGTTCGACGCATCGGCGAACACCATGTTCAGGGTGATAGCACGGATTTCCCGTGTAGTGTCGAAGGCCCGCTGCACGTTCGGCGCACGGGTCAGGTCGAAGAGGGCGTCGAGGGTTTTGTCGTCCTTGGCATCAGGCGTCTGCAGGGCGATGCCCAGGCCGCTGGCCAACTGCGCAGAACTTGCGTTGAGCAGTGGACCATGGCGTGTTTCGTAGGCTGGCTCGCGCACCGGGCTCTGGCCTTTGACGAAGTAGGTTTCCTCATGGGCGCCTGCCGCGACCCATTTGCCGTCGGCCATCACCATCAGGCGGTTGTTTTCGCGCTTGAGCTTCTCTAGGAACAGGTCCTGATTGTCGCCCATTGCCGGGCCCATGCCCCAGGCCAGTTTGCCGTTGAAGCCGGACAAGACCAGCGGCAATCCCGCAACGGTGGCGCCGGCGGCCTGGTATTTCGGCGAGCGGATCTGTACGAAATTCCACATCGACGGCACAGTCGGCGCCAGTTGACTGTCAGTGGCCAGCAGACTTTTGCCAGCGCGCGCGCGTTGCGGTGAGATCACCCAGTTATTCGACGCCGAAACCCCCAGCAGGTTGAGGTCGGAAAGCTGCAGCGCCGCTTTGTCCAGATCGCTCAGGCCCGCCAGCTGGCTGCCCAGATTCAGGCCTTTGAGCTTGTCGGCTTCAGCAAAGGGCAACGCTTCGTCGGGATAGGTCGGCAGCAGCCAGGCCAGCTTGTCTGCCCCGACTTTTTGCGACAGCACCAGGGAGGAAATCTCCTCCTGCAGGTTCACCGACAGGCTGAAGTTGAGCAGGCTGAAAATCAGCGCCGAGTCTTCCGGCTTCCAGTATTCAGGCTTGTAACCCGAATCGGCGAGGTCAGCCGGCAGCTTGTCGCGATAGCGGAACAAGTAGGCGTTGACGCCGCGTGCGTACACCTCGAAGAAGCGTTTCAGGCGCGGCGAGGAGGCCGCATACAGCTGGCCAGCGGTCTGCTTGAGGTTGGCGGCGCGCATCATGCGGTCGAGATCGAGGGCGCCCGGCCCTGCGATTTCCGACAGCCGGCCCTGAGCGAGCAAGCGCATTTGCATCATCTGGGTGATGCGGTCGGTCGCGTGAACGTAACCGAGGGTGAACAGCGCGTCATGGAATGTGCTGCTTTCTATCAGCGGCATGCCCAGGTTGTTGCGGCGAATCGAGACATTCTGCGCCAGCCCTTTAATGGCAAACACCCCGCTGGCAGGCGGCAGGCTGTCGCGGTCTTCACCCCCCAGCTGGCAACCGGCCAGGCTCAGGAGTCCGATCATGGCAGCGGCCGCGCTCATGCGCGTTTTCAGAGTTGAAAGGGCTGGCGAGGCCATGATGAAGCTCCTGCGGGGGGGTGTGCGTAGAAAAGGCGCTACGTTAGAGAGCAGGCGAGCGCCACGCAAGCCGGGGGAGGGAGTTTATTTTCGCGATTTTCGCTCCACGGTGAAGGCGGCGTCTGTCCGTTCATGGCTTCGGCGGATTGATCTTGTCGGCCAGCGCATAGGCCCGCTTCACTGCATCGCGATTGGCGACCGTCTCGAACCAACGCTTCAGGTGCGGGAAGTCATCCAGGTTCTGCTCCTGAAACGTGTGAGGCACGATCCACGGATAGATCGCCATGTCCGCGATGCCGTAGTCCTCGCCCGCCACAAAGCTGCGATCGGCCAGACGCTCGTTCAACACGCCATACAAGCGCGCGGTTTCGTCGACGTAACGCTTGATCGCGTAGGGAATCTTCTCTTTGGCGAACCGGTTGAAATGGTGATTCTGACCGGCCATCGGGCCCAGGCCACCCATTTGCCAGAACAGCCACTGCAGGGTTTCCTCGCGGCCGCGCAGGTCCGTTGCAATGAACCGGCCGGTCTTCTCGGCCAGGTACAGCAGGATAGCGCCGGACTCGAACAGGCTCAGCGGTTCGCCGCCGTCAGCAGGTTCGTGGTCGACGATGGCCGGGATCTTGTTGTTGGGGGAAATCTTCAGAAAATCGGATTCGAACTGCTCGTTCGCGCCGATGTTGACCGGGAAAATTTTGTACGGCAGGCCCGCTTCTTCGAGGAAAATCGAGACTTTGTGGCCGTTGGGGGTGGTCCAGTAGTGCAGATCGATCATTGCGCGCTCCAGGTGAAGTCATCACGACTGCCATTAAGGCTTGAGCTCTTTTACCCCTTCAGGCGTCGATCACACAAATAAAAACGGCCTGAAGATTCAGGCCGTGGAAGCATCCGAGAGCATTATGCGCCGTGGCACTTCTTGAATTTTTTCTCGCTGCCGCAGGGGCAAGGGTCGTTGCGGCCGACGTCCTTGAGCGTGTTGCGGACCGGCTCTTGAGGCGCGTGGCCGCAATGCGGGCCGTGCACGTGGCCGTGGTCATGGTGGTGATCGTGATGGTCGTGATCGTGGTCACAATCGGGACCGTGCACGTGGGCTTGCTGGTTCATGGGGTTACTCCGGAATCAAATCGCCGGGGATTATGTCGCCATTGCGCCCGATGCGCACGCTGTGTCCGAATAAAAATCCGGTCTTGAGCTTGCCTTCCAACCGGTAATGCACCGGCTGATTGGCTTTGCCGAGCACCTTGGAGATGTCCTTGAGGTGTTCCCACAGATTGGTGCGGATCGGCACGGAAAAGTTTTTGTGGCTGTTGGCTTTGACGATGAACCAGTCGCTGTAGACGCCTTCGCTGAGCAACATGTCGTTGAGCAGGATTTTGTAGCGCAGACCGCGGACCAACAGGCTGGAGTCATTGGGGTTGTCGACCCGAAAGCGCAGCTTGAAGTCCTGACGCAGCAACTTGGCCTTGACCACTTCCACCTTCAGCAGCTTGACGTCGGGGTCTTCGAAGCCGCCGGTTATCCAGGTCGAGCAGCCCGACAGCGCCAGGAGCGCGAAGAGGCCTGCGATTCTGAGGACGTGTGCTGCAAACATCATGGGTCGCTCCCTTTTATGCCCGGTCTGACCGCCACTTCACGTGACTCGCCGTTCTCTACAGCCTGCGCCATACTCGCGTCATGTGTCGAAGGAGTATTGACCATGCAGCACTACGAAATCGTATTTTCCGGCCAACTGGTGCCCGGCGCGCAGCCGGATCTGGTCAAGGCCAACCTGGCAAAGCTGTTCCAGGCGGACGCTAAGCGCATCGCGTTGCTGTTCTCCGGCCGTCGGCTGGTGCTAAAAAATAACCTCGATGAGGCCGCCGCCGAAAAGTACCGCTCGACCCTCGAACGCGCGGGGGCCATGGCCCAGGTTGTGTCGATGGTGCCGGTCGTTGAGGCGCCGGGTCTGGTCGAGGTGGAAGAAGTTGAACTGGCGCCGCCGCCGGACGAGCCGACCTGGACGCGCAAGGCGTCAAGCCTGACGCCGCCGCCCAACGATGCCACACCGCCGCGCAAAGCCAGCGTCAAGCCGCGCGATGTGTACATGGCTGCATTTGTGGACGTCGAGGCGCCGGATTTCACGCTCTCCGAACCGGGCCAGGACGTGCAGGATCCGAAGATGCCGGCGCGTGCGCCGCAGCTTGACCTGTCCGGCTTGAGCCTGGCACCGGCCGGCGCTGATCTGGGTCAGGACAAGCCGGTTGAGCACGCGCTGGTGCCGGACGTTTCCCACATCAGGCTGGCCTGAGGACTGCGTGTCTCTGAGTGGTGACTGGCGTCGCTGAAAGGTCAGGTGAGATAAGCCGAACAGCACTTCTTGAATTTCTGCTGACTGCCGCAAGGGCAGGCGTCGTTACGACCGGCTTTGATCGACACTGTCGGGTCGATGAAATACCAGCGTCTGTCATGCTGCACGAACGCCGAGCGCTCGCGGTGACAATGCTCGCCGTCGGCATCGTGCCAGCGGGCGGTGAAGGTCACGAATGCATGTTCAGGCTGACCGCCGATCAACTCCGCACCCTCGACTTCCAGACCCAGCCAGGTGCTCCGGGCGCTCCACTGGCTGATCGCGTCACGGTCCAGCCCGGCCTGTTGCGCCGGCAATGTGGTGTCCAGCAAATAATCCACCAACCCCAGCACATAAGCGCTGTAGCGCGAACGCATCAGCGCTTCGGCGCACGGCGCGGGCTGACCGGCGTGATAGCGACCGCAGCAACCGTCGAGAAGATTGCCGCTGCCGCAAAAGCATATTGCGCTGCTCATGATGCGTTTCTCACCACCAGTACTTGCCGTAATTCTCCGGATTGGCCCAGAACTTCGCGTTCAGCCAGTCCGGCACCTGTTTGTATTCGCGCAGATCGTAGGTGAACAGCGTCAGCACTTGTTCATCCCGGGAAAACCGTTCACTGGCCTGCAGTGCCAGCGAGTAGAAATCCGTGGACTGCCAACCGCAGGCATCAAGATCCGCCAGCACGGCAATGCGGCTGGCATTGAGGTTGCGGATGCCGCCCAACAACTCCAGGCCCGTACGTTTGGGCATGTGTTCAAGGCAGTCCACCACCAGCGCCAGATCGAAGCGCTGTCCGGCCAGGTCGGCGGGTAAGAGACCTGGCCCCGCGTGGGCCAGCTCGGTCTGCGGATGCGCTTCTTGAAAGGCCTGCAACGCCGGAAAAGTCTCGGCGCCAACCAGCAGCAAACGATTCGGCGCATAGAGGTCGAGCAGGGCGGCCAAGGCCTGTTGCGGCGTGCGGCTGGAGAAGGGGTCGGTCATTGGAGATCCTCGATCAGGCGGGCAAGGTTAGCGTGCTGAACTTCAATGGCCTAGTGCTTGCAGGCTTTCATTTCGCATTACAACGATGCGTATGGAGTGAAGGCGGAAGGCTGTTCTCCACAGAAGAGCCCGAGTTGTGCGGTGAAATCCGGTAAAACCCCCGTCATCCGGGTGGCGAACGGCCCCACACGCGTCTTTACTGCATTTCAGTCGGTTTTAGCCGATACCAAAGGAGAAGAAACGTATGAGCATGATTCGGACAGCGTTACCTCTGATTCTGGTGACCAGTGTATTGACGGGATGCGCGGGCTTGCAAAAGACCGACTGGCCTCTGTGTGCGGCCGGGGGCGCGCTGAGTGGCGCTGCGATCGGCGCCTTCCAGAGCGCGTCGGTGGCGGCAGGCTTCGGTGCTGCAGTGGGCGTCATGGCAGGCGCATATTGCTGGACCCACGGGGACGGCGATGATGACGGAGACGGCGTCCTCAACAGCATGGACAAATGCCCGAACACACCGAAAGGCACCCCGGTCGATGTCACCGGTTGCCCGATCGTGACACCGGCCCCTGAACCGATGGCCGCGCCGGTGGTGCTGCCGAAAGAAGAAATCATCACCATCCGTGACGTGCACTTCGAGTTCAACAAAGCCACCCTGACACCGGGTGACAAACAGCAACTGGACATGGTTGCGACCAAACTCAAAACCGAAGCGCCGAATGTGCAACTCCACGTCAGCGGCCACACCGACAGCGTAGGCAGCGACGCCTACAACCAGAAACTGTCGCAAAAACGTGCGCAATCGGTGACCGACTACCTCGTCAGTGCCGGCATCCCGCGTGCCTCGTTCGTGTCCGTCGAAGGTGACGGCGAAGCCCGCCCAGTGGCCGACAACAAAACCGCCGACGGCCGAGCCCTGAACCGCCGCGTCGAGATCAAAATCAACCGTTGAGACAAGGTTGACGCCATAAAGAAAGCCCCGGTCTGCAAGCCGGGGCTTTTCTATTGGCGGGATTTGAATTCATGTTCAAAAAAATCAGCGCTCAAACCGGCCCCTTCCCGGCTAAAGCCGGTCCTACATGGGACGACATCGGTCCCACGGACTGCACGCGCTGCTTTTCGTAGGACCGGCTTCAGCCGGGAAGCCTTTGCCTTTGCCGTTGCCGTTGCCGTTGCTTTGATCTTCATACACAAAAAGCCCAAACACCGCCAAACGCGACTTGGGTGCAGGCTGAACGCAGACGACGCGGAGTGGGCCGAGCGGCATGGATGCCGCGAGAGCGCCGTCAGGACATGGATGTCCGTTCGGCGCGGGCCCACGGAGCGTCGTCGGAGTGAGGGAATCCCGACGAAGGAGGGACCCAGCCAGGAGCAGGCACCCTTGGTTACTTGGGGTGCTTTTCCAAGTAACTCGCCGAAGGCGAAACGATCTGCCGTTAGGCAGAGCTTTTTCTTGGCCGCAGATAACTTTTGAAACCTGCCTCTGGCATAGTCCCGCGCCTCCCCGTACTGTGCGCAAACCGTTTTCACCGCACAAAACCAAAAACAGCAGAGGCACCACATGAGTGTGATTTGGGGAACAGGGAAAGTACTGACAACAGCATTCTGGCTACTGATAATCACCAGCCTGACCATCGCCATGCCACACCCCTTCGACCTGTTGTTCAAAGTGGCCGGCGGCCTCTTGCTGCTCGTCCACCTCATCGAACTGATCAGCTACAACGCCAGCCTGCGCGGCCGCCCCCATCCCTGGCGCGATCGCCTCAAGATTCTGCTCTTCGGCCTATTCCACCTGAACACATTCAAACGCCCACTGGCGGAGGTACACCATGCGTAACGCGATGCTGATGACGGCAGGCCTGCTGTCCGCCCTGAGCAGCCCCTGGATCATGGCCCAGACCATCTCCGTCGAAACCCACTCGCTCATGCGCCTGCCGTCCAAAACCAGCGTATTGCAACTGGACCGACTCGAAGTGGCCGACTACGGCACCCTCCTGATCCCGGCCGGCCTCACCGAAGTCAAAGTCGGCCAACTTGTCATGGGCCACGAATCACGCATCGCCATCGTCCCGAGCGCCGAGCCGTTCAGCCTGCAAGTCAAACAGGGCGACCTCGGCGGCGGCGCGGAAATCACCGCGCGGGGCGCTCCGGGCACCTTCGAAAAACCGCCGACCCCAGGCCGCAACCTCAACCTGCGGATCGAACAACTCAACGCCGACCAACTCTACATCGACGCCCGCGGCGGCGCAGGCTCGCCCGGTTACATCGGCCTCGATGGCGGCAACGGCATCGATCCGGGCTGCACGTGGGGTTCCGCCAGTCGCGGGATCGACGGCGACAATGGCGGCAACGGCCGTGACGGCGCGCCGGGTGCGCTCGTTCGTCTAGAGCTGCCAGCGACCTTCGGCAATGAGCGCATCAAGGTCAACGTACAAGGCGGTGCCGGTGGCATCGGCGGCGACGGCGGTCGCGGCGGCAAAGGCGGCGCGTCCAAAGGCTGCGTGGTCTATCGCGCTGACGGCGCCAAGTCCGGCAAGAACGGCGACAAGGGTCAGTCCGGTGCAGCAGGGCCGGCGGGCGCTATCGTGGTTCGCAACTTATAAGCGTTGTGGGAGTGAGCTTGCTCACGAAGACGGTATCTAAACCGCTGAATGCCTGGCGGGTGTACCAGTCTTTCGGGAGCAGGTTCTTCCCCACACATCAGAACATTGGCCTGATGGCAGCGATCGCCACAACGGCCACCCCTACCATCAGATTGATCCCCACCAGACGCCGAATGCCGGTCATCGCGGCCGCGCCATCCGCCCATTGTTCGGCGAGCACAGCCTTGCGCAACTGCGGCAGGTTCAGCGTCGAAACGCGCAGAAACAACGCCACCATCACCACATACAGGCCCATCATCACCTGCACATAGCGGGGCGCAGTCTGAAAGCCGCTGAAGTTGATGTTGATCATGCCGATGCCGGTCACCGGCAGCATGATCACCGCGCACCAGACCCACACAAAGAAACGCGGTAGTACCTGCAGCCACAGCTTCAACCGGGCCGGGCCCTCCAGGGTGGCGATGACCGCCGGTCGAAGAATCATCCAGGCGAAAAACATTCCTCCTACCCACACAATCGCCGCCAGCACATGCAAGGCGTAGACAAAGGCTACAGGTGACATCGAGAACTCCGATCTGCGCAGAAAGAATTAGCGCGGTATGATAGCCGCCCGCTGCGACTACTGAAGATATATCCAGCGGTTTTCGTGTTTTCATTCAGCACCCGTGACGCCGAGCCAACGACCCAGCCCATGATCAGCACCGAACTCAAATCCCAGATTCAGGGCGCCTACTCGCGTTTCCTCGAAGCCAAGAGCCTCAAGCCTCGTTACGGCCAGCGCCTGATGATCGCTGAAGTGGCGAAGGTGCTGGGCGACGTCGACACCGACGAAGAAGGCCGCCGTTCGGGTGATCCCGCCGTGGTGGCGGTTGAGGCGGGGACCGGCACCGGCAAAACCGTTGCCTACGCCATCGCAGCCATTCCAACTGCCAAGGCTGCCGGCAAGCGCCTGGTCATTGCCACCGCGACTGTCGCCCTGCAGGAGCAGATCGTCTACAAAGACCTGCCCGACCTGATGCGCAACAGCGGCTTGAACTTCACGTTCGCGCTGGCCAAGGGCCGTGGCCGCTACATGTGCCTGTCCAAGCTCGACATGCTCCTGCAGGAAGGCGACGCCCAGAGCGCGACCGCACAGCTGTTCGAAGAAGAAGGCTTCAAGATCGAAGTGGATGAAGCCAGCCAGAAGCTCTTCACCACCATGATCGAAAAACTCGGCGGCAACAAATGGGACGGCGATCGAGACAGCTGGCCCCAGGAACTGGCCGACCAGGACTGGGCGCGGCTGACCACCGATCACAGTCAGTGCACCAACCGCCATTGCCCGAACTTCCAGCAGTGCGCCTTTTACAAAGCCCGCGAGGGCATGGGCAAAGTCGACGTCATCGTCACCAACCACGACATGGTCCTCGCTGACCTGGCGCTGGGAGGCGGTGCGGTCCTGCCCGATCCCCGCGACACCCTGTACGTATTCGACGAAGGCCATCACCTGCCAGACAAGGCGATCGGTCACTTCGCTCATTTCAGTCGCCTGCGCTCCACCGCCGACTGGCTGGAGCAAACCGCCAAGAACCTCACCAAATTGCTGGCCCAGCACCCGCTGCCGGGCGACCTGGGCAAGCTGATCGAGCAGGTGCCCGAGCTGGCGCGGGAGATCAAGACCCAGCAGCAGTTCATGTTCACGGCCTGCGAGCAGCTTGCCGACTTCAAGCAAGGCGAAGACATGGAAGGCCGCGAGCGTCCGCGGCATCGCTTCGTCGGCGGCGTGGTCCCCGAACACATGCGCGAGATGGGCATCGAGCTGAAAAAAGGCTTCGCCCGGCTCGACGACCTGTTCACGCGCCTGACCGAGCTGCTTAAAGAAGGCATGGACGGCGAGGTCAACATCGGCATCGCCAGCCATCAGGCGGAAGAGTGGTACCCGCTGTTCGGCAGCTTGTTGGCCCGCGCCCACGGCAACTGGGAATTGTGGACCGCCTTCACCGCTGAAGATCCGGAAAACAGCCCGCCCATGGCGCGCTGGCTGACCCTCGCCGACAGCGGCTCGCTGTTCGACATCGAGGTCAACGCAAGCCCGATCCTGGCGGCCGAAATGTTGCGCCGCAACCTGTGGAACGTTGCCTACGGCGCGCTGGTGACCTCCGCCACCCTGACCGCGCTGGGCAAGTTCGACCGTTTTCGCATGCGTGCCGGGCTGCCGAAGGACGCCGTCACCGCCGTGGTGCCGAGCCCCTTCCACCATGCCGACGCAGGCGTGCTGCGCGTGCCGGACTTGAAAGCCGACCCTCGCAACGCGGCCGAACATACGGCCGCCATCATCCGCGAACTGCCGA
The DNA here is from genome assembly GCF_014841665.1 of Pseudomonas sp. CFBP 8772. Classification (NCBI taxonomy): domain Bacteria; kingdom Pseudomonadati; phylum Pseudomonadota; class Gammaproteobacteria; order Pseudomonadales; family Pseudomonadaceae; genus Pseudomonas; species Pseudomonas sp. CFBP 8772. The sequence goes on along the minus strand of NZ_JACYUI010000013.1, from coordinate 11,660 downwards.
ATCTGGTCGAAGGCTCCAAAGGCACGCTGGTGCTGTTCTCATCGCGCAAACAGATGCAGGAAGTGTTCGACGGGCTGGAGCGGGACTGGCGCAAGCGGGTGTTCATCCAGGGCAATCTGTCCAAACAGGAAACCCTCAACAAGCATAAGGCGCGGGTCGACGGTGGCGATGAAAGCGTTCTGTTCGGTCTGGCCAGCTTCGCTGAAGGGGTCGACCTCCCCGGCGCCTACTGTGAGCACGTAGTGATCGCCAAGATTCCCTTCGCCGTGCCGGATGATCCGGTCGAAGCTGCGCTCGCCGAATGGATCGAAGCCCGGGGTGGCAATCCGTTCATGGAGATCGCCGTTCCCGATGCCTCGTTGCGCCTGATCCAGGCCTGCGGTCGTCTGCTGCGCACCGAACAGGATCGCGGCATCATCACGCTGCTGGATCGCCGGGTCGTGACCCAGCGCTACGGCAAAGCCATCCTCAACGCACTGCCGCCATTCCGGCGCGAAATTTCCTGAACCCGTGTTGCAAATGAAACACGGATGACCGGGTCTTAGATTCGGTCCGCCCTGATGCGCGCAACCCCTCGTGCTCCGGGCCTCAGATGATCAAGGAGCTTCAGATCACATGATTCGCCGTTCACTGTCCGCCATCCTTGCCACGCTGTGCGCGGGTATGGCCCACGCCGCGCCTGACGTTCAGCAAACGCTGTTCAATTTCGTCCGGCCCGCCGACGTGGTGAAGGTCACCACCCAGGATGCCGGGTTTCCCCAAGCCAACGCCGAACAGACGGCCGAAGGCGAAGTGCTGCGCCGAGTCGTTTTCAATCCGGTCGCCAAACCCAGTCTGCGACTGACCCCGCAGACCGGCGTCTGGGACTGGAGCCACGACAGCGCCATGACCTTGCGCCTGCAGAGCGCGATGGACTGGGCATTGACGGTGTACGTGCAGATCGAAAGCCGCGACGGCAAAGTCCTCACCAGCCGCATCGACCTGCCTGCCGGCCCGGCGCAAACCCTGGTGCTGCCGCTCAAGGCCAGTTCGCCGCTGACCCAGGGCATGCGCGCCGGTCCGCCGATGCCGTGGGTTTACGAGGGACAGCGCGTGTTGCTGGCCAGCACCCAAGGTGACCTGAACAGCGCTGAGGTTTCATCGGTCACCGTGTCGATGTCTCAACCCAATGTTGCCCAGTCCGTCTTGATCGAGAAGTTCGGCGTGCAAGAGGGCGATGCCTTGCTAACCGCTGCCTACGGCAACCTGGTTGACGGTTACGGTCAGTTCACCCGAGGCAAGTGGCCGGAGAAGGTCACCAGCGACGAGCAGCTCAAGACACTGGCGGGCAAGGAGCAGCAACAGTTGCAAAGCTGGCTGAAAGACCGGCCGGCTCACGACAAATACGGCGGCTTGCTCAACGGACCGGCGTTCGAAGCGAAGGGCTTTTTCCGCACCGAGAAGCGCGACGAGCGCTGGTATCTGGTGACGCCAGAGGGCCATCCTTTCTACTCCCTGGGCGTGAATGCCATCTCCGCTGACGACAGCCAGACCTACGTCGAGGGTCGGGAAACCATGTTCACCGGCCTGCCCGGCAGCGACGATCCACTCGCCGCGTTCTACGGCAAGGGCGACGACAACCGCGAGACGGGTGCCAACCGCAACCGGCAGTTCGATCAGGGCCGCTGGTTCGACTTCTATGGTGCAAATCTGCAGCGTACCTACGGCGTGCCGAAGTGCGTTGAAGTCTCCAAGCCTGTTGATCCGGCGGACGACGAAGACGAAACGCCAGCCAACACTGCAGCCACTCCAGCAGCAACGACCGCGTCAACTGGCGACAGCGCTAACGGTCAGACCTTGCCAGCGCCTCAGCCTGAAAAAACCGCCACATCTGCGCCTGCAGTCGAATGCAAGCCGGTGATCGTCGACCGCAAACGCTGGGTTGATCACACCCTGCAACGCTTGCAGGCCTGGGGCTTCAACACCGTCGGCAACTGGAGCGAGCCTGCGCTGCAAAACCTCGAAAGCAGTAAAAAGGAACGCGTGCCCTACACACTGCCGCTGTCCATCGTTGGCGACTACGTCAGTATCAGCACCGGCTTGGATTGGTGGGGCGGCATGCCTGATCCGTTCGATCCGCGTTTTGCCATGGCCACCGAGCGGGCCGTCGCCATCGCTGCTCGCGACCATCGTGATGACCCGTACCTGATCGGTTACTTCGCCGATAACGAATTGGCCTGGGCTGCGCCGGGCAACGCTCCGAAGGATCGCTACGCATTGGCCTACGGCACGCTGAAGCTGACCACCGATGTGCCGGCCAAGCGTGCCTTCCTCAAGCAGTTGCGCGACAAGTACCGCAACGAAGAGGGGTTGTCCAAGGCGTGGGGTATTCACTTGGCAGCGTGGGAGTTGATGGAAGACCCGGGCTTCGAGCCGCCGCTGCCCAGCGCAGAGCACCCGGAGATCGAAAACGACTTCAGGTATTTCCAGCGTGTGTTCGCCGAGACCTATTTCAAAACCATTTCCGACGCGCTCAAGTGGCATGCGCCGAACCATCTCCTGCTCGGCGGGCGCTTTGGCGTCACCAGCCCTGAGGCGGTCGAAGCCTGCGCCAAGTTCTGCGACGTGCTGAGTTTCAACTTCTATACGCTCAAACCTCAGGACGGCGTGGACTTTGCAAAACTGCACGTCCTCGACAAGCCTGTGCTGGTCAGTGAGTTTCACTTTGGCTCTCGTGATCGCGGGCCGTTCTGGGGCGGGGTGCTCGAAGTGCCGCGTGAAGAAGATCGCGGCCCGGCGTATGCCAATTTCCTGAAGAGCGCGCTGGCCGAGCCTTCCATTGTCGGTGTGCATTGGTTCCAGTACCTGGATCAGCCTGTCACCGGCCGATTGCTGGACGGTGAAAACGGCCACCTCGGACTGGTAGGTATCACCGACGTGCCGTACTCGGGCTTCGTCGAGGCGGTGCGCAAGGCCAATGCACAGGTCGTTGACGTGATCGGCAAGCGCCCTTAACCAGACGGTTCCCAAAGCGCCCAATCGCTGGAACAATGTGCGCCATTTTTTTGCAGCCCGACCGGAGAGCCAGACCGTGCAGATTCAAGGCCATTTCGAGCTTCAGTTTGAGGCCGTTCGCGAGGCATTCGCCGCGCTGTTCGACGATCCGCAGGAGCGTGGCGCTGCGCTGTGCGTGCAGATCGGCGGGGAGACGGTGCTGGATCTGTGGGCGGGCACGGCAGACAAGGATCGCGGCGAAGTCTGGCACAGCGACACCCTCGCCAATCTCTTCTCCTGCACCAAAACGTTTACTGCCGTCACGGCGTTGCAGCTGGTGGGCGAGGGCAAGCTGAATCTCGATGAGCCCGTGGCGCGTCTCTGGCCCGAGTTCGCCGCCAACGGCAAACAATCCATCACGCTGCGCCAGTTGCTGTGCCATCAGGCCGGGCTTCCGGCGATCCGTGAAATATTGCCGGCTGAAGCGCTTTATGACTGGCAGGCCATGACGAGCGTGTTGGCTGCCGAGGAACCCTGGTGGACGCCGGGTCAGGGCCACGGTTATGCCGCCATCACTTATGGCTGGCTGGTGGGCGAGATGATTCGTCGTGCCGACGGGCGCGGTCCGGGCGAGTCTATCGCTGCGCGTATTTCGCGGCCCTTGGGCCTGGATTTCCATGTCGGTTTGGCCGATGAAGAATTTCATCGTGTCGCCCACATTGCCAGGGGCAAGGGCAATGTGGGTGATGAGGCCGCGCAGCGCCTGTTGCAGACCACGATGCGCGAGCCTGCTTCCATGACGGCGCGGGCGTTCACCAACCCGCCCTCGATCATGACAAGCACCAACAAGCCGGAATGGCGGCGCATGCAGCAACCTGCCGCCAATGGCCATGGCAACGCCCGCAGTCTGGCCGGTTTTTACAGCGGCTTGCTGGATGGCAGTCTGCTGGACGGCGACCTGCTCAACGAACTGACCCGTGAGCACAGCATTGGGCAGGACAAGACGCTGCTCACTCAGACCCGCTTCGGTCTGGGCTGCATGCTCGATCAACCGACGGTGCCTAACGCCACGTTCGGGCTGGGCGCCAAGGCATTTGGCCATCCCGGCGCAGGCGGCTCGGTCGGCTTCGCTGATCCCGAGCGCGATGTGGCGTTTGGGTTTGTGACCAACACCCTCGGTCCCTACGTGCTCATGGATCCGCGCGCGCAGCAACTGGTGCGCGTGCTTGGTGAGTGTTTGCAATAACTATCGCCGTTAAGTGCTTGTTCTACCGACTGTCAGTTAAATCTGGATAACGGAGCCGTAGGGCGGTTTCTTTTTCCAAAACAGTCTTTATGCGTGTTATATGAGCGCTGCTTCGTTCATTTTCTGATCAATTATTCATGTGGGTCACCCATGTCAGCTAACAAAAGCCTCGCATTCGCCATCTGCCTCGCCGTCACCGGCTGTGCGCAAACCCCTCAGGATCAGTCGGCCAGCAATGACCACTGGTGGTCGTTCGGTTCAGGCAAGGGCGCCGATGCCGCTCCTGCAACCCCGGCGCCAAGCCCGGCGGCTGCACAAGTGGCCAAAGCTCAGACCGAAACCGGTACGCGCTGGTACTGGCCGTTCGGCTCTGACCATGGCGAAACCGAGAAGAAACCGGAAGTCGCCGCCACTCAACCGGCTGCAGCCCCGGCCGTTGCCCAGGCCGGCGACGCCAACAAGTGGTGGTGGCCGTTCGGTGCAACCGACGCCAAAAAAGACGCCGCACCTGCTGTTCCCAAAGTCGACCCGAAAGTGACCCAGGCCTGGCTGGATCTGAACGAGCCGAAAGTCCGCGAAGCGATCAAGGACAGCCAGTTCCAGCTGGAGCGCCGTGACGACATCCTCGTGGTGACCGCGCCGGTCGACAGCACCTTCAATCCGAAGCGCCCGGAAATGCTCCTGCCGACCAATCTCGGCCCGATCAGCCGCATGGCCAAGATCGTTGAAGTCGACCCGCGCGCCGCCGTTCTGGTGCTGGGCCACAGCGATGTCGCCAGCGATTCCGATCTCAAGATCAGCCAGCAGCGCGCACAGTCGGTCGCGGCGATTTTCCGCCTCAGCGGCCTGCAGCGTAACCGTCTGAGCCTGCGTGGCATGGGCGCCGATATGCCCCGGGCAGCCAGCGATAGCGTGCCGGGTCGCGCACTCAACCGTCGTGTGGAAATCATCCTCACCCCGCAAGACACCATGGTTGCCCAGATGGCCAAGTACAACTTGCCGCCAGCACCGACCCTGCTGGCCGTGCAAACTGCCAACGCGCCGGCCCCTGCACCCGTTGCTGCACCGACCAAGGCCGCTGCGCCTGCCAAGTCGGCCGCACCGGTGAAGAAAGCTGCGGCGACCAAGGCTTCCGCAGCCAAAGCGCCTGCGGCCAAAAAAGCACCGGTGAAGAAAGCTGCACCGGCGAAAGCCAAGGCAGCGCCTGCGAAAGCTGCGGCCAAAAAACCTGCGCCGGATGCTCAAGCCGGCAACTGAGGTTAAGATCGGGGTTCTGTTCACGGATCTCGATTAAGGAAGGCAGTGATGAGCCAGCGTCTGGCCGATATGCGTCGTAACTACGCCCGCGAAGGGTTGACCGAAGCCCAGTCTCCGGAAGAACCCTTCGCACTGTTTCATCGCTGGTTCAACGAAGCGGTCGAAACCGAGCAGGCGCCGGTCGAGGCCAACGCCATGACGCTGGCGACCGTCGACGCCGACGGCCGCCCGCACTGTCGGGTCCTGCTGCTCAAAGGTCTGGACGCTCAGGGATTCACGTTCTTTTCGAACTACGAGAGCGCCAAAGGCCAGCAGTTGAATGCACGTCCTTTTGCCGCCATGACGTTTTTCTGGCCCACTCTGGAACGTCAGGTGCGCGTTGAAGGCCGCGTGGCCAAGGTCAGCCACGAAGAATCCGACGCCTATTTTCAGGTACGCCCCCTCGGCAGCCGCCTCGGTGCCTGGGCATCGCCGCAAAGCCGGGTGATTGCCGACCGTGAAGCGCTCGAGGGCTTGCTCAAAGCCACCGAGGCGCGTTTCATAGACGCCCAGCCTGACTGTCCCGATCACTGGGGCGGCTATCGTCTGGTGCCCGATCGCATCGAATTCTGGCAGGGGCGTCCAAGCCGCCTGCATGACCGCCTGAACTATCGTTTAGTTGAAGATGAGTGGCAGCGCGAGCGCCTCGCGCCCTGATTGCCGGTCTTTGAACACCCGGCTTCAGCGTCTCTGTCACACTTTTCTTTGAATCAATTTCCGGCGCTGTCGTCCACTGAGGTAGACGTCGGGGTGTTGCTGTATCACGCCTGAATAAACGTAAATTATCGGTACAGGGCCGTGACATCGATTGGCGTCGCAGAGTCTAATGGCTACCTGTTCCTATGGAGATAACTGTTATGCGCAAGTCTGCTTTGTTGGTTGCTTCGTTCACCGCCATGGCGCTGATGCTGGGCGGCTGTACTTCAAGCCTCACCGGCGACTCGTACTCGCGCGACGAAGCTCGTCAGGTGCAGACCGTACGCCTGGGTACCATCGAATCGCTGCGTCCGGTGAAGATTGAAGGCACCAAAACTCCGATCGGCGCGGGTGCCGGTGCCATCGTCGGTGGCGTGGGCGGCAGTGCCATCGGTGGCGGTCGCGGCAGCATCGTGACGGCCGTGATCGGTGCGGTCGCCGGTGGTCTGCTGGGCTCCGCGGCGGAAGGCGGCCTGACCCGTGCTCAAGGCGTCGAGATCACCGTGCGTGAAGACGACGGCACCATGCGCGCCTATGTGCAGGAAGTTCAGGAAAACGAGATCTTCCGTGTGGGCGAGCGTGTTCGCATCATGACCGTCAACGGTACCAGTCGCGTCAGCCACTAAACGCCGATGCACGTCCTGAAGCGCTGCTTGGCCCGAAGCCGAGTCTAATGCCCGCTCATGAAAACGCCCCGATCATTCGGGGCGTTTTGCATTTCAGTACGCGCTGGCGGGGAGGGTAGTGCTGGGCTTAGCCAGCAATGCCCAATATGTCGCGGGCCAGTGCTTCGGCGATGCGGATCCCGTCGACACCGGCCGACAGGATGCCGCCGGCATAGCCTGCGCCTTCGCCCGCCGGGAACAGACCCTTGACGTTCAGGCTTTGCAGGTCTTCGCCACGGGTGATGCGCAGGGGCGAGGAGGTGCGCGTTTCGATGCCGGTGAGGATCGCGTCGTGCTGCGAGAATCCTCTGATCTGCTTCTCGAACGCGGGCAGCGCCTCACGAATGGCTTCGATGGCGAAGGCGGGTAGCGCGTCGGCAAGGTCGGTCAGCTTTACGCCCGGCTTGTAGGAAGGTTCAACGGTGCCCAGCGCTGTTGACGCTTTCCCCGCGATGAAATCACCCACCAGCTGCGCCGGGGCTTCGTAGGTTTCGCCGCCCATGAGGTAGGCGTGGGACTCCAGACGCTCCTGCAGTTCGATGCCGGCCAGCGGGCTGCCCGGATAATCCTGCTCGGGCGTGATGCCCACGACAATGCCGGAGTTGGCGTTGCGCTCGTTGCGCGAGTACTGGCTCATGCCGTTGGTGACGACACGGTTGGGCTCCGAGGTCGCTGCCACTACGGTGCCCCCGGGGCACATGCAGAAGCTGTACACCGAACGGCCGTTCTTGGCGTGGTGCACCAGCTTGTAATCGGCAGCGCCAAGCTTCGGGTGACCGGCGTACTTGCCCAGCCGCGCGCGGTCGATCAAACCCTGAGGGTGCTCGATGCGGAAGCCGACCGAAAACGGCTTGGCCTCCATGAACACGCCGCGGCCGTGGAGCATGCGGAAGGTGTCCCGGGCGCTGTGGCCCAGCGCCAGAATCACGTGCCGGGAGTCGATGCGCTCGCCGCTGTCGAGCACAACGCCCTGCATCTGGCCGTCTTCGATCAGCACATCGGTGACGCGCTGCTGGAAACGCACTTCGCCGCCCAGCGCTTCGATCTGATGACGCATGTTCTCGACGACGCCGGTCAACCGGAAGGTGCCGATGTGCGGCTTGCTGACGTAGAGAATTTCTTCCGGCGCGCCGGCTTTGACGAACTCGTGCAAGACCTTGCGGCCAATGAATTTAGGGTCTTTGATCTGGCTATAGAGCTTGCCGTCAGAAAACGTTCCCGCGCCGCCCTCGCCGAACTGCACGTTGGACTCCGGGTTGAGCACGTTCTTGCGCCATAGGCCCCACGTGTCCTTGGTGCGCTGACGAACTTCCGTGCCGCGCTCCAGAATGATCGGCTTGAAGCCCATCTGCGCCAGCAACAGGCCGGCGAATATCCCGCACGGGCCGAAGCCGACAACCAGCGGACGCTGGTTCAGCTCGGCAGGGGCGTGGCCGACCATCTTGTAACTCACGTCCGGGGCCGGACCGATGTGTTTGTCGTGACTCAGGCGCTGAAGCAGGGCGGCTTCGTCGCGCACCTGAAAGTCGACGGTGTGAATGAACTGCAGCTCAGTGGATTTCTTGCGCGCATCGTAGCTGCGCTTGAACAGGGTGAAATCCAAAAGCTCGTCGCTGCCGATGGCCAGGCGCTGCAGAAGTGCGGGGCGCAGTTCGTCGTCCGCATGGTCCAGCGGCAGTTTGAATTCGGTGATTCGTAACATTGAAAGATCCGGTTTCGGGCCGCAGGATCGGCCCGGCAGCACTACAAGAGCGCGCGATTATAAGCCACATTGGGCAGGGAGCGGTGGCCCGAGCGACGACATCCGCCACTCCATCAATCGTTACGCATCGCGCCAAAGTACGCGCAACCGCGCTGAACCTGGCCATTGACCCGCAGTTCGGCGGTCAGGTGCTGGACCGAGCCGTTCGACGGGTCCACACAGCGCAGCGGCGCGACGTAGAGCTCGACGTGTTGATTGTTGGCGTCGGTGATCAGGTTGAAGCGGCCCTCGGGCATCTGCTCTTCCATGTAGGGCACAGCGAACGGCTCTTTGCCTTCGCGCTCAAGCACCAGACCCTTGCCGCTGGCGTTCAGGTTCCATTTCGGACCGTTGCCGCTGGCATGAATGGTCAGGCGCTTGAAGTTGGGGTCCTCGCAGGCACCGCTCGGGCGCTCGACGCGGTAGAGCTGATAAATGTCAGCCTGACCGTCACTGCCCTGGGCCTTGCTCGCGACGAAGTTGCCGCGAACATCGGCGAACGCTTTGCCGTTCTTGTCCACCACCGAAGCGGCTTCCTGCAGGACGCCGGTGTTGCCCTTGTCGGTCACTGCATAGCGGCGCTGTTCATTGCACGGAGCGAAGAACAGTTTGCCGCCGTCACCGCTGAGGGTGCCCTGCATGCGGATCATGCCGGCCGTCGACACCTTGCTGTCATTCGACGACAGGGGCATCAACTGGCAGCCGGCAAACAGGGGCAACAAGGCAAACATCAGGGCGGAACGAGCAGCGGACATGGGACGGTCTCCAGACAAGTGCCGCCACGTTACTCAGCCTGCTCGCTCATCACAAGGGGTGATTAACCGACGCGATACGTCTGTCCGGTTTGTAGCCCTTCGACACTTTTTGCATACGCCAGTGCGACATCTGCTGCCGGAACAGGCTTGAAGCCGCGGAAGTATGGCGCGTAGCTGTCCATGGCTGCGACCAGCACGTTGGGGCTGACCGAGTTGACGCGCATGCCGCGCGGCATCTCGATGGCGGCGGCGCGCACGAAGGCGTCGATGGCACCGTTGACCAGGCTGGCAGACGTCCCGGTGCGAATCGGCTCGATGCTGGTGATGCCGGTGGTGAAGGTGAAGGACGCGCCGTCGTTGGCGAATTCCCGGCCGATCAGCAACAGATTGACCTGACCCATCAGCTTGTCGCGCAGGCCCAGGGCGAAGGAATCGCCCGTCATTTCGCCGAGCGGCGCGAAGGTGACATTGCCGGCCGCGCAAATCAATGCGTCGAAAGGGCCCGTCCGTTCGAATAGTTTGCGGATCGAGTCGCTGTCACTAATATCGACGTGCTCGTCTGCGCCGGTTCTGCCGATGCGAACGACCTCGTGGCGTGGCGCCAACTCTTTCTCGATCGCCGAGCCGATGGTGCCGCTGGCGCCAATCAATAGAATTTTCATGATGCGGTTTCCCCTGGTATGGATCAGGCGCTCAGTGTGAGTCGCCATTTCCCACGGATACAGGGGCTAAACGGCAATCCCGGTTTGTCAGAAAGGAAACAATCATGAGCGAAATGGACGACCTGGCCGCGTTCGCGATGCTGGTGGAGGCCAACAGCTTCACCCTGGCCGCGCAATGGCTGGACACCAGTACCAGCCAACTGTCCAAGCGCATCAGCAAACTGGAAAAAAACTTCGGCGTGACGCTGCTGCATCGCACCACCCGCAGCCTGACCCTGACCTCGGCGGGCGCCATTCTCCTGCCCGAGGCCCGCGCACTGCTGGCCCAGCGCGACCGCGTCCGCGACGCCATGGCCTACCTGAGCGAAAGCCTGATCGGCACCGTGCGCCTGACCGTGCCGGTGTCATTGGGGGAAACCTTCTTCGAAGGCCTGCTCAGCGAATTCGCCCACACCTACCCCGATGTGCAGGTTGAGCTAGACCTCAACAACCACTTCCGCGACATGCGCCGTGATGGCTTTGATCTGGGCATACGCTCCAGCGTGGGCATTGACGAACGCCTGGTGGCCAAGCCGTTGCTGTCGCTACAGGAACTGACCTGCGCCAGCCCGGACTACCTCGCCAAACATGGCACCCCGCAAACGCCGGAAGAACTGCGCGTGCACCGATGCCTGCTCAACAGCCACCACAGCGGCCGTGAGTCGTGGGCTTACCACCAGAAACACGAACTGACCCGCGTCAACGTCCGCGGCACCTTCGCCAGCAACCACTACGGCCTCCTGAAAAAAGCCGCCCTCGTCGGCGCCGGCATCGCCCGCCTGCCGTCCTATATGGTGCATGAGGAACTGAAAGCCGGGCGGCTGCACTGGCTGCTGCGCGATTACCAGACGCCGGTTTCATCGCTGTACCTGGTCCATCCCTTTGAGGGACGACTGCCGAGAAGGGTGAAGGTCATGGCTGACTACCTGACCGAATGGTTCGAGCGCAGCACTGCGGTGCTGGAAACGCTCTGACGGCGCGAAAACTGGCTTCGCTGTTTGGGCGACAACAGAGCTAACGCAGAGCGTCAAGGGATGCATTAACGATCATCAACAGGTCGAGCGGGGGGCGATCAGGCAGGTTTTAACATTCAAAATTGATGGCGCAACCACAGGCCTCTTCCCGGCTAAAGCCAGTCCTACAACAGCACCAGCGTACACCCCGCAGAACCAGCGGCGATCCCCGTAGGACCGGCTTCAGCCGGGAAGCCTTTGATCTGCTTTAAAAGCGCTTTTGATCTTCAAACACAAGATGCCCAGACACCACCAAACGCGACTTGGGTGCAGGCTGAACGGAGGTTTCGCGCAGTGGGCCGAGCCGCATGGATGCGGCGAGAGCGCCGTCAGGACAGGGATGTCCGTTCGGCGCGGGCCCACGGAGCGAGACCGGAGTGAAGGAACCCGACGAAGTCGGGCCCAACCGAGAGCAGGCACTTTTGGTTACTTTTAGTGCTTTTTAAAAGTAACTCGCCGAAGGCGAAACAGTCTGCCCCCAGGCAGACGCCCGATCCGGGACTGTCAGATTTTTTGTGTGCGGGCCGGTTACGGCCTGCCGTTAGGCAGGCCGTGCTCTTACCAGGCCGGCCTG
>NZ_JACYUI010000012.1:0-190985 GCF_014841665.1 Pseudomonas sp. CFBP 8772 | reverse complement strand
TGTGCGCACCATCAATCTTGAAGCGTGACGCCTGACGCTTTCCCGGCTGAAGCCGGTCCTACAAGGGATCGGGGCCGGCGTGCGCACCATCAATCTTGCGGCGTGAAGACTGACGCCTTCCCGGCTGAAGCCGGTCCTACAAATCCCCCCACAACTGTTGCGCGATGCTCAGCGCCACCACTGGCGCGGTTTCGGTGCGCAGCACGCGGGGGCCGAGGCGGGCGGCGTGGAAACCGGCGTCCTGTGCCTGGGCCACTTCGGCGTCATTCAGCCCACCTTCGGGACCAATCAAAAAGGCCAGACTGCCGGGCTTTTCATGGCTGGTCAGCGGCGCCGCGACCGGGTGCAGCACCAGCTTCAAGTCCGCTTCCGTCTGCTTGAGCCACTCGGCCAGAGTCACCGGCCCATGAATCACCGGCACCACCGAGCGCCCGCACTGTTCGCAGGCGCTGATCGCGATCTGCTGCCAATGGGCCTGACGCTTCTCCGCACGCTCATCTTTGAGACGCACTTCGCAGCGCTCGCTGATGATCGGGGTAATCTGCGTCACGCCCAGTTCGGTGGCTTTCTGAATCGCCCAGTCCATCCGCTCACCCCGGGAGAGGCCCTGGCCAAGATGGATCTGCAAGGGCGACTCCGGCTGACCGGCAAAGCTTTCGCTCACCTGCACCCGCACCTGCTTTTTGCCGACTTCCGCCAGCGTGGCGCGAAACTCATGGCCCGAACCATCGAACAGCTGCACCGCGTCACCTTCGGACATGCGCAACACGCGGCTGATGTAATGGGCCTGGGCCTCTGGCAGTTCGTGCTCCCCGACGCTGAGGGTGGCATCGACGAAAAAGCGGGACAGTCTCATGGTTGTGTCTCTAAAGATTGTGTTGAATGCAGCGCCTGGAGAATGGGTGTAACGGCCTGCTAGCCTGGATCACGAAAATCCGGATGGAAGTTCTCTCTCACCGCCACACTCACGCTGCTGCGCGTCGCGATGTCGATCCCTTCGGTCGCTACATCGGCCAGGAAGTCGATCTGCTCCGGTGTGATTACGTAGGGCGGCAGGAAGTACACCACGCTGCCCAGCGGACGCAGCAAAGCACCTCGGGTCAGCGCGTGCTCGAACACCTTCAGCCCGCGTCGTTCCTGCCATGGATACGGCGTTTTAGTGGCCTTGTCCTGCACCATCTCGATGGCAATCGCCATCCCGGTCTGCCGCACTTCCGCGACGTTCGGGTGATCGACCAGATGCGCTGTCGCGGTCTTCATGCGCTGGGCCAGCGCCTTGTTGTTTTCGATGACGTTGTCCTGCTCGAAAATATCCAGCGTCGCCAACGCCGCCGCGCACGCCAGCGGGTTGCCGGTGTAACTGTGGGAGTGCAGAAACGCGCGCAGCGTCGGGTAATCGTCGTAAAACGCGTCGTACACATCATCGGTGGTGATGCACGCCGCCAACGGCAGATAACCGCCGGTCAATGCTTTGGACAGGCACAGGAAATCCGGACGGATGCCGGCTTGCTCGCAGGCAAACATGGTCCCGGTGCGGCCGAAGCCCACGGCGATCTCGTCATGAATCAGGTGCACGCCATACCGGTCGCAGGCCTCGCGCAGCAGCTTGAGGTAGATCGGGTCGTACATGCGCATGCCGCCCGCGCCTTGAATCAGCGGCTCGATGATCACCGCCGCGACGCTGTCGTGATGCTCGGCGAGGGTTTGCTCCATCATCGCGAACATCGTCCGGGTGTGCTCTTCCCAGCTCACGCCTTCAGGCCGGTGGTAGCAGTCCGGGCTTGGCACCTTGATGGTGTCCATCAGCAGCGCTTTGTAGGTCTCGGTGAACAGCGGCACGTCACCGACCGCCATCGCGGCCATGGTTTCGCCGTGGTAGCTATTGGTCAGGGTGACAAAGCGCTTCTTGTCCGGCTTGCCGCGATTGAGCCAGTAATGAAAGCTCATCTTCAGCGCGACTTCGATGCAGGACGAACCGTTGTCGGCGTAGAAGCAGCGCGTCAGGCCTTCGGGGGTCATCGCCACCAGACGCTCGGAAAGCTCGATGACCGGCTGATGGCTGAAGCCTGCCAGGATTACGTGCTCCAGCTGATCGACCTGATCCTTGATGCGCTGATTGATGCGCGGGTTGGCGTGGCCGAATACGTTGACCCACCAGGAGCTGACCGCGTCGAGGTAGCGCTTGCCTTCGAAGTCCTCCAGCCAGACCCCTTCGCCGCGCTTGATCGGAATCAGCGGCAGTTTTTCGTGGTCTTTCATCTGGGTGCAGGGGTGCCAAAGGACCTTAAGGTCGCGCTGCATCCACTGGTCGTTAAGGCCCATTACTCTTCTCCACATAGCGGCTCGCATGGCGCGAGGGCAAACAATCGCGCAAGCCTATGCAATGGATGCCAGCGGGACAACCTTTAGCGTGTTGTTTAAATCGCCGCGAGCGCCGCTTTCGAGCCTGACGGACATTGCTGGCGGGCGTTTCGCGGCTCGCGTATCCTTCGCGCTCTTCGAAAAATCGGACAACAAAATCCGACAATTCCCCCCGTTTTTCTCCGGAGTTCGCTGAATGCTTTCTGGTTGGCTGCGCGCCTGTGCGCTGGTGATGGTTGGGATGGTCAGCGCTTCAGCGCTTGCCGTGGATAAACCGCATACGGTGATCGTCGTCGGCGGTGGTCTGGCGGGACTCACGACGGCTTACGAGCTGCAGAGCAAAGGCTGGCAAGTCACCTTGCTGGAAGCCAAACCCACCGTCGGCGGCCGCTCCGGTCTGGCCGGCAGCGAGTGGATCGGCAACGCCAAGGCCCAGCCGGTGCTGAATCAGTACATTGATCGCTTCAAGATCAAGGCGGTGCCCGCGCCGGAATTTGTGCGGACCCCGAGCTACCTGATCGAAGGCGAGTACTTCACTGGCGCCGACCTGGCGACCAAACAGCCGGCGACCGCCGAAGCCATCAAGCGCTACGAAGCAGCGGTGGATGACCTGGCCCGTTCGATCACCGACCCCGACAACCCGGCGGCCAACAGCACCCTGTTTGCGCTGGACCAGATCACCGTCTCCAACTGGCTGGACCGTCTGAGCCTGCCAACCACCGCGCGCCAACTGATCAATCAGCAGATTCGTACGCGCTACGACGAACCTTCGCGTCTGTCGCTGCTGTACCTCGCACAGCAAACACGGGTCAATCGCAACGTCGACGACCGCGACCGCCGCGCCGCTCGCCTGCCGGGTGGTAGCGCCGTGCTGGCCGAGGAGTTCGTCAAACAGCTGAAAGTCATCAAGACCAATTCGCCGGTGTCGGCCATCAACCAGGACAAGGACGGCGTGACCGTCAAGGTCGGTTCGCTGGGCTACGAAGCCGAATATGTCGTGTTGGCCGTGCCGTTGCGCGCACTGAGCAAGATCCAGATGACCCCTGCACTGGACGGCCAGCGTCTGGGCGCGATCAAGAGCACCAACTACGGCTGGCATGACCAGATCATGCTCAAGTTCAAGACCCCGGTCTGGGACAGCAAGGCGCGCATGTCCGGCGAGATCTATAGCAACACCGGACTCGGCATGTTGTGGGTCGAGCCTGCGCTGAAGGGCGGCGCCAACGTCGTGATCAACCTGGCCGGCGACAACGCCCGCATCATGCAGGCGTTCGGCGACAAGCAGCTGGTGGATCAAGTGCTGATCCGCATGCAGGCGTTCTACCCGCAGGCGCGCGGCGCGTTCACCGGCTACGAACTGCGTCGCTCCAGCATTGACCCGTCCAGCGGCGGTGCATACCTGGCCTTCGGCCCGGGCCAGATCAGCAAATACTGGCGCTTGTGGGAACGACCACTGCAGCGCGTAGCCTTTGCCGGCGAGCACACCGACACCTTGTACCCAGGCACCCTGGAAGGCGCATTGCGTTCAGGTCAGCGCGCGGCGATTCAGGTGCAGGGCCTGTCTGAAGGCAAGTCGTACGAGCCGGTCAAAGCGCCGCCTCCGAAGGCCCCTGAACCGGCCAAGGAAAGCAGCGGCGGCATTGGCGGCTTCTTCTCGAACATGTTCGGCGGTTCCAAGCCTGAGCCGAAACCGGCCGAGAAAGCCCCAGCGCCTGCTCCGACCCCGGCTCCAGCGCCTGCCCCGGTAACGCCGCCGCCAGCTCCAGTGCTTGAACCGGCCAAGCCTGCGGTCGTGGAGCCTGCGAAAAAGGCCCCGGCCAAGAAAGAACCGGCGAAGAAGGAGCCCGTCAAAAAGGCTCCGGCCAAACCGGCAGCCACCCACAAAGCCGCTGCCAAAACCGACGCTGCGAAAAAAGCGCCGGCCAAGGCCACGGGTGACAAGGCAGCACCGGCCACTCCGGCGGCTCCGGCAACGGCTCCGGCAGCACCGGCGACCGACAGCAAAAACTGATCGGTAACGGCTGAAAGCAAAGGCGCGGCTTGATACCGCGCCTTTTTTTCGCCTGGATAAAACGTAACGCTGGCTTAATCTCATTCGGACGAAAATATGTCAGGAGATTTCAATCGGATTTCCTGATTCTTCAAAGCAACATTTTGCGCTTTCTTTCGATAGGTAAAGCGCTAGTCTCTCCTCGGCCCTCACAGGATATTCAGCATGCAGTTACGCAACTCATCTTCTCGCTATGGCTGGGTCAGCATCGTTTTGCATTGGGGTGTCGCGCTGACGGTGTTCGGCATGTTTGCGCTAGGGTTGTGGATGGTAGGGCTGGGCTATTACGACACGTGGCGTAAGGCCGGCCCTGACCTGCACAAGAGCATCGGCATCACGCTGTTCCTGTTCATGCTGATCCGGGTGATCTGGCGCTTCGTCAGCCCGCCGCCAGCAGCGCCTGCCACCCACAGCCGGTTTGTGAAAACGGCTGCGAAACTGGGCCATGCGTTTCTGTACCTGGACCTGTTTTTGGTGATGTTCGCCGGTTACCTGATTTCCACCGCAGACGGTGTCGGGATTCCGGTGTTTGGATTGTTCGAAGTGCCTGCCTTGATCAGCGGACTGCCCGACCAGGCAGACGTCGCAGGCACCGTGCACTTGTACCTGGCCTGGACCCTGGTGATTTTTGCAGGACTCCACGGGCTGGCCGCTTTGAAGCATCACTTCGTTGATCGTGATGCCACCCTTGTACGTATGCTTGGCCGCAAGGCCTGATACTCAATTCAACTAGAAAGGAAGACGACGTATGTTGAAAAAGACACTTGCTGCACTGGCCCTGGGTACCGCGCTGCTGACGGCCGGTCAGGCAATGGCCGCTGATTACACGATCGACAAGGAAGGCCAACACGCCTTCATCAACTTCAAGATCAGCCACCTGGGCTACAGCTTCATCTACGGCACGTTCAAGGACTGGAACGGCACTTTCAGCTTCGACGCCGCCAAGCCTGAAGACAGCAAGATCAGCATCGACCTCAAGACCGCCAGCGTCTTCACCAACCACGCTGAACGTGACAAGCACATCAGCAGCAAGGACTTCCTCGACGTCGCGACCTATCCTGACGCCAAGTTCGTTTCCACCAAGGTCACCAACATCGGCAAGAATGCTGACGGCAAGACCACGGCTGACGTGATCGGCGACCTGACCCTGCACGGCGTGACCAAGCCGGTCACCGTCAAGACTACCTTCCTGGGTGAAGGCAAGGATCCATGGGGCGGCTACCGTGCCGGCTTCGAGGGCACTACTTCGATCAAGCGTTCTGATTTCGGCAAGATGATGGACCTGGGTCCACAGTCCGACACCCTGGAGCTGGACATCTCGTTCGAAGGCGTCAAAGCCAAGTAAGACGCGTTGTCGTGGTGATGAAGCGCCGACCTTTGGGTCGGCGTTTTTGTGTGTGGCATTGCTTGAATCACGCAAACAAAAACGCCCCGAACCAGTCGGGGCGTTTTATTGGCTGCGTAACAACCGGCGCTGCTTAACCTTCGCGGTTGCGGGTCAGCAGGGCTGGTTTTTCACCGCGTGGGCGGCTTGGCAACTGATCAAGTTGTTCAGCCGAAGGGAAACGATCGCCCTTGGACTCTTTGTGCATGATCTTCGGTGCTGGCTGACCGTCGCGAGGCCCGCGTACCGCTGGCTCCTGACGCGCTGGCTGGTCTTCGCGCGCCGGACGACGAGCACGAGGCTGGTCTTCGCGACGAGCCTGACCGTCACGGCCGGAACCGTTGCGAGGACCGCTGCGTTTGGCCGGTGCGCCGGCGGCGTCGGTGCTGGCGGAGCCGCCAGTGGCCGAACCACTGCGCGGACCGCTACGGCCTGGCGCCTGACCGCGAGGTGCCGGTGCGGCGCCCGTGGCAGGAGCGCCCGGGCGACGGCCGCGGCTCTGGTTCTTGTTCTGGTACGGGCTGACGTAGTCGGCACGGTTGCCGAAGTTATCCACTTCGTCATCCAGGAACTCGTCAGGTGCGCGATTAGCACCCGCAGCCGCTGGCTGCGACTGACGTGACTCGCTCGACGGGGTGCCCTGACGCGGCTTTTGAGGGCGCGCCGGACGTGCCGGGCGCTCGCCCGAAGGTGCTGCCGCGGCCGTTGCCGGCTTTTCCTTGCCCTTGTCTTTGCCTTTGTCCTTGCGACCGCCGCCACCGCCGCCTCCGTTTGGGCCGTCGCCACGCGGGCCACGGGCATTGCGCGGGTTACGCACATCCGGACGCTCGCGGACTTCCGGCTTCTCGGCTTCGACGGCCGTGATGTCGAAGCCCATCAGATCGCCGTCGGCAATCTTCTGCTTGGTCATGCGCTCGATGCTTTTCAGCAGCTTCTCTTCGTCCGGCGCAACCAGCGAGATCGCCTCGCCGCTACGGCCTGCGCGACCGGTACGACCGATGCGGTGCACGTAGTCTTCGTCGACGTTAGGCAGTTCGAAGTTGACCACGTGGGGCAACTGGTCGATGTCCAGACCACGGGCAGCGATGTCGGTCGCGACCATGATGCGAACGGTGCCGGCCTTGAAGTCGGCCAGCGCTTTGGTGCGTGCGTTCTGGCTCTTGTTGCCGTGGATCGCCACAGCGCTGAGGCCGTGCTTATCCAGGTACTCGGCCAGGCGGTTGGCGCCGTGCTTGGTGCGGGTAAACACCAGCACCTGTTCCCACGCGCCTTGAGTGATCAGGTGCGCCAGGAGCGAGCGTTTGTGGTTGGCCGGCAGGCGGAACACACGCTGCTCGATACGCTCGACCGTGGTGTTCGGCGGCGTGACTTCAATGCGTTCCGGGTTGTGCAGCAGTTTGCCGGCCAGCGCGGTGATGTCCTGGGAGAACGTTGCCGAGAACAGCAGGTTCTGACGCTTGGACGGCAGGCGTGCAAGGACTTTCTTCACGTCGTGAACGAAGCCCATGTCGAGCATGCGGTCAGCTTCGTCCAGGACAAGGATTTCAACGTGGGACAGATCGACGCTGCCCTGACCGGCCAGATCGAGCAAACGACCCGGGCAGGCAACCAGTACGTCAACGCCGCGTGCCATGGCCTGAACCTGCGGGTTCATGCCGACACCGCCGAAGATGCAGGTACTGACGAACTTGAGGTTCTTGGCGTAGATCTTGAAGCTGTCGTGGACTTGAGCGGCCAGTTCACGAGTAGGGGTCAGGACCAGAACACGCGGTTGGCGCGGGCCGTGACGCTGGGATTTGTCCGGATGACCGTTGGGAAACAACCGCTCCAGGATAGGGAGGGCGAAACCACCGGTTTTACCAGTACCTGTCTGGGCGGCGACCATCAGATCGCGGCCTTGCAACACGGCGGGAATGGCCCGCTGTTGCACTGGGGTAGGCTGGGTGTAGCCAGCAGCCTCGATGGCGCTGACTAAAGCCTCGGAGAGACCGAGGGAAGCAAAGGACATGAGTAATCCTGTCTTGAGTTGGGGCCATAGAGGCCCAAATAGGGATGATCTTCCAGGCGCAGACTAAAGGTTCTGCACGTAACGTGAATGCGCTCGACCCTGCTGCGGTCATCGCACAGTCCTTGGAAGGTGCAATGGCGTCCGGTCCTGTGGAGGTCTGTAAGTTCAACTCGGGCAGGGGCGCTAAAAAGTGCGCTGCTGACGTGTTCGAGAAGTCTTCTGTGAGACCGTGCACCCGGGCGCAAGCCTGGCGGGGACGCCGGAGTATAACAGAGCAATCACAACGCGCTGCTTTCCTGCTGCTCAACGGTTTTATCGACCCTTTCCTCCGATTCTGCAGGGAGTGTCGTCGGCGTTTCGCCGGTGTACCGCTCCACCAGTTTCGCGTACGCGGGCTCACGCTTGAAACGCTTCAGTTCTGCACTGAACCGCTGGGCCAGCAGGTCCATGCCGGCATTGCGGCGCAGCGCCAGATACTGCCCCCGGTGATTGAGCACGGTCGGCAGCTGACTAACCTGGCCTTGGAGCTTGAGCCGCTCGATCATCTGCCGGCCCAGCAGGCGATCGGTCACCATCAGATCGATGCGGCCGCGAATCAGTTTGCCGAAGTTCGCTTCATGGCTCGGCGCAGGCTCTCGGATGAACGCCGTCGAGGTGTCGAACGCCGGGATGTATCGATAGCCCGGAGAGACGCCGATGGTCAGCCCGCGCAAGTCCTCCATGCTATTGAAGGCATGGGGCCTGGCATTGGCCTGAAACAGCACCCAGTCAATGCTCGACAACGGTTCGTCCGGATACAACAGATCAACGCGCGCCTCGTCCTTGTTTATATCGAGAACACCGTCGGCCTCGCCTTCACTGAGCATCATCAGGCAGCGCTTCCAGGGGAGAAACTGCCACTCGACGTCGATGCCCAGGCGTTCGAACACAATCGCCGTGGTGTCGTAATCAAGCCCGGAGGCGTGGTTGCCGTCCACGATGACATAGGGTGACCAGGGTTCGGTGACGATCCGCAATTGCTCGCCCAGCGCGCTGAAGCTCAGGCAGGCCAGGAGGACAGCAACGGATAGGGGAAAGATGGGCGGCATGCGCGCGAGATTACGACGCAAGCTAACTAAATAGAAGTGATGATTCTCAACAAAAGCAGAAGGCAGGGCTCAACGACGGGACTGGCAGGCTTCGGGGTGAAGAAGCCTGCCAGTGAAGCCAGCGAAGCTTCAATCCGACTGGATTGAAACCGTTATCACGCAGAGAGCTTCAGATTGTTCCAGACCGCCAGGCTCGGTTCGGCCTGATTCAGCGTGTAGAAATGCAGGCCGGGGGCGCCACCGTGCAGCAGTCGTTCGCACATTTCAGTGATGACATGCTCGCCGAACGCTTGAATGCTGGCCGTATCATCGCCGTACGCTTCCAGCTGCTTGCGAACCCAGCGCGGGATCTCCGCACCGCACGCGTCCGAAAAGCGCGCCAGTTTGCTGTAGTTGGTGATCGGCATGATGCCCGGCACGATCGGAATATCCACGCCCAGCTTCTGCACGCGCCCGACGAAGTGGAAGTAGCTGTCGGCGTTGAAGAAGTACTGGGTGATCGCACTGTTGGCGCCGGCGTTGGCCTTGCGCACGAAGTTTTTCAGATCGTCTTCGAAGTTGCGCGCCTGGGGGTGCATCTCGGGGTAGGCCGCGACTTCAATGTGGAAATGATCGCCGGTTTCTTCACGGATGAAGCTCACCAGGTCATTGGCATAACGCAACTCACCACTGGCCATGCCCATGCCGGAAGGCAGGTCACCGCGCAGGGCAACGATGCGTTTGATACCGGCTTCCCGGTACTGCGTCAGCAAGCTGCGCAGGTCGGCCTTGCTGTCACCGACGCACGACAAGTGCGGTGCGGCGGGAATGTGCACTTCTTTTTCCAGCTGCAGCACGGTGTTGATCGTGCGGTCGCGCGTGGAACCCCCGGCACCGTAAGTGCAGGAGAAAAAACTGGGGTTGTAGCTGGCCAGCGTACGCGCCGTGGCAAGCAGTTTTTCATGACCAGCGTCGGTCTTCGTCGGGAAGAATTCGAAGCTGTAGCTACGGTCTTGGCTCATGGAGCGAGTCTCCAGCGGCAAGCTACAAGCCATAAGCTGCAAGAGTGGCCGTGCGCCGTATCCTGCAGATCAAGGCTTGTCACCTGGTGCTGCTAAATGCTTGGACGATTTAAAGCCTGACGCGGCAAGTCATGACAATGGTGATGCCTTTACTTGCCGCTTGAAGCTTGCCGCTTACTGCTTAGTAGCGATAAGCGTGCGGCTTGAACGGACCTTCGACGGTCACGCCGATGTAGTCGGCCTGGGTCTTGGTCAGCTTGGTCACGACGCCGCCGAAGCCACGGACCATTTCCAGGGCCACTTCTTCGTCCAGCTTCTTCGGCAACACTTCAACGGTCAGACGCTCGGCTTTCTGGGCAGGGCTCAGGTCAGCGTACTTCTGGCCGAACAGGAAGATCTGCGCCAGCACCTGGTTGGCAAACGAGCCGTCCATGATGCGGCTCGGGTGACCGGTTGCGTTGCCCAGGTTCACCAGACGGCCTTCGGCCAGCAGGATCAGGTAGTCGTCGTTCTGAGGATCGAACGCGCCAGTGCCGGTGCGGTGAATCTTGTGCACTTGCGGCTTCACTTCTTCCCATGCCCAGTTCTTGCGCATGAAAGCGGTGTCGATTTCGTTGTCGAAGTGACCGATGTTGCAGACCACTGCGCGTTTTTTCAGCGCCTTGAGCATGTTGGCGTCGCAGACGTTGACGTTACCGGTGGTGGTGACGATCAGGTCGATCTTGCCCAGCAGTGCTTTGTCGATGCTCGCTTCGGTGCCGTCGTTCTCGCCGTCGATGAAAGGCGAAACCAGTTCGAAACCGTCCATGCACGCTTGCATGGCGCAGATCGGGTCGACTTCGGTGACCTTGACGATCATGCCTTCCTGACGCAGCGACTGAGCCGAACCCTTGCCCACGTCACCGTAGCCGATGACCAGCGCTTGCTTGCCGGACAACAGGTGGTCGGTGCCGCGCTTGATGGCGTCGTTCAGGCTGTGACGGCAGCCGTACTTGTTGTCGTTCTTGCTCTTGGTGACCGAGTCGTTGACGTTGATCGCAGGGATCTTCAGTTCGCCCTTGGCCAGCATATCCAGCAGACGGTGAACGCCCGTGGTGGTCTCTTCGGTCACGCCATGGACGCGGTCCAGGATGGCCGGGTATTTCTTGTGCAGCAGCTCGGTGAGGTCGCCGCCGTCGTCGAGGATCATGTTGGCGTCCCATGGCTGACCGTCCTTGAGGATGGTCTGCTCCAGGCACCACTCGTACTCGGCTTCGGTTTCGCCTTTCCAGGCGAAGACCGGAATGCCGGCAGCAGCGATAGCGGCAGCCGCCTGATCCTGAGTCGAGAAGATGTTGCAGGACGACCAGCGTACTTCGGCACCCAGGGCAACCAGGGTTTCGATCAGCACGGCAGTCTGAATGGTCATGTGGATGCAGCCGAGAATCTTCGCGCCCTTGAGCGGTTGATCGCCAGCGTACTTGCGACGCAGGCCCATCAGGGCTGGCATTTCGGATTCGGCGATAATGGTTTCGCGACGGCCCCAGGCAGCCAGGGACATGTCGGCGACTTTGTAGTCGTTGAAATCGTTGGGCGTCAGTACAGCACTCATAAAGAGTCTCCATTCGTAGGGTGCGAATGGGCGCCGTTGTGCGTTTAAAGCTTGACCGGCGGGAGGCCTGATCAAACAACGCCCTCTCCGAGCCTGACAGGTCTGACCTGCTGCAGCGCCCCTCGGACAGGTGGCGGGAAAACGGTAACAAGGTGTGATGACCGTTTTTTGAAGCGGTGGCGATTATCTTTCTTTGAGCTGCAAGTGGCAAGCTGCAAGCGGCAAGCGGTAAACAACAGCGGGCCTGCTTTTAACTTGCAGCTTCAGGCTTGAAGCTTGAAGCTGGGGCACATCCACCACCGTCTCCCAAACACCCCGGAGCCTCCATGAACTTTCACACCCGCAAATGGGTAAAACCTGAAGACCTCAACCCCAACGGCACGTTGTTCGGCGGCAGTCTCCTGCGCTGGATCGACGAAGAGGCGGCCATCTACGCCATTGTGCAGTTGGGCAATCAGCGCGTTGTGACCAAGTACATTTCCGAGATCAACTTCGTCAGCGCCTCGCGTCAGGGCGACATCATCGAGCTGGGGATTACCGCGACCGAATTCGGCCGCACATCCATCACGCTAACGTGTCAGGTCCGCAACAAGATCACCCGCAAGAGCATTCTCACGGTTGAGAAAATGGTCTTCGTGAATCTGGGCGAAGACGGCCTGCCGGCGCCACACGGCAAGACCGAAATCACCTACGTGAAGGATCAGTTCAAGGAAGATGTGATCAACGAGTGATCGCGCTGCGCGCCTGCCAGTCACGCAGCCACTGCAGCCCTTCGGTGGTATCGCCTTTCGGGCGGTACTCGCAGCCGACCCAGCCGGTGTAGCCCAGGCGGTCGATTTCTTCGAACAGCCACGGGTAATTCACTTCCCCCACGCTCGGCTCATGGCGGTCCGGCACGCCGGCGATCTGGATGTGGCCGATACCGGCGAAGTCGCGGCGCAGTTTGCTGGTGACGTCGCCCTCGACGATCTGGCAGTGATAGCAGTCGAACTGCACCCGCAGATTGTCGGCGCCGACTTCTTTAAGCACGGCCTGGCCCTGATCCTGACGGTTGAGGAAAAAGCCCGGAATGTCGCGGGTGTTGATCGGCTCGATCAACACCGTCAGCCCGACCTTGGCCGCTTGTTGTGCGGCGAAGCTCAGGTTTTCCAGGTACACCGCGTGATGCTTCTGGCGCAGGTCTTCACTGGGCAGCAGGCCGGCCATGACGTGAATGCGGTCGTTACCCAGAACCGCTGCGTAATCCAGCGCTTTCTGGAAGCCGTCCCGGAATTCGCCCTCCCGGCCAGGCAACGAAGCAATGCCGCGCTCGCCTTTGCAGAAGTCGCCCGGCGGGGCGTTGAACAGCGCCTGGGTCAGGCCGAAGTCGTCCAGACGCAGCTTGATTTCCTCGGCTTTGAAGTCGTACGGAAACAGGTATTCCACGCCCTTGAAGCCGTCACTCGCCGCAGCCGAGAAACGCGCCAGAAAGTCGTGTTGCGGATACATCATGCTGAGGTTGGCAGCGAAGCGAGGCATGGTTATCTCCTAGTTGAAGCCGTTAGACGAAAGGCCAGAGCAGCAGCGTCATCAAGAACCCGAGGGTGCCCAGAATGGTCACCAGGAAGGTCCAGGTGCGCAGGCCGTCGGCAACGTTCAGGCCCGCCAGTTTGGTGAACATCCAGTAACCGGCGTCGTTGATGTGCGACATCGCCAGACCGCCACCGCCCATGGCCAGACAGAGCAGCGCCATGTGGTTGGCGCTCAGGTTCAGCGTGGCGATCAGCGGGCTGAGAATGCCGGCCGTGGTGACCAGCGCCACTGTGGTCGAGCCCTGCACGGCGCGCAACAGCAGCGTCAGCAGAAAGCCCAGCGCGAGAACCGGCAGCCCGGTGTTGCGCAGCGCTTCGGACACCACTGCGCCGATACCGGTATCCACCAGCACCTTGCCGAACACGCCGCCAGCGCCCGCAATCAGGATCACCATCGCCACGCCGGGCAATGCCGAACCCACGACATCGGACACCTGACTGCGGCTCCAGCCACGGCGCGAACCCAGCAGCCATGCGCACAGCAGTGTGTCGATCAGCAGTGCCACCAGCGGCGCGCCGAGAACGGTCAGCACGCTGCGCAGCATTGAGTCGGCCGGCAGCATCGTGGTCGCCAGCGTGCCGAGCAGGATCAGAATGATCGGCAGCAGAATCAGCGCGATGATGATGCCTGCACCCGGCGCCGGCGCCTTTGGCAGGCGTGCCGCCAGGCTGCTGGCGTTTTCTTCAAGGCCCAGCTCTTTGGTGTGGGTCGCTTCAGACACCCGCGAATAATCGTTGTTGGCCCATGCCACCAGGTCTTCGTTGGTGACGTGAGAGCCATACACTTCGCTGCGAATATCGTCGGTCATCGGGTAGACCTTGCGGGTCATGCGCCCGGCAATCAGGTAACCGATCAGGCACAGAATGCCCACCATCGGCAGCCCGAACATCAACACGCGACCCAGGTCCGCACCCAACTGACCGGCGGCTGCAACAGCGCCCGGATGCGGTGGCAGGAAGGCGTGCACCGACAGCAATGCAGCGCACATCGGCAGCGCATAAACCAGCAATGGCTTACGAGCAGCGCGGGCGACGCCATAGGCCAGTGGCATGAGGATGATCACGCCCACTTCGAAGAACACCGGAATACCGACCATGAACCCCGCGACGGTCAGGGCCAGCGGCGTGCGGCGGTTGCCGAAGCGGTTGATCAGCGTCTTGGCCAGCGCCTCGGCGCCGCCGGACAGTTCGATGATGCGGCCGATCATGGCGCCAAGGGCAATGATGATCGCGATGTGGCCGAGGGTTTTGCCCATGCCGCCTTCGATGGTCGCCACCAGGTCGCTGGGTTTAACCCCGGCCACCAGCGCCACGATGATGCTGACCAGCATCAGCGCCACGAACGGTTGGAATTTGTATTTCAGGACCAGAAGCAGCAACAGCGCAATGCCCGCTCCGGCGACGATCATGAGGAATAGAGGAGTCATGTTGTGTCCCGTTGTTATTGTTTTCCGGCGAGGCCGGTCCGCCGAAAACCGGAGGGCCGGTTTTCGATCAAAACGCCGTTGGGGTTACCAGTTCGCGCCGAACGTCTGGCGCAGTTCTTCCAAAGCCGCTGCGTCCAGCGGTTCAGGTTTGGGGTTGCTCATCAGCCAGAGGCGTGCGGTCTCCTCCAGCTCTTCCAGCGCATAAGAAGCCTTGGCGACCGAGCTTTCCCAGATCACCGGGCCGAGTCGCTCGAGCATTACGCCACGCACGCTGTTCGCCAGTTTCGCCACTTGTTCAGCGACCTTCGGCGAGCCGGGGCGCTCGTAGGCAATCAAGGGAATGTGCCCGACCTTCATTACCTGATACGGCGTGATGGGCGGGAGGATGTCGTCCGGTTTCCAGACGCCGGCCAGGGTCAGTGCAACCAGATGCGTCGAGTGGGTGTGCACCACGCCGCCCACGCCGGGATTGCGGTCGTAGACCTGACGATGCAGGGCCAACGTCTTCGACGGCTTGTCCCCGGAGACCCATTCGCCGGCCAGGTTGACCTTGGCGATGGCCTCGGGATCGAGGCGCCCCAGGCAGGCGTCGGTTGGCGTAATCAGCCAGCCATCGTCGAGACGCGCGCTGATGTTGCCCGCGCTGCCGACGGTGTAGCCGCGTCCGAACAGCAGACGGCCAATGGCGCAGATTTCTTCACGCTGCTTGTTTTCGGCGCTCACTGAAGGGCTGGTTACGTTGCTCATTGGGCACTCCCTGCCAGCTGCTTGAGGGCTTTGTCGAAAAAGTCACGGCCGCCGAAATTCCCTGACTTCAGCGCCAGGGCCAGAGGCGTCGCGCCGCTGCTGATGGTCGCCGGAACCCCCGGGTCGATCTGCGCGCCGATCTTCAGCAAGCTCACGCCCAGCGCCTGAACCACGGCACCGGAGGTTTCGCCACCGGCGACGACAAAGCGTTTCACGCCCGCGTCGAGCAGGCCGCGAGCGATCTGCCCCAGCGCGTCTTCGACCAGCGCGCCGGCACGTTCAACGCCGAGTTTTTGCTGCACGGCTTTGACTTCTTCCGGGCTGCTGGTCGCGTAGATCAACACGGTTTGCCCGGCATCGCGGGCGAACGCCAATGCGTCTGCCACCACCGGTTTGCCGTCAGCCAGTGCCAACGGATCGATGCGCAGGGCAGGCCGTTTGGCCTCAAGCCAGGCGGCAACCTGACCGTTGGTGGCGACCGATGCGCTGCCCGCCAATACCACTTCGCCGCCGTCGACGTGCTCAAGCTTCGCCGCATCGATGTCACGCAACTTGCCCGCTTTGCGGAAATTACCCGGCAGACCGAGCGCCAGACCCGAGCCACCGGTGAGCAGCGGCAAGTCGGCGCAGGCTTCGCCCAGCGTGTACAAATCAGCGTCCGACAATGCGTCGGCAATCGCCATGACCACGCCGTCCGCACGCAGCTCTTTGATGCGCGCACGCACGCCGTCGACGCCTTTGGCGATGCTGTCGTAACGCAGCAAGCCGACTTTCTGCGTGGTCTGGGATTGCAGCACGCGCACCAGATTGGCATCGGTCATCGGCGTCAGCGGGTGGTTCTGCATGCCGCATTCGCTGAGCAGTTGGTCCTGCACGAACAAATGACCACGGAAGATCGTGCGACCGTTCTCCGGGAACGCCGGGCATGCCAGGGTGAAGTCGCTGTTCAGCGCCTTGAGCAGCGCTTCGCTGACCTGACCGATGTTGCCTTTGGCGGTGGAATCGAACGTCGAGCAGTACTTGAAGAAGATCTGCTCACAGCCGCGATCACGCAGCCATTGCAGCGCGGCAAGGGATTCCTCAACCGCTTCTGCAGCCGGCGTGGTGCGGGATTTCAGCGCGATGACGATGGCGTCGGCATCCAGTTCAGCCAGGCTTTCGGCGCTCGGGATACCAATGCTCTGCACGGTGCGCATTCCACCCCGCACCAGCATGTTGGCCAGGTCGGTGGCGCCGGTGAAGTCATCGGCAATGCAGCCCAACAGAGGGCGCGGAGTCGTGGTGCTCATCAGCGTCATCTCAGTTGTTTTCAGGCTTGGCGGTCGGCAGTTCGATGCCCGGGAAAATCTTGATCACGGCAGAGTCATCCTCGCGGCCAAAGCCAGCGGTAGAGGCTTGCATGAACATCTGGTGGGCGGTGGACGACAACGGCAGCGGGAATTTGCTGGCGCGGGCGGTATCCAGCACCAGGCCCAGGTCTTTGACGAAGATGTCCACGGCCGACAGCGGCGTGTAGTCCGCTTTGAGGATGTGCGGCACGCGGTTCTCGAACATCCACGAGTTACCGGCGCTGTTGGTGATCACTTCGTACAGCGCGTCCGCGTCTACGCCTTCGCGCAGGCCCAGGGCCATGGCTTCGGCGCTGGCGGCGATGTGGACGCCGGCCAGTAGCTGATTGATGATTTTGACTTTCGAACCCAGGCCATGAACGTCGCCCAGGCGATACACCTTGCCCGCCATGCCGTTGAGGATCGCGTCGGCCTTGGCGTAGGAATCAGCCGGGCCGGAGGTCATCATGGTCATCTCGCCAGCAGCTGCCTTGGCCGCGCCGCCGGAGATCGGCGCGTCGAGGTAGAGCAGGCCTTTTTCGGTGAGGCGCTGACCCAGTTCGATGGCGAAGGTCGGTGCGACCGTGGCGCAACCGATGATCAGGCTGCCCGGGCGCAGGGCGGCGACTGCGCCGTTGTCGCCGAACAATACGGTTTCGGTCTGCTCGGCATTGACCACGACGGTGATGATCACGTCGCAGGCAGCGGCCATGCTCGCAGGAGATTCACAGGCAACGCCGCCTTCGCTGGCGAATTGCTCGGTCACGGCCGCGCGCACGTCACAGGCATGAACGTTGAAGCCGCTGCGCAGCAGGGAGCGCGCAATGCCCAGGCCCATCGCACCCAGACCAATGACGCCGACATTCTTGTTATTCATGAATCTCTCCTCGGGTGAGCGCCGAAGTTCATCAGCACTCGAACGGTGTTTGTTCTGATCTGTTAAAGATAGTGAACCCATGATCGGATAATGTGAAGAGCTTTTTTGAATTAACAAAAATTAACATTGCTGCTGTCGGGCACAAAAAAGCCCCAGTCGAGACTGAGGCCTGGTAACCATCGACTGTAGAAGCGCGCTGAATTAGCGTGGCTGGTCCACCGACGCCAACATCAATTCAACCCCCAGTCCTCGAATGCTGTCCGCTGCGCCGTGGGCGAGGCGGTCGTCGCTGATGATCGTGTCGAACTGCTCCAGACCGGCGACCTTGTACATGCCGAACGTGCCGTATTTCGTGCTGGTCGTCAGCAACACTGTGCGCGACGCCGACTGCATCGCCGCTTGCTTGACCTCAACCTTGAGCGCGGAGGGCGTGGTCGTGCCTCGCTGCAGATCCCATGAGCTGGTGGACATGAACGCGACATCGGTTGCCAGTTGCCGCAACGTCGCCGCTGCCAGCCCGCCGACACAGGATCGGTTCGGGTGGTCCAGCAAGCCGCCGGTATGAATCACATCCACGTGGGCTGCGTCAGCGAGTGCATTGACCACGCCGAAGTCGTTGGTGACCACGGTCATGCCCGCCAGCGCGACGATGTACGGGACAATTTCCAGCGTGCTGGTGCCGGCGTCCAGGTACACGGTCATCTCGGGGTGCAGCAGGCTGGCGGCCAGTTTGGCCATCGCCTGTTTGTGCGGCAGCTCGACCACTGCCTTGGACTGATGACTCGGCTCGCTGTGAACCTGGCTGGCGATGCGCACCCCGCCGGTCACCGAATAGGCACGGCCACTTTGCTCAAGCAGCGCGATGTCGCGGCGGACGGTCATGTGCGAGCAGTCGAACATGTCCATGAGCTGATGCACGCTCAGCACTTGATGCTTGCGCAGCTGACGCAGCATCAACTCCCGGCGCTGATCGGGAATCATCGGCGCTGCGCCACTGAGGGTGGCGTCTTCTTCGCTGGACATGCAGGCTCCTGGGCAACGAGATACAGCCGCGGTCGGCTGGGTGGCTGGCATCTTAGCCAATCGGGATGGCGGTGGCAGTAACGACGAGCAAACTGCACGCGGGTTGTTCTCTGTAGGACTGGCTTCAGCCGGGAAGGGGCCGGTGTGTGCGCCATCAAATTTGCGGTGTGGCGGGTGATGCCTTCCCGGCTAAAGCCGGTCCTACGATTGCATTCGTTGCCTGTAAGAACCTTTCGACGGGCCGTGGCTCTTAGGCTGTAGATGGGCGTTTTCTAATGAAGCTCAAATTCTAAAAAAGGATGCAGGTATGACCGTCGCGTTTTGGTGTGTGTTGATCGTGATTCTGTTGCCGATAGGGTGCGCTGGCATTGCCAAGTTCAGCAGCGGCAAATTCAGTGCACGGCACAATCATGACCCCCGGGACTTTCTCGACCGCCTCGAAGGTCTCCCGCGCCGCGCCCACAATGCGCAGCTCAATAGTTTTGAAGCGATTCCCGGGTTTGCCGCTGGCGTAATCATCGCCCACGTCGCCGGCGTGGCGCAGTTGGTGACGATCGACGTACTCGCCGTGCTGTTCGTGACCAGCCGCCTGCTCTACATCATCTTCTATCTGGCGGATCTCGCGACGTTGCGTTCGCTGGCCTGGATCGTCGGGCTTGGGCTGGTGATTGCGTTGTTTGGCGTCTCAGTCTGATCGCTCAGCGCTTTTGACGCTGCGCGGTCAGTTGGCGCACCTGGCTACTGTGGGAGGGAGCTTGTGTGGGAGGGAGCTTGCTCCCGAAGAGGCCAGTGTAGTAGCTGCAAATCCGATGGGTCTGATACCGCCTCGCGGGCCAGGTGGAGCGCCACCCCGGTCACTCCCACACAAAAAGACACAGGCCCGCAGACGACCTTACTCGTCATCCTCGTCGGGCTGCACCTTCTCCAGTTTTTCCTGCTCGTCCTGCAGTTCCTTGCGGGACTCGGCCAGCTTGTCTTTACGCTTGTCGATTTTCTCCGGATCGCCCTTGCTCATGGCCTTGTTCAGGTCCGCCTGGCGACGGCTGACTTCACGCTTGGCATCCAGCACCTTCTGTTCCTGCTGCTTGACCAGGTCGATGTCGGTGCAGTTGGCGTTCAATTCGCTCAGGGCTTTTTGCAGCCCGGCCTGTTGATCGGTGTTGCCGGCGGCTTTGGCGCTCTCAATCTGAGTGGCGATGTCCTGGCGCTTCGCGGCGCATCCGGACGGTTCCGGCGCCTGCTCGGCTGCAAACACGGGTGCGGCCAGAAACCCGCACGCGGTGAATGCAAAAAGGGATGTCAGGAATTTCATGGATACTCCTTGAATACACGTAGCCGCACGCTCTACACCATCATGCGGCCCTGAAAATACTAAAAACCGTTGATGCCTTCGTCCTTCAGCTGCCTGCTTAGGGCCTGCACCTGCGGGTCTTGAAAAAATGCATGTAACTGCTTCGCACGTCCCGAGCCAATGCCGGGTTCGGCCTGCCATTCAACGACGCTTCGCGAGGCCAGCGCTGCCCACGAATCACCCAGATCAACGCCCGTGGCCGGCGGTAAACCGATGGCTTTGAGCCACACGACAAAGGTTTTATCGCGTGCAGCCTGAAAACTTGCCAGCAGTTTAGCGCTGCTGCGCTCGCCCATGCCGGGAATGTTAGCAAGCTGTGCACCATCGAGGGTCATCCAGCCCAACAAACCCTTTAATTGCCCTGCCTGAATCAACTTATCCCACGTGCCCGGCCCTACGCCGCTGAGCGCCAACCCCTTCTTCCCGCCCAGCCATTTCAACCGTTCGCGGAACTGGCTTTCGCAGCCCTCGACCGGCTGCCAGCAACTCAGCGAATGAAAATCCTCAGCGCGCGGAACGCTCAGCGGCGCCCGCTCGACGCTTCGCGACACCACCTCATCCAGCCGCGGAATCGTCAGCCCGGCCAGGCTGATTGCGACCTGATCCCCAGGCCGAATGTCCATCTCCTGCCAACGCTTGAACGAACCGACGCTGATGCGATTAATCATGCGGTCATCCAGGCGCACCGGTTCGACATCCAGAACGGGCGTGATCTTGCCGCTGCGCCCGACGTTGAAATGAACCTTGCGCACCTCGGCCAGCGCCTGCGCAAACGGGTACTTCCACGCCGCGATCCAGTAAGGCGCTTTCGCCTGCCAGCGCTCGGCTGACGGACGCTCGCCCTGCCGCATAACCACGCCATCGGTGGCAAACGGCAGCGGCGAACGGTACCAGTGCTCTCGCCAGTTTTTCGCCTGAATGAAACCCTCCAACGGCTCACTGAAGCGCGCGCTGTCCTCGAAACCCATGGCCCTGAGCCCTGCCAATCGCTCGGTCATGTCCGACGGACCTTCTGGCCAGTCCCAGACGAACAGCCCGATATTCGCGCCTTCCTGTTCGCTGATCGCGTGACGCGCCAGCAGCCCGGCCACTTTGCTGCGAGCGTTCAGACTGCCGGCGTCCGCCTGAACGTGATCTGTCAGCTTCCAATACAACTCGCCCTGGAGGATCACGGTCTTTTCCCAGGCGAGATGGCGAGGGATCGCCTCGATCTGGTGGGCATGTCCGGTCCAGTCCTGACCGAAAACCCCGTCGCCCCGGCTGATGGCGCTCACCAGTTTCCCGTCGACATACACCAGCGTGACCGCCACGCCGTCCACTTTTGGCTGAATCCATAGATCGCTTCGGCCTTCAAGCCATGCCTGAACGGCGGCCTCGCCCGGCAATTTGGTCAGGCCTGTGTGAGGGATGGGGTGGGCGACGGAACCGCGCGCGGTTTTCAGCGGATTGGAAGGCGACGCCGAAGTGGCGGCGAAACAACTGCGCAGATCGGCGAGTCGCTGAACGGATTGGTCGTACAACTCATCGGCCACCAGAGACACGCCTTGGCGGTGATAGCTGTCGTCCCATTGGGTGATCTGGGTTTGCAGCGAAAGGATCTCGCTTCGGGCTTTGGCCGGTGGCCAGTCGGGGCATGTTTGCGCGTTTGCATGGATGGCCAGAAGAGGCAGTGCACAGAGGACCATTGCGCGAAGGGAGAGCAGCATCGGAGCGTCCTTGCCGGGGGAGGGACTGCAAGGCTAGGTTTTCCCGATGGGTGTTTCATCGCGCCTTGGTTACCGCGTTTGTCTCGTACCGATACAGCCAGGCCCTGATTCCCCGCGCAGCTGTGCCTTGAGCCGCGCGCCCACGAGTGCAAAATGATGTTTCATCCCGGCAACTGGAAGAGACACTGCCATGGACCTGTCGACCCTCGCTGTTTTCATCCCCGCCTGTTTCGCCCTGAACATGGCGCCGGGCCCGAACAATCTGCTCTCCATCAGCAATGCGTCGCGCTACGGATTTATCAGTGCCTGTTCGGGCGGCATTGGTCGGTTGCTGGCATTCGCGATCATGATCGCGCTGGCAGCGGTTGGGCTTACAGCGGTGCTGCATACGTCCGAGTGGCTGTTTCATACGATCAAGATTGTGGGGGCGGCGTATCTGTTCTATCTGGCGTTACAACTGTGGCGAGCGCCATGCGAGGCGCACGATGTCGAAGCCGGCGCGCAGGCCGGAGTGACGAGACTGGCGCGCCAGGAGTTTCTGGTCGCCATCGGCAATCCCAAAGCCATTCTGTTGTTTACGGCGTTCCTGCCGCAGTTTGTGGATCGTTCCGGCGTGGTCACCACTCAGTTCGCACAACTGGGGGCGATGTTTCTGGTGCTGGAATGTATCGCCATCGCGCTGTACTGCTGGATGGGGGTGCATGCGCGTCGGTTGTTTGCCCAGGCGGGTGGCAAGCGGCTGTTCAATCGGGGGTGTGCGGGGTTGTTGGCGAGTGCGGCGTCGTTTTTATTGGTGGCGCGGCGGGGTTAATACGTATTCAGCCCACGGAAATGGGCTGAATCCAGGTAATCGTCAAAGGCCATGAAATGATCATGACCCCCGACGTGGCGCTTGTTGCGGTTACGGCTTGTCTCGCAGCGCTTTCACCTTGTCAGTGAAGTCTTTACCGCCGTCTACTGCGGTGTAGACCATATGAAGCTGGATGCTCTTAACCAGCGCTTTATCCCCGTTGACCAATGACTTGACGAATTGCTCGTCAGGAAAGCTCAGCTGCCAGCGCGATATCGCACCGGTGCCCTCGAATGGCAAATACCGGCCATCGTGGAACATCAGTTCATATACCCAATCCCCTGGCCCAAAACCCAATCCGTCATCTGCAGTGCCTGACGATAGGGCGATTTGCTGTTGCGCTCGTAAATTACGTTTAACGCTGGCAGGTGGTTTGGTGGCTAGACCGTAAAGATGCTCAGCCCCATCTTTGACAGGCTCGATCAGCGTCGTGCTGTCGGTTTGGGTCAGAATCGTGCTGACCTCTTTCATGGTATCGCCGGCTTCGGCAGCCATTACGAACGAAACCGATACGTGCTTGAGCTGCCGCAGGTAATGGCCAGGATAGCTCCGGTCGAAGTCGGCGGATTTAATGTCGCATGTCAGAGGGGTGCTCTTCAGCCCCTTAAGGATCTTGAGACCTGTATCAGTCTGCGCCTCCCATATATTGATCGTTTTTCTGATCGTCAAGCGACGCTCATTGCTTTGCAGGTACGCATTTTCCATTTCCTGCAAATCGACCAGCAACGACTCGCCCGCCAGCATGCCTTTGTAGGAGTCGATCCATGCGCTGGTCTTAACAAACGCAGGTCGTTTGTAATCGCCGATCTCGTAACGCCAGGCGGCTTCGGCGCTCAGGCACAACGACAAGACGGCGTCATAGGCTGGTGCATAGAGCAGTTCCTGACGGGCGACGAGCCAGTTGTAGATGGGGATGATGGTGAAGCCGGTCGTCATGGCCATGTGGGCTTCTTCGAGGTTTTTGCGATAGGTACGGGCCTCATCCATAGATAAGGTGGCTACGTTTAGTTCGATATTGGTTTCTTTCAGCTGCAGGTCGATGGACTGAATATCCAACGCTGCGAGGCCCTGTTCGAATGTCCATCCGTTCGCCCGGCGTTCGTAGCCCGCTTCAACAAGGAGTTTGTCTGCAAGATACTTGGAGGCTTTAGCACCGATTTCGGCCAACTCAGAGAACGTGTCAATGGTTTTTGAAGGTTCATTTCCGCCGACTGCCAAGCCATAAATGTTCGGCACCACTGCCTTGATTGCACTGGCAAGAAGCTTTGGCGGCATTGAAGTGTTTTCCAGTATTGCCGCCGTCCACTGCAGGCCTGTTGCCGCCTCCTCCCTTGCAGACCGCCCAACTTCAATCAGATTTGTGAAGTGATCCTTCTTGAAAGTCGCTATCTCCTTGCTTATCAACAATGTTTCCATTTTAGCCTTGACCGAGTTGATTGCCTCCTGCTTAAGTCTTAATGTGAAATCGGAGATTCTGATCTCCTGCTGTTTTAGCAGCACGGAAAGGGTAGTGTTGAACTCATCCTCCATCAGCTTCATGTAATGCCGACCCATGTCCTGAAGTTGCTGTACCGCAGCTCGGGCCATGGGGATCAACTGTCTGAACCGGTAGGCCGGTATTTGCATGCGGTCGCTGTTGTAGCTGCTGATGAGATGACCGATGCCTCGTTGGGCGAACCCGAAAGGGTCTGTGCCTTCTGTGCGCCAGTCCATGACCGGCAGCAGTTTTCCGTCCAGCGTCAGGCCGTGGCGTAGATTGAACAGGCGATGTTCGATTATTTTCCGCGTTTCTATAACGCGTTCATTGATCGGCATACGGAATGCCGAGCCTTCCAGTTGGCTCAGTGCGGTAGGCACCCAACGCGACACCGCCGTGCGCTCTGGTAAGGGCCCGATCAGCTTCAGCGCTTTTTGATAGCTTAGCCAAGCGTGATTGAGCGTGCTCGGGGTAAGTTGACGGTAAAAATGGTCGCCCTGGCGCTGCCAGTTTTCCACCATCGAAAGGAACACCGCTTGCCGGTTGTATCGCGACAGAATGAAAGCTCTGGTCGTGGGGTTCACCACCTTTTGCAACTCTGAGGTACCTGTCCCCGCATCCGCGAGGGGACGGGTGTTCCAGAAGGGCGGACGCTGTTTTTCGTCTTTCTGTGTTCTGTAGGGGTCGAACAAATACTGGGTGTACCAACGCTCAGCCTCATCGAATTGTTGTTGTTCGCTCAGGCGAGTGGCTACGAGATTCGGCAAATGCAGGAACAATTCGCGGAAATACGCGCCATTGGCGCCATGGAAGTCGACCCGAGGCGTGGGGATGCTGTCATCAATAGTCGGTTCCTCAATGCATTGCGCCTCCCATTCAAGTGCGCGTTCAACACTGCGCGTTGCGCGGGACACCAGCTGTTTGCCAAATAACGTATTTAGCCGAATGGCGTTTGAGGGGAGGACGGGGCTGCGCTCGGCGACTGAGCTCAAGTCCAGGTACTGCGCTTGTTGGTCATCCCTTTTTATCGCGATCTTCCACTCCTCCTCCAAATCCGCCGTCTGGAAGTCGAAAGTGGAGAAGACGTTCTGCATGGGATCGCCTGCTTCACAAAGAGCAAACATATAAGGGCCCGAAGTTGCACAAATGTACTCCTGGCTGATAACCGCTTGGCCGTTGGCCACAACGCTTTCCTCGGTCAATCTACTGAAGGAGTTCTCGTTAGGTCCCTTGGCATACAGTCGGAGGTCTATCTTTTCATAGGCTGCCGGGTTGACGATTATTTGCATTGGCAACGACTTTATAAGTTTCGGAGGGAGCGTGAAAAGCTCTATCCTGAAACTTTCTTCAAACAAATAGTCGGCTTTTTTTAGCTTAACGCTGTAAGTCCTGCTTTGACGGTTGATGGTGGTTGTCTCGTCAGGATCAAACTGTTCAGAGATATATTGTTGGTGGGCGGTTACCGAGTAACCCACGCGAATAAATTTTTTATCGGTGGTTTCCAGTTTGATCAGGAGGGTGCATGGCTCTCCTGGGGTATAAGAGATGTTGTTCTGCTGGCAGGTGACTCTATAATGGCAAAGGGCTGAAGAAAATTCAGCATTGATACCAATATAACTAACCGTTGGGGCGACAGATTTTTTTATGATTGATTTAGGGTAGTGAGCAGTGATCTGTATCACGTTTTCACGTTTGCGTGCTGCGTCTAGCGTCATGGGCAAGTTCAAGTTTGCAAAGAATTGATTCTTTTCGGAAGAGGATTGTTTATTATGAGTGCCGGGTGCTACTAGGGGGATTTTTTCAAGGGTACTAACGTCTTCGACTGTCACACCGCCCGTCATTCCTTTAACGGTGATCTCAACAATTTTAAATCTTGTGCTGTCGACAGCCCAGAAAGGAATTTGCAGTAAGAAAGGATATGCTTTGGCGAATTTTTCGTGAAATCCTGTGGGTTTATCTATAAGTTCACTGCCTGCGCCACTGTCCAGGTAATTGTAGATCTCATCTACTACCCACGGATTAAAATTTGGGGTTGATAGCGAGTGTTCATTATATTTTTCTAGCGCAAAAAGTATCATGCCCCATTCTTGCTCGCGACGATTCATCCCGTTTTTATTCATCGAGTCCGGGTGTTGGATCTTTCTGATATCACCGAAAGCTTTATAAGCTGATTTGCTGAAAGATTCCGCGATTTTCCCGCTCGAGGACTCTTTCTTATCAATGAGCAGCAAGTCCCTAGACTCGATGAAATAATCTTTGTGAAAAGTTCCGCAGCTCGCGGCCTCTGCCGTTTCGTTTTGGGCGGTATAGGCGCAGTCATAGAGCATCACTCTCAACCAAGGATCCTTGGCGCGTTCTCCTTCCGAGTCCACCAGTGCGACCAGGCCGGGCACATAGGTATCGTCTTTCAGATAAGCATTATCTGCATCCGGCAAACGTTCCCCGTCTTTTGTACCATCCAGGCAGAGAAGCTCATTAGGCGGTGACCAAAAACCATCGCTTTGTTTGTAAATGTACTGAACGGTCAGCTTCTTGAACTTGGTAGGCGTCTGGTTTTTCTCATCGGCGCTGGGAAGGCCTACCGTCCCGCGCTCAACCCAAAATACATAAGGCCGCCCCTCGATCATCACCGGGCGGATCGTGTCACAAGTGTGTTTGATGGTCTTCTTGTCCCTTGTTATCTCTCTGTAGCTGCTTTGTGTGATTTGGCCACCAGGTGCGACGCTAATCTTTTCCCACTCCGTCCAAGCCAGCGGGCTCAAGCGTTCTTTGTCATCACGCAGGCCCATGTCTACCGAGCGCCAGTAGTACTCAGGGGGCGACGTGTTGGTTTTGCCAATAAAATGATAAGTGTCGCTTTTAGGATC
The DNA here is from genome assembly GCF_014841665.1 of Pseudomonas sp. CFBP 8772. Classification (NCBI taxonomy): domain Bacteria; kingdom Pseudomonadati; phylum Pseudomonadota; class Gammaproteobacteria; order Pseudomonadales; family Pseudomonadaceae; genus Pseudomonas; species Pseudomonas sp. CFBP 8772. The sequence goes on along the minus strand of NZ_JACYUI010000012.1, from coordinate 164,278 downwards.
TACGCCGTCCAAATACCCGCTAACAACCTGCAGGTTGCTGGTCTGTTCAAACTTAGTCAGGTAGCTGGTAATGGCAGTTTGCAGTAGTGCGGGATCAAGCTTGCCTTGGTTGAGCTCGACTTCCAGGGATTGGAATGCGGCGGTTTTATTTGGCCGGTTTGCATAATAAATTAAATTTTCCGGGTGGTTGATCTGAGTTTTCCAGATTTTCCATAGTCCATATTCACTCATGTACTCTCGCCACACCGTCGAGGCGGCTTCCGGAATTGCGGCATTCAAATAGCCAGGTTCCAGACGGGCAAACAGCCTGTGCAAATAATGCTGCAGACTGGCAATATGCTTAATGGCAACGCAGGTAGTGGCAGCTGAGCTGACCAGGATATCTGTCAGAAAGTAGTTGGACAGGTCATCGAACGAATTAATCTGCGTTTTGGTAGCGTCAGTGGAGGGCGCCCAATGTCCTAGCAGGTAACCCGCCAATGCATCACGCCACTTTTCCTGCAAGAGTGACTGGACCGACGCTGACTCCATCTCGCTACATGCACCCAGTAACAGCCGCGCGGTATTTCGATACGCATCAAATGTCGCATTCCTGTCAAGCCTGTACATGTCCAGAACTGAACGGAACCGCAATTTCGTCAAAGTGCAAAGGCGCTGTGATCTCAGCACGTAATCAATGTCGCTTAAGGTGCTTTTCAGACCTGATGCTACTTGAGGCTCAAGCTTTCCTAACTCAGGCTCCAAACTTTCCGGGTCATATTTCGTCAAGGTCAGCGGAGATTTATTTCTTTGATATAGCTCCATTTCTTTCCACAGGGTAGGCTTCGTTTCTGGCAAATATTGGCTCGCAAACACTCGCAGAGGCGCCGGGTTATCGCTCATGAATGTTTTGAATTTGTCGTACATTCCGCGTTCAATGTCAGCCTCTGTGCCTCCGCTCGATGTTCTGTTTTCCAACATGTACAAATTAAGCAATTCGGCCATTGCGCCTCTGGGCCTTTGCTCCCAGCGATCGTAGAGCGCTTTCTCAGCAGGTTTGAGCAATTTTAGGAAGTCATCAAATGTGGCCACGGCCTTGACGGGCTGTGCTGACAATAGACTTGCTTCCAACGGATGTTCTTTCACTTTTTGCAACGAAGACATCAGCGACAAGGCTTCGCTCTCGGACCAGCCCGTCAATTTTCCTAAACGCTGGGACGAAGCGACGACTGCCTCGGTATCGTCGGCGGCTGGAATGTTGCCGAAGAAGGCCAGCGCGTCTTTCTCTTCAAAACCATTTTCTTCACATTTGGACACCCAGTCGTGGTAATGCCCGATCTGGTAGCACAGATCGAGATTCAACACAGGCAGCACTGTTGACGGCGCCGTGTTATCCAGCGTGGTTTGTTCAAGCGAAAACCATTCGGGCTTATTCAGCAGCGCGCTCAAGCCTGCTGCGCTCAACTTGAAATGCTTGATCACCTGCGCATGGCGAGCGAGATTGCTCCATAGCGCGACATCAAGGCCATTTGCGGTCGCACCGGATTGCTCTGGTGGACCGGATTCTGCTTCGAGGATTCCAGCGAGGACCTCAAGGCGCGAGACGCTCACCCACTGCAGTAATGGCAGAGCATGTTCAGGCTTCAGGGCCAGGACATCGTTCGATTTACCAAACGCTGCGCCAATGATGTGCTTTACCGCATCTTCTTGGGCGATCACTGCGTTTTGTATGAGCGACCCAAGACCATCAGCTATCTCCACCAAATTGGCTTTGGCTATGAGCAGGCCGGAAGTGCTAGCAACTTTGCCTACCATCGCCTCGGTCAATTGACTGGCGAGGGGACCGGAGGTCTCCAGGGCAAACGATTTAATAAGGCCGCTGCTGTCAATGTAAGCGGACAGCGTGTCCAGCCATGAACCCGATATGAGCATTACACCCGCCCCAGCGGTCTGAGCGAGGCCCGACTCGGTGACCAGTGACGATTTGATTCGCGGGACAGCGTCAAGAACGGTGCGTTGGATGCGCGCATCCAAAGCGAAATACGATTTAAGGCTGGCGGGTATGTTAGCGGGGTAGGGCGTGAGCCAACTCAAAAGCGCGGTCGGCGTGATCCTGTGCTCGCGCAGCCAGTGGTCCAGATTCGCAAGGCCAATCAATACATCGAGGACGTCGGTCGTCTTTTCATCGCTGGCAATCACCGGTTTGCCAGCCAGTTGTGCCATGACCTGAGGGTTAGCGGCGTCGAGCAGTGCGATCAGGCTGGCGCCCTCGTTCATGCCCAGGCGCATAAGTCGCGGCAATCGAGTAAGACGGTATAACGACGAAAAGACCCCAAGCGTCAGGGCATGCTGTTTCACGCCCAACGTCCGTTTGATCTGGTTCAGATATAGAATTGCCACGTTCTCTTCAAGCGCGAACGCTCTGCAGAGTTCAGCGATCACGGGGTTTGGTGCAGCATTCTCGACGCCCGTGGTCGTGGGGAGTTCAAACACCCGTGCATCGAGCACCAGCGGCGTATCGATTTCTGCCAGCGTGCCTGCCACTGGGCCATCAAGAACTCTATTGAGAAACGGCTTGGTTTCACCTACGGCATAAGGCGTCACCTCATCTATCAGCGCCGCGAATTGCTCGGCAGAAATCTGATATTCATTTCGCAGGTGTTTGAATACGCCCAATGCCCTGAGGGTGTTTTCCGTAATGGTGAAGTCTTTGGTCTGACCTTCCGCGCGCAGCGCGGCCATGACCAGAAGATCTACTTCCGAGTAGGGCAACTGCAGGGCGTGTTGCAGGTGAATGATTTTGTGGATGCGGCCGAGGTGGTCCGCATTGGCGCCTTTGATTCGCAGTGAGATACCTGCTCCGCTTAACGTGTCTTGCAGCGTAAGGGCGGGGGCAGTGGCGTTATTGATAAAAGCTGCGCCGAAAATGTGTCCCGCGATCGGCGCCGTGTTCTTACCGGCTGGCAAGTAGGCGCTTGACTGTTTAACAGCGGTAAATGCCTCCTGGCCCTCGTCTGCTACGCCGGACACAGCGAGCAAATCAACAATATCTTCCGGCTTCAACCCTGTTTGCCGCGCAAGAAATTCGACATCACTCAATCGTTCCAGCGCGTGCTCCGCAGTGCCTGTCACGCCGTAGCGCTTTAGCAAAAAGTCGGCAACTGTGCTGTCGCTTTTTTCCAGCAATAACGCTTGCAGTGCGGGACTGAATCCGGTGGCTTTGCGCATGATATTACGCAGTTGATCGGTTCGTAGGTTTCCGTAAACGAAGTTGGGGTAGGCATAATCAGTCTGCTGTAGCAGATTAAACAGGGAGGACTGTCTAACGCTAAGTACGGCGTTGATTTGTTCAAGGGGATAATGAAAGGGTAACTGCACAGGGTACTGTGCGTTGGCGATTCGCTCTGACAGGACGGTTTTGTCCCCTACGTGGAGTTTTGCCTCACGTGTCATCGCCTCTATGACCAGGGTTAGCGCGGGTATGTGGGCTTCAAGACTGCCTTCATCAAGTACCCGTTCGCCTATATCCGGGCGCCGTGTGGCGAGCCTGATCTGAGTAGCGGCGTCGCCAAGCTTTTCAAGCTCTAGTGCTTGGTGGTAAAGCGCGTGAAGATAGGCGAGCGGGCTGTTATTGGCCTCCAGTGCATCAGAAGAGCATGTATCGGAGACTTGTTCGGGAAAGAGCTCTCTGAACACGGCTGAAGTGATTGTGTCGTCCATGATCGTATTCCTATACACGCGGGATTAGATTGCGGGATCGCAACTAATACTCAGGGTAGACGCGGGGGCCGCGATCTGTAGAAATGCCAGACGAAGTGCTATTTGCTAAAGGCTATATGAAACAGTGGATTAGCTACGGCTATCGCCTGTCGCTATAACAGTAATCGCGAATGTGTCTAACTATAAAGCTTTCTTGACTCCCAGGTTGCTGGAGTGCAGGGCAGCGTCACTCCGCTATATATTTATAAGTTTTCAGTGTACAGAAATCCCCAACGAGTTTCGTTTGAGGGATTTCATAGGTCTTCCAGCTAACAGCTGCTTTAAGGTGCTGCTGCCAACTATCAGGTTGGCATAATGGCTTTCACTTTTTCAGTGAATTCATTGCCTCCTTCTACCGCTGTCTAAACAAGGTGAATCTGGATTTTTACGAGAGCGGTTTTCTTGTCGGCGCTGATGAGTGGCCTCGCAAATTCAGCGTCCGGAAAACTCAGTTCCCAGCGGGAAATGGCAGCCGAACCTTCAAATGGTTAGTAACGGCCGTCACGGAACAACAGCTCATACATCCAGCCATCCTTGCCTAGTCCCAATCCATCATCAGCGACTTGAGACGACGATGCAATTTGCTGGTTAGCGCGCAAACTGCGCTTGATTTCCGGCGGCGCTTTTGTCGCGTTGTAGAGATAACCCAACCCCTCTTCAGTGGGTTCGACCAGCGTTGTGCTATCTACTTGAGTCAGAATGGCAATGATGTTTTCCAAGGCCATGCCACTACTCGACGTCATGACGAAAGAGATAGAAACGTGCTTGAGTTGACACAGATAATGACCTGGGTAGTTTTTGTCTAAATCGACAGCCTTGAGCTCCAGGGTAATAGGCGTGGTGGCCAAGCCGCTTATCGTGGCCAGCCATGCAGCATCCGTTTGCTTGCCTTTCATATCGATGGTCTTTTTGATCGTCAGGCGGCGCTCTCGGCTATGCAGATAGGCATTCTCCATTTCCACTGGAGCTCGACCACTGTTGTAGGTGCTCATCACATGATCGACGTTGCGCTGGGTGATGCTGAGACCATCTGTGCCTTCGGTTTGCCAGCCGATGGCGGGTAATATCCTGCCGTCAATGGTCAGCCCGTGGCGAAGATTGAACAGTCTTTGCTCCACCGTTTTTCGCGCATTAATAATCCGCTCGTTACTGCGCGTCCGAAATGACCAGCTTTGTATATTCTTGAGCGGGTCAGCAACCCATCGCGATACTGAAACCCGCTCTGGCAGCGAACCGATTAGCTTGAGTGCTTTTTGATAACTCAGCCATGCGTGATTGAGACTGCTGGGCGTAAGCCGCCGATAAAAGGCTGCCTTGATCAAGCACTCGTTCACCGATATCCGGCCTCCTCTCGGCGAGAGTAATCCTGCTTTGGGGATCGCCCTTCGCTTCAACACCTAACGCCATCTGATACAGCGCGTGCAGGTAGGCAATGGGACAGTTATTGGCACTCAAGTGCATCGGAGGAGCATCTGTCAGCGACTTGGTCGGGAAATAGCTTTCCGTAAACCACTGAAGTAGTGGTGTCGTCCATGATCGAGTTCCTTTTACGCTGGATGAATTGCGAGATTCGCAGTTATTAATCCAGCGTAGAGACAAGTGCAGGGATCGACCGAAATTGCTGATGAGATGTACTTGAATGAAATGACAAGTGAATCAAAGGGTTGAAGCTCGTTATCGCCGGTCGCGATAACACTCATTGCCAATTGGTTTAGGCCGATACCGGTAAATCCTGTGGCCAGTTATCCGTTTGACGCTAATTAACCGGGCAATAAGCAAAAAAAAGCCCCTGACGACTTCCATCGCCAGGGGCTTTTCTCTTACCGGGTGCCGCTAGGCGCAATGCACCCAGCAGGTATTACAAACCGGCAGCGGCGCGCAATGCGTCGGCGCGGTCGGTTTTTTCCCAGGTGAACGTGGTGAAGGTGTCGTCGCCCACGGTCTTGGTTTGCGGCGTGCGGCCGAAGTGGCCGTAGGCTGCGGTTTCCTGGTACATCGGGTGCAGCAGGTCGAGCATGGTGGTGATCGCGTATGGACGCAGGTCGAAGTGCTCGCGGACCAACTGGACGATCTTGTCGTCGCTGATCTTGCCGGTGCCGAAGGTGTTCAGCGAGATCGACGTCGGCTGTGCAACGCCGATGGCGTAGGAAACCTGAATTTCGCAGCGCTCGGCCAGGCCGGCGGCGACGATGTTCTTGGCAACGTACCGGCCAGCGTACGCAGCCGAACGGTCGACCTTGGATGGATCTTTACCGGAGAACGCGCCGCCGCCGTGACGGGCCATGCCGCCGTAGCTGTCGACGATGATCTTGCGACCGGTCAGACCGCAGTCGCCCACGGGGCCGCCGATGATGAATTGGCCAGTCGGGTTGATGTGGAACTGGGTGTCTTTGTGCAGCAGTTCGGCCGGCAGCACGTGCTTGACGATCAGCTCCATCACGCCTTCGCGCAGATCTTTGTAGGACACTTCCGGGTTGTGCTGGGTCGACAGAACAACGGCGTCGATGCCCACCACGATGCCGTTTTCATAGCGGCACGTGACTTGGGATTTCGCGTCCGGGCGCAACCATGGCAGCAGGCCGGACTTACGGGCTTCGGCCTGGCGGTGCACCAGCTGGTGCGAGAACGCGATCGGCGCAGGCATCAGCTCGGCGGTCTCGTTGCTGGCGTAGCCGAACATCAGGCCCTGGTCGCCAGCGCCCTGATCTTCAGGTTTCGCGCGGTCGACACCTTGGTTGATGTCAGGGGACTGCTTGCCGATGATGTTCATCACGCTGCAGGTCGCACCGTCAAAACCGACGTTGGAGCTGGTGTAGCCGATCTCGCAGATCACGTCACGAACGATCTGCTCCAGGTCGACCCACGCGGTGGTGGTGACTTCGCCGGCAACAATGGCCACACCGGTCTTGACCAGGGTTTCCACGGCAACGCGAGCCTGCTTGTCCTGGGCAATGATGGCGTCCAGCACCGCATCGGAGATCTGGTCGGCGATTTTGTCCGGATGTCCTTCAGACACGGACTCGGAGGTGAAAAGGGAGTATTCGCTCATCTCGACGGTTTTCCTGATTAGTACCGATGGTGAGTGTTGCCAGCCGGTCGCTGAAAATGGCGGACCTGGATCTGGAAACCATTACGTAAGCCTATGTACAGGCTTTCCCCGGGGACCAGCCCCGCAGCGATGGCCCAACGGGCCAGATCTTCCTGTTCGAAGCCTAACCAGAGATCGCCACAGGCCTCCTTGGCCCAGCTCTGGTCATGACTGCACAACTCTGTCACCAGCAAGCTACCGCTCGGTTGCAACAGGTTGGCCAAATGTTTGAGCGCTTCGGCGGGCGCGGCGAAATGGTGCAACACCATATTCAACACCACGCAGTTGCCGGAGATATTAGCGTTGGTCAGTGCATCGGCCAGTTTCAGCTCGACGTTAACCAGCGCCTTTTGCGTGCAGATCTTGCGCGCCAGATCGAGCATTTCCGGGCTGTTGTCCAGCCCCGTAACGTGCCGAAAACGCCGCGCCAGATCCGGCAGAAAACCGCCATCCCCGGGCCCTACTTCTATCGCCGTGGCGTCGGCGGGAAAGCTCAGCTTGTCCAGCAACGACAGCAGGCTGTCGCGGTATTGCGGCAGTCCTGCGATCAGGTCCTGCTGGGCCCGAAATTTCTCGGCAGTGCGTGCGAAGAAGTCCTGACTGGCGTTGGCCCGCTGCCGATGCACCAGCCCGATCCGGGTCTGTACATCATCGGGCAGGCGCAGATTGTCGGCTTCTTCAAGCATCGCCGCGTGCAGCTTGCCGCCGGTGTGTTCGGTGTGGGGCAGGGCGCGTCGATAGAAGATCGCGTTGCCTTCACGCCGCGTCGCTACCAAGTCAGCCTGGGCCAGTACCTTGAGGTGATGGCTCATGCCGGACTGGCCAATGGCGAAAATCTGCGCCAGCTCCAGCACGCCGAAGGAATCGTTCGACAGCGCGCGCAAGACATTCAGCCGCAGCGGATCGCCGCCGGCTTTGCACAGGGCAGCCAGCTCGTCGCATTCATCATGGCTAATGGCAGGCACGCGAAGATTCATAAGGCAGGCAGTCTAGTTATCGACCGGGGCTGTCGCAAGGCCAATATCAAAAAGTTTTGATATTGGTCGATCAGTGGCGGCACCCCGGCGCCGTGATTCTGCCGCTTGCCGTCGGGCATTGGGTGCGGTGTACGAAAACACGCCAGCAGCAGAGGAAAACACCGATGGTGTGTGATATGTCATTGCCCCCGGAGGGTGCCTGAGGGAAAATGGCCGCCTTTTTCCGGTCCCACTTTTATCTGCCCCAGGAGATCAGCGATGCCAAGCCGTCGTGAGCGAGCCAATGCCATTCGTGCCCTCAGCATGGATGCCGTGCAAAAGGCCAATAGCGGCCACCCGGGTGCCCCGATGGGCATGGCGGATATCGCTGAAGTGCTTTGGCGCGATTATCTGAAGCACAACCCAGCCAATCCGATGTTTGCCGACCGCGACCGGTTCATCCTGTCCAACGGCCACGGCTCGATGCTGATCTACTCGCTGCTGCACCTGACCGGTTACGACCTGTCCATCGAAGATCTGAAAAACTTCCGTCAGCTGCACAGCCGCACACCGGGCCACCCGGAATACGGCTACACCCCGGGCGTTGAAACCACCACCGGCCCACTGGGTCAGGGTTTCGCCAACGCCGTCGGTTTCGCGGTTGCCGAGAAGACCCTCGCCGCCCAGTTCAACCGTCCAGGCCACAACATCGTCGACCACCACACCTACGTGTTCATGGGTGATGGCTGCATGATGGAAGGCATCTCCCACGAAGTGGCTTCGCTGGCCGGTACCCTGCGCCTGAACAAGCTGGTCGCGTTCTACGACGACAACGGGATTTCCATCGACGGCGAAGTCGAGGGCTGGTTCACCGACGACACCCCGAAGCGCTTCGAATCCTACGGCTGGCTGGTCATCCGCAACGTCGACGGCCATGACGCCGACGAGATCAAAACCGCCATCGACACCGCTCACAAGAGCGACAAGCCGACGCTGATCTGCTGCAAGACCACCATCGGTTTCGGTTCGCCGAACAAGCAGGGCAAGGAAGACTGCCACGGCGCTCCGCTGGGCACTGACGAAATCGCCCTGACCCGCGCCGCGCTGAAGTGGACCCACGGCCCATTCGAAATCCCGGCCGACATTTACAGCGAGTGGAACGGCAAGGAAAAAGGCCTGGCTGTCGAAGCCGAATGGGACCAGCGTTTTGCTGCCTACTCCGCTGCCTTCCCTGCCGAAGCCAACGAGCTGATCCGCCGCATGAGCGGTGAGCTGCCTGCTGACTTCGCCGAAAAATCCGCCGCGTACGTGGCTGAAGTCAACGCCAAGGGCGAAACCATCGCCAGCCGCAAGGCCAGCCAGAATGCCTTGAGCGCCTTCGGTCCGCTGCTGCCCGAATTCCTCGGCGGTTCTGCTGACCTGGCAGGTTCCAACCTGACCATCTGGAAAGGCTGCCGCAGCATCACCGGCGAAGACGCCACCGGCAACTACCTGCACTACGGTGTTCGTGAGTTCGGCATGGGCGCGATCATGAACGGGATCGCCCTGCACGGCGGTTTCGTGCCATACGGCGCGACCTTCCTGATCTTCATGGAATACGCCCGCAACGCCGTGCGCATGTCCTCGCTGATGAAGAAACGCATCATCTATGTGTTCACCCACGACTCCATCGGTCTGGGCGAAGACGGCCCGACTCACCAGCCGATCGAGCAACTGACCAGCCTGCGCACCACGCCGAACCTGGATTGCTGGCGCCCGGCTGATGCCGTTGAATCCGCCATCGCCTGGAAACACGCGATTGAACGTGATGACGGCCCATCGGCGCTGATCTTCTCCCGTCAGAACCTGCAACATCAGGCGCGTGATGCCGAGCAGCTGGAAAACATCAACCGCGGTGGCTACGTACTGCGCGACTGCAGCGGCGAACCGGATCTGATCCTGATCGCCACCGGTTCCGAAGTCGGCCTGGCTGTTCAGGCATACGACAAGCTGACCGCAGACGGCAAGAACGTCCGTGTGGTTTCCATGCCATGCACCAGCGTTTTCGAGACCCAGAGCGCCGAGTACAAGCAGTCGGTCCTGCCGCTGGAAGTCAGCGCGCGCATCGCCATCGAAGCTGCTCACGCTGACTACTGGTACAAATACGTGGGCCTGGAAGGTCGCGTGATCGGCATGACCACGTTCGGCGAGTCGGCGCCTGCCAACCTGTTGTTCGAAGAGTTCGGCTTCACGCTGGAGAACGTCCTTTCCACGGCTGAAGAGTTGCTGGAAGACTAAGCACCACCGCGTTGCCCTTGCAGGCGCGTGCCTTGTCTTGAGATCTGCTGCCTGAGCCTGGCAGATCGAGGGGTGAGCCACGCGCTTGCAGGTTCTCTGTACCACTCAAGATTTTGAGAACCCCATGCCTCAGCCACGCCCTTATAAAGTCGCCCTCAATGGTTACGGTCGCATCGGCCGCTGCGTGCTGCGCGCGCTGTGCGAGCGAGGTGCGAAGGCGGGCTTTGAAGTGGTGGCAATCAACGACCTGGCCGACATGGCCAGTCTCGAATACCTCACGCGCTTTGACTCCACACATGGCCGGTTCCCCGGCGAAGTGCGGGTCGAAGGCGATTTTCTGCACATCAACGATCACGTCATCAAAGTGTTTCGCAGCGCGACGCCGGAAGGCATCGACTGGGACTCACTCGACGTGGATCTCGTGCTCGAATGCTCCGGCGTCTACAACACGCGTGCCGATGGCGAGCGCTTTCTTTCGGCCCGCGCGCCGCGAGTACTGTTTTCCCAGCCCATGGCCAGCGAAGCCGACGTCGACGCCACCATCGTCTACGGCATCAATCAGGAAACCCTGACGGGCGATGAGCAACTGGTGTCTGCCGCGTCGTGCACCACCAATTGCAGCGTGCCATTACTCGACCTGCTGAACCGCGAGCTGGGCCTCGAATACGTGACCATCACCACGATTCACTCGGCGATGAACGATCAGCCGGTCATCGACGCCTATCATCATGAAGACTTGCGCCGTACGCGCTCGGCCTTTCAGTCGATCATCCCGGTGTCCACTGGTCTGGCGCGCGGCATCGAGCGGTTGCTTCCGGAACTTGCCGGCCGAATTCAGGCCAAAGCAGTTCGTGTGCCGACGGTGAACGTCTCGTGCCTGGACATCACGCTGCAGGTCGCTCGTGATACCGATGCTGTCGAGGTCAACCGTATCCTGCGCGAGGCCGCTACCCGCGGCCCGCTGAAGGGGCTGCTGGCGTATACCGAATTGCCCCATGCCAGTTGCGATTTCAACCACGACCCGCACTCGGCCATTATCGATGCCAGCCAAACGCGGGTCTCGGGCCCTCGGCTGGTGAACATCCTGGCCTGGTTCGACAATGAGTGGGGTTTTGCCAATCGCATGCTGGACGTCGCCGATCACTACCTGCACACCATCCATAAACAATAGTAAAAACAGGGAATGCCTCATGACCGTGTTGAAGATGACCGACCTCGATCTGCAAGGTAAGCGCGTACTGATCCGCGAAGACCTCAACGTTCCGGTCAAAGACGGCGTGGTGACCAGCGATGCCCGCATTCTCGCGTCGTTGCCCACCATCAAGCTGGCGCTGGAAAAAGGCGCAGCCGTCATGGTCTGCTCGCACCTGGGTCGTCCCACCGAGGGTGAGTTTTCCGCCGAGAACAGCCTCAAGCCGGTCGCTGACTACCTGAGCAAGGCGCTCGGGCGTGAAGTGCCACTGGTGGCGGAATACTTGGACGGTGTCGACGTCAAGGCGGGAGATATCGTGCTGTTCGAGAACGTGCGCTTCAACACGGGCGAAAAGAAGAACGCTGACGAGCTGGCGCAGAAGTACGCCGCTTTGTGTGATGTGTTCGTGATGGACGCCTTCGGCACCGCCCACCGTGCAGAAGGCTCGACCCACGGCGTGGCTAAGTTCGCCAAAGTCGCTGCCGCAGGCCCTTTGCTGGCTGCCGAGCTGGACGCATTGGGCAAGGCTCTGGGCAATCCGGCCCAGCCAATGGCCGCCATCGTTGCCGGATCCAAGGTTTCCACCAAACTGGACGTGCTCAACAGCCTGAGCCAGAAGTGCAATCAGCTGATCGTCGGGGGTGGCATCGCCAATACCTTCCTGGCAGCGGCAGGTCATCCGGTAGGCAAATCCTTGTACGAGCCGGACCTGCTTGAGACTGCCAAAGCCATCGCCGCCAAGGTCAGCGTGCCGTTGCCGGTCGACGTGGTGGTTGCCAAGCAATTCGCCGCCGATGCCGAAGCCACCGTCAAGCTGATCGCCGATGTGGCCGAGGATGACATGATCCTCGACATCGGTCCGCAGACCGCTGCGCACTTCGCCGAATTGCTGAAATCTTCCAAGACTATTCTCTGGAACGGCCCGGTCGGCGTCTTTGAGTTCGATCAGTTCGGCGAAGGCACCAAGACGCTGGCTCACGCGATCGCTGAGAGTTCTGCGTTTTCTATCGCCGGCGGGGGCGATACGTTGGCCGCCATCGACAAATACGGTGTAGGCGACAAAATCTCCTATATCTCTACAGGCGGCGGCGCGTTCCTCGAGTTCGTCGAGGGCAAGGTTCTGCCTGCCGTGGAAGTTCTGGAACAACGCGCCAAGGCCTGACCGGCCAAGGTGAAGGGGAGTGAAATGGTCAAGCCATTACCGCTGTTGATCATGGCGGGTTTGCTGGTCGGCTGCGCAAGCAAGCCTGAAGCGGAAACGGCGTCCAGCGCGGCGCCGGGATTGCTTCAGGTCAGCTGCTATCAGGCGGGCTGGCAGGCGGAAACCGTACCGATCGTTTACAAGCGTGGCGGGCCTGAAGTCTGGGAAAAATACGAATTCATGCCTGCCGTGGGACCAGTCCCCTGTCACTGATGCTCAGTTGACCACTGATTCCCAGCTGGCGGTGCGCCGGAATACAGGAACAGCATTGCCCCTGCCATGATCGACATCCGTCACGCGATGCAGGGGATTCAGGAGTAGTAATGAAAGGCTTGTCAGCCCTTGCGACACTGATGCTGCTGAGCGGTTGCGCCAGCATGAAGGCTTCGGAACCGGTAGCCCCCTGGACCCATTGGGTCTGCGACAGCAAAGCCGAGATTTTCTGGAAGTACGCCGATGCCGCGAAGAAGGAGGTGGATGTGCGCCTCAATCAGAGCGAGCAGGTATTCCGTCTGCAAGCGTCGCCCGGAGCTTCCGGCGCGCTCTACAGTAACGGCGTGCTGGCGTTTGACAACAAAGGCAGCGAAGGCCTGGTCTACTGGGACGCTACCAACGATTTGATCGGTCGTGGCTGCAAGGCGCCGTAAAGGGCCGGGCAGTTCGAACGAGGCTGTACCGGGGCGATGACTGAGCAATCGACCCCTATAATTTGAATAGCCGCCAATACGGCACGCACGATTAACGACCCCACCGGGAGAGAGACAGACAATGGCACTTATCAGCATGCGCCAGATGTTGGACCACGCAGCCGAATTCGGTTACGGCGTCCCTGCATTCAACGTGAATAACCTGGAACAAATGCGCGCCATTATGGAAGCGGCCGACAAGACCGATTCTCCGGTGATCGTTCAGGCTTCCGCCGGTGCGCGCAAATACGCTGGCGCCCCGTTCCTGCGCCACCTGATCCTGGCGGCAATCGAAGAATTCCCGCACATCCCGGTGGTCATGCACCAGGACCACGGCACCAGCCCTGCTATCTGCCAACGCTCCATCCAGCTGGGCTTCAGCTCGGTGATGATGGACGGCTCTCTGCGCGAAGACGGCAAAAGCCCTGCGGACTACGACTACAACGTACGCGTCACCCAGGAAACCGTCGCCATGGCTCACGCCTGCGGTGTGTCGGTTGAGGGTGAGCTGGGTGTTCTGGGCTCGCTGGAAACCGGCATGGCCGGTGAAGAAGACGGCGTCGGCGCAGAAGGCATGCTGGATCACAGCCAGATGCTGACCGATCCGGAAGAAGCAGCTGATTTCGTTAAACGAACTCAGGTCGACGCCTTGGCCATCGCCATTGGCACTAGCCACGGCGCGTACAAGTTCACCAAGCCGCCTACCGGCGACATCTTGGCGATCGAGCGCATTAAAGAGATCCACAAGCGCATTCCGAACACCCACTTGGTAATGCACGGTTCTTCTTCCGTTCCGCAGGAATGGCTGAAAATCATCAACCAGTACGGCGGCGACATTAAAGAAACCTACGGCGTGCCGGTCGAAGAAATCGTTGAAGGCATCAAGCACGGCGTGCGCAAGGTCAACATCGACACCGACCTGCGTCTGGCGTCCACCGGTGCCATCCGCGAGTTCATGGCGAAAAACCCGAGCGAGTTCGACCCACGCAAGTACCTGGCGAAAACCGTTTCGGCCATGCGCGACGTGTGCATCGCCCGTTACGAAGCCTTCGGCACCGCCGGCAACGCCTCCAAGATCAAGCCGATCTCCCTGGAGAAGATGTTTGAACGTTATGCCAAAGGCGAGCTGAACGCCAAAGTGAACTGATCGTTTTCTGATCAATTTGCTGAAATGAAGAAGCCCGCAGCGATGCGGGCTTTTTTGTGGCCGTGATCTGCGCTTCTACACGGTATGTTGCCGGCCAGGCAGGGCAATGATCCGCCCGACATACTTTGGCTCAGGCTGATCGTGTTGAGCTTCCGAGAGCAGGCGCAAGGCCTGCAGCGACGCCTCACTGAACGGCGCCGATTTCGGTCCGGCGGCCAGATCCACATGCAGCAGCATTTGCTCGCTCGCTGCCAGCTCGACATCCCCGTCTGCCTTGTACAGCCCGTGATAGATCTGCACCCGCTTGCCATCGTGTCCGACGATTTGCGTACGCACTTCCACCGGCTCGCCGAGCTTCACCTCGTGCAGGAAGTTGATGTGCGCCTCGAGCGTGAACAGCGAGTGGCCGCTTGCATCCCGGTCATCACTGGCGAGGCCGATGCGGTCCATGAAAGCGTCTGTGGCGAAGCTGAAAATCAGCAAATAGAAGGCGTCGCGCAGGTGGCCGTTGTAGTCGACCCAATCGGCGAGGACCGGGGTTTTGTAAGTGATGAGCGCAGGCATAGGAGTTCCAGGGCTGAAATCGTGGTGAGCTGAATGGGCCTATTCGTGAGCAAGCTCACTCCCACAGGTTTTGCGTGAACGAATGTAGGACCGGCTTTAGCCGGGAAGACGGCAAGCGCCACACCGCAACATTTCGGGTGCTCATCAGAACAGTATTTCCCGATCCCCTGTAGGAGTGACCTTGCTCGCGAAAGCGTCAGTTCAGACGATGGGGCGCATGGCGTATCAATCCTCAAACGCCATTCCATGCCTGGCCTTGGTGGTTTTCACCGCCTCAAGCACCGCCAGCAGGCAGTCATCGCGATACCGCTCCAGCGCCGCAATGCTGTGGCTACCCAGCTGATCGGAGGTGCCATCGACCACGTCGTCAATCAGCTTGTCGGTCAGCTCCGGTGCCGGAAGATAGGTCCACGGCAACTGCAACGACGGACCGAACTGCGCCATGAAGTGACGCATGCCCGCATCGCCACCGGCCAGGGTATAAGTCAGAAAGGTGCCCATGAATGACCAGCGCAAGCCGGCGCCGAAACGAATCGCGTCATCAATTTCGCCGGTGGTCGCCACCCCGTCATTCACCAAATGCAGGGCCTCACGCCACAGCGCCTCGAGCAAGCGATCCGCAATAAAACCGGGGACCTCTTTACGCACATGCAGCGGTCGCATGCCCAGTGATTCGTAGACCTGAATCGCTGCCTGCACCGCTTCCGGTGAAGTGTTATTGCCGCCGACCACTTCCACCAGCGGTAGCAGATAAACCGGGTTGAACGGATGGCCCACCACGCAGCGCTCCGGGTGCGTGGCGCTTTCGTAAAACTCCGACGGCAGCAGGCCGGAAGTGCTGGAAGCGATGATCGCGTCAGGCTTGGCCGCCGCGCTGATCTTGCTGTGCAGATCCAGCTTGAGGTCAAGGCGCTCTGGGGCGCTTTCCTGAATGAAGTCGGCGTCGCGAGCACACTCTTCGATGGTGTCGACGAAGCGTAGACGTTCCTGGGAGGCGCCCGATGCCAGGCCCTTTTGCTCAAGCGCTGGCCAGGCGTTGGCGACGCGTTTTCGCAGCGCTGCTTCGGCTCCCGGCGCCGGGTCCCAGGCCACGACGTCCAGGCCATGAGCCAGCGCGCGCGCCACCCAACCGCTGCCAATGACACCGCTGCCCAAGGCCGCGAAGGTTTTGATGGTGGTGATGAAGGTCATGTCGGTTACTCGAGAAAGTGTCGAAGCCCTTGTAGGCGTGAGCTTGCTCGCGATAGCTATTTATATGTGCCGGATGTGTGACTGACACACCGTCATCGCGAGCAAACTCACTCCTGCGCGGTAGGATTTGTGTGGGGATCAAAACCGCTTTTTCAGCCCCATCTTCACGCGGCCCTCGGCCGGGGTCAGAACCCGGGCGCCCAGGCGGCTGAGAATCTCGCTGGCGCGCTCGACCAGCGCGCCGTTGCTGGCGAGCACGCCTTTGTCGAGCCAGATGTTGTCCTCCAGACCGACCCGCACGTTGCCGCCGAGCAATACCGCCTGCGCCGCCATCGGCATTTGCATGCGCCCGATACCAAAGGCGGCCCACACCGCGTCAGCAGGCAAGTTGTCGACCATGGCTTTCATCGTGGTGGTGTCCGCCGGCGCGCCCCATGGAATGCCCATGCACAGCTGAAACAGGGGGTTGTCGAGCAAGCCTTCTTTCATCATCTGCTTGGCAAACCACAGGTGGCCGGTGTCAAAAATCTCCAGCTCGGCTTTCACCCCCAGCTCTTGAATACGCTTGGCCCCCGCCCGCAGTTGCGCGGGTGTGGACACATAAATGGTGTCGCCATCGCCGAAGTTGAGGGTGCCGCAATCCAGTGTGCAGATTTCCGGCAGCAGCGCTTCGACGTGCGCGAGCCGGGTCAGCGGCCCGACCAGATCGGTGCCGGGGCCGAAATCGGTCGGACGTTCGCCCGGGCCGATTTCCAGATCGCCGCCCATGCCTGCCGTCAGGTTGACGATGATGTCGATGTCCGCTTCACGGATGCGGTCCATGGTTTCGCGGTACAGCTCGACGTCACGGCTGAACTTGCCGGTCTCGGGATCGCGCACATGGCAGTGCACGACTGTCGCCCCGGCCTTCGCGGCCTCGACTGCGGCTGCGGCAATCTGCTTGGGCGTGATCGGAACCAGGTGGCTTTTCCCGGTCGTGTCGCCAGCACCGGTCAGTGCGCAGGTGATGATGACGTCGTGATTCATGGGTAAGGTTCCTTGCAGGCCAGACAGTGACGCGGACGTTTGGGGCCCGCTTTTGAGGTGCAAAGCTACGCAGCGGCGAGCCCGTCAAAACGCACAGCGGCGACAAGGTCTTGCACAGCAGCGACCTGTGCGGTTGCTGCCGATCGGCAAAGAGGTGTATTTGATGAGCGGGTCCGGGAAGCGCGATCGCTTTTGACCCCGCCTCGCGCAAATCGCCCATAGGCTCAAATCCCAAGGAACGCGCCAACGATGTCCCAGGATTTCTACTTTCTGCTCATGCCCGGCTTTTCGATGATGGGTTTCGTGTCGGCGCTGGAGCCGCTGCGCGTCGCCAATCGCTTTGGTGGCGAGCTGTTTCGCTGGCACATTCTGAGCGCCGACGGCGGTCCGGTGATTGCCAGCAACGGCATGTCGGTGAACGCCGATGCCGCACTGGAGCCACTGAAAAAAGGCGCAACGCTGTGGGTGATGGGCAGCGTTGATCCGCTGAAGTTTTACACCGGGACGCTGGAACACTGGCTCCGCCGCCTGGACCTGGAAGGCGTGACTCTCGGGGCCATCGACACCGGCAGTTTCGTCCTCGCCCAGGCCGGTCTGTTGGAGGGCTATCGTTTGACTCTGCACTGGGAAGCGCTGGACGCCTTCAAGGAAACCTATCCCCGGCTGCAAGCAACACAGGAATTGTTCGAGATCGATCGGCGCCGCATTACGTCGGCTGGCGGCACGGCCTCCATCGACATGATGCTCGACCTCATCGGGCAGGCCCACGGAGCTGACATGGCGATCAAGGTCTCCGAGCAGTTCGTTCTCGGGCGCATACGTCAGCGCAAAGACCACCAGCGCATGCAGATTGCCACGCGCTACGGCATCAATAACAAGAAACTGGTTCAGGTGATTGGCGTCATGGAGCAGCACACCGAGCCGCCGCTGAGCACGCTGGAACTGGCGGAAGGGATTCAGGTGACGCGGCGTCAGCTGGAGAGGCTCTTTCGTCTGCACCTGAACGACACGCCGAGCAACTTCTACCTCGGCCTGCGGCTGGAAAAAGCGAGGCAACTGCTGCGTCAGAGCGACATGAGCGTGCTGGAAGTCAGTATTGCGTGCGGGTTTGAATCGCCATCGTATTTCACCCGCAGTTACAGGGGGAGATTTGTGGTGTGCCCGAGGGAGGACCGAGGGCGTACACGTGAGGTGAAGGCTGTCTGAACCCCAATTATTGTGAATTATAGTCGTGACTATAATTGGGTATAAATGGCGCGGCGTGCTCCTTCCGCCTTCTTCCTCAGGCTCCGGCTCGTTCAGTAGGACCGGCTTCAGCCGGGAATAGGTCCGGTTGAGCACCCTCAGTTTAAGGTGGTGGCGCCTGACGCCTTCCCGGCTAAAGCCGGTCCTACAGTCGGTTTTAACCCCGGTCAACCATCGAGCAAGCGATGGGGTGCAGACCTCTCTACTTAGTCTTCATCAACGCCGAGCACGCCGCCTTGTAAGCCTCATGCTGATATTTGTTCAGCGCTGTCGGCAGCTCAAAGCTGTGCTTCTTCATCTGAGCATTGATCGTCTGAGGCGACAGCAGGATGACTTCACAGTCTTCCAGCAGTTGAAAGATGGTCTCGATCTTGAACGTCGTCGGGCCGCCGGCAAACTCGCCTTTCTTGCTGCGTTTTTTGATCGCGATGTGACCAATGCCGTTATCGCGCACGAAGGCCTCGATCTGGCGGGCGAACGATTTCACGTTGGCGGCCTCATCGTCGTCTTCAAGGGCGATCTTCTTGATTGGCAGTGGAACGTGTTCGAGCGCGCCGGACGCGCGGGTGGCGACAGCGAAGATGGCCTCGCTGCCTTTGATTTCTACGCCGCAGATGTTCATGTGCATACCTTGAGCTCGGGAAGGGCGTCAGGGTAGCGCATTCGGGATCACTCAGACTGCGCGACGGTGTCCAGATACTCCGATCGCTCGTCGCTGGCGCGGGTCAGGCAATCGTTCTGGTCGATATTGAATTCTTTGGTACCGGGCTTGGCCGGGAACACTTCCACTGCACAGTCAGCATCACGGAGTTTTTTCCAGGCTTCCTGGGCCGCCTTGAGTTTGGTGGCGAATTCCTCGGCCTGGGCTTTGTTCGCCCCGAACTGCGTCTGCACCCGCTCAAGCACGTTCTGCACATTCTCGGTCAGCAGCTTCTCCGCCGTGTCGCGGCTGTACACCGAGCACTCTAGGGTCTGTTGGTCCTCTTCGACGCCATCACAAGGATTGGCGGCCGGATTGGCTGCAGCGTGGGCACCTGTCGCGAATAAAGCCAAAGCCAGAAACATGGTTTTCATTGGGACTTCCCGAGTCAGAGATGGATTGGATTCTCGCCCAAGCGCGAGGCAAAGAACAGGTATGAAATGCGGCCGGAAAAAGACCACGTCCCCCCTTTGTCGTTTCTTGACGCTTTCGGCAATTCCCCTGTCGTTTTTGCACCCGGCTCCTCCGACCCTCAGGCATATGCTGACCCCAAAGCGCCGGCAGACCTTCCGGCCATTAAAGAACTACAGGGGACCGCCTGATGAGCCCAGCCGAATTACACGCCGACAGCATCGTCATTGACGGGTTGATCATTGCCAAATGGAGCCGTGAGCTGTTCGAGGACATGCGCAAAGGCGGCCTGACCATGGCGAACTGCACAGTTTCGGTGTGGGAAGGTTTTCAGCAGACCGTCAACAGCATCGCGTCCAGCCAGAAACTGATCCGTGAAAACAGCGACCTGGTCATCCAGGTGCGCAACACAGCTGATATCCGCAAGGCCAAGGAACTGGGCAAGACCGGCATCCTGTTCGGCTTCCAGAATGCCCATGCTTACGAGGATCAGATCGGCTACGTCGAGATCTTCAAGCAGCTGGGCGTGGGCATCGTGCAGATGTGCTACAACACCCAGAATCTGGTGGGCACCGGCTGCTACGAGCGCGACGGCGGCCTGTCGGGCTTCGGTCGTGAAATCGTCGCGGAAATGAACCGCGTCGGCGTCATGTGCGACCTCTCCCATGTGGGCTCGAAGACGTCCGAGGAAGTCATCCTCGAGTCGAAGAAGCCAGTGACTTACTCCCACTGCCTGCCTTCGGGCCTCAAAGAACACCCCCGCAACAAATCCGACGCCGAGCTGAAGTTCATTGCCGATCACGGCGGCTTTGTCGGCGTGACCATGTTCGCGCCGTTTCTGGCCAAGGGCATCGATTCGACCATCGACGATTACGCCGAAGCCATCGAGTACGTGATGAACATCGTCGGCGAAGACGCCATCGGCATCGGCACTGACTTCACCCAGGGTCACGGCCAGGAATTTTTCGAATACCTGACCCACGACAAAGGCTACGCCCGCCGCTTGACCAACTTCGGCAAGATCATCAACCCGCTGGGCATCCGAACCGTCGGCGAATTCCCGAACCTCACCGAAACCCTGCTTAAACGCGGCCACTCCGAGCGCGTGGTGCGCAAGATCATGGGCGAAAACTGGGTACGCATCTTGGGTGACGTCTGGGGCGAATAAGCCGCCAGCCCCACGCGCCGAGCACTGAATTTTTCCTCTCCCCGTCGCGGAGAGGGCATCCACTCGAATTTCCGGAGTTAAGTTTCCATGGCCAAGATCGCCCCGCAATTGCCAATCGAAGTCGACAGCGAGACCGGTGTCTGGACCTCCGACGCCCTGCCGATGCTGTACGTGCCGCGCCATTTCTTCGTCAACAACCACATGGGCATCGAAGAAGTACTGGGCGCCGAAGCGTACGCCGACATCCTCTACAAGGCCGGCTACAAGTCCGCCTGGCACTGGTGCGAGAAAGAAGCCGAATGCCACGGCATCGAAGGCGTCGCGGTGTTCGAGCACTACATGAATCGTCTGTCCCAGCGCGGTTGGGGGCTGTTCAAGATTCAGGACATCGATCTGGAAAAAGGCACCGCCAGCGTCAAGATTGAGCACTCGGCCTTCGTTTACGTCTACGGCAAAGTGGGGCGCAAGGTCGATTACATGTTCACCGGCTGGTTTGCCGGCGCCATGGACCAGGTCCTGGAAGCCAGCGGCAGCAAAATCCGCACCGTGGCCGAGCAAGTTTACGGCGGATCGGAAGAAGGCCACGACGACGGCCTGTTTGTCGTCAAGCCGTTGTAAGTCGAGGTTTCCGTCATGGCTTTCGAAGCGATGTTTCAACCGATTCAGATCGGTAAATTGACCATACGCAACCGCGTATTGAGTACCGCGCACGCCGAGGTCTACGCCACCGACGGCGGTATGACCACCGACCGTTACGTGAAGTACTACGAGGAGAAAGCCAAGGGCGGCATCGGTCTGGCCATTTGCGGCGGCTCGTCCAGCGTGGCCATCGACAGCCCGCAAGGCTGGTGGAAATCGGTCAACCTGGCGACTGACAAGATCATTCCGCACTTCCAGAACCTTGCCGACGCCATGCACAAGCACGGCGCCAAGATCATGATCCAGATTACCCACATGGGCCGTCGCTCCCGCTGGGACGGCGATCATTGGCCGACGCTGCTGTCGCCTTCGGGCATCCGCGAGCCGGTACACCGCGCGACCTGCAAGACCATCGAGCCGGAAGAGATCTGGCGGGTGATCGGCAATTACGCCAGCGCGGCGGCGCGTGCCAAGGCCGGTGGCCTGGACGGCGTCGAGCTGTCGGCAGTGCATCAACACATGATCGATCAGTTCTGGAGCCCTCGGGTCAACAAGCGTACTGACGAGTGGGGCGGCAGCTTCGAAAACCGCATGCGCTTCGGCCTGGAAGTGATCAAGGCTGTGCGCAAGGAAGTCGGCCCTGACTTCTGCGTCGGCCTGCGGATCTGCGGCGACGAATTTCACCCGGACGGCCTCAGCCACGAGGACATGAAGGAGATCGCCAAGTACTACGACCAGACCGGCATGATCGACTTCCTCGGTGTCGTCGGATCAGGATGCGATACCCACAACACCCTGGCCAACGTCATCCCGAACATGAGTTATCCACCGGAGCCATTTCTGCATCTGGCGGCCGGCATCAAGGAAGTGGTCAAGGCGCCTGTGCTCCACGCGCAGAACATCAAGGACCCGAATCAGGCGACGCGCATCCTTGAAGGCGGTTACGTCGACATGGTCGGCATGACCCGCGCGCACATCGCCGACCCGCACCTGATCACCAAGATCAAAATGGGTCAGGTCGACCAGATCCGTCAGTGCGTCGGTGCCAACTATTGCATCGACCGTCAGTACCAGGGCCTGGACGTGCTGTGCATCCAGAACGCCGCAACGTCCCGCGAATACATGGGCGTGCCGCACATCATCGAAAAAACCACCGGCGTGAAGCGCAAAGTGGTGATCGTCGGGGCAGGGCCTGCCGGGATGGAAGCGGCGCGCGTTTCGGCCGAGCGTGGCCACGACGTGACCTTGTTCGAGAAGAAAGACGCCATCGGCGGACAGATCACAACGGCCTCGAAAGCACCGCAGCGCGATCAGATTGCCGGCATCACGCGCTGGTTTCAGCTTGAACTGGCGCGCCTGAAAGTCGATCTGCGTCTGGGCACGGCGGCGGACATCGCGACCATCATGGACCTGCGTCCGGACGTGGTGGTGCTGGCGGTGGGCGGTCATCCGTTCATTGAGCAGAACGAGCATTGGGGCGCCGCTGAAGGCTTGGTGGTCAGCAGCTGGGACATCCTCGACGGCAAAGTCGCGCCGGGCAAGAACGTGCTGGTCTACGACACCATTTGCGAGTTCACCGGCATGTCCACGGCCGACTTTCTGGCGGACAAAGGCTGCCAGGTCGAGATCGTCACCGATGACATCAAGCCGGGCGTGGCCATCGGTGGTACGTCGTTCCCGACTTACTACCGCAGCATGTACCCGAAGGAAGTGATCATGACCGGCGACATGATGCTGGAGAAGGTCTACCGCGAAGGGGACAAGCTGGTCGCGGTGCTGGAGAACGAATACACCGGCGCCAAAGAGGAGCGGGTGGTCGATCAAGTGGTGGTCGAGAACGGCGTTCGTCCTGACGAGGGGCTCTATTACGGGATGAAGGAAGGTTCGCGCAACAAGGGCCAGATCGACATCGACGCCCTGTTTGCGATTCAGCCGCAGCCGTCGTTGAGTCAGCCGGGTGACGGGTATCTGCTGTTCCGCATTGGCGACTGCGTGGCTCAACGCAATACCCATGCGGCGATCTATGACGCACTCAGGCTGTGCAAGGATTTCTAGCGGCCGGCACACAACCCTGTAGGAGTGAGCTTGCTCGCGAAAGCGGCGGGTCTGTCGACATCCATGTTGAATGTCAGTCCGGCTTCGCGAGCAAGCTCACTCCTACAGGAATCGAGTAAGGCATCCCGACCTGCAAGACCCTGAGTCTTTGGGAGCTCCACATGCTAAACACCCTTCTTCCCATCCTGCTCTTCGCTGCCCTGGGCCTTGCGGTCCTTGGCGCGCTGCGGCGGGTGAGCCTGTGGCGCAACGGGCGTGCCGCTAAGGTCGATCTGCTCGGCGGGTTGCTGGCCATGCCCAAGCGCTACATGGTCGATCTGCACCACGTCGTCGCCCGGGACAAATACATCGCCAATACCCACGTGGCTACGGCGGGCGGGGCGGTTGCGTCGATCGTGCTTGCGATTCTGGTTCACGGGTTTGGCTGGCATAACCGGATCCTCGGCTACGCGCTGTTGCTGATGTCGGCCGTGATGTTCGTAGGCGCAATCTTCATGTACCTGCGTCGTCGCAACCCGCCGAGTCGGTTGTCGAAAGGCCCGTGGATGCGCCTGCCGAAAAGCCTGCTGGCGTTCTCGGGCTCTTTCTTTATCGTCACGTTGCCGGTTGCGGGCGTTCTGCCTGCGAACTTCGGTGGCTGGTTGCTGGCGATCATTCTTGGGATTGGCGTGATGTGGGGCGTCTGCGAATTGTTCCTCGGCATGACTTGGGGCGGCCCGATGAAACACGCCTTCGCTGGCGCGCTGCACTTGGCCTGGCATCGCCGTCCCGAGCGTTTTGGCGGTGGCCGCTCGACGGGGCTGAAACCCCTTGATCTGATGGACAAAACCGCGCCGCTGGGCGTGGAGAAACCCAAGGACTTCACCTGGAATCAGCTGCTCGGTTTCGATGCGTGCGTGCAGTGCGGCAAGTGCGAAGCGGCGTGCCCGGCCTTCGCTGCCGGCCAGCCGCTGAACCCGAAAAAACTGATTCAGGACATGGTCGTCGGCTTGGCGGGCGGCACCGATGCAAACTTCGCCGGCAGCCCTTATCCGTCCCTCGACGGCCAGGGCAAGCCTATCGGCGAACATGGCGGCAGCCCCCATCAACCCATCGTCAACGGGCTGGTCGACGCCGACACCCTGTGGTCGTGCACGACCTGCCGGGCCTGCGTGGAAGAATGCCCAATGATGATCGAGCACGTTGACGCCATCGTCGACATGCGCCGGCATCTGACCCTCGAAAAAGGCGCCACCCCCAACAAAGGCGCCGAGGTCCTGGAGAACCTCATCGCAACGGACAACCCAGGTGGCTTCGCGCCGGGCGGACGCATGAACTGGGCGGCTGACCTGAACCTTGACGCCATGAGCCACAAGAAAACCGTGGACGTGCTGTTCTGGGTCGGCGATGGCGCGTTCGACATGCGCAATCAGCGCACCTTGCGCGCCTTCGTTAAAGTGCTGAAAGCGGCCAAGGTCGACTTCGCCGTGCTGGGGCTGGAGGAACGAGACAGCGGCGATGTGGCTCGTCGTCTGGGCGATGAAGCAACGTTCCAGACGCTCGCCAGACGCAACATCCAGACGCTGGCGCAGTACGACTTCAAGCGCATCGTCACCTGCGACCCCCACAGCTTTCATGTGCTGAAAAACGAATACGGTGCGTTCGGGGGTCACTACGTCGTACAGCACCACAGCACGTATCTGGCCGAGCTGATAGTCAACGGCGCGTTGAATCTGGGTCAGCACAAAGGCGCCAGCGTCACCTATCACGATCCGTGCTACCTCGGCCGTTACAACGGCGAGTACCAGGCGCCGCGCGATGTGCTGCGTGCGCTGGGCATTGAGGTCAAGGAAATGGTCCGGTCCGGATTCCGCTCACGCTGCTGCGGCGGCGGCGGTGGCGCGCCGATCACCGACATTCCTGGCAAACAACGTATCCCGGACATGCGCATGGATGACATCCGCGAGACGGGCGCCGAGCTGGTGGCTGTGGGTTGTCCACAGTGCACCGCGATGCTTGAAGGCGTGGTCGAGCCACGGCCGATGATCAAGGACATCGCCGAGCTGGTAGCTGAAGCACTGCTTGAAGAAACCGCGCCTGCAAAACTGGCAGCGGCCCGACGTGAACCTGCGGAGGCGCATTGATGAGCGACATTATCCGCCGTGACCCACGTGCCGAATGGATCGCACGTAACCGGTTGCATCCGCTGCACGCGGCCATGCAACCGGCGCAATCCAGCTGGATGGGGCCCAACGGTGTGCTGCGTAAAAACGTGCATGGCTTCGGTTTTATCGGTCCCAACGGCGTCAAACGCATTGATCGAAGCGGTGCGCAGCAAGGCGGCGCGATTAAACGCTCGGCAATGGTCGAAGCGCAGTTACCGCTGCACCAGATTGCCGAGCCCTCTTTCTACATCGCTGTCGTTCCCGACATGGTCGGCGGCCGTCTGAGCAGCCATGACCGCGACTTGCTGGGCTTGGCCCATGGTCTGGCTGGCAACGAGGGCGCCGTCCTGGCGGTGATTTTTGGCGAGCACAAAGAGACGGCGTTCGACACTGCAGGCGTCGATCGTCTGTTGATACTGGAAGGCAGCGCGTTCACTGGTTATTCCCCCGAGCAGCGTGTGCAAGGTTTGCGAGCTGTGGATAACCAGTTCGACCCCCATCACTGGTTGCTGCCCGACAGCAGAAACGGCGGGGGAGAGTTGGGACGCCGCTTTGCGGCCAGTCTGGGTGAGCGACCGTCGACACGAGTGTGGCAAGTCGCTGGTGAACGGTGCATCGGTCGTGCAGGCGCTGGTGCCGAGGATCTGTCGCGTCCCGTGTCCCGGTTGATTCTTGCTCAAGCGGAATGTGCCGAACCCGTCAGTGAGAAACGGCATGAAGCTCTGCCGGTAGAGTTATCCACAGCTGTCGCGCGCAGCTTGTCACGAATCGAGGACCTCGGTGCCGTGGCGGTCGACCCGGCACTTATCCCCATGTCTGAAGCTGAGTTCATATTTTCGGGTGGCAACGGGATCAAGGATTGGCCGCTGTTTCACCGTACCGCCGTGGCGTTGGGCGCAACTGAAGGCGCTTCCCGTGTGGCCGTCGACGATGGCTTCATGACCCGGGATCGCCAAGTCGGTGCGTCGGGCACTTGGGTCACTGCCCGGGTATACGTGGCGGTAGGGATTTCCGGCGCGATCCAGCATCTACAGGGCATTGGCGCCTGCGACAAGGTGGTGGCCATCAATCTCGACCCCACCTGCGACATGATCAAGCGCGCCGATCTGTCAGTGATCGGCGAGAGCTCTGCCATTCTCGAAGCGCTGATTGAGGCGGTCGACACCTACCGGAATCGGGAGAAGCGCGATGCAGCCTGAAATGGGTGTCTCTGTGGATAAAGGTGCGCTGCACGTGATCAGCCTCGTCTCCGTTGGCGCGCACCCGACCTCAGGACGGCCGCGTCGGGCTGAGCAGGATGCCCGTGCCGTAGAGCTGGGTTTGCAACTGGCTGGGGATAACTTGCACGTGTTGCATGCGGGTGATGCCGAACAACCTGCATTACGTGGCTACCTGGGCATGGGTGTGGACGAGCTTCACGTGCTGGCTCAGCCGCCAGGCGCGGACGCGGTGCCTGGGCTCACGGATTACATTCGCGAGTCGGGCGTGCAGTTGGTGCTGACCGGCAGTCAGGCGGAGACGGGAGAAGGTTCCGGGATGCTCCCGTATTTGCTGGCTGAAACGCTAGGCTGGCCGCTCGTGGTGGGCTTGGCGGAGGTCGAGTCCATGAGCAACGGCAGTGCTCAGGTGCTGCAGGCGCTCCCCCGAGGTCAGCGCCGCCGCTTGAAAGTCCGGTTGCCATTTCTGGCGACTGTGGATAACTCGGCACCCAAACCCCGGCAAAGCGCTTACGGCCCGGCGCAGCGCGGTTTGCTGGATGTGGAAGAGATTGAAGTAGTCATCGACGAAGTGTTCACTGGGGCTGAGTTAACGCCCGCCAAGCCACGGCCAAAGCGCCTGAAGGTCATAAAAGCCAAGAGCGGCGCTGATCGCATGAAGGCCGCAACGGCGAAAGCGAGCGGAGGCGGTGGGCAGGTGCTCAAAGGGGTGACTGCTCATGAGGGGGCTGCGGCGATTTTGAAATTGTTGGTGGAAGAGGGGGTGGTTCGTTGAACACCGAAAGGCGTCACAATGGCGCCTTTCGGTGTTCACGACTGAGGCGTATCGGGCTGCATTTTTCGACTTCTGGAATCTGCATCTACAATCACAACGTCGAAAACCTGCTCAATAACCTGACGTGGTCCCTGTTTCAAACTCCATGCAAAGAAAACGAGGCACCCAACAAGTAAAGTGAACAAGCCCGAGCCAACGAGGCTCTGCGCAGCCCCCTTCCAGAACCCTGTCCGCGCCATGCGGATGTCGTTGGCGGCTCTTGAAGAGTAAAACGCTGCCAACTCTTCCGTTTCGGTACTCAGTGAGGACTCCAGGAAGTTTGTCGCCAGCCGGGTCGCTTGGGTTCGATAGGCTTCAATTTGCGAGCTGCTGTTGCTGATGTCGTGGAACGCAACGAGATCGCAATCTAGCGGATCAGTACCGTTTCTCTCTTTAAACGCGTGGATATACTCGATTTTTTGCCGTTTATACACCGAGTACGCCAGTTGGCCGAGTATGTCGTCCTCATCATTCACTAACTCGCTGAAGATGTAGTTGTAGCGCTCTTCGATCATGTGAAATCACTCCTGCCGGAGCCTGCGGGAGGCCGATCGGAATGCTTCCCTGATTTCTTCCGTAGTCTTAGGTTTAAAGCTGATAATGCCCAATAATTCTTTGGGCAGAGCGAACGAGGCTCCTTGCTTACGTTTGGATAGCCTGTTGTTCGCCTCGATGACGACTTTGCGTGAGAACGGTGTCCAGTGATGCATGAGTGTGCTCCTTGCCGCCGGTGATTTGCGCTGAGTGTAGCGAGCCGTCCGGGGCATTGATGTCAGACGCTTCCTAAACGTACCGGCCCAAACGTCCATGTGCATATACCCACAATCGCTGTTGATCCGCCTGTGGATAAGCTGTTCGGCCATTGCTACAGACCTTGTTCTCTATGGCTTTCAAGCAGGTGGTCAATTTTTGATCGCTCTATCCCGCGGATTCTTATAGGTTTTTTCCACACGCCAGGCCTCGCGGTCCTTGTTCTTACCCACATTCTCTGTGTGCGGGCGTGTGGATAAGATGTTCGTGATCCCCTGTAGGCCACGTAATCCGTGGTCTCTGGAGTGGCGGTCAGATTTTAACCAATAATGCCTCTGGCGCGCCCTTTTGTCTCTCTGGGCATCGTTATCAAGCGTATTCCACGCTTGTCCACAGCGCTGGGCATACTTACGCACATATGCTGTTGGCGCTTCTGTGGATAACATGTTCGCGGTTAGGCTTGAGCCCCTGAATCCGGTAGGTTGAGCAATCTGCTCAAAAAGTGATCAGCCACTTGCGCTGAATACAGTCGGGGCAGTATTCAGTCGCGCGAATATCTCCAAATCTTCAACCCTGATGGCGTTGTAAATCTCCTCATTCGGCAGGCAGGTAGGAGAGTGTCATTGTCCGATTCAGCAACCTCGTATCTACGCCAGCGCCTGTGCAACGACCCCGTCGTTTTGCAATTCGCTCCAGGGGCCGTCTGCAATGACCTCGCCGTTTTTCAACACAATCACACGATCGAAACGGGACAGCGCAGTCATGTCGTGGGTAGCGCACACCAGCCCCCTTTTATGGAAGTGCTCGAACAGAGTGCTCCACACACCCTGGGCGGTCTCCTGATCCAGAGCCGATGTTGGCTCGTCGAACAAGTTGAAATCTCCAGGGCGATTTATCAGCCGGAGCAGTGAAAGTCGCTTTGCTTCGCCTCCGGAAATGTTTACTGCGCCTTCAGCTATTGATCGGTAGGCGGCCAGGTGTGCCACGCCAAGATCGTCAAGGATTCGGGGGAGGTGGTCTGACATGGGTTGATCAAAGAGCACAGAGTGTTTGAATGTGCCTTCAAGAAACACTGGGTCTTGAGGACAGTAGCGAACCCGATCCAGATACGTCTGAATGTCGCACCCTCGTAATGTCCTGCCATTTATGGAAAGGGCGTGCCGGAGTGTTTTCAGCGTTCCGGCCATCGTGTCTAAAAGCGTGCTTTTGCCGGCACCACTGGGCCCGATGATCGCAACGGATTGGTCAGGCGTGAAATGCAGCTTACAGTTCGTTACCTGAGCAACTGCGACCAATTCCAGTCTTGATAAAGGTTCAGGTAAAGGTTCTTGCGGTACCTCTACAAGATCCTCCAGTGACAAGATTTGCAGAAGCCTCTGTCTGTCTACCGAAAACTGATCCAGTGCCCGATAGGCCTCTGCCAAAGCGCTGCAATTACTGAGAAACATGCCCGCCAGCGAAAATACCGCGACCAGCTCCCCAACAGACAAACGTGGGGATAGGGAAGCCTGATCACTGACGCCCCAGGCAAGCAGCCCGGCCGTGGACAGCCCGATGTACAACACTTTGATCGAGCTGAGAACAGCACCGGTACTTGCCACTCGTGTTGCCGCGTGTGCGTACTCTGTGTAGCTCTGGCGAAGCGGTTTCATGGCGAGGCCGCAAGCCTGCTCGAGCTTCAGGATTTTGCCTGCCTGCAGGGTTTCGAATAGCTTGGACGACACCCTGTCCTCTTCATCATTGACGGCAACCAGATAAGGACGCCGCCAGCAGATCAGCTAGTGGTAGAGCAAGATGTAGCCGACAGAAACACCCAGCAGGGTGGTGAACATCAGTGCGCCGCCCAAGTAGGCAAAGATGATCGCGATCAAACCCAGTTCAATCAGCAGCGGGAACCCTGATGTGATGAAAAAAATCAGAAACTTCTCGTGGGCCGTTATTCCTCGTTCCACGGATCTGATGAGGCCGCCAATCCGAAGGGAGGAAAATTGCTCAAACTCCTTGCCCAGTATTTTTTCGGACCATTCGGTAGAGAGATCTGCCAGAGTTGTCTGCACGAGCTTCACAAGTTGATAAGTCTGAAGCGGGTGCAACACGGACTGCAGCAGCACAGCGCCGCAAAGAATAATCAGTAAATCGCTAAGTGTGAGTGAAGCGACATCTTCTGCGACAGACAGGTTATCAATAATCTTCCCCAGCAACAGGGCTGGCGCTAGGGTGGACAGCTTCAATAGAACGGTAAGTGCGGTGGCGCTTATGAACAGTCTTTTCCTGGCCCTCAGTGTCTCGGTGATAAAATCGATCATCCGCATAGGTACCTCAGGGAGCACACTGTCGATGAGCGCTTAAAAAGCCCCATCATTTGCTACGAGTGCTGTACTGATAACAGGCGTTGATCGTCATTCACATCGATTGCTGAGGTGAAACTTCTGTTCTTCCTGTAGGCCGCTTCAGTGGTGCCGTAGGTCGGTCTGAATAACTCTATGATTTAACTCAGGTTTTTTTGTAGGAGGCAGTGGCTGATAAGTCGAAAAAGCTGCGAACGACCTCCTGTGCCCTTATTCAAAACTTCCGCACAGACACCCAAAACGCAGCGCGGGCAAGCGCGCTCCTACAGCTCGAATGTCTGTAGAAACGCGGTTGCCCGCGAAGGTGTCAGTTCAAATCTGACAGGTAAACCCTACTCGTGGTTAACCGCCACCCCCTTCAAATACGAAGCCGGTTCCGCGCCCATGTTCTCCAGCAATTTTGCGCTGTACCAGTCGATGAAGTTCACCACGCCGAACTCGTAGGTCTTCGAATACGGCCCCGGTTGGTAAGCGACGGAGTTAATCCCGCGCTGGTTTTCTTCGGCCAGACGGCGGTCCTGGTCGTTGGTGGCGTCCCAGACTTCACGCAGGCGTGCAACGTCGTAGTCAACGCCTTCGACAGCGTCCTTATGGACCAGCCATTTAGTGGTGACGAGGGTTTCCTGCGCGCTGACCGGCCACACGGTGAACACAATCACGTGGTCGCCCATGCAGTGGTTCCATGAATGGGGAAGGTGCAGGATGCGCATCGAGCCCAGGTCCGGGTTCTGGATGCGCCCCATCAGTTTCTTGCTGCCTTGCTTGCCATCCATCGTCATCGAGACGGTGCCTTTGAGCAGCGGCATGCGCACGATGCGGTTGCGCAGGCCAAAGCTGGCGTGGGCGAACGGAATTTTTTCGGCCTCCCAGGCGGCGGCGGAGGCTGCAACGTGGTCCTTAAATGCCTGGTCGGCGCGTGGGTCGGTGACGTCGTCCCACTCCAGCAAGGTATTCAGCAGCTCGGGATGCGAACCGTTGCAGTGGTAGCACTCGCGGTTGTTCTCCAGCACCAGCTTCCAGTTGGCTTTTTCGACCAGGGTGGTTTGCACCGCCACCTTGGTGTTCTCCATGTCATACGGTTCCATGTAGTGATTCAGCGTCTGCAGAAACGCGTCGATGGCGGGAGGGTTGCTGGCCATGCTGATGAAAATGTAACCCCCCGCCACTTTGCAGTGCACAGGCTTGAGGCCGAACGCCTTCATGTCGAAGTCCGCACCCATCTCGGTGCCCGCGTACAGCAGGCGACCGTCGAGTTCGTACGTCCACTGGTGGTATGGACAAACCAGCTTGGCGACCTTGCCTTTTTCCTTGGTGCACAGGCGAGAACCGCGGTGGCGGCAGACGTTGTGGAACGCATTGATCGAGCCGTCCGGTCCGCGCACGACCAGGATCGGGTTCTTGCCGATTTGCAGGGTGAGGAAGTTACCTTTGGCCGGCACTTCACAGCTCATGCCCGCGATCAGCCACTCTTTCTGAAAGATTTCCTGCATGTCGATTTCAAACAGCCGCTCATCGCTGTAGAAAGGCTGCGGCAGCGAGTAAGTGCGCTCGCGGGTGTGCAGCATCTCGGCAGTCGCCTTGCGCGCAGGTTCCAGCGGATCGCCCAAGCTCAGAGTTGCGGTGACGTCCATCTTTCAAGTCCTCAGGCCGCGCTTTGCGCAGTCTACGAATGTGGCTGATACGGTGGGTGTGTAGCGAAGCGCGCGAGGCGGCAGTGATTTCTGACGCTCAGGCCGATGGATAAAGAATCTGTAATGAATTGATGGCGAGTGTGGAGCCGGGCGCGACCTGAACCTTATCCATGGGCGACATGGCCGAATCCGTTTCCGACGGCGCGGCCCCTATAGACCGGGGCTGGTCGCCATAAGTATGTGAATGTCGCTGATAGGTAAATAGGCGGCTCGCGCGTTACGCAGAATCGCCACCATGAGAGGCCGACCGTCGGCCGTGGAGAGTGAGTATGTCCCAGAGTTTCCTCAGCCCGGTCAACACCCAGACGTGGGCCAACGGCCGCCACCTGGTACGGGTCGTCAAAGTAATCCAGGAAACCTGGGACGTACGCACGTTCTGCTTCATGGCCGACCAGCCGATTCTGTTCTTCTTCAAGCCCGGTCAGTTCGTCACCCTGGAGCTGGAAATCGACGGCGTGCCGATCATGCGCTCCTACACCATCTCCAGTTCGCCCTCGGTGCCCTACAGCTTCTCTATCACCATCAAGCGGGTGCCCGGCGGCAAGGTCTCGAACTGGCTGCACGACACGCTCCACGAAGGTCAGGAACTGGCCGTGCACGGGCCGGTGGGTCTGTTCAACGCCATCGATTTCCCGAACCCGAAAATCCTTTACCTCAGCGGCGGGGTCGGCATCACGCCGGTCATGTCCATGGCACGCTGGTACTACGACACCAACGCTAACGTCGACATGGTCTTCGTGCACAGTTCGCGTTCGCCAAAAGACATCATCTACCACCGCGAGTTGGAGCAGATGGCGTCGCGAATCAATAATTTCGCCCTGCACATCGTCTGTGAAAAGCACGGGTTGGGTGAGCCGTGGGCAGGTTATCGCGGTTATCTGAACCAGAAGATGCTCGAACTGATGGCCCCGGATTTCATGGAGCGGGAGGTGTTCTGCTGCGGGCCGACGCCATACATGAGTGCGGTCAAGCGGTTGCTTGAAGCCAACGGTTTTAACATGGCGCAGTACCACGAAGAATCCTTTGGCGCGACGCCACCGGAAGCCCGCGCCGACGCCGTGGAGCATGCCGAACAGGCCGCCGATGCGCCGGATCTGGATGTCGCTGAATTGAATCAGGTTGAATTCACCGACACCGGCAAGAGTATCCGCGTCGCGCCGGGCGAAACCGTCCATGCGGCGGCTGCCAAGCTTGGCCTGATGATTCCCAAGGCATGCGGCATGGGCATCTGCGGTACGTGCAAGGTGATGAAGCTAAGCGGGGAGGTCGAGATGGAACACAACGGCGGCATCACCGATGACGACGTGGACGAAGGCTACATCCTGGCGTGCTGCAGCGTGCCGAAGGGGGATGTCCGGATTGAGTATTGAGGCCTGACGCCGTCCTCAAACGCTCTCCGCGGCCTAAAGAGCCGACTCGGTGTGGAGTCGGCGCTTTAACGTCGGTTAAACCTTGAAGCGCGCAACCATCCCGTTCAAATCCACGGCCAGGCGCGACAGCTCGTTGCTCGCTGCGCTGGTCTGGTTGGCACCTGTAGCAGATTGAGTCGACAGGTCGCGGATGTTGACCAGGTTGCGGTCCACTTCCCGAGCGACCTGGGCCTGCTCTTCCGCCGCGCTGGCGATCACCAGGTTGCGTTCATTGATTTCCACAACGGCGCTGTTGATAGTGTCCAGCGCAAGGCCTGCGCCTTTGGCGATGTTCAGGGTGGACTCGGCGCGTTCAGTGCTGCTGCGCATGGAGTTCACAGCCTGCTCGGTACCGCCCTGGATGCTGCCGATCATGCGCTCGATTTCGCTGGTCGACTGCTGAGTGCGGTGGGCGAGGGCGCGGACTTCATCGGCCACTACCGCAAACCCGCGACCCGCTTCACCCGCACGGGCCGCTTCAATGGCGGCATTGAGGGCCAACAGGTTGGTCTGGTCCGCCAGACCGCGGATCACATCCAGCACTTTGCCGATGTCACGGGATTCGTCCGCCAGGTTACCGATCAACGTGGAGGTGCTCTGCACATCAGTGCTCATGCGTTCGATGGCGGTGACGGTTTCCTGCACCAGATCACGGCCATCGCTGGCGGACGTCGTAGCGTTTTTCGACGCTTCCGAGGTGCTCACCGCGTTGCGTGCGACTTCTTCCACGGCGCTGGTCATTTGGTTGACCGCAGTGGCGGCCTGTTCGATTTCGTCGTTTTGCTGGGACAGGCCGCGCGCGCTTTCGTCGGTGACAGCGTTCAGCTCTTCGGCGGCCGAAGCGAGCTGGGTCGCCGAACCGGAAATACGCTGCAGGGTGTCGCGCAGCTTGGACTGCATCTTCAGCATCGCGGCCAGCAAACGGCCTGCTTCGTCGGTTCCGTCCACGTTGATGGTACGCGTCAGATCGCCTTCGGCAATGTCTTCAGCGGCGTTCAGTGCCGAAGCGATAGGTCGGGTGATGCTGTTGGTGAGCAACCAGGCGAACAACACGGTCAGCACAGTGGCAATGATCAGTAGCGTGACGACCATCGTGAACGCGGTCGAATACTGTTGAGTGGCCGTCGCACTGGCTTCATTGACCTGTTGGGTATTCATCTCAATCAGCTTGGCGAGCACCACGTTCATCTGGTCTGAGTTGGTCTGCAGATCGGCGCTGAGCAAACGGGTCAGCTCGGTCATGTCGTTGGCCTGACTCAGCGTCTTCATACGGCTTTCAAGCTGGCGGTAGTCGTTGAGCAGCTTGACGTACTGGTCGTAGGCCGACTGCTCTTCGGGCGCGGAAATCATCTTGGCGTAGATTGTCCGGGCGTCGTCGATCTGCTTGTTGCGCATGGCAAACAATTCAGTGGTTTTCTGCAGCGTGTCGGGGTCGCGGTTCAGCATTAGGCGATAGGACAGAACACGCAGGCGAATGCTGCCTTCGGTCAATTTATCCAGCGCCTTGATGCTCGGCATGCTTTTGGTGGCCATGGCGACGTTGGCGTTGTTGATTTTGTTCATTTGCGAGAGAGCGAACACGCCCAGAATCAGCATCAGGAGGCCGATGACGGCAAATCCGAGAAAAGCGCGGGGCGCTATATTCAAATTACGTAGGGACATTACGGTTCCAGAGAGGCCGCGATCCATGCGAGGCGAATGTGAGAAGGGACAGAGATGCACGGTTTATCGGTCGTCTTTACGGGGGCTTGATGCCGTTCCTCTGCGCTGCGCGGTTATGTCGCAGTAGATGACCTGACGAGCAGCAGGAACAAGATCGCTAAAATGGAGTCAATCAGGGCCGCTATGCGTTTGCGGAATAGAGTTGTGGAGATGCTTGTTGGTCGGTGTAGTGGCATGAATGCCCTGATTTCACTGGTAGCTAAAGTGACTTTTCTTTATCGTACGCGCCCTTTGAAATTTGCCTGAGATATCAAAATGTTGGAAGCATCCCTAAGCCAGTTGGAAAAGCTCGTCAGTGACCTGGTACAGCACAATCAGGAGCTGCAGAACACGAACGCACAACTCGCCGAAGAGTTGAAACAAGCCAGGGATGACAACGACAGTCTGCAGTTGAGCCTGATGGAGCAGGAAGAGAAACAGGGTGCAACGGCTGCGCGTATTCAGGCGTTGGTCGATCGCGCCACCAGCGTCAGCGCGGTTGACGCATGATCACCGATCAGGACGGCGCCAAGGTTATTTCCATCCTTGGCAACGACTACACGATCAAGGCACCTGCCGGCCAAGAGCAGACTTTGATGGACGCTGTGTCGATGCTGAAATCGGCACTGTTCGAAACCAAGCGCAGTTACCCGACGCTGATCGGCGACCGCTTGCTGGTGCTGGCGGCGTTGAACCTGTGTTCAAAGCAGATCGAACTCAAGCAACAACACGCCGAAGCGCTGAGCCGTTATGAAGACAAGGTCAGCGCGACGGTCGAGGTGATCGAGAAGGTGATTGCTCAGGGGTGAGGCGCCGGTGATCCCATCCGCTAACTGCTGATGGGCTGCGACCTGCCGGTGACGGGCCAGCTGTTTTCAGCTTCCCATCACCAGCCGGATATCCGCTGCCAGCTCCCTTACGCGGGCTTCTTCGGTGTCCCACGAACACATGAAGCGCGCGCCACCGACGCCGATGAAGGTGTAGAAGCGCCAGCCTCGTGCGGTCAGCGCAGCAATGGCCGCTTCCGATAATTGCAGGAAAACGCCGTTGGCCTGCACGGGGAACATCAATTCCACCCCGGGAATATCCTTGACCAGATCCGCCAGCAACTGCGCGCAGCTATTCGCATGGCGTGCGTGCTTGAGCCAGGCGTCGTTTTCCAGCAAACCTACCCACGGTGCCGACAGAAAACGCATCTTCGAGGCGAGTTGCCCGGCCTGTTTGCAGCGGTAGTCGAAGTCTTCGGCGAGCTTGTGATTGAAGAACAGGATCGCCTCGCCCACTGCCATGCCGTTTTTGGTGCCGCCGAAGCACAGCACATCAACGCCGGCTTTCCAGGTCAGCTCCGCAGGCGAGCAACCCAGAAACGCGCAGGCATTGGCGAAGCGGGCGCCGTCCATGTGCAGGTTCAGGCCCAGCTCCTTGCAGGTCTCGCTGATGGCCTTGAGCTCTTGCGGCTGATACACGCTGCCCACTTCCGTGGCTTGGGTCAGCGTGACCACTCGGGGTTTCGGATAATGGATGTCGGCGCGTTTGAGCGCGACTTCACGAATGGACGCGGGTGTCAGCTTGCCGTTCTCGCTGCGTGCGGTCAGCAGTTTGGAGCCGTTGGAGAAGAACTCCGGCGCGCCGCATTCGTCGGTTTCGACGTGGGCGGTTTCCGAGCAGATGACGCTGTGGTAACTCTGGCAGAGGGATGACAGCGCCAGGGAGTTGGCCGCGGTGCCGTTGAAGGCGAAGAACACCTCGCAGTCTGTTTCGAACAACTGACGGAATTGATCGGCCGCGCGCGCTGTCCACTGGTCGTCACCGTAGGCACGCTGGTGCCCGTGGTTGGCTTGTTCCATGGCCGCCCACGCCTCCGGGCAGATTCCCGAATAGTTGTCGCTGGCAAACTGCTGGCTTTGGTCTGACATGGCCGGTTCCCTGTAATCGAAGCCTGCGACTGTAACCAAAGTTGATCGGTTTGGTCATGCATTCTTGCGTCGGAAAATTCAGCCAGGCAGCGAAGCAATATGACCGAAACGAAATCAATGACCTTACCCGCGCGTGATCGCGCGCTGGACCTGCTCAAGTGGCTGGCGATGTTGAGCATGGTGATGGACCACCTGCGCTATGTCGGCTGGCACGCCAATTGGCTGTACGTACTGGGGCGCCTGGCATTCCCTTGGTTCTGCCTGGCGATCGCGGTGAACGTCGTGCGCACTGGCCGGCGCGGAGTGGATTCGTCGATCAAGTGGAAATATCTGGCCTGGCTGGCCGTGTTTTCTGTGATCGCGGAGCTGCCCTATCGGATTTACATGGCGGGTGAGGTCACGACGCTCAATGTATTGCCGACGCTGGCGCTGGGTTTGCTGGTTGCGAAGGGCGGGATGAGTGGGTCATGGCCGGCGCGGCTGCTGGGGATCGCTGCCCTGGTTATCGGTGTGCTGTTTGGACCGCAGTTGATGTTCGGCATGTATGGGGTGTTGCTGCCGCTCGCGCTTGTGCTCGTGCTGCGGACCTCGTTATGGCTGGCGATTGTGCCGGGGATTGTCTGCTTGTTGAGCAACGAGTGGCCGAAAATCATCGATGGCATGCTGTGGGGCGACCCGATTTCCATCGGCGCCTTGACGGCCTGTCTGCTGGCTCCGCTGTTGGGGTTAGCGATTGTTCGCGGGCGCCCGGGATTCGGGGTGTGGCCGATGCGGCGGTGGGCGTACCTGATTTATCCGGTGCATTTTTTGCTGCTCTTCGGGCTGCGGCAGATCATCGAATGACGGTGATGTGGCGGAGATGTGCTCAGCGTGTGCGCCCTGGGCTTTATGTTCTGACCTCCGACGCCTTCCCGGCTAAAGCCGGTCCTACTGTCGAACTCGGTGTATTAGTCGGACCGGCTTCAGCCGGGAAGAGGCCCGTGTGAGCACCATCAGTTTCTCGGTGTCGCTCTAGACAAACCGCCGTCACCGCCCGTATCTTCCGCCTCAGGCCACCGCAGTGGCCAGCGTCGCTCGGACGGTTCCGGGCGCTTACGTCTTCAGAGGTTTCCATGGCAGACCAAGGTTCGCTGCGCCGCTTTGCGCGCATCGATCGACTCCCCCCTTACGTGTTCAACATCACCGCCGAGCTGAAAATGGCTGCGCGTCGTCGTGGTGAGGACATCATCGACCTGAGCATGGGCAACCCCGACGGGGCAACGCCGCCGCACATTGTCGAGAAACTGGTCACCGTCGCCCAACGTGAAGACACTCACGGCTACTCGACTTCGCGTGGCATCCCGCGCCTGCGTCGGGCGATTTCCAGCTGGTATAAAAAACGCTACGACGTCGACATCGACCCAGAAGATGAAGCCATCGTCACCATCGGCTCCAAGGAAGGCCTGGCGCACTTGATGCTCGCCACGCTGGATCAGGGCGACACCGTCCTGGTGCCGAACCCCAGTTACCCGATTCACATCTACGGTGCCGTGATCGCCGGCGCCCAGGTGCGCTCCGTGCCACTGGTGCCGGGCGTGGACTTCTTCGCCGAGCTGGAGAAAGCCATTCGCGGCTCGATCCCCAAACCGAAGATGATGATTCTGGGTTTCCCGTCCAACCCGACCGCTCAATGCGTCGAGCTGGATTTTTTCGAGCGCGTCGTTGCCCTTGCCAAACAGTAC
The DNA here is from genome assembly GCF_014841665.1 of Pseudomonas sp. CFBP 8772. Classification (NCBI taxonomy): domain Bacteria; kingdom Pseudomonadati; phylum Pseudomonadota; class Gammaproteobacteria; order Pseudomonadales; family Pseudomonadaceae; genus Pseudomonas; species Pseudomonas sp. CFBP 8772. The sequence continues at coordinate 125,283 of NZ_JACYUI010000012.1, read as the reverse complement.
GACGTGCTGGTGGTTCACGACCTTGCCTACGCCGACATTGTCTACGACGGCTGGAAAGCCCCGTCGATCATGCAGGTCCCAGGCGCCAAGGACATTGCGGTGGAGTTTTTCACCCTGTCCAAGAGCTACAACATGGCCGGCTGGCGGATCGGCTTTATGGTCGGCAACCCCGAGCTGGTCAACGCCCTGGCGCGGATCAAGAGCTACCACGACTACGGCACGTTCACGCCGCTGCAAGTCGCCGCCATCGCTGCGCTGGAAGGCGATCAACAGTGCGTGCTCGACATCGCCGAGCAGTACCGCCAGCGTCGTAACGTGCTGGTCAAAGGCCTGCACGAACTGGGCTGGATGGTCGAAAACCCGAAAGCGTCGATGTACGTCTGGGCCAAGATTCCCGAGGCTTATGCGCACCTGGGGTCACTTGAGTTCGCGAAGAAACTGCTGGCCGAAGCCAAAGTCTGCGTGTCGCCTGGCGTCGGTTTTGGTGAATATGGCGACGACCATGTGCGCTTTGCGCTTATCGAGAATCAGGACCGCATCCGTCAGGCTATACGCGGTATTCGCGGGATGTTCAGGGCGGATGGACTGCTGCCTGCGAAGTTACTCTGATTCAATTATCAAACTCTCCCTTGCAGTAGCAGGGGAGAGCTTAGGTTTTGCAAGCGTTTACAATTCATCGGTGACTCGTCGATCCTGTGAGGGCGGACGAAATGACACTCGCGGTTTGTTCTGATCCTCCACGGCCTCAACCAGAAGCTCAACCGTTGCCTCGTCTGCGAGCTCATCAAAAACAACATTTTTATTGAAGACTTTGAACGTGTTCAAAAAGTCAATGCGAATGTAGTCGTTGGCCTGAACCTTAAAGTAATAACCGTTGGTGATGAGATCCAGCGCTGGATCTGTTTTTTTGGTTATCTTTTCCTGGCCTCCGGGTGTGGTGGCGTAGAATCCTACAGCGACTTCCTGCATATCCGTGTCGTAGTCGAACACTCTGTATAAGACCACTTGATCGCCTCCAGAGGGTATCCAGCGGTACCAGTCACCGGGATAAACATAGAACATTGCTTCATTGATTGGAATGGGTCCCGCTGTTAGCTTTATATACTGTTTTTCAACGTTATTTGTGTCAGTCATGTCGTCAGTCCTTTTTAGCTTGGATGAGTATTAGGTTTACATGCGCTCAATAACTCTGAAGTTTGGGGTTCAGGCTTGCTGGGATCGTCAAGTAGTAATGCTCAGGGCTGAAGCCACTTATCCCAAATCAACTGCACTTTCAATTTAGGCTCATGCGCCATGCACGTCTACTGTCAGAAATGACAGGTGATGCCGCCGTGGTTCGTAAAAGAGAGTGGATTTGCGATGCTCCAGATGTATTGTCGAGCGTTGCCAAAACGGTCCGATTGCGACACTCGGTCTACCTGCTTCGGACTGGACGGGCTCACTGCGCAAAACACTGAATATCGTTACTTATTTGCCGAGCTCATGACGGGACCTCGGCGCATCCGGCAGCGACATATGCTTGAGGATCGGCGATGAGGCTGATTCGGGACGAGTGGTTATGCCGTATACGACCGACAACTCATTGGAACCGCTCTCCACGTAATAATCACCGGGCGCGGCACATCGAGTTGCTTCGGCTTCCGTGACTGTTTTCGAGTAACTACGTCCCTCAACAGTACGGATGTTCACCGATACTTGGCGGTCTGCAGACAGTCTCAACGTTCTGTCCATCACAATGTCTTCTTCAGAGGGACTTACGTAAAAAGTCGAGCCTTTTGGAAGATACAGCGCAAGGTCGGATTCGACGGACAGCGGTGCCGCGATGGGTGGTAGTTCCCATAAGTAGATATCGGCGACCACTTCTGCGTCCGGATAGGAAATGATCTTGAGAATGACCGAATAGTAGCCGCCGTCCTGATGAACGATGTCTTGGGGGGTCGCATAAAGCCTGGCATCGCCCACTGCGACTGTGGCCGAAAGAACTTCGTCCGAATCCTCGACGTAGACGGCAATCAGCGCCTCAGTTGAGTTCAGTTCCCGAATAATCCTCAGCTTGACCGAGCCTTCTATATCCACCGTATGGAACACGCCTTGAGTCAGAAAGAGCAGCGGCTCGGTAGCAGGCCCCTGCCGACTGACGTGTTTCCCCCTCAGGCTTTTCCACAACTGGGGAGTTAGCGTATGCGACCTTGCGATTGTGCCCATGATCATTCCCTTGATTGAGTAGCTGGCATTCCGTTGGCCCAAAAGTAAGCCCGTCATCGCTATTTGAATACTGTCAGTTTTGACAGTCCCCGCGCCCATTGGTCTGAGGCGTTGTGGCGTGCCGAGGATTCGCGGCATGCTCAGGACCGGCAGTCTGCTGCGCGCAGAACCGCGCAAATCTCGCTCCCCGTTGACCCATGTCGTAAACGCGCCTTTGTGTGGCGTGCGTAGGCATCTGGGCTGTCAGCGTCAGCCATACCATCGTGGCCAAAGGGCAGCTCAAGGCCCTGTCGATCATTCAGGCGCCGCGCCGCCGCTGGGAGAACCGCGATGTTCAGCAAGCAAGACCAGATTCAGGGGTATGACGATGCACTGTTGGCCGCGATCAGTGCCGAGGAGCAGCGTCAGGAAGACCACATCGAGCTGATCGCCTCGGAGAACTACACCAGCAAGCGCGTGATGCAGGCTCAGGGCAGCGGCCTGACCAACAAATACGCCGAGGGTTACCCCGGCAAACGTTATTACGGCGGCTGCGAGCACGTCGATAAGGTCGAGCAACTGGCGATCGATCGCGCCAAGCTCCTGTTCGGCGCCGATTACGCCAACGTCCAGCCGCATTCCGGTTCGTCGGCCAACAGCGCGGTTTACCTGGCGCTGCTGCAAGCGGGTGACACCTTGCTGGGCATGAGTCTGGCCCATGGCGGTCACCTGACCCACGGCGCCAAAGTGTCGTCCTCGGGCAAGCTGTACAACGCCGTTCAATACGGTATCGACGTTGCCACCGGCCTGATCGATTACGACGAAGTCGAGCGACTGGCCGTCGAGCACAAACCGAAGATGATCGTTGCCGGTTTCTCGGCCTACTCCAAAACCCTGGATTTCCCGCGCTTCCGTCAGATCGCCGACAAAGTGGGCGCGCTGCTGTTCGTCGACATGGCCCACGTCGCCGGTCTGGTCGCTGCCGGTCTGTACCCGAACCCGCTGCCGTACGCCGATGTGGTCACCACCACCACCCACAAAACCCTTCGCGGTCCACGTGGCGGTTTGATCCTGGCCAAAGCCAACGAAGAGATCGAGAAGAAGCTTAATTCCGCTGTGTTTCCGGGTGCCCAGGGTGGCCCATTGATGCACGTGATTGCCGGCAAGGCCGTCTGCTTCAAAGAAGCCATGGAGCCGGGTTTCAAAGCCTATCAACAGCAGGTGATCGACAACGCCCAGGCCATGGCGCAAGTGTTCATCGATCGCGGCTACGACGTAGTGTCGGGCGGGACCGATAACCATCTGTTCCTCGTCAGCCTGATCCGTCAGGGCCTGACCGGGAAAGACGCCGACGCGGCGCTGGGTCGCTCGCACATCACCGTCAACAAGAACGCCGTGCCGAACGATCCGCAATCGCCGTTCGTGACGTCGGGCCTGCGCATCGGCACTCCCGCCGTGACCACGCGCGGTTTCAAAGTTACTCAGTGCATCACGCTGGCCGGCTGGATCTGCGACATCCTCGACAACCTCGGCGACGCCGATGTCGAGGCCAACGTTGCCGAGCAGGTCTCCGCGCTGTGCGCCGATTTCCCGGTTTACCGCTGAGTCAGGAGTCGCACCATGCAGCATTACTCGGGCTTCGGCCTCTTCAAACACTCCCTCAGCCACCACGAAAACTGGCAGCGCATGTGGCGCACGCCGACCCCGAAAAAGGTCTACGACGTCGTGATTGTGGGCGGCGGCGGCCATGGTCTGGCAACGGCCTATTACCTGGCCAAAGAGCACGGCATCACCAATGTGGCTGTGGTCGAAAAAGGCTGGTTGGGCGGCGGTAATACCGCGCGCAACACCACCATCGTGCGTTCCAACTACCTGTGGGACGAATCCGCGCACTTGTACGAACACGCGATGAAACTGTGGGAAGGCCTTTCCCAAGACATCAATTACAACGTCATGTTCTCCCAGCGCGGCGTGTACAACCTGTGCCACACCCTGCAGGACATGCGTGATTCCGAGCGCCGCGTCAGCGCCAATCGTTTGAACGGCGTCGATGGCGAGCTGCTCAACGGCAAGCAAGTGGCTGAAGAAATTCCGTACCTCGACTGCTCGAAAAACACCCGTTACCCAATCATCGGCGCCACCGTGCAACGTCGCGGCGGTGTGGCGCGTCATGACGCCGTGGCCTGGGGCTATGCCCGCGCCGCGGATGCGTTGGGCGTGGACCTGATTCAACAGACCGAAGTGACCGGCTTCCGCAAGGAAAACGGCGTGTGCATCGGCGTTGAAACCAACAAAGGCTTCATCGGCGCCAAGCGCGTCGGCGTGGTGACGGCCGGCAACTCTGGCCACATGGCCAAGCTCGCCGGTTTCCGTCTGCCGGTGGAATCCCATCCGCTGCAAGCGCTCGTATCGGAGCCGATCAAACCCATCATCGACAGCGTGATCATGTCCAACGCCGTACACGGTTATATCAGCCAGTCCGACAAGGGCGATCTGGTGATCGGTGCCGGCATCGACAGCTGGATCGGCTACGGCCAGCGCGGCTCGTACCCGGTGATCGAGCACACCATTCAGGCCATCGTCGAGATGTTCCCGGTGCTGTCGCGGGTGCGCATGAACCGCCAGTGGGGCGGCATCGTCGACACCACGCCGGACGCCTGCCCGATCATTTCCAAGACGCCTGTGCCGAACATGTTCTTCAACTGCGGTTGGGGCACCGGTGGCTTCAAGGCCACCCCGGGCTCGGGCAACGTGTTTGCTGCAAGCCTGGCCAAGGGCGAAATGCACCCGCTGGCCAAACCCTTCTCAATCGACCGGTTCCACAACGGCGCATTGATTGATGAACACGGCGCTGCAGCCGTAGCCCACTAACAGAGGACTTTCCCATGTTGCATATCTTCTGTCCTCACTGTGGCGAACTGCGCTCCGAAGAGGAATTCCACGTCTCCGGTCAGGCCCACATCCCGCGTCCGCTGGACCCGGCGGCCTGCACCGACGAAGAGTGGGGCGACTACATGTTTTTCCGCGACAACCCGCGCGGTTTGCACCACGAGTTGTGGATTCACGCGGCGGGTTGCCGGCAGTACTTCAACACCACGCGTGACACCGTGACCTACGAGATTCTCGAAACCTATCCGATCGGCACGCAGCCGCAGTTCGTCAATCCCGCGCCCGCGATCAGAAAGGGAGAACAGGTATGAGCCAGTCCAATCGCCTGCCCAACGGCGGCCGCATCGATCGCAGCAAGGTTCTGAATTTCAACTTCAACGGCCAGACCTACCAGGGTTTTGAAGGCGATACCCTGGCCGCCGCCTTGCTCGCCAACGGTGTCGACATCATCGGCCGCAGCTTCAAATACTCCCGACCTCGCGGCATCTTTGCAGCAGGTTCCGAAGAGCCGAACGCCGTGCTGCAGATCGGCGCCACCGAAGCCACGCAGATCCCCAACGTGCGCGCCACGCAACAGGCGCTTTATTCGGGCCTCGTCGCGACCAGCACCAACGGCTGGCCGAGCGTGAACACCGACATGATGGGCATTCTCGGCAAGGTCGGCGGCAAGCTGATGCCGCCGGGTTTCTACTACAAAACCTTCATGTACCCGCAGTCGTTCTGGATGACCTACGAGAAGTACATCCGCAAAGCGGCTGGCCTGGGGCGTTCGCCGACAGAGCTGGATCCGGACACCTACGACAACATGAACCAGCACTGCGACGTGCTGGTGGTCGGCGCCGGCCCTGCAGGTCTGGCCGCTGCACTGGCGGCTGCGCGCAGCGGTGCCCGGGTCATCCTGGCGGACGAGCAGGAAGAATTCGGCGGCAGCCTGTTGGACAGCCGCGAAAGTCTGGACGGCAAACCGGCAGCGGAATGGGTAGCGACGGTGGTGGCCGAACTCAAAGGCCTGCCCAACGTCACCCTGCTGCCGCGCGCCACGGTGAACGGCTATCACGACCACAATTTCCTGACCATTCACGAGCGGCTGACCGATCACCTCGGCGACCGCGCGCCAATCGGCCAGGTACGTCAGCGTATGCACCGGGTTCGCGCCCAGCGCGTGGTGCTGGCGAGCGGCACCCACGAGCGTCCGCTGGTTTACGGCAACAACGACGTACCGGGCAACATGCTGGCTGGCGCTGTTTCTACTTACGTGCGCCGTTATGGCGTGGCGCCGGGCAAGAAACTGGTGCTGTCGACCAACAACGATTACGCCTATCGCGTGGCGCTGGACTGGCTCGACGCTGGTCTGCACGTGGTGGCCGTCGCCGATGCGCGTCACAACCCGCGCGGTGCGTTAGTGGAAGAGGCCCGCGCCAAAGGCATTCGGATCCTGACCGGCAGCGCCGTGGTGGAAGCCCGTGGCAGCAAGCGCGTCAGTGCCGCCCGCGTGGCTGCCATCGATGTCAAAACCCACAAAGTGGCCAGCCCTGGTGAATGGCTCGACTGCGATCTGGTGGCCAGCTCCGGGGGTTACAGCCCGATCGTTCACCTGGCTTCGCACCTCGGTGGCAAGCCGGTCTGGCGCGAAGACATCCTCGGTTTCGTGCCGGGCGAAGCGCCGCAGAAACGTGTCTGCGTCGGCGGTGTGAACGGCGTCTACGCCCTCGGCGACTCGCTGGCCGACGGTTTTGAAGGGGGTGTTCGTGCAGCCAGCGAAGCCGGTTTCAAACCGGTCGAAGGCGTACTGCCCAAAGCGCTGAGCCGTGTGGAAGAACCAACACTGGCGCTGTTTCAGGTGCCGCACGAGAAGGGCACCGCCCGTGCGCCGAAGCAATTCGTCGACCTGCAGAATGACGTCACTGCAGCGGCCATCGAGCTGGCGACCCGCGAGGGTTTCGAGTCCGTCGAGCACGTCAAACGCTACACCGCGCTGGGTTTCGGTACCGACCAGGGCAAGCTCGGCAACGTCAACGGCCTGGCGATTGCCGCCCGTTCGCTGAACGTGTCGATCCCGGAAATGGGCACCACTATGTTCCGTCCGAACTATACGCCGGTGACCTTCGGCGCCATCGCAGGCCGTCACTGCGGTCACGTCTTCGAGCCTGTGCGCTTCACCGCGCTGCACGCCTGGCACGTTAAGAACGGCGCTGAATTCGAAGACGTCGGTCAGTGGAAACGTCCGTGGTATTTCCCGAAAGCCGGTGAAGACATCCACGCCGCCGTGCGCCGCGAATGCAAGGCTGTGCGCGACAGCGTCGGTCTGCTGGACGCATCGACACTGGGCAAGATCGACATTCAAGGCCCGGATGCGCGGGAATTTCTGAACCGGATCTACACCAACGCCTGGACCAAACTGGACGTGGGCAAGGCCCGTTACGGCCTGATGTGCAAGGAAGACGGCATGGTCTTCGACGATGGAGTGACCGCCTGCATCGCCGATAACCACTTCATCATGACCACCACGACCGGTGGCGCCGCACGCGTGCTGCAGTGGCTGGAAATCTATCAACAGACCGAATGGCCGGACCTGAAGGTGTACTTCACCTCCGTCACCGATCACTACGCGACCCTGACCCTGTCCGGGCCGAACAGCCGCAAGCTGCTCAGCGAAGTGACCGACATCGACCTGGGCCGTGAAGCGTTTCCGTTCATGACCTGGAAAGAGGGGCTGGTGGCCGGTGTGCCGGCGCGAGTGTTCCGGATTTCGTTTACCGGTGAGCTTTCCTACGAAGTGAACATCCAGGCCGACTACGCCATGGGCGTTCTGGAAAAAATCGCCGAAGCCGGCAAACAGTACAACCTGACCCCGTACGGCACTGAAACCATGCACGTCCTGCGCGCCGAAAAGGGCTTCATCATCGTCGGCCAGGACACCGACGGTTCGATGACCCCGGACGATTTGAATATGGGCTGGTGTGTCGGCCGCACCAAGCCGTTCTCGTGGATTGGCCAGCGCGGCATGAATCGAGAGGACTGCGTGCGGGAAGATCGCAAGCAACTTGTCGGTCTGAAGCCGGTTGATCCGACTCAGTGGCTGCCGGAAGGCGCGCAACTGGTGTTCGATCCGAAGCAGTCGATTCCGATGAAGATGGTGGGCCACGTGACGTCGAGTTATGCGGCGAACTCGCTGGGTTACTCGTTTGCCATGGGTGTGGTGAAGGGCGGGCTGAAGCGCATGGGCGAGCGGGTATTTGCGCCACTGGCGGATGGGTCGGTGATCGAGGCCGAAATCGTGTCCTCGGTGTTCTTCGATCCCAAGGGTGATCAGCAGAACGTGGAGTAAGTCTTGGCTTGCTTACATCCCTGTGGGAGTGAGCTTGCTCGCGATGGCGTGAGATCAGGCATACATCTGGTGACTGACACACCGCGATCGCGAGCAAGCTCACTCCTACGGGAACGTGTTCACTGAAACAACAGAATTCAACACAGGTGCTCTATGACCACAGCCAACGTTTACCAACAGCGGCCAGCAACCGACGCCAAAGCCGAGTCGCCGCTGTTTCATGCTGACCTTCAGAGCCTGATCGGCAAAGGCCGCAGCAATCCGGGCGTCGTGCTGCGGGAGAAAAAACTGCTCGGCCATCTGACCATTCGTGGCAATGGGCACGATCCGGCGTTCGCGGCCGGCGTGCACAAGGCGCTGGGCATGGAACTGCCGGGCGCGCTGGCGCTGGTCTCAAGCGGCGATAGCTCGATCCAGTGGCTTGGCCCGGATGAGTGGCTGCTGATCGTGCCGACCGGTGAAGAGTTCGCCGTCGAGCAGACGCTGCGCGAAGCGCTCGCCGGTTTGCACATCGCTGTCGTCAACGTCAGCGGCGGGCAATCGCTGCTGGAACTGACCGGCCCGAAGGTCCGCGAAGTGCTGATGAAATCCACCAGCTACGACGTGCACCCGAGCAACTTCCCGGTGGGCAAGGCCATCGGCACGGTATTCGCCAAATCGCAGCTGGTGATACGCCGTACCGGCGAAGACACCTGGGAACTGGTCATCCGCCGAAGCTTCGCCGATTACTGGTGGATGTGGCTGCAGGATGCGAGTGCGGAGTATGGTTTGAGCGTCGCTGCCTGATCCCGGATTGACCACACGATCAAGGAATACCTATGAGCCGCGCCCCCGATACCTGGATTCTGACCGCCGACTGCCCCAGCGTGCTGGGCACGGTGGACGCGGTGACGCGTTATCTCTTCGAGCAGGGCTGCTACGTCACCGAGCACCATTCGTTCGATGACCGTCTGTCCAGTCGCTTCTTCATTCGTGTCGAATTCCGCCAACCGGACGGGTTTGACGAAGCGTCTTTCCGTGCAGGCCTCGCCGAGCGCGGCGAATCCTTCGGCATGATCTTCGAACTCACCGCCCCGAACTACCGCCCGAAAGTGGTGATCATGGTGTCCAAAGCCGATCACTGTCTCAACGATCTGCTCTACCGACAGCGCATCAATCAATTGTCGATGGACGTGGTCGCCGTGGTCTCCAATCACCCGGACCTTGAGCCACTGGCGCGCTGGCACGACATTCCCTACTACCATTTCCCCCTCGACCCCAATGACAAACCGGCGCAGGAAGCCAGGGTGATGAAGGTGATCGAAGACACCGGCGCCGAACTGGTGGTGCTTGCCCGCTACATGCAAGTGCTGTCGCCGGAGCTGTGCCGCAAGCTCGATGGCAAGGCGATCAACATTCATCACTCGCTGCTGCCGGGCTTCAAAGGCGCCAAGCCGTATCACCAGGCCTACAACAAGGGCGTGAAACTGGTCGGCGCGACGGCGCATTACATCAACAACGACCTCGACGAAGGGCCGATCATCGCCCAGGGCGTCGAAGTGGTCGACCACAGTCACTATCCTGAAGACCTGATCGCCAAGGGCCGCGACATCGAAGGCCTGACCCTGGCGCGAGCGGTGGGTTATCACATCGAGCGACGTGTGTTTCTCAATGCCAACAGGACGGTGGTGCTGTAGGGGCTAGTTGCAAGCTTCAAGCTTCAAGCCGCAAGAGTAAAAGCGGCGTCACTCGCAACACGTTTCGGGCCCATGTAGTGGCAGCAGCGCTTTTGCTTGCTGCTTGAAGCTTGAAGCTTGCGGCTTGAAGCTCACTGATTCACCCAATCAATAACAAATAGAGAGGTGACATGTATGTCTGGTAATCGTGGTGTGGTGTATCTCGGCGCGGGCAAGGTCGAAGTACAGAAAATCGACTATCCCAAGATGCAGGACCCGCGCGGCAAGAAGATCGAGCACGGGGTGATCTTGCGCGTGGTTTCCACCAACATTTGTGGCTCCGATCAACACATGGTGCGTGGCCGAACGACTGCCCAGGTCGGCCTGGTACTGGGTCACGAAATCACTGGTGAGGTGGTCGAGAAAGGCAGCGACGTCGAAAACCTGAAGATCGGTGACCTGGTGTCCGTGCCCTTCAACGTCGCCTGCGGCCGTTGCCGCTCCTGCAAAGAGCAACACACCGGCGTCTGCCTGACCGTCAACCCGGCCCGCGCCGGTGGTGCCTACGGTTATGTCGACATGGGCGACTGGACCGGCGGCCAGGCCGAATATGTGCTCGTGCCCTATGCCGACTTCAATCTGCTCAAACTTCCTGATCGCGACAAGGCGATGTCGAAGATTCGCGACCTGACCTGCCTCTCCGACATCCTGCCCACCGGCTACCACGGCGCGGTGACTGCCGGTGTCGGTCCGGGCAGCTCGGTGTACATCGCCGGCGCCGGTCCCGTGGGGCTTGCCGCCGCCGCTTCAGCGCGCTTGCTTGGCGCGGCAGTCGTCATTGTCGGTGACGTCAATCCGGTGCGTCTGGCGCACGCCAAGGCCCAGGGTTTCGAGATCGCCGACCTCTCGAAAGACACCCCGCTGCACGAGCAGATCGCCGATCTGCTGGGCGAGCCTGAAGTGGACTGCGCCGTCGATGCCGTAGGCTTCGAAGCACGTGGCCATGGGCACGCGGGCGCCAAGGCCGAGGCACCGGCCACCGTACTCAACTCGCTGATGGGCGTGGTTCGCGTCGCCGGCAAGATCGGCATTCCCGGCCTTTACGTGACGGAAGACCCGGGTGCCGTGGACGCTGCCGCCAAGGTCGGCGCACTGAGCATTCGTTTCGGTCTGGGCTGGGCAAAATCCCACAGCTTCCACACCGGCCAGACGCCGGTCATGAAGTACAACCGTCAACTGATGCAGGCGATCATGTGGGACCGCATCAACATTGCCGACGTGGTTGGCGTGGAAGTCATCAGCCTCGACGACGCCCCGCGCGGTTACGGCGAGTTCGATGCCGGTGTGCCGAAGAAATTCGTCATCGACCCGCACAAACTGTTCAGCGCCGCATGATTCTCTGACGCTCTCAAAAGGCGACCTTCGGGTCGCTTTTTTTATGCCTGACGTAGGCCTCTAGTCCGGCATTTGTAGGGCGTTTCTGAAAATGGTTGGGGAGCGTTTGAATTCCATTCCTGCTTGTTTCAGCTGCCTTATCTCCGTGTTATTTGTCCGGCCGGTTTTTCAGGTGGCGGGTCATGCATGCTTGTTTGGTGGGTTAGAACATCGATTCATTTCCTCGTCGCGATGCCGCTCATTGTCTTGCCCGCCACGCTGACGAGCGCTCATCTCGAGCCTGTTTCTTCGGGCTGGGCATCGTCGGAGGTGTTCTTTGAAAACCCCAACGCCTGCGTCTGGGCCGGTATGGCGCCGGCGGTCTGTCAGGCCGGTTACCGCGCCGCTTACCGTCAACATGTGCGCATCGCGCCGACCTACCGTGAGCTGGCGGACTGCGAGGCTGATTTCACCCCGGGTGAGTGTTTCGCTGCCGACGTGTCCCGGCTCTGGTCGCCCTGGTTGTCCGGTTTCGCGATCATCACCCAGGTTCAGCTGACATCCACCGGGGGTAGCCCCGACTCACAGGTACGCCTCTTCAGTGAACCCCTTTATCGTGGCGCCGATCATCGGGGCGGTACACGCTTGATCAGCCTTCGCGAGAAGCTTCACAGCGGTGAGCATTTCGATAAGGCGTTCATTCGCCACCGGCTCTTGCAGGCGGGCTCGACGGCTGCGGATCAACGGCTGGCGCGGACCTTCGAGCCGCAGCGCTTGTTCTATGTCAGCAAACCCTGAGGCCCTGGGTGGAACTTCCCTTCGAGGGGCGGTCCAACGCGTGTTTACCCGGTCATGGCCGGTCTCCTGGCAAACGAGGTTGTTGCGATGAAAGTTTCACTGAGAAATGTACGTGGTGCTGCGCTGGCGAGCCTGATGGCGCTCGCAGTCACGCCGGTCTTCGCTTTCAATCTGAATGACGCGGCCAATGCCGTTTCCAATGCAACCGGCGGTCAGCAAAAGGCAACCGCCGCGCCCGAGGCAGCCGGGCTATTGAACACGCTGGGCACGCAGTTGAACGTCACGCCGGAGCAAGCGGTGGGCGGGACCGGCGCCTTGTTGGGGCTGGCCAAGAACAAGCTCGCCGGCAACGACTATTCGCAACTGAGCAAATCAGTGCCAGGCCTTGATCAACTGGCCGGCAACTCGGCCCTCGGCAGCCTGAGTGGTCTGGGTGGATTGTTGGGTAATTCCGGGAGCAGCAACTCTGCCTTGGACAGCGCGCTGGGTAATGTGCAGAGCATGGGCGACGTGAACAAGGCGTTCAGCGCCCTGGGCATGAACAGCAGCATGGTCAGCCAGTTCGTGCCGGTGATTCTGCAGTACCTCGGTCAGCAAGGCGCGGGCGGTTCAGCGTTGCAGGCGTTGAGTGGCGTCTGGGGCGCCAAGTAATGTAGTTGCAGCGCCCCGGCAATCGGGGCGCCTGCTGCTACGGATGTGCTAAGCAATCGCGCCGCGTAACTCGGCGATCCGCGCATCCTTCTCTTGCCACAGCCGGTTGACCCAGTCCTGCACATACACGCGGAACACCGGGTCATTCTCGTAATCGCCCTGCCACAGCGCAGGGTCGAGTTCGCGGGTCTTGATGTCGACAATCACCCGTGGCACTCGTCCTGATAGCAAGTCCCAGAACCCCGGGATGCGCTCGCTTGGATAAACGACCGTCACATCAAGCACCGCGTCCAGCTGCTCACCCATCGCTGCCAGCACGAATGCGACGCCGCCTGCCTTGGGCTTTAGCAAGTAACGATAGGGCGAAGCCTGTTGGGCTTTCTTGGCCGGGGTGACGCGTGTGCCTTCCAGGTAATTCACCACGGTCACGGGCTGACGTTTGAACAGCTCGCATGCCTCGCGGGTGATTTCCAGATCCTTGCCCTTGAGCTCGGGATGCCTGGCCAGAAACGCCTTCGTGTAGCGCTTCATGAACGGGTAATCGAGTGCCCACCATGCCAGCCCCAAAAACGGCACCCAGATCAGTTCTTTCTTTAGGAAGAATTTGAAGAAGGGTGTACGTCGATTCAACGCCTGCACCAGCGCCGGGATGTCTACCCACGACTGATGGTTACCGATGACCAGGTAGGAGGTATCGCCACGCAGGCCTTCGTCGCCGCGGATTTCCCACTGGGTTGGCAGGCAGATTTTGAAAATCAGCTTGTTGATTTCACACCACGTCTCGGCGATCCACATCACTGCCACCGAGCAGTTGTCGCGCATCTCGCTCTGGAACACCAACTTGAGCAGCGCAAAGACCATCAGTGGGCCGATCAGCACCAGCGTATTGAGCAGAAGCAGCAGCGTGACGGCAATTCCGGTGAGCAGGTGACGCATAAGGCACTCGCGGTCGACAGGGTGGCGCGCAATGATAAGCAGGCCGGGCAGTTGGCGCAAAACCCTGGCGATACCGACGAATGTTTCACGCCTTTGTCAGTAGGCTCCCTATGCTTGGCTCGCTTGGCCCTGAGCGCGAAGCCTGCCGCGAACCATCGGCAGAGTGACGGTCTAAACCGGGCACACGCCCCGCCCATTCATCACGAGGAATCAGATCCGTGAAATCCCTTCTGGCGCTTATGTCTTTGCTGGCGTTGCCTGTCATGGCTGCCGAACCGACGTTGTACGGTCGTTACGAATACATTCAGGTCTCGGAGATCGGCGAGACATTCAAAGCCAAGATGGACACCGGCGCGTTGACCGCATCGCTGTCGGCCAAGGACATCGAACTGTTCAAGCGCGATGGCGATGACTGGGTGCGTTTCCGTCTGGCGACCAAGGACGCCGACAGCAAAGTCTACGAGCACAAGGTGTCGCGCATCAGCCGGATCAAGGGCCGTTCCGAAGGCGACGATGACGAAGAGCCGGCCGATCCCACCAAGCGCCCGGTTGTCGATCTTGAGCTGTGCCTGGGCAACGTGAAACGCACCGTGGAGGTCAACCTCGTCGACCGCAGCCACTTTAACTATCCGTTGCTGATCGGCGCCAAGGCCCTGCGTGAATTCGGCGCGGCGGTGAATCCGGCGCGTCGTTATACGGCCGATAAGCCTGAGTGCTGATGGCCGTTTTGATTGCGTCCCCGAGCGATTGCGCGGCACGCTTCAGGCATGCGCCACGTATTCGGAGTTAGAATTTACTCGCATTTGCATGGAGAGCAGGTAATGGCCAACAACCTATACAAATTTCCAGAGCGTCCCGGGGCAAAAGCGACTCCTGAAGTTGCGACTGAGCCGACGCCAAGTCAGACGCGCCCTGCACCGGGCAAGCTGAGGAAAGCCATCTCGGGGCTCGCTCGGGCGCTTTGGATGCTGCTGGTGCTCACTTGGCCAGTCCTGAGATGGGTCATGGCGCTTGATGTTGCCTACCGCGGGTTCTTGACGGTCTGGCACTGGGACACACCGGGAAGCCACGCAGGGTTTACGTTTTTCCTGCACTTCGCCGCTTTGACAGCGGCGACCTGTCTGGTCTCGTCGTACAAGCCGAAAAGCGTTGAATGAACTGAGCATCGAAACGCATCAAAAGGTCATGGGAGATAACTGATGACTGAACGGAAAAAACTGGAACGCTACGACCTTGCTCGTGCGGCTTTGAGCATAATGGTTAGCCATTACGCGGAATTAATAGGTGACGAAGGGAAAAAATCTACGCCGGACGCTAGCAAGATTCAGGGCTGGGAGAAAGTGCAGTTTGAACTGTCCAGACGGCAGTCGAGATTGTTAGCTAAT
Organism: Pseudomonas sp. CFBP 8772; assembly: GCF_014841665.1. Taxonomy (NCBI): domain Bacteria; kingdom Pseudomonadati; phylum Pseudomonadota; class Gammaproteobacteria; order Pseudomonadales; family Pseudomonadaceae; genus Pseudomonas; species Pseudomonas sp. CFBP 8772. The sequence continues at coordinate 110,083 of NZ_JACYUI010000012.1, read as the reverse complement.
GATGAGGACGAAGTTGAGCGAATAAACTCGACCTATGGCGCTATGGCTGCGGCAGTGATGAAAAGATAGTCTGGAACGGGTCTTCCGGCCCCCATGAGTCGGGAGTCACCGAGTCGCGACGCTTAAAAATTTCATGATGGCGGTCGGCTGGTAGCGCTGGCCTGTATTACACGAAAACTAATGGAATGGACCCTAAAGCATGAAGTGCATCACGTTTGAAAAACTTGCAATCACCGCTGTCGTTGCCGTCAGCATTTCTGGTTGTGGCTCCATTGCGCAACGTACGCAGAGTGACTCGGACTTGCAGGAAAAGGCCGCCTTCGCCCTGAACACCAGCAGCGACAAAATCACTATTTTGTCAAAATCGGCTTCCTTGGAGTCGATGCGTTTTCAGGTAAAAAGCGATAAGGGAATTTACAATTGTTACTTTACCTCTGTAGTCCTAGTGAACTCGGATGCTATTTGCTCGGGTCCTGTACAGGGCACCGTTCAGTCTGCCCAGACGCAGAAGGAAGCAGCGCAGCCGCAGAACTGTAATGCATTGTTGAAAGCCGCGAAACGCTGCTAAAGACGAAGCAAAAAGGCCGGAGTTATCCGGCCTTTTAGTATGCGATTTTTGCGCTCACCTACCTGCAGGTTAGCGTTTATCTAAAACCTACTCATTGTTGCGTGACCGATTTCTACACAGGCGGCTGAGTCTCTACCATCGATGGCCGCTGACTGACTTCGTAATACCAGTTCGCCAATCGTGGGTAGCTGCTGCGCCAGCCCAGATTGGGCTGGCGGAAATCCAGATAGCCCACCGCGCATGCCACGCTGATCGACGCGACGTCGAAATGCGTACTCAATTCAGTGACGGCTTCGGCTTCGAAATAGGCCAGCGTGCGATCGATTTTCTGCTGCTGGGCGTCGAGCCACTCCGACCAATGTTTTTCCTCGGGCCGCAGAAAGGTCTCGTAGCGGATGAGCAGTGCAGCGTCCAGCAGGGCATCGGCCAGTGAGGCAAGCGTCAATCGCCGCCAGCGCGCCGAGCCTTCCTTGGGAATGAGGGGGTTGCCGACATGCTGTTGATCCAGGTATTCGAGAATCACCCGGCTGTCATGGATCACGTTGTCGTCGGCCAGGCACAGCGCCGGAATTTTTCCGCACGGATTGCCGCGGCAGAGTTCAACGTCGGGGCTCACGGGGGTGAGGGCAACGGCCTTGAGACTGACCCGGCTCGCCTGTCCAGTCTCATGAAGCAAGATCAGCACCTTGCGAGCGAAGGGCGAAGCGGCGTTGTAATACAGCGTCATGCTGGGCGCAGACATGGACATTCCTCTGATCGTCCTGGGCCTCCAGACTAGTCAGGGCCAGGACGCTGCGCAATATCCTGAAGCAATGCCGGGCCGATTTGCGACGGCCCGGACATTGATGTCAGACCGTCGGGACCCCATCGGCCGAATCAGCCGATGATCTGCCGGATTGCGCCGCAGGTGTGCCGGTCAGCAGCGGCTTGGCGACAAACCAGATGATTGTGGCGGCGATAAGATCGAAAGCGGCCAGCGCCACAAACAGCGGGCTGTAGCCGACTTTGGTCACCATGATCCCGAGCACCAGCGTGAACAAAGCCGCGCCGAGAAACCCGAACATGCCACCGAGGCCTGTTGCCGTACCCACTTCGTTCTTGCCGAAGGAGTCCGACGTGATTGCGTACAGGGCGCCCGACAGCGTCTGGTGCGCGAAACCTCCGGCGCACAGCAGCGCAATGGCGACATAAGGGCTGTCCACCAGACCGATGCAGCCAGGGCCGATCATGCACAGCGAGCCCAGCACCATCACCATCTTGCGCGACGTGAGCAGGGACACGTTGAAATGCTTGTAGAAAAACGGGCTCAGGTAACCGCCCAGCACGCAGCCGATGTCAGCTGCGAGAAACGGCAGCCAGGCAAACATCGCGATTTCCTTGATGTTCATGTGACGCTCGGTCATCAGGTACAGCGGAATCCAGGCGTTGAACGTCTGCCAGGCCGGCTCTGACAGCATGCGGGCTGACGCGATTGCGTAGAAATTGCGGGTGCCGACGATCTTCTTCCAGCTGGCGTGCTTGGTCGGCGCGTCCTTCAGGTGGGACTCCTGACCGGCAAGAATATAATCGCGCTCCTCGTCACCCAGCAGACGCTGATTGCGCGGGTGTTTGTAGAAGAATAACCAGCCCGCGCTCCACAGCAGGCCCAGCCCGCCGACGATGATGAACGCGATCTGCCAGCCGCTGTGTAGAATCGCCCAGACCACGAGGGGAGGGGCCAGCAAGGCACCGATCGACGAACCGATGTTGAACCAGCCGATGGCAACCGAGCGCTCTTTGGCCGGAAACCATTCGGTGGTTGCTTTGATCGCTGCAGGAAACCCCGCCGCTTCAGTGATGCCCAGCAAGCTGCGCAGGAACGCCAGACTCTGCCAGCCGGTGGCCATAGCCGCCGATGCGCACGCCACAGACCAGGCGATGGCGAACACTGCAAAGCCGATCTTGGTGCCGATGGCGTCGATCACGTAACCGGCAACCGGCTGCATGAAGGCATAGCCCATCTGCCACGCGATGACGACGTGCGAGTACTGTTCGGTGGAGATGTTCAGCTCGCTCATCATGGTGGGAGCGGCGACGGAGAGGGTATTGCGCGCGAGATAGTTGACGATCAGGCCGCCGGTTATCAGCGCGACCATCCACCAACGGATGCCTTTGATTTTCATCGAGTCCACTCTGGGTATTGTTTTTATTTGGCGGCGATCGTTATACGTCGTCGTATGACTTGATTTAGTCAAAAGCACGTTTTGTTGTCAATGGGAATACCGCGGAGCGCTCATTATATTTCTTAATGTAACGGACTTGTCACAGCGGGGGCCGGCTTTGAAGCGGGAAGTGAGCGATTTTGGGGCGTCATCGGGAGGACGGGGGTTCGAGGAGTCAAGTGAGCTAACGGAATGAGGGCTGTTGGTGAGTCGTATGATGACCTGGGGCAACGGCGGGCGAATCCCCACCAGTTACATCCCGTATGGATCAGGTGTGATCAGCTCTCCTCCGCGCCATCAACCCCTTGCAACTAAGCCAGGCTGGAATCGCCATCCCTATCCAGGACAATACATCCCACGCACCGTCGCCCAGCAGCGCGGCGAACAGGCCGACTGCGGTCAGCAGGGCGATCCAGCCGGGCGTGCCGAAGGTCTTCCACAACGCCGAATGCTTCTTGTGTCGGGTCATGCCACTTCCGCCTCTACGGCGACTGCTTTTGCCGCAGCGACTGTGGCGCGACGACGGACCCACCACAGGTACAAGCCACTGCCAAGGACGATGATGGTCAAGACGTCCAGCGCGGCCCAGAGGATTTTCATCGGCATGCCGCCGTAGTCGCCGAAGTGCAGCGGTTGCGACAGCAGCAGGGCGTCCATGTACCACGGGCGTCCCAGCGTCGCGGTCACGTGCAAGTCCTGGGCGTCAATCAGTACGGGAGTGAGCAGGTGAGACGTCAGGTGCGTGTCGCCTTTCATGAACACGGCGTAGTGATGCTCGCTGGAAAAACGGGAGCCGGGAAAGGCAATGAAGCTCGGCTCGGCGCCGGGGACAGTGGCTTTGGAGATGTCGATCAATCGGGTTGCCGGTGCGCGTTCGGCCAGGGGTGGGGCGTTCTTGTAGGGCGCGATCATGGTCATCAGCGCGTCGGTGCGCCACTGGGCGATCACTAAATCGGCGCAGGCGTTGAGCACACCGGTCAGGCCCACAACCATGGCCCAGGTCAGCGTGACAACCCCGACCAGGTTGTGCAGATCAAGCCAACGTACCCGCGTGGATTTATTCGGCCGCACCGTGGCGAAATCCAGCCGACGCATAAAGGGCGCGTACAACACGACGCCGGACACGATCGCCATGACAAACAGCAGTCCCATGAATGCCAGCAGCAGCTTGCCCGGGAGCCCTGCATACATGTCCACGTGCAGGCGCAGCATGATCATCATGAAACCGCCGTTGGCGCTCGGCGTTTCCATCGCTTCGCCGGTGCGGGCGTCGAGCATGAAACTGTGGGATTCATTGGGGTCGCCGCCGGCGGTTTTACCCATGATGGCGTAGACGCCGTTGGGGTCATCATCATCCCAGCCGAAATACTGCATCACGTCGCCGGGGCGATGGGCCTCGGCTGAGCGAACCAGTTGCTCTAGGTCCAGATGCGGCGTGCCGGCGGGCATTTCCTTGAATTCCGGTGCATCGCCCGTCAGGTGAGCGATCTCGTGACTGAAGATCAGCGGCAAGCCAGTGATCGCCAGCATCATCAGGAATGCCGTGCAGATCAGGCTGGTCCACGTGTGGATGAAAGACCAGCGGCGAATGGTTTGGCTTTTCATGTGGAAATCCGGAGTCAGCGAAAGCGACAAAGGCCGCTGTGTGGGAGCGGCCCTTGTTTCGGGTAATGAGAGTTTAAACGATTACCATTTGTAGTCTACGCTCGCGAGCACGGTACGACGGTCGCCGTAGTAGCAATAGAAGCCGTCGCAGGTGGAAATGTATTCCTTGTCGAAGACGTTGTTGGCATTGACCGACACGCTCACGCCCTTGAGGGCGTTGTTCATGCGGCCGAGGTCGTAATGCACGGCAGCGTCGTAGACGGTGTAGGCATTGCTGTGCCCGTAGTTGGAATTGGCGACAAAGCCGTAACTGCCGATCGCAATATTGTCGGTCTCGCCAATGTACCGTGCGCCAAAGCCCAGGCCGAAACCGTCGAGCACCCCGTTGTGCCAGGTGTAATCACCCCAGATCGCCGCCTGATTTTCAGGCGTGAGTGGCAGTGGACGATTCTTGTCCAGCGGGTCGGTGACTTTGGTCATCTTGCTGTTGGCGTAGGTGTAGGACGCCGTCACTTTCAGGTTGTCAGTGACATCGCCTACCGCTTCCAGCTCGAAGCCGCGCACCTTCGCTTCGCCCAGCGGACGCTGCACGCCAAGGGTGTCGCTGAGCACGATGTCGCGACGGGTCAGGTCGTACGCCGCCGCAGTGAAGATGATGTTGCTGCCCGGCGGCTGGTATTTGAGGCCCACTTCGTACTGCTTGCCCGTCCCCGGCTGGAACGCCACGCCGTTGGCGCCGCCTTGCTCTGCCTGGAACGACTCGGCGTAGGAAATGTAAGGCGTGAATCCGGAGTCGAAGACGTAGCTGAGCGCGGCGTTGCCGGTGAACGCGCTGTCGGTGCGGTCGTCGGACTGATCGCTGTTGTAGAACTTCGATTCGGTCTTGAGCAGATCCTGGCGCCCGCCCAGGGTCAGACGCCAGTTATCCAGGGCCAGTTGGTCCTGAATATAGACGCCGACGTCCCGGGTTTTCTGGTTGTAATCCTGATACGCGGTGTAATCGACGTTGCTGAAGTCCTGCCCGTAAATCGGCTTGGCGATGTTGCTGGTCGGCGCGTTGCCGTACTGCCATTTGTAGTTGTGATTCAGTCGCTGATAGTCGAGCCCGAGCAACAGGGTGTGCTTGAGTTCGCCCGTGTCGAAGTCGGCTTGCAGGTTGTTGTCCAGCGCGAACTGGGAAATGTCCTCGTTGACGACGTTGGCGCCGCGAGCAACGGTGCCATCGTCTGACACCGAGCCGAAATAGCCGCCTGCCGTGATTCCCTGAAAGGACAGGTCGCTTTTGGTATAGCGGACGTTCTGCTTGAACTGCCAGACGTCGTTGAGACGATGCTCGAAGGCATAGCCAAGCGCGTAGTAAGTCTTGTCGTAAAACTCCCAGTCCGGATCGCCCAGGTTTTCGTGATATTTCACGCGGCCGACGGCCGATGGGTATTTGGTGCCCTGAATCGGCAGGAACTGGCTGGTGATCCCGGTATCGTCACGATTGAACTGGCTGAGAAAGGTCAGTTTGGTGTCCGGGTCGATGTTCCAGGTCAGGCTCGGTGCGAGGTTGTAGCGCTTGTCATCGATGTGGTCCACCGAGGTGCCGCTGTCACGCACCACGCCGCTGACGCGGTACTCGAAATTGTCGGCATCGTCGATCTTGCCGGTGCTGTCGAAGCTGATCTGCTTGCGGTTGTAAGTGCCGGCCTGAACCTGCACCTCGTGGCTGGCGTCGGCTTCGGGGCGACGACTGACCATATCAAGCATGCCGCCTGGCGGGGTCTGACCATAAACCGAAGACGCCGGGCCACGCAGGAGGGCAACGCGCTCCAGATCCCAGGTCTCCATTTTCGGCATCACGTATGCCCCTTTCGGCAGTGGCAGGCCGTCGAGGAATTGGGTGGGTTCAAAGCCGCGGACTTTCAGCCATTCGGACCGGCTGTCGCTGCCGTAGCTGCTGGCAACCACGCCTGGCATGTAGCGAACGGCGTCGTCGATGTTCTGCACCGCCCGATCCTGCATCTGCTGCCGGGTCGCGACCGAGATCGAGCGCGGCGCTTCAACCAGCGCGGTGTCGGTTTTGCTGCCGGCTGCGGTGCGACTCGCGGCGTATCCCTGCGCCGGGCCCCACGCGCTTTCGAAGCTTTCCTGACTGCCTTGAATGCTGGTGGCCGGCAATGCCATCGCGCCTTCAGGCGCAGCCACCAGCGTGTAGGTCCCTGCCGTCGTCAGGTTCAGTTGCAAGCCAGTGCCGCGCAGCGCCTGGCCCATCGCCCCAGACGCGTCGAACTGCCCCTGAACCGGCGCCGACGTGCGCCCCGCTGCCAGTGCCGGATCCAGCGACAGGGCCAGGCCCGCCTGACTGGCAATCTGCGTCAGCGTCGTGGACAGCGGCGCGGCCGGCAGATCGTAGGTACGGACGCTGGAAGTCTGGGAAGCGGCCATCAGCGGCGCACTGAGCAGCGGCGCGGCAATGGCGACGGCGATAGCCAGTAGGCTCGGTCGCAGAAGGGTGTGAAGCGTGCGGGACATGAACGGCACCTCGATGGAAATGGTTCTCAATGCCTATGTGCCGAACGAGATCTGAAAAGTGATAGGGCCGGGCGAAAATAATCTGTGAGTTCATTCAGTAGGCGTACGAAGGCCCTGTGGGAGCGAGCTTGCTCGCGGAGACAATTCTCAGCCCTGGTGATCCAGTGGATGTACCGGCCCCTTCGCGAGCAAGCTCACTCCCACAGGGTTGCGGTTATCCAGATGCCCCAAGCCTGCCCAAGAGACCCCGAATTAAAGCGCAGCTGCCGGCTTCTTCCCGCTGCCGACCACCGTCACCCACCACGGCGTACGTGCTTCGATCTGCACGGGCAGCGTGGGCGTCAGAGCCTTGAGCGCCAGGTCGGTATTGGTCAACGGAAAGCTGCCGGTGATACGCAGGTCTGCAACGTCTTTCGCAACGCCGAGATGGCCCGGACGATAGCGGGCAAGCTCCGCAACGACATCTGCCAGACGAGCGTTATCGACCACCAGCATGCCGCGCATCCAGGCGCCGGTGCCGGGCGTCAGGGCGAGCATGGGCCCGAGGCTGTTGCGATGAATCAACATCTGCTGCCCCTCGTTCAGCACCTTTTCATGATTCGAAGCCTGCGGGTGCACGGCGACGGCTGATTGCAGCACGCTCAACAGCGTGCCGTCGGCCCGCCTCTTGACCAGGAACTGCGTGCCCAGTGCGCGCATCTGCCCCTCAGGGGTCTCGACGATGAACGGACGCGCGTCGTTGTGGCTCCCGGTCTCCACGAAGATCTCGCCTTCTTGAAGCACGACCCGCCGCTGTTTGTCATCGAACCGCACGTCCAGTGCACTGTGGGTGTTGAGGCGGATCAGGGTGTTATCCGACAGGCGAATCGTGCGCTGCTCGCCGGTGGCGGTGCGCAGATCCGCCAGCCAGTAATCCACCGGCAGCAGGCGATCACCCAGAAACAGAGTCAATCCCAGCGCCAGCGCCACCCCTGCAAACCCGCGTCCCAGCTTGCGCAAACGCGAGCCCATCCCGTCACGGGACCGCAAAAGCGCCGAACGTGCCGGGCCGGTGGTCCCGGCAAAACGCTGATCGACCATGCCCAACTGCATCCAGGCCCGGGCGTGCTCGTCGCTGGCGGCGTACCACTTGGCGAACTCTTCACGCTCGGCTTCGCTGCCCCGGCCGCAATCCAGGCACAGTTGCCAGGCGATGGCGGCGTCCAGCACGTGGGATGAAACAGGTCGGGTAGAAATACGGCTCATGTTGGCTCGCCATACAGCGCGATGTAGCACTGGCGCAAACCCTGCGCCAGGTACTGACGCACGCGGGGCACCGAGACGCCGAGTTTGGCGGCGATCTCTGCATGGGGCATGCCGTCCAGGCGGTTGTACAGAAAGGCGGTGCGCGCCTTGCTGGACAGCTTGCCCAGCAGACGGTCGATGGCTTTGAGGTCTTCGAGAATCAGCTGCTGCTCTTCCAGGGAAGGTTGTTCGCCCTCGGGAATCAGCATCAGCTCGTCCAGATACGCCTGTTCCAGCGCGGCACGACGGAAGTGGTCGAACAGCAAGCCTTTCGCGATCGAAACCAGAAAGGCCCGGGGTTCGCGGGGCTCAAGCAATTGCTCGCGGCCGAGCAAGCGGATGAACGTGTCTTGACTGAGGTCTTCGGCGCGGTGGGGGCAAGCGACATTGCGTCGGAGCCAGCCCAGCAGCCAGCCGCGATGGTCGCGATAGAGCGTTCCGACGAGCTGCTGCTGGGGACTTTGAAGTGACGACACAAGCGCACCGAGGAGAACAAAGGGGCTAACGAGAATTGTTCGCGATTGTGTCAGAGCCGCCCAATGCTGGCAATTGGTCCTTGTAGGAAGAAGCCGAACGGTTGACGTAAGAATCGACCATTAGATTTGTAAGGCGCGGCGGGATCCAGAGGCAGGCCCAGAGGATGAACGCTAAAACGAATGCGATTGCTGCTGCCGTCGCCATTTCGCCACGCCTTGCTCAAGCTGTGCAGGGGTTTCGATCCCCTGTCTTCTGGCGTGGCTGAACAGAATCATCGCGAGTTCGGCGGTCACCAGCGCATCGGCGCTGGCGTGATGACGCTCTTCGGCGTGGAGCCCGAAGAATCGCGTCCAGTCGTCCAGGCTTGCCTGGCGCAAATTCGCGTTCGGGCAAATGAAGGGCGCGATGTGAGCAACATCGATGAAGGGGTGCAGCAGGCGATAGCCCAGGCTTTCCTTTAATGCCCGCCCCAACATGTGCTCGTCGAACGCCGCGTGGAACGCCAGCAGCGGGCTGTCACCCACGAACGCCATGAAATCCAGCAGCGCTTCGACCGGCTCGCTGCCCGCCGCAATCGCGGTGGGCCCCAGCCCGTGAATCAATACGCTCGGGCTGAGTTTGTGATCGGTGCGCATCAGCGTGCGCTCGAACTGCTGCCCCAGATCGATCGCGCCATCTTCGATGACCACGGCGCCAATCGACAGCACGTCGTCCCGCTGCAGATTCAGCCCGCTGGTCTCAAGATCGACCACGACCCACCGTTGCTGGCGCAGTGTCTTTTGATCCAGGACGCCCGGGCCGGGCAAGGCGCGCAGGCGCTGTTGCTGTTCAGGTGTCAGCTCAGGGGCGACGGCGCGTTTGGGGGGCTTGAGCCAGCGGAACAAATTCATGATCAGTCGCTTACAGTTGGTAGCGCACGGTGAGGCTGGTCTGCAGCCGCTGCGCCTGCCGGAACGACTCACGCAGGATGCGCCGGTCCAGATGATTGAGCACATCCGGGTCGATGCGATTGGAGTAGGGCAGGTTTTGCCGGTTCTGCTGCTGATGTTGCTGCATGCGGGTTTGCTGGATGAAGTGATAAGCCTCTTCATAGGCCGCACCGTCCAGCGGGTCGATCACCTCTTTGGCGACCAACTGACGCAGCCTGTCCAGCGTGTTGCTCGCCTCGACGCCGTTGGCCAGCGCGAGCAAGCGCGCTCCGTCGACGAACGGCGTCAGGCCTTGGGTTTTAAGGTCCAGTGTGTCCTTCTCGCTGCCTTTTCGGGCGACCACGAAATCTTTGAAGCGGCCCACCGGTGGGCGTTGACGCAGGGCGTTGTCGGCCATCATGCGCTGGAACAAGGCGTTGTCTGCGACCTGCGCAAGAATGCTCTGACGCAATTGATCGCCGCCGCTTTCATCGCCCCAGACCACGCGCAGATCGAAATAGATAGAAGACGACAGCAGGTTCTCCGGTGTGGCTTCGCGAATGAACGAGCCGAAGCGCCGCGCCCACTCGATTCGCGACAGGCACAGCTGGGGATTGCTCGCCATAATCCCGCCCTTGCACAGGGCGAATCCGCACACCGCCAGGCTTTGATTGATCCGCTCGGCCATGGGCAACAACCGGCCGCGTATTGAGGCGGCTTCGGCGGCGTCCGTGGCTTCGAACAGAATGCCGTTGTCCTGATCGGTGTACAGCGTCTGCTCGCGCCGGCCCTCGCTGCCGAAACACAGCCAGCTGAAAGCGATGCCAGGATCGCCTTTTTCTTCGAGCGTCAGCTCGATGACGCGGCAGACCATGTGATCGTTGAGCAGCGTGATGATCTGGGTGATCTGGGTGGACGAGGCCCCGTGGGCGAGCATTCGGTCCACCAGTTGAACGATGTCGCCGCGCAGGTTAGCCAGCGAATCGATACGCGGCGCGCTGCGGATGGTGCGCGCCAGATGCACCAGATCCACGCGCTGCAGGGAGAACAGGTCGCGCTCGGAGACCACGCCACACAAGCGCTGATCTTTCACCAGACAGACGTGGGCGATATGGCGCTGGGTCATGGCAATGGCCGCATCGAAGGCGCTGGCGTCCGGGCTCAGATAGAACGGCACCTGAATCATGCTGCGTTCGATGGGCTCGCCGAAGTCGGCGTCGATGTTGGCGACGACCTGGCGCAGATCGCGCAGCGTGAAAATACCCAGCGGCGCTTTGGCCTCGTCCACGATCACGATACTGCCGACTTGCTGCTCGTCCATCTGCCGCACGGCCTCACGCAGCGGCGTGTCGGGGGAGCACGTCACCGGGTGACGCATCGCCAGTTCACCCAGTCGCGTGTTCAGCGAGTATTGCGTGCCGAGTGTTTCCACCGCCTTCTGCTTTACTTGCTGATTGACCTGATCGAGCAGGCTGCTGACGCCGCGCAGGGCGAAGTCGCGGAACTCATTTGAGAGCGCAAACAGCTTGATGAAGGCTTGCTTGTTGAGCTGCAGACAGAAAGTGTCTTCGGCCGCCAGATGCTCGGTTCGTGTGGCGCGTTCGCCGAGTAGTGCCGCGAGGGGAAAGCACTCGCCCGTGGTTATTTCGAACGTGGTCTCGGTGCCGCGTTTTGCGGAATGGGGGCGCTCACCCACGACGCGGCCTTGCTTGACGATGTAAAAATGTTCTACTGGCCCATCGCTAGGCTTGATGATGCTCTCGTCTGTAGCGTAGAAACGCAGGTGACACTGTTCCACAAGGTAGGCCAGATGGGCATTTTCCATCTGGTTGAACGGCGGGAATTTTTGCAGGAACTGCATCGTGCCGTGGATGTTCTGCAGAACGGCTGTTTTGCCTGCCTGGGTAAAAGCGTCCGCTTTGCTCATGACCGATACCGCTTGTTTTTATTGACCCCATGGTCGACCGCTTATCGGGCAGTGCCCATTGGACGTAAGTCTTAGGTGACTGCAAAGGCATTGGCTCGCATCGAACCAAGGTGTAAAACCGCAGCGATGCAGTTAGCGCGAGGCCCCAGGGCCGGCATGAAGCCGACAGGATGTGCAGCGTATCAATCGCTTGCGCTGTCAGAATTGGAGTCGACAGGAAGATGAGACGGGTATGTTCGATCACAGTATTTTGAGTGATGAAGAGCGCGAAGCCCTCAATGAGGTAATGCTCGCGCCTGCGTCCCAATCGCCACATCGGGTGTTGATCGTCGATGACGACAAGGATGCTCGGGAAGTTCTGGCCGAAATTCTCAGTCTCAATGACATCAGCTGCATCACCGCCGCCGGCGGCACCAGCGCCATGCACTTGCTGCAGACCCGGCCCTCCATTGCGCTGCTGATCACTGATCTGCGCATGGCGCCGTGCGACGGGCTGGACCTGATTCGAAGGGTGCGCGAATCGGACCGTGCGGAGTTGCCGATCATTATCGTGTCTGGCGACGCCAACGTACGTGACGCCATCGACGCCATGCACCTGAGCGTGGTGGATTTCCTGCTCAAGCCGATCAACACCAAGCAGCTGTTGCGACTGGTGAAGCGGGAGCTGGAAATGGCCTGATAACGCCGTCTCTGGACTGCGTTGCGGCAACAAAAAAGGCGGTGTCCATTTGCGTGGACACCGCCTTTTGTCTGGGCGCTGATTAAGCCCCGTGTTTTGCCTTGAACTCTCGACGGCGAGGGTGTAGCACCGGCTCGGTGTAACCGTTCGGCTGCCGTGTGCCTTCGATCACCAGTTCAACCGCTGCCTGAAACGCGATGTTGCTGTCGAAATTCGGTGCCAGGGGGCGATACAGCGCATCACCTGCGTTCTGACGGTCCACCACCGGTGCCATGCGCTTCAGACTTTCCATTACCTGCTGCTCGCTGACCACGCCATGGCGTAGCCAGTTGGCGATGTGCTGGCTGGAAATGCGCAGCGTGGCGCGGTCCTCCATCAGACCAATGTCGTTGATGTCCGGCACCTTCGAGCAGCCAACGCCCTGATCGATCCAGCGCACCACATAACCGAGAATGCCCTGGGAGTTATTATCCAGTTCGTTCTGGATCTCCTCGGCCGTCCAGTCAATGTTCGGCGCCAATGGAATGGCCAGGATATCGTCGACGGAGGCCGGCGCGCGCCGGGCAAGCTCGGCCTGACGCGCGAACACATCGACCTTGTGGTAATGCAGAGCGTGCAGTGCAGCGGCAGTGGGCGAGGGAACCCACGCGGTATTGGCGCCGGCCAGTGGATGGGCGATTTTCTGTTCAAGCATCGCGGCCATCAAGTCAGGCATCGCCCACATGCCCTTGCCGATCTGCGCGCGCCCTTGCAGGCCGCATTTCAAGCCGATATCGACGTTTGAATTTTCATACGCGCCGATCCACTTTTCCGCCTTCATCTGCGCCTTGCGTACGACAGGGCCGGCTTCCATCGACGTGTGAATCTCGTCACCGGTGCGGTCCAGGAAGCCTGTGTTGATGAACACCACACGCTCGCTCGCCGCCTGAATGCAGGCCTTGAGGTTGATCGTGGTGCGACGCTCTTCGTCCATGATCCCGACTTTCAGCGTGTTGCGCGGCAGGTTCAGCACCGCCTCGATACGCCCGAACAATTCGTTGGTGAACGCCACTTCCTCAGGGCCGTGCATCTTTGGTTTGACGATGTACACCGAGCCCGTGCGGCTGTTGGCGCGGGATGTATTGCCCTTGAGGTTGTGAATCGCCGCGAGGCTGGTCAGCAGGCCATCAAGAATGCCTTCCGGCACTTCGTTGCCCTGATTGTCGAGGATCGCATCGATGGTCATCAGGTGACCGACGTTGCGCACGAACAGCAGCGAGCGGCCATGCAGCGTGACGGCTTCGCCGGTGGGTGAGGTGTAAACGCGGTCGGGGTTCATGGTACGGGTGAAGCGAGTACCGCCTTTGGCGACTTCTTCGGACAGATCGCCCTTCATCAGTCCCAGCCAGTTGCGGTACACCACGACCTTGTCGTCGGCGTCGACGGCAGCGATGGAGTCTTCGCAATCCATGATGGTGGTCAGCGCCGCTTCCATCAGCACGTCTTTGACACCGGCCGGGTCGGTCTGGACGACCGGGCTCGTGGCGTCGATCTGGAGTTCGAAGTGCAGACCGTTGTGCTTGAACAGCAGCGCGGTCGGCGCCGACGCGTCGCCCTGGAAGCCGATCAGCTGAGCATCGTCGTGCAGGCCGGTGTTGCTGCCGCCCTTGAGGCTGACGATCAGCATGCCATCGACCAGCTTGTAGCCGGTGGAGTCAACGTGGGAGCCCGCCGCGAGTGGGGCGGCTTCGTCCAGAAAGGCGCGGGCGAAGGCGATGACTTTGTCGCCGCGGACGCGGTTGTAGCCTTTGCCTTTTTCCGCGCCGCCCGCTTCGCTGATGGCGTCGGTGCCGTACAGCGCGTCATACAGCGAGCCCCAGCGGGCATTCGATGCATTGAGCGCGAAACGTGCGTTCATCACCGGCACCACCAACTGGGGGCCGGCCATGCGGGCAATTTCTTCGTCAACGTTTTGTGTGGTGATCTGGAAGTCTGCCGCTTCTGGCAGCAGATAGCCGATTTCCAGCAGGAACGCTTTGTAGGCGGACGCGTCGTGGGCGTTGCCGGCATTGGACTGATGCCACGCGTCGATACGCGCCTGGAATTCGTCGCGTTTGGCGAGCAGGGCTTTGTTCTTCGGTGCGAGCTCGTGGATGAGCGCATCGGCACCGGCCCAGAATGAAGCGGCGTCGAGGCCGGTTCCGGGAATGGCTTCGTTGTTCACGAAATCCAGCAGGACATTGGCGACCCGCAGGCCCCCGACTTGAACGTGTTCAGTCATTGCTTGCCTCACTCTGCTCAGCTATTTGACATCTATGTAGTGCGCGCGAGGCGATACTACATGACCGTTCGCGGCGTGAAAATCCAGACTTGATTTGCAGCGATCGACCGAATTTAGGCATTTGGTCAGGCACCGGCATGGGATGTTCTCAAAGAGTGATCAGATTGTTCCAGAAAATTATTCGGATCGTACACAGAAATTCCTGATGCGCTTACACCGCCGCGGGCAGTGCAGACCTGCCTATACTCCCCACAACCACCCCGCAACCCTTGAGGCGTGGTATTAAACAGACCTCAGTTGCTGCACATAAAAGGAGTCGTTTGTGGATCATCTTATCGTCACGGTGTCTGCACCGGACAAGCCAGGTGTGGTCGAGCAGCTCGCCGCATGCATTGCCGATCACGGTGGCAATTGGCTGGAAAGCCGTATGTCACACATGGCCGGGCAGTTCGCCGGGATCCTGCGGGTCAGCGCGCCGGTCGACGCGCATCAGCCCCTGCGCAGCGCGCTGGAAGGGCTCTCGGTAAAAGGCATCCGTGTACTGTTCGCCGAAGTCCTTCCGGAATCCTTGCCGGAGTGGAGGCCCATCACAATGGACCTGGTGGGCAATGATCGATCCGGGATCGTGCGCGACGTCACTCGCGTGCTGACCGAACAAGGCGTCAACCTGGAGCACTTGGTGACCAGCGTCGAACCCGCGCCCATGAGCAGCGAAACGCTGTTCCGCGCCCATGCCGAGTTGGGATTGCCGATGGACCTTTCACTGGATGTGCTGCAGCAGCGGTTGGAAACCCTGGCGGATGACCTGATGGTGGAACTGCATCTGCCGACCGACGAGTCATCGATGTAACCGCTGCAGGTCCCGATTTTTGACGGGCCTGCAGC
Source organism: Pseudomonas sp. CFBP 8772 (assembly GCF_014841665.1). Lineage (NCBI taxonomy): Bacteria > Pseudomonadati > Pseudomonadota > Gammaproteobacteria > Pseudomonadales > Pseudomonadaceae > Pseudomonas > Pseudomonas sp. CFBP 8772. The sequence continues at coordinate 94,772 of NZ_JACYUI010000012.1, read as the reverse complement.
GGTCCCTCTTACCTGCTTAGGCCTGGGCGCGTTTGCGCAGCGCGCGCCACGCGTCGACGCTGTAAATGATCAGCCCGGCCCAGATGAAGGCGAAGGTTACCAAGGTGGCCGAAGGCATGTGCTCGTCGTACAGCACCACCGCCAAGGCCAGCACGAGCGTCGGTGCGATGTACTGCAGAAAGCCCAGTGTCGCGTAGGGCAGATGCCTCGCTGCAGCGTTGAAACACACCAGCGGCACGAGGGTTACCGGACCGGCCGCCGCCAGCCAGAGCGCCTCGGATGTTGTCCAGAATTCCGGCTGTGCGCTGTGGGCAAGCGGGTTGAACATCAACCAGCCTACGGCCAGCGGCACCAGAATCCAGGTCTCCACCACGAGGCCAGGCAGTGCGGCCACCGGTGCTTTTTTACGAATCAGGCCGTAGAAGCCGAAGGTGAACGCCAGCGCGAGCGACACCCACGGCAGGCTGCCCACTTGCCAGACCTGCTGAAGCACACCGATCAACGCCAGCATCACCGCGACCCATTGCAAGGGGCGCAGTCTTTCACGCAGCAGCACCATGCCGAGCATCACGTTGATCAGCGGGTTGATGAAGTAGCCCAGGCTGGCTTCGACCATGTGGTTGTTGTTCACGGCCCAGACGTAGATCAGCCAGTTGGCGGCGATCAGCGTGCCGCTGGAGGCGAGAATGGCAAGTCGTTTGGGGTTATCCCGTAGCTCCTGCCACCAGCCGGGGTGTTTCCAGACCAGCAAGAGAAGCGAGCCGGAAATGGCCGACCAGATCGCCCGATTGACGATGATTTCCAGTGAAGGAACGCTGGCCAGCACCTTGAAGTAGATCGGAAACAGTCCCCAGATGATGTAGGCGCTCAGGCCCAGAATGTACCCGCGACGCGGGTTGGCAGCTTGCATGAGTGGTCCTTCGGCAAGTTTTTTGTTGTGGTGATGGTTCTATCTTTTTCGTTCACCGAACGTCGCGCAGGCGTGGGACGTGTGGCTGACGTGTAGGAGCGTGGCTTGTCCCGCGATCGGCTGCGCAGCAGTCGTAAACCGGACGATTTAGCCTCGTCTGGTACATCGAGTGTCCGGATTGCTGCCGCTTCGCGCCAGTTCGCGGGACAAGCCACGCTCCTACAGAGTTTTCTCGCGTTCTCAGAACAGCTTCAGCGGTTCCTCGTTCAGCGCGGACAACTGCTCGCGCAGCGCCAGCACTTGATCGCCCCAATAGCGTTCGGTGCCGAACCAGGAAAAGCTGTGGGGGAACGCCGGATCGTCCCAGCGACGCGCCAGCCATGCGCTGTAGTGCAGCAGGCGCAGTGCACGCAACGGTTCGATGAGCGCCAGTTCACGGGGATCGAAGTCGTGAAACTCGTTGTAGCCGTCCATCAATTCCGACAACTGACTCAGACAATCCTGACGATCACCCGCGAGCATCATCCAGACATCCTGCACCGCCGGGCCCATGCGGCAGTCGTCGAGATCGACGATGTGGAAGATGTCGTCGCGGGTCATCATGTTGCCGGGGTGGCAATCGCCGTGCATGCGGATGTTCTGATGGGGTGTGGCGGCGTAGACGTCTTCCACGCGCTTGAGCAGGTCCTTGGCAACGGACTCATAGGCCGGCAGCAGGCTGCGCGGAATCACGTTGTTGTCCAGCAGGTAGTTCAGCGAGTTGTGGCCGAAGTTCTGCACGCCAAGGGCTTCGCGGTGCTGGAACGGGCGCGTGGCGCCTACGGCATGGATGCGGCCCAGCAACTGGCCAAGACGGTAGAGCTGCTCGAGATTGCCGGGCTCTGGCGCGCGGCCGCCACGACGGGGGAAGAGGGTGAAACGGAAGCCGGCATGCTCGAACAGGGTCTGGCCGTTGTGCACGAGGGGCGCGACGACGGGAATTTCGACGTCGGCAAGTTCAGCGGTGAAGCTGTGTTCTTCGAGAATGGCGTCGTTGGTCCAGCGATCAGGCCGATAGAACTTGGCGATCAATGGCTGCTGTTCATCGATGCCAACCTGGTAGACGCGGTTTTCGTAGCTGTTGAGGGCGAGAATACGGGCGTCGGTGACAAAGCCGATGCTCTCGACGGCGTCCAGCACCAGGTCAGGTGTAAGTGTTGCGAACGGGTGGGCCATGCTAACTCCTGCGCGCAGCAGGCTGCCGCGTCGGGCCAGTCATGGTAACTCAGGCGTGTTACACCTGACACAGCGCGTTACGCCCGGTGCCTCTGATTCACTGGATTCCCCATCCCTTCGATTGCACCCTTTCCGGGATGGGGAAGCGCTCGCGTCAGGCGCCGATCACGCCGCCATCCTCACGCGTGATCACCATCACCGAGGATCTCGGCTTGCCATTCGGCAGGTGCTCGGGGAAGGTCGAGCCGCCGTTTTCGCCGGGGTGCTGAATGCCGACGAACAGCGCTTTCTGGTCGGGCGCGAAGCTGATGCCGGTCACTTCACACCCCACCGGCCCGACCATGAATCGACGGATCTCGCCGCTGGCGGGGTCAGCGCACAGCATCTGGTTATTGCCCATCCCCGCGAAGTCGCCCGCATTGGTGGAGTCGCCATCCGTCAGAATCCACAGCCGCCCGGCCATGTCGAAACCCAGGCCATCCGGGCTGTTGAACATGTTCTGCGGGTTGATGTTGCTTGATCCCCCTTGGGGCGTTCCTGCATGCACACCCGGGTTGCCAGCGACGACAAACAAGTCCCACGCAAACTCCATCGCTGCTGCGTCCGACCCTGTTTCCTGCCAGCGCAGAATCTGCCCGTACTGATTTTTCGCGCGGGGATTCGGCCCGCCCACTGGCTGCCCGTCATCGCCGCGCTTGATGTTGTTGGTCAGCGTGCAATAGACCTGGCCGTCCTTGGGACTGACGACGATCCACTCGGGCCGGTCCATGCGCGTCGCTTTCACCTGACTTGCCGCCAGGCGCGCATGAATCAGCACTTCGGCCTGATTGGCGAAACCACTGGCCGCATCAATACCGTTCTTGCCGTGGCTCAGCTCAATCCATTTGCCCTGGCCTTTCGGGTGGTCGGGGTTGCTGTCGCCCGCGTCGAACTGCGCCACGTACAGCGTGCCGTGGTCGAGGATGTCGCGGTTGGCCTTAAGGTTCTTGTGATCGACCTTGTCGCGGCTGATGAATTTGTAGATGAACTCGCCGCGCTCATCGTCGCCCATGTACACCACGACGCGGCCGTCTTTTGTCTCGGTCAGCGCAGCGTTTTCGTGCTTGAAGCGGCCCAGCGCGGTGCGTTTGACCGGTGTGGATTTGGGATCGAACGGATCGATCTCCACCACCCAGCCATGGCGATTGGGTTCGTTGGGGTTTTTGGCGACGTCGAAGCGCGGGTCGTGCAGGTGCCAGTTCACTTCCTTGCTGGCGGCGGTCACCCCATAGCGCTTGGTCGCGGCGTCGAAGGTCTGCGCCGGATCGCTGCTGCCAAAGCAGTCGGTGAAGTTCTCTTCGCAGGTCAGATAGGTGCCCCACGGTGTCTTGCCGTTGGCGCAGTTCTGGAAGGTCCCGAGGACGTTTTTGCCGGTTTTGTCGGCGGCGGTTTTCAACCACTCATGGCCGGCAGCCGGGCCGCTCAGGTGAATCGGCGTGTTGCCGTGGATACGCCGGTTGTATTTAGAGCCTTGTACGAACGCCCACTGCTGACCTTCGCGCTTGACCTCGATCACCGAAACGCCTTCACTGGCCTGGGCCTTGTGCACGTCTTCGGCGGACTGCGGGTCTTTGCCGTGATCGAAGAGGTAGCGGTAGTTGGTGTATTCGTTGTTGATCGCCATCAGCGCACGGCTGGCCGTCTCCGGCGTGTCGCCGGGAAAGGTGAACAGGCTCATGCCGTCATTGTTGTCGCCGAATTGCAGTTCCTGCATTTTCGCGGTGCCTTTGCCGCTGGGGTCAAACGCCGGGCCGTTGGTTTGCAGCGGCTGGCCCCAACTGATCAGGACCGAGGAGCGATAACCCGGCGGCAGACTGATGCTGTCGGCGGTGGAGGAGGGGATGCTGTCGAAGCCGAGCAGCGTGCCGTTGGCGGCGCTGACATTGGCGGCCATCACGCTGCGGCTGAGCAGGTTGCCGCCCAGGAACATCGCCGCGCCGCACAGGGCGCCCGCGCTGATGAACCCGCGTCGGGTCAGGCCAACCATGTTTTCGAGGTCGGTGGATTGGTTATCTTTTAATAGCGTCATCACGGGCTCCCTGCGGTTTAGGGCAAAACCCTATGCAGTTCGGATGACATTATTGTGGCGGTCAGATGACGAGTCGGGCTTCGGTGTTTCGTGCAAGCGGCGCTTACAGCGGCGTGCCGAGCAGAATATTGGAGGGCGCAAACTGAACCTTCACAGCGCCGCCGGTCTTGAGCTGCAAGGCATGCAGCCGGTCCGCGTCGACCACTGCGCAAAGGATCTGATGGCTGGGGAGGACGATTTTGACCTCGCTCGGGCCGTCATCGGCGGCGAGGATTTCCTCGATTTTACCGGTGAGGCAATTGTGTCCGATTGTTTCAGATTGGTCGGGCGTCAGTAGCTCCAGCCAGCCGGCCTTAATCAAGGCGAACACATCCGTGCCGATTTCGAGCCCCAGTCGCAAGGTGCTGTCGTGGGTGATCTGCGCCTCGATCGACAAACCGCCCGCGAGCTGCAACATGATCATGTCGTTGCGGCCTTGGGAGCGGACGCCGCTGACCTGACCATGTAGCTGATTACGCGCGCTGGTGCGCAGCATCAAGCGGCTGAGCAGGGCGAGATCATCGGACTCCTCCGAGGTTTCCAGCAACTGAGTCTGTAACGCTTGCAAGCGCTGATAAAGCCGCAGCACGCGCTCGCCTTCGGCGGACAATTTGGCGCCGCCACCCCCTCGACCGCCGACGCTGCGCTCGACCAGCGGTTTTTGCGCCAGATTGTTCAGCTCATCGATGGCGTCCCATGTCGCCTTGTAACTCAGCCCGGCGCTCTTCGCCGCGCGGGTAATCGAACCCTGCTCGGCAATGTGCTGCAACAGCGCGATGCGGTGAGGGCGGCGAACCATGTGCTGGGTGAGGGACGGCGGTAGGGACATAGGAGTCGGATGCACTGAAAGTGATGACGCCGGAGTGTAAGCCAAAATGCCTCGCGCCCAAATGCTGCGAAGTTTTAACGTCTCGGCCGATCAGTCCCCAGGTTTTGGCGTTCTTGCCAGGCAATACACATCCACCGATTGGGCGCCGGCTTTGAGCAACAGTTCTGCCAGTGCGTTGGCCGTCGAGCCGGTGGTGAGTACGTCATCAATCAGCGCGAGGTGCTTGCCGATGATCGCCGTGGCGTCCTTCAGTGCAAACGCGGACGCCAGATTGCGCTTTCTGGCTTTTGCATCCAGACCCTGCTGTGAAGATGTTTCTTTCACGCGGCGGATCACGCGCTCTTCAACAGGCAGTCCCAGTCGAGCACCGAGCCAGTTCGCCAACATCGCTGCCTGATTGAAGCCGCGCTGACGCAGTCGTTTTTTGGCGAGTGGCACCGGGATAAGACAGTCGGGTCGGCGCAGGCCATCATTAAAGCGATGCTGCAGGGTCTCGCCCAACAGCTCCGCCAGCAGTCGCCCAAGTGGCCATTTCCCTTGATGCTTGAAGCGCGTGACCAGCGCGTCGATCGGGAAGTCGTACAGCCACGGAGCGATGACTTCATTAAAGGCGGGAGGGTGGCGATTGCAGGCGCCGCAGGTGAGGCCGGACATCGGCATGGGCAGTGCGCAGCGATCGCACTGGTCAATCAGCCACGGGAGCTCGCGCTCACAGGGCACGCAGATCGGGGTGCTTGAATCAGTTGTTTCATCGCACAACAAACACGTCTGTACGTTTTCTAACCAGATGTAAACCTTGTGCCCGTTATATGGTTGACAGCGCATGTTGCTTCCTTAAATATGCCGAACATCCGTGTTGCGCCTGTGGGCTTTCCGGTTTTGCCGCTGGGCGAAGCCGCCCGGGTCATCGTCCAGAAAACATCAAGGAGCCGCCCATGAGCGCCAGCATCAATGCCAACCTGCGTCACGACTGGAATCTAGCCGAGGTCAAGGCGCTGTTCACACAGCCATTCAATGACCTGCTGTTTCAGGCGCAAACCGTGCACCGCGCTCACTTTGACGCCAACCGCGTGCAAGTCTCGACCCTGCTGTCGATCAAAACCGGCGCGTGCCCGGAAGACTGCAAGTACTGCCCGCAATCGGGCCACTACAACACCGGTCTGGAAAAAGAAAAGCTGATGCAGGTCCAGCAAGTGCTGGAAGAGGCCGCACGCGCCAAGGCCATTGGTTCGACCCGTTTCTGCATGGGCGCGGCGTGGAAACACCCGTCGGCCAAAGACATGCCCTACGTGCTGGAGATGGTCAAAGGCGTCAAGGCCATGGGCCTGGAAACCTGCATGACCCTCGGCAAGCTGGATCAGGACCAGACCCGGGCGCTGGCCGACGCTGGCCTCGATTACTACAACCACAACCTCGACACGTCGCCGGATTTCTACACCAGCATCATCACCACCCGCACCTACAGCGATCGTCTGCAGACCTTGGCGTACGTGCGTGATTCAGGGATGAAGATCTGCTCCGGCGGCATTCTGGGCATGGGCGAATCCCTGGACGACCGCGCCAATCTGCTGATCCAGCTCGCCAATCTGCCGGAGCATCCGGAGTCCGTGCCGATCAACATGCTGGTGAAAGTCGCCGGCACGCCGCTGGAAAACGCCGAGGATATCGATCCGTTCGATTTTATCCGCATGCTGGCCGTCGCACGCATCCTGATGCCGCGGTCCCACGTGCGCCTGTCCGCCGGCCGCGAAGCCATGAATGACCAGATGCAGGCCCTGGCGTTCTTCGCCGGCGCCAACTCGATCTTCTACGGCGACAAACTGCTGACCACCGCCAACCCGCAGTCCGACAAGGACATGCAGCTGTTCTCGCGTCTGGGCATTCAGCCTGAAGCGCGCGAAGAGCACTCGGACGAGGTCCATCAGGCAGCCATCGAACAAGCGCTGATCGAGCAGAAAAGCAGCGAGCTGTTTTACGACGCGGCTGTTTGATCCTTCATCAGTGGCTTGACCCGAGGCCTGCATGTCTTTTGATCTGAACGCACGTCTCGCTGCCCGTCGTGCCGAGCACCTTTATCGTCAGCGGCCCCTGCTGCAAAGCCCGCAGGGGCCTGAAGTGATTGTCGACGGCAAGCCGCTGCTGGCGTTCTGCAACAACGATTACATGGGGCTGGCGAGTCATCCTGAGGTCATCGCTGCCTGGCAAGCCGGCGCCGAGCGTTGGGGCGTCGGCGGTGGCGCTTCGCATTTGGTGATTGGCCACAGCACGCCCCATCACGCGCTCGAAGAAGCGCTCGCCGAGTTCACCGGACGGCCCCGCGCGCTGTTGTTTTCCAACGGCTACATGGCCAATCTCGGAACGGTCACCGCGTTGGTGGGGCAGGGCGACACGGTGCTGGAAGATCGTCTCAATCACGCTTCGTTGCTCGACGCCGGCCTGCTCAGCGGTGCGCGTTTTTCCCGCTACCTGCACAACAGTTGCGACAGCCTCGCCGGCCGGTTGGACAAGGCGGTCGGAGACACGCTGGTGGTCACCGACGGTGTGTTCAGCATGGACGGCGACGTCGCTGACCTGCCCGCGCTGGCCAAGGCGGCGAAAGCCAAAAACGCCTGGCTAATGGTCGACGATGCCCACGGCTTCGGCCCGCTGGGGGCGAACGGTGCAGGCATTGTCGAGCACTTCGGCCTCGGCATCGATGAGGTCCCTGTGCTGATCGGCACGCTGGGTAAATCCTTCGGCACGGCTGGCGCGTTCGTTGCGGGCAGCGAAGAGCTGATTGAAACGCTGATCCAGTTTGCCCGCCCCTACATCTACACCACCAGTCAGCCGCCGGCGCTGGCGTGCGCAACGCTGAAAAGCCTCGAACTGCTGCGCACCGAACACTGGCGGCGTGAGCACCTGGCGGCACTCATCAAACAGTTTCGCGCCGGCGCTCAAGCCCTCGGTCTGGAGCTGATGGACAGTTTCACGCCCATTCAGCCGATCCTGATTGGCGACAGCGGGCGCGCGTTGCGGCTGTCGCAGTTGCTGCGAGAACGGGGCGTGATGGTCACCGCCATTCGGCCACCAACGGTGCCTGCGGGCAGCGCGCGTCTACGCGTAACATTGTCCGCCGCCCACAGCGAAGCACAGGTGCAGCTATTGTTGCAGGCACTGGAGCAGTGTTATCCGCTGCTGGGCGTAGACGAATCTTCGGAGCTGGACCATGCGTGATCAGTTGATCCTGTTGCCGGGCTGGGGCCTCGGCGTCTCGCCCCTTGAACCGCTGGCTGCAGCGCTGCGAGGGCTCGACGAACATTTGCGGGTGGTGATCGAACCCTTGCCGGACATGGACACCGACAACCTCGACGAATGGCTCGATGAGCTGGATTCGACGTTGCCCGACAACGTCTGGCTGGGCGGTTGGTCGCTGGGCGGCATGCTGGCCGCCGAACTGGCCGCGCGCCGGGGCGAGCGCTGCTGCGGACTGGCGACGTTCGCCAGCAACGCCTGCTTCGTGGCCCGCAGCGAGTGGCCCAACGCGATGCCGCAAACGGATTTCGATGCGTTCATTGCCGGTTGCAAAGCCGATCTGGACGCAACGCTCAAGCGCTTCAGTCTGCTGTGCGTGCAAGGGGCCGAGGAGCCGCGCGCGCTGTCGAGACAGCTCAAAGCCTGCGCGCCCCACGGCACCAGTGCCGGCTTGATCGAAGGCCTCAAGCTGCTGGAACAAATGGACACGCGCAGAGCGCTGCAAGGGTTTCGCGGCCCTCAATTGCACCTGTTCGGTGGCCTGGATGCGTTGGTGCCGGCAGAAGCGTCGGCGGACCTGCTGACCCTCCAGCCTGACATCGAAGTCGGCGTGATCGAGCAGGCCAGTCATGCCTTCATTCTGGAAAACCCGCACGGCGTCGCCGCTGCAGTTCATGCGTTTTTACACGGGTCCGGTGATGACTGATCTTTCCCACTGCGCGGTGCTGAAGGCCGTGAAACAGCAACAGGCATCCGGGCAGCAGGCGCTGCCGGACAAGCGTCAAGTGGCGGCGTCCTTCTCCAGGGCGGCGACCAGCTACGACAGCGTGGCCGATTTGCAGCGCGCCGTTGGTACTGAACTGATGACGCGACTGCCTGATCTGGCACCGTCCCGCTGGCTGGACCTGGGCAGCGGCACCGGTTGTTTCAGCCGCGCGCTGGCGCAGACGTTTCCTGAGAGCGAAGGCGTTGCGCTCGACCTTGCCGAAGGCATGCTGCGCTATGCACGGCCTTCAGGGGGTGCCGCGCATTATGTGGCAGGCGACGCTGAGAACGTGCCGCTGCGTGACGCGAGCGTCGATCTGATGTTCTCCAGCCTGGCAGTGCAATGGTGCCCGGATTTTTCTGCAGTGCTGAGCGAAGCGGGTCGCGTACTGAAGCCAGGCGGCGTGTTCGCTTTTGCCAGCCTCTGCGTCGGGACGCTGTTTGAGCTGCGCGACAGCTGGCAGGCTGTGGACGGCATGGTCCACGTCAATCGTTTCCGCGAGCGGGAAGAGTATCAACGCCTCTGCGCCGCCAGTGGTTTGAACGTGCGCAGCCTCGAAGTCGTGCCCCACGTGTTGCACTATCCCGACGTGCGCAGCCTGACCCACGAACTCAAGGCATTGGGTGCGCACAACATCAATCCGGGTCGCCCGGGAGGCCTGACCGGTCGCGCGCGAATTCAGGCTTTGATGGAGGCGTACGAAAGGTTTCGTCAGGAAAAAGGCCTGCCCGCCACGTATCAGGTGGTGTACGCCATCCTGACGAAACCCGGCATTGATTAAAGAATGATCATTTAGTCGGCGTTTTTCACACGAACGCTATAGTAAGCAGGCACTGGTTTGAAATATCTGAACGGATGGTCGCCAAGATGAGCGCTGCGTATTTCATCACGGGAACCGATACCGACGTCGGCAAGACCACTATCGCCACGGGGCTTCTGTACGCGGCGCGGCAGTCGGGGTTGAGCACGGCGGCAGGCAAGCCGGTGGCTTCCGGTTGCGACGTCAAACCCAAGGGGCTGCGCAACTCGGACGCCGTCGCCTTGCGTGCCGAGTGCTCGATCCAGCTGACCTACAACGAGGTCAATCCGGTGGCCTTCGAGCCGGCAATCGCGCCCCATCTGGCCGCGCGGGAAGCGGGAGTCGCCCTGACTGTGCAGTCCCTGCTCGGGCCGATGCAGCACATCCTCGCCAAGCAGGCTGATTTCACGTTGATCGAAGGCGCAGGCGGCTGGCGCGTTCCCTTGGCCGATCAGGCCAATCTGTCCGATCTGGCCATCGCGCTGAAGCTGCCGGTGATTCTCGTGGTGGGCGTGCGCCTGGGTTGTATCAGCCATGCGTTGCTGTCAGCCGAAGCGATCGCCAACGACGGTCTGCAACTGGCGGGCTGGGTGGCGAATATTATTGATCCCAAAACGTCACGGCTTGAGGAAAACCTCGCCACGCTGGCAGAGCGTCTGCCGGCGCCGTGCCTGGGCCGCGTGCCGTTCATGAAGAAGGCAACTGCGGAAATGATTGCCGAGCATCTGCATCTGGAACTGCTGGACTAGCGGGCGACGAGTCGCCGAGTGTGAGGCCCGTCACAAGGCTCAATGCCACTAGTCGCTTTGCGAAGTAATCCAGGCGCTTTGCTGCTTTAATCGCTGTGTTCGCTATGAACAGAGGATCGTGCTCATGCAAATCTCACTGAACAACACGCTGTACCCGGGCCTCAGCGCCATGCAGGTCGGGCAGAACCGTGTCGATCAGGCTGCGACGCAACTGGCCAGCCCCGCGACCGAGGTGTCAGGGCGCAGTCAGTCTTCGGATTTCCAGCTTGAGCGTCTGCGCTCCGTCGATCGTCCGCAACGTTCCGACATGGCCACTAATGTGGTGGAACTGACCCAAGGCCGGATTCAAGTCCAGGCAGGCGTCAAAGTTGAAAAAGCCAGCGATGAAATGCTCGGCACGCTGATCGACACCTTCGCCTGATTCTCTTCGCTTCGTGCGCTACGGCGCACGTTGCTGGATGCTACGCCTCTCCTGAATAACACCTCATTCACGTGCCCATTCCCCGGGCGCTTTCGCGTTTTTTATCCCGACGTTTTCTAGACTCAACGCTGCGGTCTCAACCGCCTGGCGTCGCAACCGCGCGCCTGCGGTTTGCCCGCGTCAGGTGATGAAAGGTGCCGGGCGTCGCTTGACAAGGTATAGGCGTAAACGTATGTTTCAAACACCTGTTTGATCGCCGCGTGATCCCAGACACCGGCGCCGGGGCAACGCCCCAAAGTGACCGCACGGTCATCCAATTCCAGGATTCACCAGCAGAGGTTTATCGCTATGCCTGACTACAAGGCCCCCTTGCGTGATATTCGCTTCGTCCGTGACGAGCTGCTCGGCTACGAAGCGCACTATCAGAGTCTGCCAGCATGCCAGGACGCCACGCCTGACATGGTTGACGCCATTCTCGAGGAAGGCGCCAAGTTTTGTGAGCAGGTCCTGGCCCCGCTGAACCGTGTGGGTGACACCGAAGGCTGTACTTGGAGCGAGTCCGGCGTAAAAACGCCGACCGGTTTCAAGGAAGCCTACAAACAGTTCGTCGAAGGCGGCTGGCCGAGCCTGGCCCACGACGTCGCTCATGGCGGTCAGGGTCTGCCCGAGTCGCTGGGTCTGGCGGTCAGTGAAATGGTCGGCGAAGCCAACTGGTCGTGGGGCATGTACCCAGGCCTGTCGCACGGTGCGATGAACACCATCTCCGAGCACGGCACCCCTGAGCAGCAAGACGCTTACCTGACCAAACTGGTTTCCGGCGAGTGGACCGGCACCATGTGCCTGACCGAACCTCACTGCGGTACTGACCTGGGCATGCTGCGCACCAAGGCCGAGCCTCAGGCTGACGGTTCGTACAAAGTATCCGGTACCAAGATCTTCATTTCCGCTGGCGAACACGACATGGCCGATAACATCGTCCACATCGTGCTGGCCCGCCTGCCCGATGCGCCTGCTGGCACCAAAGGCATTTCCCTGTTCATCGTGCCGAAGTTCGTGCCGGCCGCTGATGGCAGCGTCGGCGAGCGCAACGCAGTCAACTGCGGCTCGCTCGAACACAAGATGGGCATTCACGGCAACGCCACCTGCGTGATGAACTTCGACGGGGCAACCGGTTTCCTGATCGGCCCGCCGAACAAAGGCCTGAACTGCATGTTCACGTTCATGAACACCGCACGTCTGGGCACGGCGCTGCAAGGTCTGGCCCACGCCGAGATCGGTTTCCAGGGCGGCCTGAAATACGCCCGTGAGCGTCTGCAGATGCGTTCCCTGACTGGCCCGAAAGCGCCCGAGAAAGCCGCTGACCCGATCATCGTTCACCCGGACGTACGTCGCATGCTGCTGACCATGAAGGCCTTCGCCGAGGGGACTCGCGCGATGGTGTACTTCACCGCCAAGCAGGTCGACATCGCCAAGTACAGCGACGACGCCGAAGCCAAGAAGCAAGCTGACGGCCTGCTGGCCTTCATGACGCCGATCGCCAAGGCGTTCATGACCGAAGTCGGTTTTGAATCTGCCAACCACGGCGTGCAGGTCTACGGCGGCCACGGCTTCATCGCCGAGTGGGGCATGGAGCAGAACGTTCGCGACGCCCGTATTGCCATGCTGTACGAAGGCACCACGGGTATTCAGGCGCTCGACCTGCTGGGTCGTAAAGTGCTGATGACTCAGGGCGAGGCGCTCAAGGGCTTCACCAAGATCGTCCACAAGTTCTGCCAGTCGCAGGAAGGCAATGAAGCGATCAGCGAATTCGTGGCGCCGCTCGCTGCGCTGAATAAGGAGTGGGGTGAGCTGACCATGAAGGTCGGTATGGCGGCCATGAAAGACCGTGAAGAAGTCGGCGCCGCGTCGGTGGACTACCTGATGTATTCCGGTTATGCCTGCCTGGCGTATTTCTGGGCTGACATGGCCCGTGTTGCAGCCGAGAAACTCGCGTCCGGCACCGGCGAAGAAGCCTTTTACACCGCCAAGCTGCAGACGGCGCGCTTCTACTTCCAGCGCATCCTGCCGCGCACTCGCACTCACGTGGCAACCATGCTGTCGGGCGCGAGCAACCTGATGGACATGAACGAAGAACACTTCGGTCTGGCTTACTAAGTCAGCCCAAGCGTTTCCCTCAAGCCGCTTGCCCCCAGGGACAAGCGGTTTTTTTGTGCCTGGCTGATTTTTGTATCAGGGCCACGCACATTCTCTCTCATCCTATGCATGACGCGGCCGATACAGGCACAATGCCATTTAATCAGCACTCACATCATTCGGTGAGGAGATAGTCCTTTTGCTGCGCCCCTCTGCCCCACGGCTCAGTCATTTTTTACCCTCTCTGGCCTTGCTGGTTGCCGGACTGGCGGCCGCGTACGTGAAAGACCTCAACGTCTTCTTCACCTCACTTTTCAACGTGCTGCCCACCCTCGTGCTGTTGCTGGGTGGTGCGTACTGCGGGGTGTACAAGCGACAGCGTGAGCTGTTCCTGATGATCACCGTGTACATCGCCTATTTCCTCCTCGACACACAGACCGACTACTACCGCGATTACGGCAAGGTCCGAGAAGACGCCGCCGTGGTGTTTCATCTGTGTTGCCTCTTGCTCCCGGTCATGTTTGGTCTGTTTGCGGCCTGGGAAGAGCGGACCCATCTGTTTCAGGACCTGGTTGCACGGTTGGCCGTTCTGGTCGCGGTAGGCAGCGTTGCCCTGGGTCTCGAACAGAGCTTTCCCGCCGGGCTGCTGGCCTGGCTCGCCGACATCCGCTGGCCAGCGCTTCACGGTGAATGGATGAGCCTGATTCAGCTGTCCTACGTGACCTTTCTCATTGCGTTCGCCGTGCTCATCACGCAGTACCTCTATAAGCCGCGGCCCCTGCATGCGGCTCAACTGGTGGGGTTGCTCGGGATGTTCTGGGCGTTACCGAAGACCTTCATCCTGCCCTTCACCCTGAACATCATGTGCAGCCAGGTGATGTTGATGATTGCGGCGGCGGTCGCCCACGAGGCCTATCAAATGGCTTTCCGTGACGAACTGACCGGGCTGCCAGGCCGACGCGCGCTCAATGAGCGGATGCAGCGACTGGGGCGCAATTACGTGCTGGCGATGAGCGACGTCGATCATTTCAAGAAATTCAACGACACCCACGGCCACGATGTCGGCGATCAGGTGCTGCGTCTGGTGGCCAGCAAACTGTCGAAGATCACCAATGGCGGCGGGCGCGCCTATCGTTATGGTGGCGAAGAGTTTGCCATCGTGTTTGCCGGCAAAACCCTCGAAGAATGCATGCCGCACCTTGAGGTCATCCGCGAAACCATTGCCAGTTATCAGATTCAGCTGCGCAATCAGGACAATCGTCCGAATGATGATCTGCAAGGGCGTCAGCGTCGGGCGGGGTCCCAGGCTTCAGCGGTGTCGGTCACGGTCAGCATCGGCGTGGCGGAGCGTCTGCCGGAGCACCGCAATCCGGAAGAAGTCCTTAAATCCGCCGATCAGGCGCTGTATGCCGCCAAAGGCGCCGGGCGTAATTGCGTCATCAGTCACTTGCAGACCAGCAAGCGTGGCGCTGTGCGCATGGCTTCCGCCGGCTAAAACCTACTCTTTTCCACCTCAGGACGAACGCACACGCCGTCGTGCGCGGGCATGAGCCTGACTGTCGCTTGCGCGTGACCGAATCTTTGATAATAGTCACGTGTTGACCCTATGTGTCGCAAATGGTGTTCATGTACACTCGTTCCATTGACACATCGGCGCCGCACTTTCTCTGCTGTGCCGCTCCTCCCCCGAGTTCTTTGCCGCTGAAACGAGGTTTGCCATGGCTGACTACAAAGCGCCCTTGCGCGATATGCGCTTCGTCCTCAATGAAGTGTTCGAAGTCTCCCGACTTTGGGCCACGCTGCCCGAATTGTCCGAAACCGTGGACGCCGAGACCGTCGAGGCGATTCTCGAAGAAGCGGGCAAAGTCACTGGCCGGTCCGTTGCACCCCTGAGTCGCGCGGCTGATGAGGAAGGCTGTCACTGGAGCGACACCGTCGTCACTACCCCGGCAGGCTTCGTTCAGGCTTACAAAACGTACGCTGAAGGTGGCTGGGTTGGCGTCGGTGGCAATCCGGAGTTCGGCGGCATGGGCATGCCCAAAGCGGTGTCTGCTCAGGTCGAGGAAATGGTCAATTCCGCAAGCCTGGCGTTCGGGCTGTACCCGATGCTGACGTCCGGCGCCTGCGTCTCGATCAACACCCACGCCAGCGAGGCGTTGAAGACCAAATATCTGCCAAACATGTACGCCGGGGTATGGGCCGGTTCGATGTGCCTGACCGAAGCCCACGCCGGCACGGACCTCGGGATTATCCGCACAAAGGCGGAGCCCCAGACCGACGGGTCTTACAAGGTCAGCGGCACGAAAATCTTTATCACCGGCGGCGAGCACGATCTCACCGAGAACATCATTCATCTCGTGCTGGCCAAACTGCCTGACGCACCGGCAGGGCCGAAGGGTATTTCGCTGTTCCTCGTGCCGAAGATCATGGTCAATGACGATGGCAGCCTCGGTGAGCGCAACACGGTGTTCTGCGGCTCCATTGAACACAAGATGGGCATTCAGGCCTCCGCCACCTGCGTGATGAATTTCGATCAAGCCGCAGGCTATCTGATCGGCGAGCCTAATAAAGGCCTCGCGGCGATGTTTACCATGATGAATTACGAGCGTCTGGGCGTCGGCATTCAGGGCCTGGCGTCCGGCGAGCGCTCGTATCAGAACGCGATCGAGTACGCCCGCGACCGTTTGCAAAGCCGTGCCCCGACGGGCGCACAGTCCAAAGACACCCTTGCCGACCCGATCATCGTTCACCCCGATGTGCGTCGCATGCTGCTGACCATGAAGGCATTGAACGAAGGCGGTCGGGCATTCTCCACGTACGTGGCCATGCAGCTGGACACCGCCAAGTACAGCGAAGACGCCGATGTGCGTCAGCGCGCCGATGCGTTGGTCGCGCTGCTGACGCCGGTCGCCAAGGCCTTCCTCACCGACATGGGCCTGGACACCACCGTGCACGGTCAGCAGGTGTTCGGCGGTCACGGCTACATTCGCGAGTGGGGTCAGGAACAACTGGTACGTGACGTGCGCATCACCCAGATCTACGAAGGCACCAACGGCATTCAGGCACTGGACTTGATGGGCCGTAAGGTGGTCGCCAGCGGAGGGGCTTACTACAAGCTGTTCTCCGACGAAATCCGTCAATTCATCGCTTCGTCTGACAGCTCGCAGGCAGAATTCACCAAGCCGTTGGCCGCAGCCCTGACCACACTGGACGAATTGACCGACTGGGTACTGGACCGGGCTCGCAGCAACCCGAATGAAATCGGTGCTGCGTCCGTCGAGTATCTGCATGCGTTCGGATACACGGCGTACGCCTACATGTGGGCGATGATGGCAAAAGCCGCATGGGGTAAAGAGGCTCAGGAAGATTTCTACGCCAGCAAGCTGGGCACTGCGCGGTTCTATTTCGCGCGTCTGCTGCCACGCATTCAGTCCCTTTCGGCTTCCGTTAGAGCGGGCAGCGAGTCGCTGTACCTGTTGGAGGCGTCACAGTTCTGACACCCGGAAAAGGATGTAAGCATTTGCTTACATGACGTGATGGCAATCGGCTCTATCGCTCCAGTGGATCCAAGTTTAATCTACACACATGGACGTCGCGAAGGATGCGCAAACAGATAACAGGGACACGTAAGGGATTGCCTGCCAGGATGGCGGGAAGAAATGGAAGTCATGGGAAACAGTCTGGAAAACCTCGCTTAGGCGGGGTTTTCTTTTTTCTGCGTTCCGAAAAAATGCATTGCCGTCCGCCGCTTCGCTTGATGTGGCTGCAGGGAGGTCATGGCTTGATGATAGGCGCTGCGGAACCCCTATAGCGACCCAGGGTCGATTAGCTGTGCGGCCCCCATTGGGCCATTAATCAGGAGCTCCACCCATGGACATCATTCGCATCATCATCGCCATCCTGCTGCCACCCCTGGGCGTGTTCCTGCAAGTCGGCTTCGCCGGCGCTTTCTGGCTGAACATTCTGCTGACCCTGCTGGGCTACATCCCGGGGATCATCCACGCGATCTACATCATTGTCAGTCGCAAGTAACCCGACCCCGGCCAACACCACGCTTCCTGTCTCAGGTCAGCTGACATAGAGTCCGACGTTGGACTTTATGATCAGGAAGCTCAGGGATGGACGTTGTTTTGGGATTGCTCGCCGCTCTGTTCTGGGGCGGCACAGATGTTCGGGTAGGGCTCAACGCCTTCCTGCGACTTGTAGGACCGGCTTTAGCCGGGAAGGCTTCAATCGCCACACCGCAAATTGATCGTTGCATCCACCGACCTCTTCCCGGCTGAAGCCGGTCCTACCAGGCGACTGCCTACACCTGTGAAGCTGGCGATGCCCCACAGAAATGTAGCGTGTATCGCAATACCCCGTGGGAGCGAGCTTGCTCGCGAAGGGGCCAGGACTTTTTGAAGGGGACTGATTTATTTACAACGCTTCACCGTAAATTAATCTGTCCCCGTATCAGCTCACTGGCCAATTCCCGGCTAAAGCCCGTCCTACCGGAATCCGCGGGAGCTGAACAACCTCAAATCACCCATCAATCACCTTCCGGTAGAACGCCCACTCGGTTTCCAGTGCATGGGCCAGGTTGGCGGCTTTGCGGAAGCCGTGGCGTTCGTCAGGGTAGAAATGCCCTTCCGCCGGGATGCCGTTTTCCAGTAGCGCATTGAGCATGTCGCGGGTCTGGGCGGGGACGACGACTGCGTCGAGTTCGCCCTGAAAAAAGATCACCGGGACCTTTATCTGGTCGGCATGCAGCAGCGGCGTGCGCGCCCGGTAACGGGCCATATCGACGTCGGGGTCGCCGATCAGCCAGTCCAGGTAATCCGCTTCGAACTTGTGCGTGGCTTGCGCCAGCGCCAGCGGGTCGCTCACCCCATACAGGCTCGCCCCTGCGCGGAACACATCCTTGAATGCCAATGCGCACAGCGTCGTATACCCGCCTGCACTGCCGCCCCGGATGAACGCATTTGCCGGATCGATCAGGCCCTGATTGCCCAGGTATTCAACCACTGCGCAAGCGTCTTCGACATCGACAACGCCCCATTCCAGAAACAGCGCCTGACGATAGGCGCGGCCGTAACCGGTGCTGCCGCGATAGTTGAGGTCGGCGACGGCGAAGCCCCGTTGCGTCCAGAACTGAATGCGCGGGTCCAGCGCGGGGTAGCAGGCGGAGGTCGGGCCGCCGTGTATAAACACCACGAGCGGCGGCTTGTCGTCGCCATTCATGGCCGGGTAGAAATACCCGTGCGCCTCGCCGGCCCCACTTGGATAACGCAAGGTCTGCGGCTGGCTGATGCGCTCGACGGGAAGGGGGCTGACCCCGCCGGCCAGCACCTGAACGCACTTGTCAGCACGACCGATGGCAATGACAGCAGAAGGGCTGACGGGCGACGCCGCGATGCAATAGAGGTAGTCCGCGTCCACCGCGAGGCTTTTGAAGCGGCTGTAGTCGCCGCTGAAATCTTCAACTGAACCCTGCGCCGAGCGCACGCCGAGCAGGCCTTTGCCGTCCTCGAACCAGGCGGCGAGGTACGCGCCCTCGCTCAGCGGCGCCCAGGTCGACGCGCCCAGTTGCCACGGCGCCGAAGCGTGGTCGGCAGCGGCGGTGGGCAGCGCCTCAAAACCATCCAGCGTCTCTACCCACGGCTGCCAGAATCCGGCGCGGTCGGTCAGGCAATACAAGCGGCCCGCGTCATCAAAGCGGGGTTGCTGCAGCGACTCCAGCCCCAGCCCGCCCGCGAGGCAGTGCGGCCGGCCCCACGCGAGATCGGCCTGGCGTTCGACGCTCATCAGTCGGGTGGACGTCCACGGCTGGTGGGGCCGCCACCACTCTATCCAGACCAGGCGATTGCCATCCGGGCTGACGGTGGGAGATGCATAGAAGTCTGCGCCTTCGGCCAGCACATGGCGGCGGCCATCGGCGACGTCGATCGCGACCAGCCGATGAGTATCCTTATCCTCCTCGACCGCCAGAATCTGCCCACGCGCATAGCGGACATCTCCGAAGAGCTTGTCGCCCTGGGTCAGGGGGTGAGGGGTTTGGGAGTCGAAGGACTGGAGGTAAATCTGCTGGTCCGCTTCGTTGACGAACACCACGGCATCGTCAGTCAGGCAGAACGACCCGCCGCCATACTCATACACCCGGCTGCGCACGCTGAAACCTTCGGGCGTCAGGCAAGCGGCCGCGCCGTCGTGCCAGCGCCAGACGCGCGTCGCGGCATCCTGCGGGCGGAATTCACTCCAGAAAAGCCCCGCAGGGCTGACGGCGAGTTCGGCGAAATCGGTGCCTGCCGCCACAGCCTGAGCGGCGGAAAGGAGGTCAGGACTTGGCGATGAGGCGTGAGTTTCGTTCATTGCGGAAGGCCAGTTGCTCGATAGTCTGGCTAGCATACTCGGCTTCATCACGGGCCTGGGTGATCAAGTGATGCTGCGGCGACTTGCTGCACACCGGGTCCGTGTTGCTCGCATCGCCGGTGAGCATGAACGCCTGGCAGCGGCAGCCCCCGAAGTCTTTTTCCTTCTCGTCGCAGGAGCGGCAAGGCTCTGGCATCCACTCGTAACCACGAAAGCGATTGAAGCCGAACGACTCATACCAGATGTGCTGCATCGTGTGATCGCGCACATTGGGGAACTGGATCGGCATCTGCCGCGCCCCATGGCACGGCAGCGCAGTGCCATCCGGCGTCACGGTCAGGAACAGATTGCCCCAGCCGTTCATGCAGGCTTTTGGACGCTCTTCGTAGTAATCGGGGGTGACGAAGATCAGCTTCACCGGGTGATTTTCAGCGGCGAGCTTGGCCCGATACTCGTTGGTGATGCGTTCGGCGCGCACAAGTTGGTCTTTGGTCGGCAGCAAGCCCACCCGATTCAAGTGTGCCCAGCCGTAGAACTGACAGGTCGCCAGCTCCACGAAATCCGCTTCCAGCGCCACGCAGAGCTCGATGATCTTGTCGATCTTGTCGATGTTGTGCCGGTGGGTCACGAAGTTGAGGACCATTGGATAGCCATGCTTTTTCACGGCGCGGGCCATTTCCAGCTTCTGCGCGAAGGCCTTTTTCGAGCCGGCGAGCATGTTGTTCACTTGCTCGTCGCTGGCCTGGAAACTGATCTGGATGTGGTCCAGCCCGGCTTCCTTGAAGTCGATAATCTTCTGCTCGGTCAGGCCGATGCCGGAGGTAATCAGGTTGGTGTAGAAGCCCAGCCGTCGCGCTTCGGCGATCAGCTCGGCCAGATCCTGACGCACCAATGGCTCGCCACCCGAGAAGCCGATCTGCGCCGCGCCCATTTGCCGGGCTTCGGCCATGACTTTGAACCACTGCTCGGTGCTCAATTCCTGACCCTGCTTGGCGAAATCCAGCGGGTTGGAGCAATACGGGCATTGCAACGGGCAGCGATAGGTCAGCTCGGCGAGCAGCCACAGCGGCAGCCCGACCGGGGGCGTGGGCGGGATGTAGACATCGGACTGAGCGTTCACTGAGTCAGGCAAATTCGATCCAGAGCTCTGCACGGGCGACCTCCATGAATTGCTCGACGTCAGTGCCGAGCTCGGGAACGCCGGGGAATTTTTCGTCAAGCAGCGCAATGATGGCGCCGACGCTGCGCTGACCGTCAATCAGGCCGCCAATCGCGCTTGCGCTGTCGTTGAGCTTGATCATGCCCTCGGGGTAGAGCAGCACGTGACCGTTTTGCGCGGGCTCGAACTGGAAACGATAACCGCGGCGCCAGCTGGGCACCTGCTCACGATTGAAGCTCATAGGGCGATTCCTTTGTGCCAGACGCGTTGGTCGGTCACGCTGTGATAGGGCGGGCGCTTCAGCTCGTAGGCCATGCTCATGGCATCAAGCATGCTCCACAAAATATCGAGTTTGAACTGCAGAATTTCCAGCATGCGCTCCTGGCCTTCCCGCGTGGTGTAGTGCTGCAGCGTGATCGCCAGACCATGCTCGACGTCGCGGCGCGCCTGACCCAGGCGGGTGCGGAAGTATTCGTAACCGGTCGGGTCGATCCATGGGTAGTGCTGCGGCCAGCTGTCCAAACGCGACTGATGGATCTGCGGCGCGAACAGCTCGGTCAGCGAACTGCTCGCCGCTTCCTGCCAATTGGCGCGACGGGCGAAGTTGACGTAGGCATCGACGGCAAATCGTACGCCGGGCAGAACGAGTTCCTGCGAGCGCAGCTGGTCAGGATCCAGGCCCACGGCTTGACCCAGACGCAACCAGGCTTCGATGCCGCCGTCTTCGCCGGGTGCGCCGTCATGGTCGAGCAAGCGCTGAATCCACTCGCGGCGGATTTCCCGGTCCGGGCAGTTGGCCAGGATCGCAGCGTCCTTTAGCGGGATATTCACCTGATAGTAAAACCGGTTGGCGACCCAGCCCTGAATCTGCTCGCGGGTCGCGCGCCCTTCGTACATCGCCACATGGAAAGGGTGATAGATGTGGTAATACGCGCCCTTGGCGCGCAGGGCCTGTTCGAATTCAGCAGGGGACAGCGGCGTTGCATCGTTCATGTCGGCAGTTCTCGTCAAGAATTTCCGCAGATCCCGTGGGAGTGAGCTTGCTCACGAGTGCGATCTACCTGTGCCGGATAGGCTGGCTGACCTGACACCTTCATGAGTAAACCTGGCCCCACAGTCGGCTAATTAGCGTTTTAAAGCTCGATGCTCATCCCATCGAACGCCACTTCGACGTTCCGCCGCGCCAGTTCAGCGCGCTCGGGCGAGTCTTCGTCGAGGATCGGGTTGGTATTGTTGATGTGGATAAGCACCTTGCGCTGTTGCGGCAGCTTTTCCAGCACTTCGAGCATGCCGCCGGGGCCGTTTTGCGCCAGATGACCCATCTCCGTCCCTGTACGGGTGCCGACGCCACGGCGCTGCATTTCATCGTCATCCCACATTGTGCCGTCAACCAACAGGCAGTCGGCGCCGCTCATTTTCTCCATGAGGGCATCATCGACTTTGCCCAGGCCCGGCGCGTAGAACAGTTTGCCGCCCGTGCTCAGGTCCTCGACCATCAAGCCGATGTTATCGCCCGGGTGTGGGTCGAATCGGTGAGGCGAGTAGGGCGGTGCCGCACTGCGCAGTGGAAATGGCGTAAAGCGCAGATTCGGGCAGGCCGGAATCACAAAGCTGCCTTCCAGCTCGATGCGATTCCAGGCCAGGCCGCCGTTCCAGTGTTTGAGCATGTTGAACAGCGGGAAACCCGTGCTCAGGTCCTCGTGGACCATGTCCGTGCACCAGACCTGATGCGGGCAGCCTTCACGCAGGCTCAGCAGACCGGTGGTGTGGTCGATCTGGCTGTCCATCAGAATGATCGCGCTGATCCCGGTATCGCGCAGGCCGCGATTGGGCTGCATCGGCGCGAACCCCTGGAGCTGGGCGCGGATGTCGGGAGAGGCGTTGCACAAGATCCAGTTCACGCCGTCGTCCGACAGCGCGATGGACGACTGGGTGCGCGCGTGGGCCCGCAAGCTGCCATCGCGAAAGCCAGCGCAATTGGCGCAGTTGCAGTTCCACTGAGGGAAACCACCGCCGGCGGCGGAACCGAGAATCTGGATGTGCATGTAAACCCCGTAGCGACGGGCCAGGCCGGCCCTGAAATCAGAATCGCGTTAATAAAAAAGCCCCGGCGAACCGAGGCTTCTCACCGCGCAACAATCAACGGCTTGCGAAGTACATGGTGACTTCAAAGCCGATACGCAGATCAGTGTAAGCAGGTTTAGTCCACATAATTGACTCCTTCTGGGTTAGTGCAGCGGTGGGTGAGTACATTCTTTAGTGCTCCTGCGAGCGGAGACGTTCAAATGCTTAGGGGGCTATGTTACTAAAATTATCGGAAGGCCAATGATGAAATATCCGATAAAGATCCTTGCACCGCAGGCAATGATCAACTGTTTGAAGCCCGCGGCCGGGGCGGGCTAGAACGGGCCAGGGCGGTTGGAGAGGCAGAGCCGGGCGCTGTCTGGTTGTGCCAGCCGATGAGCGGCTTCGAGCAAAGCAGCGTGTTGAAGATGTGCAAGCGAATGTTGCAGGCGTGCACTGTAGTCGCTGCCGTGTCCTGCCAGATGCGCTTGCCAGAGCAGATCGGCGGCTTGTGAGTGTTCCATGTCAGCCGTTTCAAGTTGCGCCTGCAGGTTTTTTACCTGCGCGGGTAAGTCTACGGCGTTGATGAGAGTCGGCAGATCCTCGATGAATGCCTCGATATGCGCCACGAGCTGTGTCGCGTTCGCACTGGGCGATTGCACACCGAATAGAAGACCGCCCGCGCCCGCGATGTGTCGGAAACCGCTGAAAACGGCGTAGCCCAACTGCAGTTCTACCCTTAGGCGCTGGTAGAACGGCGCCTGCATCAGCTGTGCGAACAGTCGCCACGTAGCTTCGTCATCGAGAGAGTGGGAGAGCGTGGGATAGAACATCAATAGCGCAACTTCGGCAGACTCCGACGGCTCGATTTCCCACCGTGTGCCCGTAGCCAGAGGTGTTGCGTGCGCTGAAAGCTCCGGGAGACCGGGGATGCGCCGAGCGGCGTGACTCAACACGTTTCGCGCTGAGGGTGTGAAGCCCGTGGCAAACCCCGTCCAGAGCGCCTCTGCCCAGACCTGCGGCAGACCGTCAGTCTGCTGGTTGACGGCGTTGTTCAAATAATGATCAGGTAAGGTCTTCAGCAGCTGACGTATCGGGATGAGGGCCGGATCATTAGCGGGTTCACCGTAGCGCGCCAGGGTTTGCGCATCCGGCTGGACGAGCAGGCTCAGCGCCTGTTCCAGCACGATGGGCAACGGCTCCGCCAAGCCGGAGATCTTTAGCTGCCAGAATCTGCCGTAGGCACTGAAGGCCAGCGTGACCCCCGCTTGACTGGCTTGGGCCATCAGCGGTTTCAGGCTGTCTTCCAGCATCCGGGCAAGCATTGGTTGCGCAGCGGCGAGCGTCCATCGCAGGCATAAGGTCGCCTCGCCGTGTGCTGGCAGTGCTTCGCTGAATGTCAGCTTGGTTAAGGGCAAGGTCGGCGTAGTGGATGCCGTTGCGGGTTTCAGAAATGGATTGGGCTCAGGCAGCCGCCACTCAACGCTGGATGAGCCACACGCCAAGGGCTCGACTTGCGTGCGTAACAGCGCTGCGGGTGTGAGCTGGCTGAGCAGCGCATCAACCGCCTCTGTCGACAGACCCGCCGCATCAGGTTCAGCGCTGTAATACCGCGCCAGCGACAGCGCACCGCTGACGGCCAGGCGCCGCTGTTCCAGCCGTGCGTATTCTTCGATCAACTGACGGTAATGGGATTTGAAAAAGGCGAGCCAGTTGAAAACCAGTGCTGGTACATGCGATGACGCGTCGGGAGGCGTTGCAGCCAACACGAACGCGACGTCGACTAATGCCTGACCGGCAAATTCATACATGACCTCGGCCTTTAGCGACTCAATCAACCCTCGTTCGCGCACCTCCGCCACCAGCCCACCTGCTTGCCCGTCATTCATCCAGGTACAAAGAAAGGCAGCAGCCTGCTCCTGTCCGACCGGTAAACCTTCGCACGCGAAAGTCAGATGCATCCGACGCTGGTCAGCCTCACCGATTGGCTTCGGTTCATCAGTGAGCAGCGCAGGCGGTCTCTGCTGCTCAACCCGGCTGCCTTTAGCGAAAAACGCGCCAGACTGCGTTGCCAGCTCCTCCAGTTCCTCCAGCGACTGAGGCCCTGCGAGGCTCAGCGTCATCTGCCCGGCCTGATAAAACCGTCGATAGAAATCCTGCAGCGCATCCTGAAATGCCTGACGCGGAACCGGAAGACTGAAGCGATTCCCTGCATGAAACCCGCGCAGGGGATGCAAATCCGACAAGGGCTGGAGGCGTTTCAGCCGATCACGGGAGGCATTGTCCCGCGACCAGGCGATGAATTCCGCGTGCAGCACCTCCCGTTCTCGCAGCTGATCGGGAATCGTCATGCGTGGATGGGCGAGCATTTCGCACAGCCTCTCAAGACCGTCGGGGAACACGGCGCGGGGCAGTTCGATGAAGAAGTCGGTGGTGCGCTCGCGTGTGCTGGCGTTCACTTGCCCGCCATGGCGCTGCACGAACGCCATCAGTTTTTCGTCGGCCGTAAAGCGCTCGGTGCCGAGGAAGAACAGGTGCTCGAGAAAATGCGCCAGCCCCGGCCAGCGGGCCGACACATCATGACTGCCTGCCGCCACCCGCAATGCCGCAGCGCAACGCTTCAAGCGTGGTGCCGAAACAAGCACCACGTTCAAGCCATTGGGCAGGGTCAGGGATCGCTGGCTGATGGGGTTGGGCATGGCACTTGTGATGTTTGCTGACTGAGCGGCCATGCTAGCGGATAACGGGCGCTCAGGTGTGGGACGTGCGCAGTGGCGACGCTGGGCAATTACCCTACGGTTTACCTAGACCGGCATAAAACCCCGGCCGGCGATCCTTGAAATACGTATTGATCGCCTGCGATTCGCTCATCGCTTCACGATCCAGGTCCGCGATCACCAGCGCCTCATCCCGACCGGCAAGCCCGATTTGCCGACCGTCAGGCGCACAGATGCTGCTCAAACCGCAGTAATGGATCTCGCCCTCACTGCCGCAGTAATTGGCATAAACCAGGTAGCACTGGTTCTCGAAGGCGCGGGCCCGCACGGTGACTTCCGCGACGAAATCGTAGGGCGCCATGTTTGC
Organism: Pseudomonas sp. CFBP 8772; assembly: GCF_014841665.1. Classification (NCBI taxonomy): domain Bacteria; kingdom Pseudomonadati; phylum Pseudomonadota; class Gammaproteobacteria; order Pseudomonadales; family Pseudomonadaceae; genus Pseudomonas; species Pseudomonas sp. CFBP 8772. The sequence goes on along the minus strand of NZ_JACYUI010000012.1, from coordinate 68,954 downwards.
TGTCGGCACGAGAATCAGGTCTGCGCCGGCCAGAGCCAGACGCCGCGTGTTCTCGGGAAACTCGACGTCGTAGCAGATCAAAAAGCCGAGCCTCCAGCCGCCGAATTCCACCACCGGGAAGTGCTCATCGCCCGCGCTGAACATCGCGTTGTCCAGGTCGCCATACAGATGGGTCTTACGGTAATTGCAGAGCCGAACACCTTGCGCGTCGATCAACTGCACGGCGTTGTAAACCTGATCGTCGCCGCTTAACTCCGGGTAGCCGTACAGAATCGCGACGCCCGTGGCCTGGGCTATCTCGGCGATCTTCAGCGCAGCCGGGCCGTCGCTCGCTTGCGCCAATTCCCGCGCCGCCTGGGCACCGATGTTGTAGCCGCTGAGAAACATCTCGGGGAAGACCAGCAGCGCCGCCCCCTGCGCCGATGCCTCGATCGCTTGGGCTTCCAGTCGCATGAGGTTGGCGCTTACGTCCAGCGGCAGCGGCGGGCATTGGTAGAGGGCGACGCGCATTTGTGGCTTCCTTATTCCGGCAAAACGATCGGGCCGATCTCGTGAAACACGTCTCCGGGGCCCGGGTTCTCGGCGTGAGTCTTACCGCCGAAGTGAGTCATGATGCCCCACACCGCGTTCAGCGAGGTCTGTACTGCGCCTTCGACCCAGGCGGGTGTCCAGGACACATCGTCACCTGCGATGAAAATGCCCCGTTGCTCGTCAGGCATTTCCTTCTGCATGAAGTGCGCGTACATCCGCTGGTTATAGCGGTAGTGGCCCGGCAGCGCGCCTTTGAAAGCGCCAAGGAAGTGCGGGTCGGATTCCCACGACACGGTGATCGGGTCTCCGATGACGCGCGCGGCGATATCGACCTTTGGGTAGATCTTTTTCAGCGCGCCGAGCGCCAGGCTGACGCGCTTTTCCACGGGATGCGGCAGCATTTTCAGCGCGTCGCTCATCCACGAGTACGACAGACAAATTACCCCCGGCTTCTCGACGCCGTTGGAATAGGTGCCGTTGTCGAACAGATAAGTGCCACGGGTCAGGCGATCCGTCAGGGTCATGCTCATGAGGTCGCGGCCGGTCTCAGGGTCTTTGTCCTTCCAGAACGGCCGGTCGACCATGACGAAGGTTTTCGACGACTGCATGTAGCGCGTGCGGTCCAGCGCCATCCACATCTTCTGTGAGAACAGCGACTCTTCGCACTCGATCTGGGTGGTCAGCAGCCAGCTCTGGCACGTGGCCAGAACCGCATCGTAATGGCGGACGTCTCCCAAGTTGTCGGTGACCGCGAACTGACCGTTGGCGGCGCGGCTGATGCCCTTGACGCCCGTGCGCGGGGCGCCCCGGTGCAGCGTCGACAGGCTGGTGCCTTCTGGCCAATGGGCGCAACGTTCAGGGGCATGGCGCCAGATGCCGATAGGGACTTGCGCGACGCCGCCGACGATCAGGTGTTGGTGATCATCGCAGTTGGTCATGACCACGCGGAAGATCTCCAGCATCGAGTTCGGGAAGTCCGAGTCCCAGCCACCGGTGCCAAAACCGACCTGACCAAACACCTCGCGGTGATAGAACGACAGCTTGGCGAAGGCTTTGGAGGTGGCGACAAAATCATAGAACGTGCGGTCGTCCCACAGCGGCACCAGCTTGTCCCACAGCTCCTTGAGCCGAGGCACGTCGCGGTCGCGGATGGCTTGCTGAATGTCGGCGAACTGCGAGCCGTCCTCCAGCGCGTCGGCCCAGGCGTCGGCGACTTCCTGAAACAGCGCAGGCAAGTCCGACAGTTTCTGTGCGTAGTGAGTGCTGCCTTCCAGGTCAATCACCGTGCTGCCGGACGCCGCCGTGAGCGGGTTGGGGAAGGGCTTGGACTCCAGGCCGAGCTTGTCGACGTAGTGATAAAAAGCGGTGGATGACACCGGGAAGCGCATGCCGCCGAGTTCGGCAATGATGCCTTCAGCACCTTCAAACTGCTGCGAACGCAGACGGCCGCCCATTTTGGAGGCTTCATAAACGACAGGTTTGAGGCCCAGCTTCATCAGCTCATATGCCGCCACCAGCCCCGCGATGCCGGCGCCGACGATGGCCACCTCTTTGCCGAGGTTTTCCGTAGGAATGCTGCCCAGGCCTGCCGGGTGCTCAATCCAGTCATCGAAGGCGAACGGGAAGTCCGGGCCGAAAATCGTGATCGGTTTTTTTCCGTCGGCGGGGTGGCGATTGTTCTTCATGACTGACCTTGTTCGACTGGGGCGCGAAAGTGGACAAGTCTAGATAACAGTTGGGACGTTAATAAGACGCAGAGTGTCGTCGTTGTGTCGAGAATGCCGTCAAAGTGACGGGGTAGCTCGTCACATTGTTATAAGTTGCCCATTCAGGATGGCTGCCCGCGGTCGATCTTGCTGCTCAGGATGATCGATGTGGTGGTCTTCTCGACGCCATCGACACTCCCGATCAGATCGAGCAACTGGTCCAGCTGCTCCGGCGAGTCCGTGCGCAGCCACGCGACGTAATCGAACTCGCCACTCACGGCGCACAACTGTTGCACCTGCGCGAGCGCGCTCAGCCGCCGCAACACTTCCTTGCCAGAGCGAGGTTGCACGGTGATCCCGACATAGGCCTGCAGCCCGCCATCCACCAGCCGCTGACCCAGACGCACGCCATAGCCGGTGATGATTTTGGCTTTCTCCAGGCGCGCCAGTCGCGAGGTCACGGTCGTGCGCGCGATGCCCAATTGCCGGGCCAGATTGGCGACCGGTTCCCGGGCATTGATTTGCAGCGCTGCGATCAGTTTGCGATCGATGTCATCGAGCGCTGGGGGGCGGGTGTCAGGCAAGGCGGATCTCCTTCGGCAAGCGAGGCATGTTAGGAGATTCCTTAGGGGTTTGGGTGATATTCGAATCCCAAAGCGACGCGAAACCCTAGGCATTCTGCGTCGATCGTCCATCGGGGATGGGCGTCAGAGAACCTGCGTCGGTCATGTGGGACTTTTCCGCGCTGTAAGGCTTTTGTCATTCTTCTGTCACCCCCGGCATGCCTAAATTCTCTCCCCATCCCTATGAATCCACGCCGGGAGCCCCGTCATGACTCTGGATTTCTCCGAAACCGCCCGCTACATCCAGGCCGATATCCTCGACAGCTTCGACGAAGAACTGGAAATGGAGTACGACGACGCGCGCCTGGACGGCTTGTTGGCTGACTTGGGTGAGGAGGTGCCCAAAGGGATTGATCGCCGCCTGTACTTCCGCGAGCTGCTGCGTCTGCAAGGCGAGTTGGTCAAACTGCAGGATTGGGTGGTGAGCCAGAAGCTCAAGGTGGTCGTGCTGTTCGAAGGCCGGGATGCGGCAGGCAAGGGCGGTGCGATCAAGCGCATCACTCAGCGCCTCAACCCACGGGTCTGTCGCGTGGCTGCACTGACCGCGCCAAGTGAACGCGAGCGCACGCAGTGGTACTTCCAGCGCTATGTCGCGCACCTCCCAGCCGCTGGCGAAATGGTGCTGTTCGACCGCAGTTGGTACAACCGGGCCGGGGTCGAGCGGGTCATGGGCTTCTGCAATGACGAGGAGTACGAAGAGTTTTTCCGCACCGTCCCCGAGTTCGAAAAGATGCTGGTGCGCTCGGGCATCATCCTGATCAAGTACTGGTTCTCCATCACCGACGACGAGCAGTACCGGCGCTTTCTGATGCGCATTCATGACCCGCTGAAACAGTGGAAGCTCTCGCCTATGGACCTTGAGTCCCGCCGTCGCTGGGAGGACTACACCAACGCGAAAGAAGAAATGCTCACCCGTTCCCACACTGACGTCGCGCCATGGTGGATCGTCGAGGCCGACGACAAGAAACGCGCCCGCCTGAACTGTATTCATCACCTGCTGGAGCAGATCCCGCGCGGGGATACCGAGACACCGCAAGTGGTGCTGCCGGAGCGCGAGTACAACGCCAATTACCTGCGCGCCCCAGTACCGCGTGAGATGGTTGTTCCGCCGGTTTATTGATCCTCCACCGGTTTTTGATCACCGTGCTGGCGTGGTTCAGATTTTCCACGCCGGCGCAGTTTTCGCCAGTCGTTGCTGTAGGCTTTCAAGATTCTGCGTGAACTGGCGGGTCATCAGCTGATAACCGAGCACCTCGGTAGAGGCGGTTGGAACGTCGGGCCCGACGGTCAAGCTCTCGGTCGGGCGCTGCAAACGCTCGGTCGCACCGGTCTGCAGCGCGCGGGCCATGCCGATCAACATGCGACGAATCCGCCGTTGCTCCGCCGTCACGCCCGTGCTGCCAGCGTCTGCCGGACGCAGATTCGACAGAATCTCGAGGATGCTCAGGCACATGCGGAAATGGCTCTGAATGGCGTCCAACTCAACGATCGAAATTTTCACTTCCTTGGACACCGACGGCATCAGCGAACGCAACTGCAACAGCGTTGCGCCCATTCGCGCGGTCAGCTTCACATGCTCATCTGCGGTCATGGACTGCCCGCTGGCGATCCGGTCGTAGGCCAGGGCACAGTCACGCAATCCATTCGCCAGGTTGTAGCGCCACGAATACACGGCGTACAGCGGGAGTGCGAACGAGAACGCCAGGGCGAGGGCGATGCCGATCAGGATGTCCACTGTTCGCCACAACCCGTCCGTGATCGGGTTGTCACCGTGGCCCGCCACGATGAACAGCGTGATCGCCGACAACAGCGCCGTGTAACCGCCCTTGCCGATGGCGTGATACGCAAAAAAGCCGCAGATCAGCGACATAACCACGTACGTCAGCAACGGCATGCCCAGATAGCTTTCCTGCGCCACCATCGCCAGGCCCAGCGCCGCGCCAATCAATGTCCCGTACGCGCGCTCCACCGATTTTTTGCCGATATTGCCGTGGTGCTGCAACCCGCCAATCACGATCAGCATGGTCACCGACGCCCACTCACCGTGGGGCAGATGAAAACCTGTCGTCAGAAGAATCGACACCAGCAGTCCGACCACGATTCGGCCGGCGTGAATGTAGCGCGCATGGCGATAGCGGCGGTATGGATCCAGAAGCGGACGCAGGGCGCGGCGAAGCCAGGAGGGTAGGGAGGCTGAGTTCATGGGGTTACAGACCATGGAGAAGATGAATATATCCGAAGCCTGGCAAATGCTGCGCGTCACCTCCGGTGTGCACTCATTCACAAAGTCATCACATGTGAGATGTTGCGTATCCGGATGCTTGCGCGTAGGGTGCGTTGCTATCACATGTGATGTTCGGGAAAACTTCAATGGCTCGGAAAACTTCAACCGACTACATGCGCGAGATGCGCGCTCGGCTGACGGCTGCCGGGTACGTGAAACGAGAGCTGTACGTGCTTCCCGAAAACGCGGAAGTATTGAGAGACATCGAAAAAGTGCTGCGCCAGCCCTACTTGGGTAACCGGATCAAACTGGAGGGATTCATGACTGAGAACACCAATTGGACGATCAACACACTTCACTCGGCGTTCGCCGAGCTGGACGTTGTGAAAGACAAAGATATCGAGCTGACCCTCATTCAAGGCGCCGAGCGAAGTCTGAGCCTGGTGATGAACCAGTTCGGCGGCTTGCCCATCATCATTGCCATTGCGGGCGACCAGATCCTGGTTGATTCCGTGCTGGTGTACGCCTCCGAGGTGAAAGACCCGGCGGCTTTTAACGACGCTGTGTTGCGCAGCCGGGAGCTGTTCCCGCTGTCGTCGATCGGCATCGAGACCCTGCCGAACGGCGAAACCTTTTACAACATGTTTGGCGCACTGAGCGCAGCCTCTTCGTTGACGGTCGTCGTCCACGAGGTGCTCACCCTGGCAGAAAACGTGATTCATGCGGCCGACGCCTACGAAGATTTTCTTAAAGTTGATTCACAGTAATCGGGAGACACATCAATGAGCCTTTGGAAAAAAATGGTCACAGCGTTGCGTGGTGGGGCTTCCGAGGTGGGTGAAGCCATCGTCGATGCCCAGGCACTGCGAATCCTCGATCAGGAAATCCGTGACGCCGACGCCTCCATGCTCGCGGCGCGCAACCAGCTGATCCAGATCAAAGCCAAGCACAAGCTCTCGCTCCAGCGCGTTGAAGAGCACGACAAGAACATCGCCAACTGGGAGCAGAAAGCGCTCGCGGCGATGAACAAAGGCGAAGAAGCCCTTGCCCTCGAGTGTGCCGAGAAAGTGGCCGAGCTGACGGCTCTGCGCGATCAGGAGAAACTGGCGGCCGATCAGTTTGGCGTCCACGTGGCGAAACTGACCGCACAGGTCATCAAAGCCGAAAGCCAGATCAAAGGCCTGCGTCAGCAGACCGACATGGCCAAGGCCCGCGACAGCGTGCAAAAGGCACAGATCAACGCGGCGGCTGCGACCGGCGGTGCCAATGGCCGACTCGAAACCGCAGTGGGTTCGCTGGCACGTATCAAGCAGCGTCAGGATGAACAGGACGCGAGACTTGAAGCGGCCGACGAGCTGGCCGAGGCTGCCAATGGCGGCGATCTGGAGCGTCGTCTTCAGGATGCCGGGATCGGCGCTAAAACAGGCGGTGCAGCGGACGTTTTGGCCCGCTTGAAAGCGCAAAGCCAGAGCGGTAACGCTGGGCAATAAGCACCGTTAAACAGAGGCAGCCGGATATCCGGCTGCCTTTTTTCGGTTTCGATTTTTCGGGTTTCAGCGGTGTGCAGATGAATATCGGAAATGGACTACGGACGATACTCTGCCTCGCCGCTTTGATGATCGTTGTGCAGATGGTTAACTCCCTGACCGCCAACAGCCTGCTGTCCCACGGCCTGGTGCCTAGAACGTTTTCCGGACTGCAAGGCATCCTGTTTTCTCCGTTTCTGCATGGTTCGGTCCGTCACCTGCTGAGCAATCTCCTGCCTTTTGTGGTGCTGAGCTGGCTGGTCGCAACCGAGGGGCTTCAGCGTTACATTCGCGTTGCACTGCTCATCACTGTGCTGGGAGGCCTGATGGTTTGGGTGATTGGCAGACCTGTCATCCATGTGGGCGCCAGCGGCCTGATATTTGGCTTGTGGGCGTATTTGCTGGCCCGCGGCTGGTATCAGCGCAGTCTGGCGAGTTTCGCGATCGCACTGGTGACCCTGCTGGGCTACAGCGGATTGATTTTCGGCTTCATTCCGGTGCCGGGCGTATCGATTGAGTCACACCTGTGTGGCGCGCTTGCCGGTATCGTGACGGCCTGGTTAATGCACTCACGGCAGCTTCTTGAGCGAAGCCCCGTGAAGTGAAGGGCAGAACTTTTTCAGATCGCTTCGGCGCGAATTCAAGGAGATGAAACATGAGCTGGATCAAACGCGCATTAGGCCTGGAGTCGCCCATTCCACCGGCCGGCTCCAATCCTCTCGGCAATTCGGCCTTGGCTAATCCGTTCGGGCTGGCTACCGGGCGGATGATGGACCTCGACGACTCGCTCAAGCTGATGCTCGACGGCCATTCGGAACTGGTGGTCCCCAACGAAGAAGTTGTCTGGTCAGTGGGTCAGGTCGACCTGGGGCAATCGGTTCGTCTGGTGCGCTTCTACTTCGAGGACGAAGATTACTGGCTGCAGGTCATGATGAACGGGCCTGCCGCTGAAGACGTCCAGGACATCATCCTGTTCGGCTACAGCAGCGCCGTCACGATCAATAGCGAGGCGGAGCTCAAGCGTCTGGTGGGGCCTGCGTCCAAAGTCGGTCTGCCGATATTCGAGCATGACGGCTGGGAATACGGGCGTCAGTGGGGCACGGAAGAGGGTCAGACCGAGCTCACGCCCATGGACGAGCAGGTTGTCAGTCCTGACGGTGCTTACCGCATCAAGCACCTGAGCATGTTGTACGCGCGGGACACCGGGTTGGTGGATCGTCGCGAGTTTCTGCTGCTGTCGGTCGAGGAAGACGAGGAGGGCGTTGTTTCCTTCACCACGTCGGTCGGCGTGACCCTGCAGTCCACTGATTTCACCGTCATTTAAAAGGAAGTAAAAAATGCTTGAAGCGCTTCGTATGTCCGTCAGCTTCCAGTCGTTGCTGAGTTTTGTTGTCTACATCATTGTGGCCGGCGGGTTGTTCGCGTTGTTTCAGATGGCCTACACGCGTCTGACGCCGCACAAGGAGTTCGCCCAGATTCGTGAGGGCAATGTAGCTGCGGCTGTCGCTTTGGGCGGCGCACTCATCGGTTTCGCCCTGCCTGCCAGCAACGTCATCACCTACAGCATCAGCGTACTGGATGTGGTGATCTGGGCAGTCATTGCGGCTGTCGTACAGTTGCTGGCCTTCACCGCCACCAGCATGGTGCTCAAGGATCTTTCCGCACGTATTACCCGAGGCGAGCTAGCCGCGGCCATCTACGCCGCCAGCGTCTCGATCAGTGTCGGTTTTCTCAACTCGGCCTGCATGACGCCGTCGACCTGATCGCCCGTTATCGAAAGGAGTTATCGATGAGACGTAGTTCCCTCAAGCTGGTCCTGGCCAGCACCCTGCCGCTGGCGATCAGCGCGTGCAGCAAATCCGACACCGTAGAGGTTTCCGCTCAGCAGACCTACCCTTCGGTTCAGGCCTGCGTGGATCAGAAAGTCCCGGTCGACATCTGCTCGGACGCTTACATGAGCGCGCTGGCGGAGCACCGCCGCGTAGCCCCGACCTACGACGACAAGACGGCTTGCGAAGCAGATTTCGTCCCTGATTACTGCCAGCAGAATGCCGATGGCAAGTTCACGCCCAAGCTCGGCGGTTTCCAGCTGGAAGTTTCCGGGGAGCTTCCCAAGTCTCAGGTCGACGCAGCGAAGGCACAGGCTGACCAGTCCGGCGGTGGCGGTGGCGGCTTTGGTTCCGGGGTGAACGGATTCCTGATGGGCATGCTGGTCAGCAACATGGTTAACGGATTCACCGGTGGTGGCGGTCGTTACTACGCCCAGCCCATCTATCAGGAGCGTGACTCGCGGGGTGGATATGGGTATTCCACACTGTCGCGCCAGATCGAACGGGGCAAAACCTTCGGCAACTCCACCCAGGCGCGAAGCAGCTCGACCGGGACTTACAGCAAAAGCACCCTTGGTCGTAACTCCGCTGTCTCGTCGTCGGTTTCCCGTGGCGGTTTCGGCAGCCAGGCCACTGCTCGCAGCGGTTGGGGTGGCAAAAGCAGCGGCTCAAGCTTCGGCGGATAACAGGGACGTTACCCATGAAAAGGATCAGCATCCAGGAACGTCCTGACTGGCGCCAGACAGCCGAGCGTGAAGGGTTCAACTTTCACACCATCGACGGTGAGCGCTATTGGGATGAGCGGGCCTACTACCAGTTCACCGAAGCGCAGATCACGCGCGACATCGAAGCGCCGACCCAGGAGCTTCATGCCATGTGCCTGGACGTCGTGGAAAAGGTCGTCGAGAGTGAAGAACTGCTGACCCGGCTGGCCATTCCACAGGCGTTCTTCGATCTGGTCCGCTCCTCGTGGAAGGAAGGCCACCCGCATTTATACGGACGTTTTGATTTCAGCTATGACGGTGTGAACTCGGCCAAGCTGCTGGAAGCCAACATGGACACCCCTACGTCAGCATATGAAGCGGGCGCGTTCCAGCTCATCTGGCTTGAAGAGCAGATCCAGCGCGGCGTATTGCCAGCCCACGCTTCGCAGTTCAACTCGATGGCGGAGGACCTGGTACGAGCGTTTGCGGCGATCAGAGAAGGCGGGCCTTTCTACTTCTCGTGCATGTCAGGCTCCATCGAAGACAGGGGCACGACTGAGTTCCTGCGCAAAATGGCCGAGCACGCCGGCATCGAAACCCGCCACATCGACATCGAAGACATCGGCCTGAATGCCCACGGCAGATTCGTCGATCTCGAAGGCCGCTGGATCGAACGCCTCTTCAAGCTGCACGCCTGGGAGCATGTGTTCCATGAGCCCCACGGCCAAGCCATCCCGCAGTGCGACACGCAATTCATCGAGCCGGCCTGGAAGGCGATCATTTCGAACAAAGGCATCCTGCCGTTGCTGTGGGAATTCAACGAAGGGCACCCCAATCTGCTGCCGTCCTTCGTCGACCAGAACCCGCAATCCGCAGTGCCGAAGGGCTGGGTGCGCAAGCCGTACTTTTCCCGCGAAGGCGCCAACATCGAAATCCGCACCCCGACCGACCAGGTCATCTTCGAAGATGGGCCTTACAACGATGCCCCCTACATCCTGCAAGCTTTCGCACCGTTGCCTCGCTTTGGCGACAGCTACACGCTGATCGGATCGTGGGTGGTGGGGGATACGGCTTCGGGGATCGGGATTCGTGAAGATGACAGTTTGATCACCAAGGACAGCAGCCGGTTTTTGCCGCATGTGGTGATTGATTGAGGTTGTGATGAGGCCGGCGGTGGGTACCGCGCAAGAACGAAAAAAGCCGCGCAATGCGCGGCTTTTTATTTGGTGGGCCCACACGGACTCGAACCGTGGACCAAGGGATTATGAGTCCCCTGCTCTAACCAACTGAGCTATAGGCCCTCAGTAGGCCGCGGATTATAACGACGGTTTACGCGCTGTGCTATCCGAAACGTCTGAAACGGTTGCACGAAGAAACGTCTTGCAGAATTCCTCCGCGCGCAGGGGCAGGCTGACGAGGTAGCCCTGGATTTGTTCACAGCCTTCGTCTGCCAAGAATTGCTGCTGTTCAAGGGTTTCGACGCCTTCTGCAATGACGGTCAGTTGCATGCTGCGGCCCAACGCGATGATGGCGCGGACGATGGCCGCATCATGGGGGTCATCAGGCAAGCCGCGCACAAACGATTGATCGATCTTGAGGATGTCCAGCGGCAGGCGTTTGAGATAACTGAGCGAGGAGTAGCCGGTGCCGAAGTCGTCGATCGCCAGCTGCACGCCGAGTTTCTTCAGGCGATGCAGCACTGATAGCGCTTCTTCGGTCTGCGACATGATGAAGTTCTCGGTGATCTCCAGCTGCAGGCAGCCTGGCTGTAACTGGTGCTGGAGCAGCAGACGCTCGATCCTGTTGACCAGGTTGGGCTGACGCAGCTGTGCACCGGCAAGGTTCACTGACAAGGGCCCAAACACGTCGTAGCGCTGGTTCCACTCGTGCAACTGCTGGCAGGCCGTATCGAGCACCCATTCGCCGATCTGCAGGATCATGCCGTTTTCTTCTGCCAGCGGAATAAACCGCTCGGGTGGGATGTGGCCGAAAGTGGGGTGGAACCAGCGTATCAGCGCCTCGGCCCCGACCAGGCGTTGTGTCAGCAAGCTGATCTTGGGCTGGTAGGACAGGGTGAACTCGTTACGCTCGATGGCGCGCCGCAGCTCGTGCTCCAGGGCAATCCGCTCGCTGGCCTGAGTGGTCAGATCGCGCGTGTAATGCTCTACGCGGTTGCGCCCCTTGGCCTTCGAGCGATACATCGCTGCGTCAGCATTCTTGATCAGCGTGGCCACATCGGCGCCATCGGTGGGAAACAGCGCGCTGCCGATGCTGGTGCTCATGAAGAATTCATGTTCGCCCGCCTGGAACGGCGACGAAAAACTGTTGAGCAGCTTGGTGGCGACCGCTTCGGCGTCGCTCGGGTTTTGCAGGCCGGGCAACAGAATGATGAATTCATCACCGCCGAGTCGCGCGACGGTGTCGATGTCGCGCAGGTTCTCCTTCAGGCGTACCGCTATGCTTTTCAGCAGCAGGTCACCGACCGGGTGGCCGAGGCTGTCGTTGATGTGCTTGAAGCGGTCCAGGTCCAGAAACAACACCGCGCCAAGGCTGTAAGCCGCTCTGGAGTGAGCCAGCGCGGCGTGCAGTCGGCTTTCGAACAGCGTGCGGTTGGGCAGACCGGTCAGCGGGTCGTGGTGTGCCTGATAATCCAGCCGGGCCTGAGCCTGCTTCAGGCTGGAAATATCAGCGAACACTGCAACGAAGTGGGTGATGAATTTACCGCGATTGCGCACGGCACTGATGGTCAGCCAGCTCGGATAGATCTCGCCATTTTTGCGCCGGTTGCTGATCTCGCCCTGCCAATGACCCTCTGCTGTCAGTTGGTACCACATGGCGGCGTAGAACGCGCTGTCGTGGAGTCCGGACGCCAACAAGCTTGGCGTGTTACCGAGCGCTTCGAGTTCGCTGTAGCCAGTGATCTCGCTGAAAGCGCGGTTCACGGCATTGATTCGCTGCCGGGTGTCGGTGATCAGTACGCCTTCCGCTGTGCTCTCGAATACCGTTGCGGCCAGTTGCAGCTTTTCCTGCATCTGGTGGCGGTCGGTGATGTCGCGCGCGATGGTGAGCATGCAGTCTTCACCGGCAATCAGAAGCGGTCGCGCGGAAATCTCGCACAGACGGATCTGACCATCCCTGCGACGGATGTGGCTGGTAAAGTCCTTCACGAAACCGTCACGTCTCAGTTGCTCAAGCAGTTGCTGTCGCTCGTTCAAATCTACCCAGATGCCCAGGTCAAGGGTGGTGCGGTCCAGCGACAACGAGCTGTGATAGCCGGTGATGCGGCTGAAGCCGTCGTTCACCTCCACCAGCAGCCCGTCGTTTTGCCGCGTAATCAGCAGGCCGTCAGGGGAGGAGTGGAACGCTTTGGCAAATTTCTCTTCGGACATCTGCAGCTGTTGCTGGGCCTCCTTGAGTGGCGTGATGTCCCTCACCACCAGAACCACTGCCGCCGTGGAGTCCAGATCAAAAGGCTCGGCTGACAGAAGCCCGGTGAACAGCCGACCATCACTGCGCCGAAACGGCATTTCCAGATTGCGGATGCTGCCCTTCTGAAGGCGTTGCAGCAGGCTGTGGCCGATGTCGGGAATACCCCAGATGTTCAGCTCGGCAGGCACGCGCCCGACGACTTCAGCAGGGCTGACGCCGATCTGCTCCAGAAATGCTGGATTCGCCTCCAGAAAGCAGCCGTCCGAAAGACGCGCGATGACCAGCATGTCAGGACACTGCGCAAACACCGAGGCGAACTTCCCTTCCGAAAGACGCAGCGCCTCTTCGGTTTGCTTGGCTTCGCTGATGTCGATCATCAGCCCCCGCATCACAGGCTCTCGGCCATAGCCGATCATGCTTACGATGTCTCGAATCCAGACCACCCTGCCGTCGGCGCTCAGGACTCGATAATCGACGCTGTGATCGTTGCCTTCCGCCACCTCCCGGTCGCAATAGGCCTGGGCGTAGTCGACGTCCTCCGGATGAACGATACTCCGCCAGAATCCGGGCCTTCGCCATTGGTGCAGCGGATACCCCAACAAATCCTGCGCGTGGGGCGAGACATAGTTGTAGGAATAGTCGTGGGTATTGGCTTCCCACGCGATGGCCGAGAGGCTCTCGATCATCCCGCGATAGTGATACTCGCTGCTGCGCAGTTCTTGTTCCAGGGCGATTCGGCGGGAGATCTCGGAACTGAGACGACGGTTGATCCGGACCACGATGGCCAGTACCGTCGTCAGAAACAGCAATCCGGGCAGTCCGATGAGCAGAAATTCGTGCCAGAGCTTGCTGCGCTCACTGGAGTGAGTGGCCGCCTGCGAGGCGGAGGGCGAATCGTCCAGTCCGCTGAATTGTTCGGGTTGGCGACTTTGATCGATACCTGCAAATCGGTCGCTGATCAATTCAGTGGGCAGATGGAGACTTATACCGGGTGCATTCCCGGGTTCAGTATCCTCGCCGGGCAGCCACTCCTGATGCATCCCTTGCCTGTTTTCCCCGTCGTGAAGCAACGCCTGGGCAGTGACAGCAGCGGGGGCGAGCACGCATAAGAGAGCAATGGCCGGCATCCAAATCATGGCAGCCTCGGTGATTCATGGGTGAGAATCAACCGAGTGTAGTCGGGCTGGACAACAGTGGCACTCTGCCGGAAATTTATTCCTTAAAACGCAAAACCCCCAGCAATGCCGGGGGTTTTGGTACGACGTGTCGCTTACTCGTCGAGGAACGAGCGCAGGTGTTCGCTTCGCGTCGGGTGACGCAGCTTGCGCAACGCCTTGGCTTCTATCTGACGGATACGTTCACGGGTAACATCGAACTGCTTACCGACTTCCTCGAGGGTGTGGTCGGTGTTCATGTCGATACCGAAACGCATACGCAGGACCTTAGCTTCACGGGCGGTGAGGCCCGACAGCACTTCGCGCGTCGCTTCTTTCAAGCTCTCTACCGTGGCGACATCGATTGGCGACTGCATGGTCGAGTCTTCAATGAAGTCACCCAGGTGCGAGTCTTCGTCGTCACCGATCGGGGTTTCCATGGAGATCGGCTCTTTAGCGATCTTCAATACCTTGCGGATCTTGTCCTCGGGCATTTCCATGCGTTCGCCCAGCTCTTCCGGCGTCGGTTCGCGACCCATTTCCTGCAACATCTGACGGGAAATGCGGTTGAGCTTGTTGATCGTCTCGATCATGTGCACCGGGATACGGATGGTGCGTGCCTGGTCAGCGATCGAGCGAGTGATTGCCTGACGAATCCACCAGGTGGCGTACGTCGAGAACTTGTAACCGCGACGGTATTCGAACTTGTCCACCGCCTTCATCAGACCGATGTTGCCTTCCTGGATCAGATCGAGGAATTGCAGGCCACGGTTGGTGTACTTCTTGGCGATCGAGATCACCAGACGCAGGTTGGCTTCAACCATTTCTTTCTTCGCGCGGCGGGCCTTGGCCTCACCGATCGACATCCGACGGTTGATGTCCTTGATTTCCAGGATGGTCAGCCCGGTTTCTTCTTCCAGCGCGGTCAGCTTTTGCTGGCAACGTTGAATGTCGGCCTGAAGCCGACCAATGGCTTCAGCGTATTTGCTTTTGCCTTTGGCCAGCCCGTCTGTCCAGCTCTGGTCAACTTCATTGCCCGGGAACTGGCGAAGGAAGTCGGCGCGCGGCATGCGTGCATCACGAACACACAGCTGCATGATGGCGCGTTCTTGCGCACGCAGACGCTCAAGGGCACCGCGAACACGCTCAACCAGACCTTCAAACTGTTTCGGAACCAGCTTGATCGGCATGAACAGCTCGGCCAGGGCCAGCAGTTCAGCGTTGGCCTGCTTGCTGCCGCGGCCGTGCTTTTTCACGGCCTTGAGGGCAATGGCCATCTGGTCTGAAACGGCACCGAAGCGCTGGGCGGCGATGACTGGGTCCGGTCCACTTTCGACCTCGTCCTCTTCATCGTCGGAAGCGTCTTCTTCTTCGTCGTCAGCACCTTCGGCTTTCTCGGCCTTCGGGTCGACTGGCGGCGGGACTTCGGCTGGCGGCGCGATGCCGTCGTCCGGGTCGATATAGCCGCTCAGGACGTCGGACAGACGACCGCCTTCGGTAGTAACGCGAGTGTACTCTGAGAGAATGTGCTCAACCGTGCCAGGGAAGTGCGCGATCGCGCCCATCACTTCACGGATGCCTTCTTCGATACGCTTGGCGATTTCGATTTCGCCTTCACGCGTCAGAAGCTCGACCGTACCCATTTCACGCATGTACATGCGCACTGGGTCAGTCGTGCGACCGATGTCGGTCTCGACCGCAGCCAACGCTGCAGCGGCTTCTTCAGCGGCTGCCTCGTCAGTGTCGGCGTCGGCCAACATAAGGGCGTCCGCATCCGGAGCACTCTCGTGTACGGGGATCCCCATGTCGTTGATCATGCGGATGATGTCTTCCACCTGCTCAGGATCTGAAATATCCTCAGGCAGGTGGTCGTTGACCTCTGCGTAAGTCAGATACTTCTGCTCACGACCCAGGGTGATCAACTCTTTGATACGAGACTGCTGTTGCGCTTTTCCGGACATAACACCCTATCCACTGAAGGTCTTGGCGGGCAAAAAACAAGCCGGGGATTATACCCGAGCTATGACCTCACACGCCAGTTGAGGTCGGGGTTTGTGCAGGAACTTTGCGATTTAACAGGTTGAGCAGCTGAACTTTTTCTTCTGCGCTCAGGCCTGACTGCCGTTCCTTCCTGATCAATTGCTCCAGATGTCGCTCGCGTTGGCGGGCAGACAAGCTAGTTATAGTGTCGAAAAACTGTTGTTCAAGGTTATCGGCCGATATCAGCCATTCCTTTTCCGCCAGTTGACGCAATAATCGTCCTTGATCGGTGCCATGCCAGCGGGCAATCAACTGCATCGTGCGTAGCTTCGGGTTTTTCTGTGTAGCGTCAATCAGTGCCACGAGAAGCTGCGAATACACGTTTTCTTCATCGGCGAACGTACTGGCGTTGGCGACCTGTGCCGACAGCTCAGGGTGGTGCAGTAGCGTTCTGAGTGCTGTCAGCGCCGGTGGCTCTACCGTCGCCGGTGTGCGTGGACCGCGAGGTTCGAAATCAGGACGCTTGCCGTTCTTGTCCCATTTCTTGCCTTTGTCCCACGGCTTCTTGTCCCATTTCTTCTGCTGACCGCCCGGCGCGTTCGGTGTCCATTCCTGCTGCGCCTGATAGTCGTGCTGCTGGTAATCGCCGTAATCCGGCACGGCCTCGTAATCGAAGCCGGGATCGTAGCTGGGCTGAGCTTCCGCCGGCGCAGACTGCATCAACTGGTTGACCGCAGCGGTGTCCAGCCCGGTGATTTCTTTCAGGCGCCGACGCATCAATTCGCGCAAATTGGCGCCCGGCACTTTTTCGATCAGCGGCGCGGCCAGCGTCACCATATGCGCCTTGCCTTCCAGGGAGCGCGGATCGGCCTCCTTGGTCAGTTGCTCGAAAAAATAGTCGGCCAGCGGTTGTGCGTGCTGGTTGATTCGCGCCTTGAACGCGTCAGTGCCTTCGGCGCGCACCAAGGTGTCGGGATCTTCCCCTTCGGGCAGAAACAGAAACCTCGCGCGCCGGCCATCCTGCAAGCCGGGAATCGTTGCTTCCAGTGCACGCCAGGCGGCATTTCGGCCAGCCTGGTCGCCGTCGAAGCAGAACAGCACGTTCGGTACCACACGAAACAGCCGCTTCAAATGCTCTTCACTGGTCGCCGTACCCAGTGTCGCAACGGCATTGCGCAAGCCTTGTTGGGCCAGTGCAATGACGTCCATGTAACCTTCGACGACGATAATCTCGTCCAGGTTACGGTTAAATTTGCGAGCTTCGAATAAACCGTACAACTCCTGACCCTTATGAAACACCGGGGTTTCAGGAGAGTTCAGGTATTTAGGCTTGTCGTCGCCCAGTACCCGCCCGCCAAATGCGATCACACGGCCGCGGCTGTCGCGAATGGGGAACATCACCCGGTCGCGAAAGCGGTCGTAGCGTTTGCCGGTTTCGGCGTTTTCGATCAGCAAGCCAGCGTCGATCATCGCCTTCTGCTGAAGGGTGTCGCTGCTTAAGTGCTTGTAGAGGTTATCCCAGCCAGGGGGGGCGAAGCCCAGTCCGAAGTCGCGGGCGATCTCGCCTGACAGGCCACGGCCTTTCAGGTATTCCACCGCGGATTTTCGCGTTGGATGGCTTTTCAGCGCAGCCCGGTAAAAGTCGGCGGCGGCGGTTAGCAGAGGGTAAAGCGGCGAATCAGTAGGCTGGCGGGGCTTTTGCCCTTTTACGCCTTGTTCGCGAGGGACTTCCATCCCGGCGGCTTTGGCAAGGTCTTCGACGGCTTGGGGGAAATCCAGGTTGTCGTGGTCCATGATGAAGCCGAGGGCATTGCCACCCGCGCCACAACCGAAGCAGTAATAAAACTGTTTGTCCGGGCTGACGCTGAACGACGGTGTCTTCTCTTTATGGAAAGGACAACAGGCGCTGAAGTTCTTGCCGGTCTTTTTTAATTGAACGCGTGAGCTGACAACATCGACGATGTCGGTGCGGTTCAGGAGGTCGTCAATAAAACCTTGGGGAATCAGTCCGGCCATGGCGTTCTCATCATCAGGCGCCCCGCCAGAAAGATCGTGGCGAATCCAAACCGTAACGACGGTTGCTTGGTCAGTGTAGACGGGTCAACGCGGCCTGAATCAGGCTGGAAGAAATCGACGGGATTTGTCTCGGTCGCATCTGCGGCGTCAACAGCCTCTGTCTTGTGTTGCTTGAACGGTGTTGCTTGAGGCTAGAACTGCAACTGCCGACAGCCCGGCTTTGAAGGCCGGGCAAGGCAGAAGCTTGCGTCAGACGTCTGTATTAATACAGACGAACGGCGCGGCGCTGTTCGCGCTGTACTTTCTTGGCGTGACGCTTAACAGCAGCTGCTGCTTTACGCTTACGCTCAGAAGTCGGCTTCTCGTAAAATTCGCGGCTACGAACTTCAGCCAGAACACCGGCTTTTTCGCAGGAGCGCTTGAAACGACGCAGAGCTACGTCGAAGGGTTCGTTCTCTTTAACTTTGACGGCTGGCATCCAGAGCTACCTTCATTCATTACCGGGGTCAACGCTTACTGCAACGCTTGCACTAAGTACGTCGGTTTTTAAGGGTTGCGGATGTTAACCCCTTGCTTCGCGGAATGCAAAGCCTCTGATCGAAAAGCACTGGTCGCAGGCATGAGCGGCGACTATTATGCGCGCCTTCGAATTCAGCCTCCACAAGGCGTACCCCATGCTAGTACTGGGAATGGAAACTTCCTGCGATGAGACCGGTGTCGCGCTGTACGACAGCGAACGCGGGCTGCTTGCCGATGCATTATTCAGCCAGATCGACCTGCACCGCGTCTATGGCGGGGTGGTCCCGGAGCTTGCCTCGCGTGACCACGTAAAACGCATGCTGCCCTTGATTCGTCAGGTCTTGGCCGAGGCCGACTGCGCCGTGACCGAGATCGATGCCATTGCCTACACCGCTGGCCCCGGGCTGGTCGGGGCCCTGCTGGTAGGTGCCTCGTGCGCACAGGCTCTGGCGTTCGCGTGGGACATCCCGGCACTGGGTGTTCACCACATGGAAGGGCATTTGCTCGCACCTATGCTGGAGGAAAATCCGCCTGAGTTTCCGTTCGTCGCTTTGTTGGTTTCCGGCGGCCATACGCAGCTGGTTCGCGTCGATGGCATTGGTCTTTATGAGCTGCTGGGCGAAACCCTGGACGACGCCGCCGGCGAAGCCTTCGACAAAACCGCGAAAATGATGGGCCTGAATTACCCTGGCGGTCCGGAGATTTCCCGTCTGGCGCAATCCGGTGTGGCCGGGCGTTTTGTCTTTCCGCGTCCGATGACGGATCGTCCCGGGCTGGATTTCAGCTTCAGCGGCCTGAAAACCTTCTCCCTGAACACCTGGCAGCAGTGCCAGATCGCCGGGGACGACAGCGAGCAAACCCGTTGCGACATCTCACTGGCCTTCCAGCAGGCGGTGGTGGACACTTTGACCATCAAGTGCAAACGCGCGCTGAAGCAGACCGGGTTGAAACGTCTGGTCATTGCCGGCGGCGTGAGCGCAAACAAGGCGTTGCGCCTGTCGCTGGAACAGATGCTTGAAGGCCTGGGCGGAAATGTCTATTACGCGAGGCCCGAGTTCTGCACCGACAACGGCGCGATGATCGCCTTTGCCGGCTGCCAGCGATTGCAGGCAGGGCAGAGGGAAAGTCTGAGCATTACCGTGCAGGCGCGCTGGCCAATGGAGCAGCTGCCAGGTCTTTAATGGCAAGGCAGCGCAAGCCACGGGTTGGGCCTCTGCCAGGTGTCGTTTCAGAAATGCCGTTCGCGCCCCGCAAACAGGTCGCGTAGATTGCCCCGATGGCGCCAGACGATGAGCAGCGTCAGTACGCTCATCGGCAGCAAGGCGTGGGGTTCCTGCCAGGCAAGCAGCGGCAGCGTCAGCGGCGTGGCGATCAACGACGCCAGTGAGCTGGTGCGAGTGAGGTAGAACGTCAGCAGCCAGGCGCCGATGGCGAGCAGGGCAGCTGGCGGATACAAGGCCAGCAACATGCCGGCGGCCGTGGCCACGCCCTTGCCGCCGCGGAAACGAAAGTAAAGCGGGAACAGATGCCCCAGGACGGCGCACAGACCGATCCAGGCTTGCAGGCGTGGGTCGAGGCTCAGAGCTCTGGCGATCAGCACCGGGATCATGCCTTTGCAGACGTCGCCAACCAAGGTCAGCACCGCGAGCTTCTTGCCGGCCACGCGCAGCATGTTGGTGGCGCCGGCGTTGCCCGACCCACTGGCGCGCGGGTCCGGGCGACCGGTTATGCGGCTGATCAGGATGGCGAAGGACAGTGAGCCGAGCAGGTAGGCGAGGACCGCCAGTAACCAAAACATGCTAACCATTCCGGGCGAGGTTGCCTTGATTCTAACGGCGCATTGCGCCCTTGTCGTGCAGCGGAGAGATAGGCTTGGACAGAGTTTTCATTGAAGGTCTGGAGGTCGATACCGTCATCGGCGCCTACGACTGGGAGCGTGGCATTCGCCAGTGCCTGCGTCTGGACCTGAGTTTTGCCTGGGACAATCGGCCTGCAGCCGCAGGCGATGACCTGAGCAAAGCGCTCGATTACGCCAGTGTGTCCGCGCGTATTCAGGCGTTCGCCGAAGTCTCTCAATTCCAACTGGTTGAAACCTTTGCCGAACGTCTGGCCGAAGTGCTTATGAGCGAGTTCAACATTCCCTGGCTGCACCTCAAATTGACCAAGCCGGGAGCCGTGCCAGCGGCGAAGGGCGTTGGGGTGGAGATCGAGCGCGGATGTCGCTGACACGGATTTTTCTGGGACTGGGCAGCAATATCGAGCGGGAGCGCCATCTGTGCGCAGGCCTCGACGCCCTTGCCGGTTTCCTCACCGAGATGACCTGCTCGCCGGTGTTCGAAAGTCACCCGGTGGGGATCAAGAGCGGGCCGTTTTTCAATCTGGTGGTTTCGGCACTGACGGATCTGCCGCTGACTGAACTGGACCGCCGCCTCAAATTCATCGAAGCCGATAACGGGCGTTATGCCCCTGATCGCAAAGGTTTGCCGCTGGATATTGATGTCCTGCTGTATGGCGAGCAGGTCGGCAACTTCGACGGCCTGATTCTGCCACGCGCCGAAATCCTCAAAAATGCGTTCGTGCTGTGGCCGTTGTCGCTGATCGCGCCGCAACGCCTGCACCCTGAGGCCGGCGTCTCGTTTGCCCGGCTTTGGGCCGACGCGAACATCGATCAGAAACTCTGGCCGGTTGCCTTCGAATGGCGTGGCGAGCCACTCACCCCGGCCCTCCTGCTGGCTGCGGTTTAACACACGTCAAACAAGCAGCCGCAATGAGCCGCAGTCGGCTCAGCGGCTCAAAGCTGATACGACGCCTTGTACACCTTCAGCGTATCCAGCCGCTCCCGTTTGAGCGCTTCGCCCAGTTGTTGGCCCTGAAAACCTTTCTCCAATAGCGGCTGAACCGCCACTTGCCGGGCCGCCTCGGCAGCGCCGCGCAGATATTCGGCTTGCGGGTACGTGCGCTCCTCGAAACCCTTGCGGCCTCGGGCGTCCATTTCGCAGGCGGCGATGAATTCCTCGAAACGCTGCGGTCGGCGATACACGTCAAAGCTCTGCAGCAAGTCCAGCAATGTCGAGGGCTTCAATTCCAGCGCGCGATGGCCGTGGGTGTGGTATTCGCCCACCAGCAGCGCCAGTTCCTGACAGTCCCTTGGCACTTTGAAACGCTGGTTCACCGCCTTGATCGCTTTGAGCCCTTTATGCTCGTGGGCGATGTGGCGCGGCCATTCCTCTACCGGCGTGAGTCCCTTGCCCAAATCGTGCAGCAAGCACGCCCAGCGCACGCTTAGCGGCTGGCGGTGCAGGGCGGACTGATGCAACACGCTGAGGACGTGCACGCCGGTGTCGATCTCAGGGTGGTGGGCTTCCGGCTGAGGCACGCCAAACAGCGCGTCGACTTCTGGCATGAGTATTTTCAGGGCGCCACATTCACGCAGGACCTCGATGAACACCTGGGGCTCTTTTTCCATCAGCGCGCGGGAAATTTCCTTCCAGCTGCGTTCCGGTGTCAGCGCTTCCAGTTCACCCGAACCGCTCAGCTGACCCATGAGTTCGAGGGTTTCCGGAGCAATGGTGAAACCGTCGGGGGCATAGCGCGCGGCGAAACGGGCCACACGCAGGACGCGCAAGGGATCTTCGGCGAACGCGGGTGAAACGTGACGCAACACTCGGGCTTCGAGGTCCTGCTGGCCATGATAGGGATCAGTCAGCTGGCCGTTCTTGTCTTCGGCAATAGCATTGATGGTCAGGTCGCGGCGGATCAGATCTTGCTCCAGCGTGACGTCCGGGTGGGCGTGGAAAACAAAGCCGCCATATCCCTTGCCAGTCTTGCGCTCGGTGCGAGCCAGCGCGTATTCCTCACCGGTGAGCGGATGCAGGAAGACGGGGAAATCCGTTCCCACCGGGCGGTAGCCCTTCACCAGCATCTCTTCAGTCGATGCACCCACCACTACCCAGTCGATGTCAGTGACCGGTTTGCCAAGCAGGCGATCGCGTACTGCGCCGCCAACTTTATAAATCTGCATAAAAAAGCCTCCGTGAGGGCGACAGGATAAACCTTAAGTCGCGATCGCGGAGGCTGGAAACGCTCATGGTTTATAAGTGGACGACCGCCAGGTCCAGCCGGGGATATTCACTGTCAGCGTGTTCGCTTCTCGGCGGCACATGGTGGACTTTCATGACCTGGTCGCCCTGCAGCGTCTCCAGATGGATATCAAAACCCCACAGCCGGTGCAGGTGCTTCAGCACTTCGTCCGTCGAATCGCCAAGGGGTTTGCGGTCGTGCTGTTGGTGACGCAGGGTCAGGGAGCGGTCGCCGCGACGGTCGATGCTGTAGATCTGCACGTTGGGTTCGCGGTTGCCGAGGTTGTATTGCGCGGCGAGGGTTTCACGAATCACCTTGTAGCCGGTTTCATCGTGGATGGCGGGCACGAGGAGATCGTCCTTCTGATCATCGTCCAGGATGCTGAACAGCTTCAGGTCGCGAATCACCTTGGGCGACAGGTACTGCAGGATGAAGCTCTCGTCCTTGAAGCTGCTCATCGCAAACTTCACCGCCGTCAGCCAGTCGGTGCCGGCCAGATCAGGAAACCAGTGACGGTCTTCTTCGGTCGGGTGCTCGCACATGCGCCGGATGTCCTGATACATCGCAAACCCCAGCGTGTAGGGATTGATACCGCTGTAGTAAGGACTGTCGAAGCCCGGCTGATAGACAACACTGGTGTGGGAAGTCAGGAATTCCAGCATGAAGCCGTCAGTCACCAGCCCTTCGTCGTACAGATCATTCATCAGCGTGTAATGCCAAAACGTCGCCCATCCCTCGTTCATCACCTGGGTCTGACGCTGCGGGTAAAAATACTGGGCGATTTTGCGCACGATGCGCACGACTTCACGCTGCCAGGGCTCCAGCAACGGCGCGTGTTTTTCGATGAAGTAAAGGATGTTTTCCTGAGGTTCGGCGGGGAAACGCGAGAAATCCTCTTTGTCGTTCTTGCTCGCGCTTTTCGGAATCGTGCGCCATAGATCGTTGATCTGTTTCTGCAGGTGCTCCTCCCGGTCCTTCATGCGGCGCCGTTCTTCCTCCGCCGAAATCGGGTAGGGCCGCTTGTAGCGATCGACGCCGTAGTTCATCAGCGCGTGGCAGGAATCGAGCAGATCCTCGACCGCATCGATCCCGTGGCGCTCTTCGCACTGCATGATGTACTGCTTGGCGAAGACCAGGTAATCAATGATCGAGCTGGCGTCGGTCCAGGTGCGGAACAGGTAGTTGCCCTTGAAAAAGCTGTTATGCCCGTAGCAGGCATGGGCCACCACCAGCGCCTGCATGCAGATGGTGTTCTCTTCCATCAGATAGGCGATACATGGGTCGGAGTTGATGACGATCTCGTACGCCAGACCCATCTGCCCGCGCGAGTAGGATTTCTCCGTGCTGAGGAAGTGCTTGCCGTAGGACCAATGGTGATAACCCAGCGGCATGCCGACGGACGCATAGGCGTCCATCATTTGCTCGGCGGTGATCACCTCGATCTGATTGGGGTAAGTGTCCAGCGCGTACCGTTCGGCGATGCGGCTGATCTCCCGGTCGTATGCCTGGATCAGTTCGAACGTCCACTCTGAACCCGTGGAGAGGGGTTGGCGCTTCTGCTCTCTAGCGGTCATGTCACTAACCTGCGCTGGAAGAGTTCACGGAACACCGGATAGATATCACCGGCAGAGACCAGCTGCTGCTGGGCGAACGTGTCGGCGAAGGCTTCGCCGATGCGCTCGTATTCGAACCACAGCGCCTGATGTTCGCGCGGGGTGATTTCGACGTAGGTGTAGTACTGCACGAACGGCATGATCTGTTTGATCAGGATGTCGCGGCAAATGGGTGAGTCGTCGTTCCAGTTGTCGCCGTCCGAGGCCTGGGCTGCGTAAATATTCCATTCATTGGTGGGGTAGCGCTCGGCCATGATCTCCTGCATCAGCTTCAATGCGCTGGACACGATGGTGCCGCCGGTTTCCCGAGAATAGAAAAACTCCTCTTCGTCGACTTCGCGCGCGCTCGTGTGGTGGCGGATGAAGACCACTTCGATCTTGTCGTAGTTACGTTTGAGGAACAGGTACAGCAGGATGAAAAAGCGCTTGGCAATGTCCTTGGTCGCCTGGGTCATCGACCCGGACACGTCCATCAGGCAGAACATCACGGCTTTGGAGCTGGGGTTGGGCTGTTTGACCAGCAGGTTGTATTTGAGGTCGAAGGTGTCCAGGTACGGGACACGGCGGATGCGTGCCTGAAGTTTCGCGGCCTCGATTTCCAGTTCCTGAATGTCACCGAAGTTATCCGGCTCCTCGATCCTCAGGCGCTCCAGTTCGGCCTGCACCTGCCGTAGCTTGGCCCGGCTGCTGCCGGACAGCGCGATACGCCGCGCATGTGCCGAGCGCAACGTGCGGATGATGTTAATCCGTGAAGGGTTGCCTTCGTTGCTGATGCCGGCGCGAACGGTTTTGAAAGTGTCAGTGCCACTCAGGTTGCGCTTGACCAGATTGGGCAGCTCCAAGTCCTCGAACATGAATTCGAGAAACTCTTCCTGGGTGATCTGGAACACGAACTCATCCATGCCTTCGCCGGAATTGCCCGCCTTGCCAGGCCCTTTGCCACCGCCACCCCCTTGGGGGCGTGCGATGTGCTCACCAGTGGTGAACTCCTTGTTACCCGGATGAACCACCGTTTGCTTGCCGCCGCGACCATGGTGAAGCACCGGCTCGTCGATATCCCGCCCCGGGATACTGATCTGTTCGCCGTGCTCCATGTCAGTAATGGAGCGCCGGCTGACGGCTTCTTCAACTGCCTTCTTGATGTGATCACGGTAACGACGCAGAAAGCGCTGCCGATTTACCGTGCTCTTGTTCTTGCCATTGAGACGTCGGTCGATCACATAGCTCATAGGCCCCTCCGGGGAGCTTCAAGTGGTGAGCTGCAAGCTGCAAGTAGAAGCGGCTATCCGGGTAGCAGATTTGACGCGCTTTCTTCCTGCAGCTTGTTGCTTGACGCTTGCAGCTGCCTTACTGCGATTTCCGGACCCGCAGGTACCATTCGGAAAGAAGCCTTACCTGTTTATCGGTGTAGCCCCGCTCGACCATTCGTGTGACGAAGTCGTTGTGCTTCTGCTGATCCTCTTTACTGGCCTTCGCGTTGAAACTGATGACCGGCAGCAGGTCTTCGGTATTCGAGAACATCTTCTTCTCGATCACCACCCGCAGCTTCTCGTAGCTCAGCCAAGTCGGGTTCTTGCCATTGTTGTTGGCGCGGGCGCGCAGCACGAAGTTGACGATCTCGTTGCGGAAGTCTTTCGGGTTGCTGATACCTGCGGGTTTCTCGATCTTTTCCAGTTCCTCGTTCAACGCCACGCGATTGAGGATCTCGCCGGTTTCCGGATCGCGATATTCCTGGTCCTGAATCCAGAAGTCTGCGTACAGCACATAGCGGTCGAAAATGTTCTGACCGTACTCGCTGTAGGACTCGAGGTAGGCGGTCTGGATTTCCTTGCCGATGAACTCGATGTAGCGCGGCGCCAGGTATTCCTTGATGAAGCGCAGATAACGCTCGCGGGTTTCGGCCTGAAACTGCTCCTGCTCGATCTGCTGCTCCAGGACGTACAGCAAGTGAACCGGGTTGGCGGCAATTTCGTGAGGATCGAAGTTGAAGACCTTCGACAGGATCTTGAACGCGAATCGGGTAGAGAGACCGTTCATGCCTTCGTCGACACCAGCGCTGTCGCGGTATTCCTGAATCGACTTGGCCTTCGGGTCGGTGTCCTTGAGGTTCTCGCCGTCGTACACCCTCATCTTCGAATAGATGTTGGAGTTGTCCGGCTCCTTGAGCCGCGACAGCACGGTGAACTGTGCGAGCATTTTCAGGGTGTCCGGCGCGCAATGGGCTTTGGCCAGGGAGCTGTTGAACAGCAACTTGTCGTAAATCTTGATCTCGTCATTAACGCGCAGGCAGTACGGCACCTTCACGATGTAAATCCG
Organism: Pseudomonas sp. CFBP 8772; assembly: GCF_014841665.1. NCBI lineage: Bacteria > Pseudomonadati > Pseudomonadota > Gammaproteobacteria > Pseudomonadales > Pseudomonadaceae > Pseudomonas > Pseudomonas sp. CFBP 8772. The sequence continues at coordinate 42,704 of NZ_JACYUI010000012.1, read as the reverse complement.
GTCGATGAACGCTTCGTTGTTCTTGTTGTTGCGGAAGCTGTGCCATTCCGATTCGTTGGAGTGGGCCAGCAAAATACCGGTGAACGGAATCGCGCCCAGGCCTTCGGTACTGTTGTAGTTACCTTCCTGAGTGGCGGTCAGCAGCGGGTGGAGCACCTTGATTGGCGCCTTGAACATTTCCACGAATTCCATCAGGCCCTGGTTGGCCCGACACAGTGCGCCCGAATAGCTGTAAGCGTCGGCGTCGTTCTGTGGGTATTCCTCGAGCTTGCGGATATCGACCTTACCCACCAGCGCCGAAATGTCCTGGTTGTTCTCGTCACCGGGCTCGGTTTTGGCGACGGCAATCTGGTTAAGGATGGAAGGGTAGAGCTTCACCACTTTGAATTGACTGATGTCGCCGCCGAACTCGGCCAGCCGTTTGGTCGCCCATGGCGACATGATGGTGTTCAGGTACCGGCGCGGGATGCCGTAGTCCTCTTCGAGGATCGTCCCGTCTTCGGTGGGTTTGAACAGGCCCAAAGGGGATTCGAAAACCGGTGACCCTTTGATGGCGTAGAACGGTACTTTTTCAACCAGAGATTTGAGTTTTTCAGCCAGGGACGATTTACCACCGCCTACCGGGCCGAGCAGGTAAAGGATCTGTTTCTTCTCTTCAAGGCCTTGGGCGGCGTGGCGGAAGTACGAGACGATTTGCTCGATGCAGTCTTCCATGCCGTGGAATTCTTCGAACGCGGGATAGCGCCGAATGACCTTGTTGGAGAAGATTCTGGACAGCCTGGAATTGGTCGACGTGTCGAACAACTCAGGCTCACCGATGGCCATCAGCAGACGTTCTGCGGCGGAAGCGTATGCGCTGCGGTCGGTTTTGCAGAGCTCCAGATACTCCTGTAGCGAGAGCTCTTCCTGCCGTGTCGATTCAAAGCGTTGTTGGAAGTGGCTAAAAATACTCATGACGTCACCTCGCTCGATACGTGGAGCCGGCGGCGGATCGTCAGTTGATGCTGGATGGCAGCCGATCACGCGGCTGCCATTACCCCCCAAACACCATAAAAGTAGCGACCGATGACCCACGCGCCGGTGTACCGGCTCTCCCCTGATTCGGATGGCCTGAGGCTAAGAGTAGTTCGGATTCGGGCACAGAAAGAAGCGATGGGTATGAAGAGGGCATACCCGTTCGTCAGAAGAGGGCGCGAGCCCGCGTAGGACGCGGGATAGCGGCCAGCAAAAATATTTTTCGATCAGCCTTGTGCGGTTTCTTCGGGAAATTTGGTTTTCCACAACTCGAAACCGCCATCCATGCTGTAGACCTCGGAGAAGCCCTGACCTACAAGATAGGCTGCTGCGCTCTGGCTGGAATTACCGTGATAGCAGAGGACGACCAACGGTTTGTCCAGATCGGCCTGACGGATGAAGTCGGCGATGGAATGGTTGTCGAGGTGATGGGAGTCCGGAATGTGCTGGGTCGCGTAGGTCTGCGCGTCCCGTACGTCCACCAGCACCGCGCCTTGTTCGCGTAGGGCATGGACTTGTTCGGGTGAAATGCGTTTGAAGTCAGTCATGGCTCGGGCTCCTGGGCCGTCGGGTCCTCGAACGGTCGAGAACGTAGGGGGAATTACTGCTGCAGCGGAATTGGCTCGTTGACGGAGGATGTCGCAGGAGCGGGTGCCTTTGCGTTGCCACGCTCGTCGCATTCGCAACGAATCAGCACGCGGGTGTCAACGTTGAGCAGCGTCATCGCGCCGCCCCAGACACAGCCCGTGTCCAGCGCATACACCCCGGCCTCGTCACATTGGCCTTCAAGTGCGGCCCAGTGGCCGAAAATGATACCCACGCCTTTGGTCTTGCGCTCTTTGTGCTTGAACCACGGCGCGTAGCCCGCCGGCGCACTGTCGAGACCTTCCTTGCTTTTGAGATCAAGCTTGCCGTCGCTGGTGCAAAAACGCATGCGCGTGAAGTAGTTGGTAATGACCCGCAGCCGGGTGACGCCCTGCAAATCCTTGTCCCACTTCGCAGGTTCATTGCCATACATGCCGTCGAGAAAAGGCTCGAAGCGATTGTCATCGCGCAGCGCCTGCTCGACTTCTTCGGCGCAGCGCAGCGCTTTTTTCAGCGTCCATTGCGGCGGGATTCCGGCATGCACCAGTGCGATATCGCGTTCGGCGTCGTAATGCATCAGCTTCTGTTGGCGCAGCCAGTCGAGCAGCACGACGGCGTCCGGCGCTTCCAGAATCTCCCGCAGCGTGTCGCCTTTCTTCAGGCGCTCTATATTGCGGCCGGCAGCCAGCAGGTGCAGGTCATGATTACCCAGCACGCAGACGACCGAGTCGCGCATGGCATAGAGATAACGCAGGGTTTCCAGTGACTGCGGGCCTCGGTTGACGAGGTCGCCGACCAGCCAGAGCGTGTCTTTGCCGGGCTCGAATGCAACGCGCTCGAGCAGGCACTTCAGCGGTTCAAGGCAGCCTTGCAGGTCACCGACTGCGTAGACCGCCATCAGTGAAGCGCCCCCGGTACGGCCAGACGGAAGGGAGCGATGACAGCGTCGAAGCGCTTGCCGTCTTCTCCGAGCATTTGATAAGTGCCCTGCATGTTGCCCACCTTGGTGGTCATCACGGTGCCGCTGGTGTAGGTGTGGCTTTGTCCTGGCTGGATCAGCGGTTGCTGGCCCACGATGCCTTCGCCGCGAACCTCTTCAACCTGACCGTCACCGTCGGTGATCACCCAGTGGCGTGACAGCAGCTTGGCTGGCAGTTCGCCGTTGTTGTGCACGGTGATGGTGTAGGCGAAGGCGAAGCGGTTGTGCTCAGGCTGCGATTGTTCCGCCAGGAAACGGGTCTCGACGCTGACGTCGACCTGGTAACGAGAATCAGACATGCAAGAGGCCTTAAAAGCGAAAGCGGAGAAAGCCGGAAGTGGCCAGGTTGGAAATCAGTCTAGGACATGTCACGGATAAGCAAGTACTCAGGCTTTGACCGGACATGTCCCCAGAAGGTCAGGCGACGACAGGCTTTTCGCTGAGCGTGTCGGCCAGGCGAACAAACGCCGCCAGGTCCAGCTGCTCTGGACGCAGGCTGCCATCGACGCCGGCTTCAGTGATTTCCTCGCTGGTCAGCAGGGCCTTCAACGTGTTGCGCAGGGTCTTGCGGCGCTGGTTGAACGCTTCGCGGACGACCCGCTCAAGGACGCGGTGATCCTTGGCCGGGTGCGGCAGGGTTTCGTGCGGCACAAGACGAACGATGGCCGAATCCACTTTCGGCGGCGGATTGAACGCGCCGGGGCCGACGTTGAACAGATGCTCCACGCGGCAGTGGTACTGAACCATGATCGACAGGCGACCCCAATCCCCGCCGCCAGGACCTGCCGCGAGACGCTCGACCACTTCTTTCTGCAGCATGAAATGCATGTCGCGGATCAGGTGGGCGTTCTGCAGCAGATGGAAAATCAGCGGCGTCGAGATGTTGTACGGCAGGTTGCCGACGACGCGCAGGCTGTTGGGTGCGGCATTCAGGCTGGTGAAGTCGAATTTCAGCGCGTCACCCTGATGCAGGCTGAAATTTGGCTTGCTGCCGAATTGATGCATGAGGATCGGCACGAGGTCTTTGTCGAGCTCGACGACGTCCAGTTGCGCGCCGCTGTTCAGCAGGCCTTGGGTCAGAGCGCCTTGTCCCGGGCCGATTTCCAGCATGCGGTCTTCGGCCTTGGCACGGATGGAGCGCAGGATCTTGTCGATCACGCCAGCGTCATGCAGGAAGTTCTGGCCAAAACGCTTGCGCGCCTTGTGTTGGTATTGCTCGTTCATGAATGGGTCTCGGCCATCTGATAGGCGGTTTCCAGAGCGACCCTGAGGCTGCCGGTGTCAATCTTGCCGGTGCCTGCCAGATCCAGCGCCGTGCCGTGATCCACGGAGGTGCGAATGATCGGCAGGCCCAGCGTGATGTTGACGGCGGCGCCGAAGCCTTTGTACTTCAGCACGGGCAGGCCCTGGTCGTGGTACATCGCCAGCACTGCGTCGCAGTGCTCCAGATATTTGGGGGTAAAGAGCGTGTCGGCGGGCAGCGGGCCATATAGATCCAGGCCCTCGCTGCGCAGAAGCGCCAGAGTAGGTTCGATGATGTCGATTTCTTCGCGGCCCAGATGCCCGCTTTCGCCGGCATGGGGGTTGAGGCCACAGACCAGAATCCGCGGGTGGGCGATGCCGAACTTGTTGACCAGATCCGCGTGCAGGATGCGCGTCACACGCTCAAGCCGTTCAGCAGTGATCGCATCGGCAACGTCACGCAGGGGCAGGTGAGTGGTCACCAGCGCCACGCGCAGATCTCCGGTCGCCAGCATCATCACCACCTGTTCGGTGTGGGTCAGCTCGGCAAGGAATTCAGTGTGGCCGGAGAACGGGATGCCACTGTCGTTGATCACGCCCTTGTGCACCGGCGCTGTGATCATGCCCGCGAAGTGGCCATCGATGCAGCCCTGGCCTGCTCGGATCAGGGTTTCGAGCACGAAACCACCGTTGGCCTTGTCGAGCTGGCCGGCAACGACTGGCGCCTGAATCGGCGTGTCCCAGACATACAGACTGCCAGCGGGGGCGGGGGCATCAGGCCATGCGGCGGGTGTGACGGGGATCAGGCTGACAGCCGCGCCCAGCTGGGCGGCCCGCTCGGTGAGCAGGTCGCAGCTGGTAATGGCAATCAGGGGATGGGGCTGGGACTGCGCGGCGAGGAGCAGGCAAAGGTCAGGGCCTATGCCGGCCGGCTCGCCGGGTGTCAGGGCGAAACGCTGTGGTTTCACTTGGCCGCCTGATCAGCTCCGGGGAGCTTGATCTCGACGTAGGCTTCATCACGGATCTGACGCAACCAGGTTTGCAGTTCTTCGTCGTACTTGCGGTTACGCAGCACGGTCATCGCCTGTTGCTCACGCGCCTGACTGGTGCTGTCAGTCGAGCGACGGCCGAGGACTTCCAGAACGTGCCAGCCGAATTGGGTTTCGAACGGCTTGGACACGACACCCTGAGCGGTCTCGTTCATGACGTCACGGAACTCCGGAACCAGCGAGCGCGGGTCAACCCAGTTCATGTCGCCGCCGTTAAGCGCCGAACCCGGGTCTTCGGAGAAGGCCTTCGCCAGTTCGCCGAAGTCCTCGCCATTCTGGATGCGATCGTAGATACGTTGAGCCAGCAACTTGGTTTCAGCCGGGCTGCGGATTTCGCTTGGCTTGATCAGGATGTGACGAACGTGAACCTCGTCGCGCATCTGGGTCTGAGTCTCGCCGCCGCGTTTTTCCACCAGTTTGAGAATGATGAAGCCGCCCGGTGTACGCGCAGGAGGGGTAACCTCGCCCGGACGCATCGACGACAGCATGTCGCCGAACGGAGGCGGCAGTTGAGCGGCTTTACGCCAGCCCATGTCACCACCGTCCAGAGCACTTTCACTGGCCGAAGACGCGATCGCCATCTGCTCGAAGTTCGCGCCTCGTTGCAGCTTGCCGTAGAGGTCCTTGGCTTTGGCTGCAGCGGCCTGAATCTGATCCGACGTCGCGCTGTCCGGCGTCGGGATCAAGATGTTGGCCAGGTGGAACTCTTCGGAAAACTGAGCTTTGCCCAGATCGGAGGCCAGAAAGTTCTTCACTTCCTGCTCCGAGACCTGGATGCGTTCGGCAACCCGGCGCTGACGCACACGGCTGATGATCATTTCCCGGCGGATCTGCTCACGTGCGCTGGTATAGGACAGCCCGTCGTGGGTCAGTGCGGCCTTGAACTGGTCAACACTCATGTTGTTGCGTTGAGCGATGGTGGCAACTGCCTGGTTCAGCTCTTCATCGCTGATGCGAATGCCGGAGCGTTCGCCGATCTGGATCTGCAGGTTTTCCAGGATCAGACGATCCAGGACCTGAGACTCCAGTGCGCTGGCAGGCGGAACACCCTGCCCGCGCTTGGCGATGGTTTGCTGAACCTCACGGGTGCGCTGGTCGAGCTGGCTTTGCATGACCACGTCGTTGTCGACGATGGCAACTACCTTGTCGATGGTGCGCACTTCAGCGTGCGCAACAGTACCGATAAGCAGCGCGCCCAGCATCAGCGGGCGCAGACAATCAGAAAGCTTGGTCTTCACGTTCACGATAACCTTGGATGCCTTTGTCGAGGAAGCTTTCAACTTTTTGGCCAACGACGCCGCCAAGTCCCTTCAACACGATTTGTAGGAAGACGCCGCGGTCGCCTTTCTCGTTCTGCGGTATCTCTTGGGTGGACTCGTCATAGTCGACCCAGTACCGGTTGATCAGACGCAGCTTCCAGCAGCAGTTGTCATATTCAAAACCACCAAAGGCTTCGAGGGTACGGTCACGGTTGTAGTCGTACTGCCAGCGGGCGATTGCGCTCCACTGCGGAACCACAGGCCAGATGACCGAGAAGTCATGTTGCTGAATCTTGTAGTAGTCCTTGATGACGGTGCCATCCGGGTAGGTGTAATCACCCCCGCCGACGCTCCAGCGACCTGTTGTCTGGTCGTAACGGACCTGGTCGTTGCGATAGCGATAGCCGGCGTTGATGATCTTGCCCGGCTCGTCTTCAGGCTGGTAGTGGACCATTGCGCTGCCGGAGCGAGTGCTGCGGCTGTCCGGGTCCCAGTTGAAGTCCGACGTGGCACGCCAGTCGCGGTTGAAGCGGTATTCGTACTCAAGCGCATACGGAGACACGTCGGACTGCGCGTCCTTGCGGTCTTCGTAGGCGATGCCCGGCAGTTGCACCTTGCGATCTGCGAAGTACACCGCCTGACCGATGCTCACGCGCTGACGTTCGAAACCGTTGTCTTCGATCCAGCGGTTGGTCACGCCCAGCGACAGTTTGTTTTCGTCACCGATACGGTCGGAGCCGACGAAGCGGTTGTCGCGGAACAGCGAGGCGTAGTTGAACGTAGTTTCACCCGAGTCGAAAATCGGGATGTCGGTCTGATCCTTCTCTGGAACATAGAGATAGTACGCACGAGGCTCAAGTGTCTGGCGGTAGTTTTTACCGAACCAGTTGGTGTTGCGATCGAAGTACAAGCCGCTGTCGACGCTGAAGATCGGAACGCTGCGGTTCTCACTGCTGTGGTAGGTCTCATCCGCCAGCAGAGAACTTTTGCCCAGCGAGTCCAGATCCAGATCGTATTGGGTGTAAACGTACTTCAACTTGGGCGTTACAAAACCGTAGCTGGCAGTCAGCGGCAGGCTGATTGACGGCGCGAGGTTCAGACGATCGCCATTCGCACGAGCAAGACCCCGGACGTTGGTGTCTAGGCGCGGCGAGGTCACGTCGTCTTCGTTGGTGTAGCCACCGGTTCTCAAATCACGATCAAAGCGAACCAGCTCAGTCTCGTAATCGAACTTGAAGCCTGCAGGCTGGAACGGCAGCGAACCATTCAGCGTGAGCTGAGGCAGGCGGCCATAAGGCGTGATCTGGGTCACGGTGGTCAGCTGATACTGCTGAGCGTTCAGCGTCGCGGTGTAGTTGTCACCACGGTAGTAGACCGCACCTTGCTGGTTCAGATAGTCGTGAGTGCTTACGCCTTCCTGACCGCTTTTCAGGTCCTTGAAGTAGTAAGGATCGCTGACTTTGGTGTAGTCGATCTTGCTGGTCAGACGCGAATCCAGACCACTTCGATCCTGCCAGTTGATCAACCAGCGGGTGTCTTTGTAGTCCGACTGATTTTTTCGATCGTCGTTGTCGTCGTTCAGGTAAGCCGCACCGAACTGACCTTCGCTTGTCTTGGTCAGGTAACGGAACTCGCCTTCCAGCAACATGCCACGCTTGGCCATGTAGGTCGGGTACAACGTGGCGTCATAGTTCGGCGCCAGGTTGAAATAGTACGGGGTGAGCAACGAGAAGCCGGTGTCGGTGCCGGTACCGATGGTCGGTGGCAGGAAGCCGGACTGGCGACGGTCGTCGATCGGGAAATAGATGTAAGGCGTGTACAGGATCGGAATGTCATGAACGCGCAGTGTGGCGTTGGTGGCAGTACCGAAACCGGTGGCCGGGTTCAGGGTGATGTTGTTGCCCTTCACGGTCCACGCGTTGCTGTTCGGTTCGCACGTGGTGTACGTGCCGTCCTTCAAGCGGATGATCGCGTTCTCGGCACGACGAGCGTACAGGGCGTTACCGCGAACGTTGTTTTTGTGCAGCACGTACTCGGCGTTGTCGACTTTGGCTTCGCCGGTGTCGAGCTGGACTTCAGCGTGATCGCCGACGATCAGGGCGCCGTTGTCGCGCAGACGGACATCGCCGTTCAGCTCGCCACGGTTCTCGGCCTGGTGAAGGCTGGCTTCGTCAGCCTCGACCTGCATGCTGCCCTGACGCAGGACAACGTCACCGGCCAGGGTCGCAACCTGCTCTTCCTGCTGATAACGCGAAGCCTTGGCGCCGATGAACGTCGGTGCGTCGCTCTTCGGCGTCTTGTCGTCCATGCCCGGACGGATCGGTTCGATGTAGGCGCCCGAGCAGTACGGACCGGTCTCAGCCAGTTGGGCTGCGGTCAGTTTCTCGCGCGGAACCCAGTCCAGGTGGCTGTAATCGGCGCTGCGCGATTTCAGGCCACGGCCCTTGGCCTCGGTGACCAGCATCGTTTTGGGCACGACTTCGCCGTCGGAAGTGGTGGTCGTCTGAGCGCCATCTGCCGTGCTGCTGTTGGACGAAACACTGTTGGCGTCGTGCACGGGGCGCGGAGGCAACTGGGCTGCGTTGGTTTTCGGAGAGCAATCCCATGCACCTGTTGCAGACACCGAGCAGTCATACTGTTCGGCGGCAACCACGTACGGGACGGCCAGGGGTTGCATCGCCAGCAAACTGCCGGTTACGAGCAACGGAAATTTTTTACGAAACGCGGGGGATTTCAATGCCATCTTATTAGTCCGGGCTTCCTGCGCGCCATCTGCCCGCGGGGGGGCCGCACGCCTCTCGATGGGCTGAAAAAGATGTCGGATAATAAAGCATGACCCGCTTGACGGCTAGCGCCGTCGGAGACCCTTGCAATGCCAGATCAAGATGTACGCCTGCAACACCTGAAAGTTTGGCTCGATGAGCAGCTCCCGCGTTTATTTGAGGCCCAGGGCTGGGGGCCAATACCCCCGGCCACGTTGACTGCCGCCAGTAGCGATGCCAGTTTCCGGCGCTACTTCCGCTGGGAGGGGGAGGGCCGCACTTTTATTGTCATGGACGCGCCGCCCCCCCAGGAAAACTGCAAACCCTTCGTGGATATCGCTCATTTATTGAGCGGGTCGGGCATTAATGTTCCGAAAATTTATGCCGAAGACCTGAGTCAGGGCTTCCTTTTGTTGAATGACCTGGGTCGTCAGACCTACCTGGATGTCATCGACGAGCGAAACGCCGATCAGCTGTTCATTGACGCAATCGACGCACTGCTCGCCTACCAGCAACTGCCGATGGACGCGCCGTTGCCGAGTTACGACGTGGCACTTCTGCGCCGCGAGCTGGAACTGTTCCCCGAGTGGTACGTGAAGCGTCATCTGGGCGTGGAGTTCGATCAGGCGCAGCAGGCCAGTTGGCAGGCCGTCAGCGATCTGCTGATCGAGAGCGCGCTGGCCCAGCCGAAGGTGCTGGTGCACCGCGATTACATGCCGCGCAACTTGATGCTCAGCGAACCGAACCCTGGCGTGCTGGATTTTCAGGACGCGGTGTACGGCCCGGTTACCTACGACATCACCTGCCTGTTCAAGGATGCATTCCTGAGCTGGCCGGAGGCGCGCGTAGCCGGCTGGCTTGAGCTGTATTGGAACAAGGCCGTCGCGGCGGGCATCCCGGTGCAGGACGAATTCGATGAATTCCGTCGTGCCAGTGATTTGATGGGCGTGCAGCGGCATTTGAAAGTGATCGGTATTTTCGCCCGGATCTGCCACCGTGACGGCAAACCACGCTACCTAGCCGATGTGCCGCGCTTCTTCTCCTATATAGAAGCGGTGTTGGCGCGACGCCCGGAGTTGGTTGAGTTGAGTAATCTGTTGACCAGCCTTGGCCATACAAAACCGACACAGGCAAAACCAGCATCTGTCGGGTAATGGGATGGACTGCCATTGAAGAGGGACTGCACGTGAAGATTGTCTTGATGAGGGCCGCATGAAAGCGATGATTCTGGCGGCGGGCAAAGGCGAGCGCCTGCGCCCGTTGACCCTGCACACGCCCAAACCGCTGGTGCGAGCCGGCGGCGTTCCACTGATTGAATACCACTTGCGCGCGATCAAAGCGGCCGGCGTTGAAGACGTTGTGATCAACCATGCGTGGTTGGGCCAGCAGATCGAAGATCATCTCGGCGACGGTCGCCTGTGGGGTTTGAATATCCGCTACTCCCCTGAGGGCGAGCCCCTTGAGACGGGCGGCGGGATCTTCCGTGCGCTGCCGCTGCTGGGCGACGAGCCTTTTATCGTCGTCAACGGTGACATCTGGGTCGACTTCGATTTCAGTTCATTGACGAAACCGCTCAAGGGGCTTGCCCATCTGGTGCTGGTGGACAATCCGCCGCATCACCCCGCGGGCGATTTCGCGCTGGTCGACGGGCAGGTGCACGACGACGCAGCTCCGCCGCGCCTGACCTACAGCGGCATCGCGGTCCTGCACCCGCAACTCTTCGCGAAATGCAGCGGGGGCGCATTCAAGCTGGCGCCCTTATTGCGTGACGCCATGGCGAAAGGCCTGGTGACCGGCGAACGTTTTGCCGGCCGCTGGGTGGATGTCGGTACCCATGAACGACTGGCCGAAGTCGAGCAGATCCTTGCGGTGAAGCCCTAGATGCTGTGGCCATTCACGGTGGTCGGCGGTGGCGTCGGGTATCTGATTGCCAGCATTCCCGGTGCCATGCTCGGTGCACTTCTGGGACAGGCGCTTGATCGGCGGCTGCATTTCCGGAGCTGGGCGGAGATGCGCGAGCGTGCCAGCGGCCGCACCGTACCGCGCGATGACGAGCTCATTTTCATTCTGCTGGGTCGTCTGGCGAAGAGCGAAGGTCGGGTGGTCGACGGGCATATACAGCAGGCGCGCGTTGAAATGCGCCGACTGGACCTCAGCGAGGCGGCGCAACGGCGGGCGATTCAGGCGTTCAATCGGGGCAAGGACGGGCGCGACAATTTGCGCGTCCACCTCACGCGCCTGAAAAGCCAGCCCCACGCGGCAGAAGGTTTGTTGCGCGCCTGTTGGCGCATGGCGTGGGCGGATGGCAGGGCGTCGCGCACCGAACGCGAGTTGATCGTGCTGTGGGGCAAATGGCTGGGCTGGGCTGCGGGCAAAGTCGAAGGGTTGTCATTAACCGAAGACGAACAACGTTCGAGGGGCGCTCCCGCCAGCAGTGGCGGCGAGTTTCAGGACGCGCTGCGTCTGTTGGGGGTGAAAGCGGATGCCGAACCTGCGCAGATCAAGCGCGCCTACCGTCGATTGCTGAGTCGTCACCACCCGGACAAGATCGCCGGCAGTGGCGCCAATCAACTACAGGTCCGTGATGCCACCGAGAAAACCCGCGAGCTGCATCATGCCTATGCAGTGATTCGCGATCGGCGCGGGTTCCGCTGACGCTTCCTTTTGAAGGCTGCCCCGCCCACGGGCAGCGTCGAAGGCGGTAATCGCTACTTTGCTGCGTCCCCTTCCAGCCAACCCCGGACGCGGCGAAACAGTTGATCCTGCTCCATCGCCGGATTCCCGGGAATCGCACTCAACGCCACTTGGGTAAATCGAGCGTTTTTAGTTCGTTTGCTAACGTCCAGTCGGTCTTGTGCCTGCTGACGTGGCACCGGACGATCCTTGTTGACGAAGTCTGCTGTCGGGACTTTCAGCGTCGGCAGCAGCTCCATCAGCCCTGGTGTTTCCTTGCCGGTGTCCACGGCCGTGACCATGACCAAGCGTTGAATAGCCGGCGAGGGGCGCTCGCTCATGTATCGCGCTGCCCAGTAAGCGCCGCTGCCATGGCCGAGGAGGACGATGCTGCGGGCCTTGTTCTGCTGGGCGAACGCCACGGCGCTGTCGATCCTGGCGAAGATTTTCTCGGCGTTGGCCTTGGCCATTTCCGCCTGGGCAGATGCCTGCTCGGCAGCCGCTGCAGCTTCCGCTTCGGCTGTGGCCGCAGGGTCGGGGGCTTTCACCGCAGCGTCTTTGGCTTTATCGCCGCCACCCGCCGCTGCCGGGGCATCCGCCGCACGGGCAAAAATGCCGTCGTTGTGAGCGTCCGGCATGCTCAGACTGAGGCTGGACCACCCGACGTCCGGCAGCTTGCGACGCAGCGGTGCGACCGCAATCGGCCAATCCGCTGACTCATCGGCGCCCGGCACGATGATCACTGCGCCTTTGGGCTCATCGACGTTCGCCGGTTTCCACAACGCCAGAAAGGTCTCGTCGCCCGCCTGCAATTGCTGTTGCTCGACCTGCGGCACCTGACGCTCAAGCGCCAGGGTGTCTTCTTCGCTGCGCGACGGCAATGCGGCCCGCTCGACCGGCGCTTCAGCCGACTTGGCGTCTTTATCCGGCGCCGGGTCCGCGGCCATGACGAGCGGCGAGCAAGGTAGTATCAGCGTCAGGCACAGCGCAGGAAATAGTGCGCGAAGGGTGTAGGGCATCGAGTATTCCAAAGGCCGGAAACAATTCCGGCAGACTAATGGGTTGACGGCTGTTTGTCAGGCCAGGCAATCGCCGCGCTTCAGCGAGCGACAGGCACAGCGCATGATCGGCATGGAATTCAGAGAAATGGAGACGACAGTTTGAGAATCCGTGCGCTGTGCCTTCGGGTTATCGGCGATACCCGCGCGCTCTTGATCGGCCTGATGCTGATCGTGCTGCCGATGTCGCACCATGCCGTCGCCTCACCCATCCAGGCCGACCCCTTGAGCCACGAGCAGCGGGAATGGCTGACCCAGCGCGGGCCATTGCGCGTCGGGCTCGTCCTTCAAACACCCTACGCCCAGCTCGATCGTCGCGCCCAGCAGTTATCGGGCGCCAACGTCGACCTCATCAATCTCATGGCAAAGACCCTTCGGGTGGAGCTGCTGTGGCGCAGTTATGCCGATCAGGCCGAGCTTGAAAAAGCCCTCGCCGATGGGCAGATCGACTTCGCCCCGGGCCTGACCCAGACGCCTGCCGGCTTGCGCCTGTGGCTGTATTCCGATCCGTACATGCGCGTGCCGCAGTTGATCGTCGGCGAACGTGATGGCGCCGGCGCGGTGGATCTGGAAAAGCTCGACAGCCAGGTGCGCGTTGCCGTGCGCATGCCTAGCACCACGGCTGACTACCTGCGCAGCAATTACACTCACCTCAATCTGCAAGGCGTGCCGCTGGAACGTCAGGCTTTGCAGCTCTTGCTCAGTCAACAGGCGCGATACGCCGTCATCGATGAGGCGCAGCTCAGCCGTTTGTCCCGCGAGGCCGAGTTTGCCGGGCTTGCCGTGGTCGGTGACATCGGCTTTCCGCAGTTGCTGCGCGTGGCATCCCGAAGGGACACGCCGCAGCTCGCCGAAATCATCAGCCAGGCATTGAGCGCCATTCCGGCCCGGGATCTCGAGCAGTTGCACACACAGTGGCTGCAGCCCAAATACCCGCAGATCAGTGAATCGCCGGGGCTGTGGAAGAACATCGCGCTGCTGCTGTTGGTCCTGCTCCTGGCCAGCGCGGCGATTGTTTACTGGCAGCGCAAACAACAGCAGCAACTGGAGAAGCAGCTGCTCACTGCGCGGGATGACATTGCCAAGCGACTGGCAGGGGAGGAGGCATTGCGGCTGGCGCAGTTCTCCATCGATCAGAGCACCGTCGGCATCCTCTGGGTCCACTGGGACAGCCATGTGCGCTACGCCAATCAGGCCGCCGAGACCATGCTGGGTTATGCGCCCGGCGGGGTAGTAGACCGGCCGCTGATTGATTTCGAGCCGGGGCTGAACATGGATCGCTGGCTCAATCTGTGGAAAACCGCGCGCTCCAGCGAGGAGGGGCCGCAGAACTACGAAAGCAATTGCGTGCGCGCGGATGGCAGCATCCTGCCTGCCGATGTGTCACTGAGCTTTCTGCGCTTTCGCGACGCCGAGTATCTGGTGGTGTTCATCACCGACGTGACCGAACGGCGCCGTTCCCTGGCCGCGCTGCAAGAAAGTGAAGCGCGCTTGCAGGTGCTGGCCGAGCAGTTGCGCGAGCTGTCGGCGCACCTTGAAACCGTGCGCGAAGAAGAAAAGGCGCGCATCGCCAGGGAGGTTCACGACGAGCTGGGTCAGATGCTGACCGTGCTCAAGCTGGAAACTTCCATGTGCGAACTGGCTTACGCCGATCTGGACCCTGGCCTGCGGGATCGGCTGAACAGCATGAAACGCCTGATTGCTCAGTTGTTCCAGTTGGTGCGAGACGTGGCAACCGCCCTGCGGCCACCGATTCTCGATGCAGGCATCGCCTCGGCCATTGAGTGGCAGGCCCGACGCTTTGAAGCGCGCACCCAGATCCCCTGCCTGGTGCAGGTGCCGGACAATCTGCCGAGTCTTCCGGATGCAACGGCCATCGGGCTGTTCCGCATCCTTCAGGAGTCGCTGACCAACGTCATGCGCCATGCCGAAGCGCACACGGTCGAGCTGAGCCTGACGCTGAGCGACGGCGTGCTGTGCTTGCGCATCGCCGATGACGGCAAGGGCTTCGATCTGGGCGCCGAGCGTCCGGCCTCGTTCGGACTGGTGGGCATGCGCGAGCGGGTTCTGATCATGGGCGGGCAATTGCATCTGGACAGCTTGCCCGGAGAAGGCACAACCTTGCGCATCCACATTCCGCTGGACCCGGTCGCTGAGGAGCACGTGCATTGATTCGCGTATTGGTTGCCGAAGATCACACGATTGTCCGAGAGGGCATCAAACAGCTGATCGGCCTGGCAAAGGATCTGCAAGTGGTCGGGGAGGCCGGCAATGGCGAGCAGTTGCTGGAGGCGTTGCGTCACATCCCGTGCGAAGTCGTGCTGCTGGATATCTCCATGCCAGGGGTCAACGGCCTGGAGGCGATCCCGCGAATCCGCGCGCTGAGCAATCCCCCTGCGATTCTGGTGCTGTCGATGCACGATGAGGCGCAGATGGCCGCGCGGGCCCTGAAGGTCGGCGCCGCCGGGTATGCCACCAAAGACAGCGACCCCGCGTTGCTGCTGACAGCGATCCGGCGAGTGGCCGCAGGCGGGCGCTATATCGACCCGGACCTGGCTGATCGCATGGTGTTTGAAGTCGGGCTCACGGACAGCCGGCCGTTGCACTCATTGTTGTCCGAACGCGAGTTTTCAGTGTTCGAACGCCTGGCCCAGGGCGCCAACGTCAACGACATCGCCCAGCAACTGGCGTTGAGCAGTAAGACCATCAGTACCCACAAGGCGCGCCTGATGCAAAAGCTGAAAATCAACTCGCTGGCCGAGCTGGTGAAGTATGCGATGGAACACAAGTTGGTTTGATTGCGTGTCTAAAAACGACTTCCTTTGGTACTTCGTAAAACGCTATCGCGAGCAAGCTCACTCCTACAGGTTATTGCGATCCCCTGTAGGAGTGAGCTTGCTCGCGAAGACGCCAGACCAGGTCATAAATACCTTCCGGGCGACATACCTATCCCCGCCATCCCTGTAGGGCAATCCCTACCCGAAACCTTCCACCCCACCTAGGCCATTCTCTCTCACGCCCCGATTTGCGCGGCCTTCAGCCTCATCTAGGCTTGATCCCTACGGTGGATCAAACAAAGGTGTGGGCAATGAGCAACGTCGATTCAAGCGCTGGGGCGAGTGATGTTCTGGTCAGCTTTCGCGGTGTGCAAAAGAGCTACGACGGCGAAGCCCTGATCGTCAAAGACCTCAACCTGGATATTTGCAAAGGCGAATTCCTCACCCTGCTCGGGCCATCCGGTTCCGGCAAAACCACCAGCCTGATGATGCTCGCCGGCTTCGAGACACCGACTGCTGGCGAGATCCTGCTGGCCGGCCGTTCGATCAACAACGTGCCGCCGCACAAGCGCGACATCGGCATGGTGTTCCAGAATTACGCGCTGTTCCCGCACATGACCGTCGCTGAAAACCTGGCGTTTCCGCTGTCGGTGCGCGGCATGAGCAAGACCGACGTGGCCGAAAAGGTCAAACGCGCCCTCGACATGGTGCAGCTCGGCACCTTCGCCCATCGTTACCCCGCGCAGCTGTCGGGTGGTCAGCAGCAACGTGTCGCGCTGGCCCGGGCGTTGGTCTTCGAACCGCAGCTGGTGCTGATGGACGAACCCCTCGGGGCACTCGACAAACAGCTGCGCGAACACATGCAGATGGAAATCAAGCACCTGCACCAGCGTCTGGGCGTGACCGTCGTTTACGTCACCCACGACCAGGGCGAAGCGCTGACGATGTCGGACCGCGTCGCGGTGTTCCATCAGGGCGAAATCCAGCAGATTGCTCCACCGCGCACCCTCTACGAAGAGCCGAAAAACACCTTCGTCGCCAACTTCATCGGCGAGAACAACCGCATCAGCGGCACCTTGCTAAGCCAGAGCGGCGACCGCTGCGTGGTCGGCCTGGCGCGCGGCGAAAAAGTCGAAGCGCTGGCGATCAACGTCGGTGCCACCGGCAGCCCGGTCACGCTTTCCATTCGTCCCGAGCGCGTGAACCTCAACGGCCGCAGCGAGAGTTGCGTCAACCGCTTCTCCGGCCGCGTTGCCGAATTTATCTACCTTGGTGATCACGTGCGGGTGCGTCTGGAAGTGGCCGGGAAAACCGATTTCTTCGTCAAGCAGCCCATCGCCGAGCTTGATCCGGCGTTGAGCGTTGGCGATGTCGTGCCCATTGGATGGCAGGTCGAGCACGCCCGAGCGCTGGACCCGTTGCTGGATGCACATTGATACACCTGCGGTACGCGTCAACCGAAGAACCCAGAGGCGAGCCAATCGCCCCCATCGCTTAACCAACATTGTTCGTGGAGAGAAAAACTGATGCTCAAGACATTGAAGCTCACCGCCTTATCGGTCGGCATGATGTGCGCCGCGCAAGCCATGGCAGCGGACCTGACGGTCATTTCCTTCGGTGGCGCGAACAAGGCGGCCCAGGAAAAGGCCTTCTACGCGCCGTGGGAAAAAGCCGGCAACGGCAAGATCATCGCGGGCGAGTACAACGGTGAGATGGCCAAGGTCAAAGCCATGGTCGACACCAAGAGCGTGACCTGGGATCTGGTGGAAGTGGAATCGCCAGAGCTGTCCCGCGGCTGTGACGAAGACATGTTCGAGTCGCTGGCGTCGGTCGATCTCGGCAACAAAGACAACTACGTAAAGGGCGCAATTTCCGAGTGCGGCGTGGGCTTTTTCGTCTGGTCCACCGTGCTGGCCTACAACGCCGACAAGCTGAAATCCGCACCGACCGGCTGGGCTGATTTCTGGGACACCGAGAAATTCCCGGGCAAGCGTGGCCTGCGCAAGGGCGCCAAATACACCCTGGAATTCGCGCTGATGGCTGACGGCGTTGCGCCGAAAGACGTCTACAAGGTGCTAGGGACCAAGGAAGGCCAGGATCGCGCCTTCAAGATGCTCGACAAGCTCAAGCCAAGCATTCAGTGGTGGGAAGCAGGCGCACAGCCGCCTCAGTATCTGCAGTCGGGCGACGTCGTGATGAGCTCGGCCTACAACGGTCGGATCGCTGCCGTGCAGAAAGAGAGCAACTTGAAAGTGGTCTGGACCGGCGGCGTGTATGACTTCGACGCATGGGCCATTCCGAAGGGCGCGAAAAACGCCGAAGAGGCGAAGAAGTTCATCGCTTACTCCCTCAAGCCAGAGCAGCAAAAAACCTATTCCGAAAACATCGCTTACGGCCCGGCCAACACCGGCGCGGTCCCGTTGCTGAGTGCTGAAACCCTGAAAAATATGCCGACCACCCCTGAGAACATCAAGGATCAGGTGCAGATCGACGTGAAATTCTGGGCCGACTTCGGTGAGTCGCTGGAACAGCGCTTCAACTCTTGGGCCGCCAAATAAGCGCACTGCCCAGTAAGCACTTGGTTGTGAGTTAGATCCGGGTGCGTCGTCTGAACTGTCTGAAAGCAGAGCAGGGGACGCGCTCTTTGTTGAGAGATTTCGGAGTTCACTATGGCCACCGCCGTGCCCCTGACTGAAGGCGCCAGCCCGACCCTGAAGCAACGCCTGGCCCGTGCCGAGCGCGTCAATCGCTGGAAGGCTCAGGCGTTGATCGCGCCATTGGTGATCTTCCTGCTGCTGGTGTTTCTCGTGCCGATTGCGGCGCTGCTCTACAAAAGCGTCAGTAACCCGGAAGTGGTGGGTGGCATGCCGCTCACGGTGGTGGAAGTGGCGAAATGGGACGGCAAGGGGCTGCCGCCTGACGCGGTCTACAAAGCCGCGAGCCAGGACCTGGCCGAAGCGCGCAAGAATCAGACCCTGGGCGATCTGTCCAAACGCTTGAACCAAGAGCTGGCGGGCTACCGCAGCCTGTTGGCGAAAACGGCCCGCGCCATGCCATTCAAGGAAGAGCCGGCTTCTTATAAAGAGGCCCTGGAAGCCATCGATGAACGCTGGGGCGATCCCGCGTATTGGCAGGCGATCCGCCGCAACACCTCAAGTTTCACCCCTTATTATCTGCTGGCCGCTGTCGACCACCGCATCGATGACCTCGGTGAACTGGCACCGGCCACACCCGATCAGGCGATTTACATCGACATCTTTGCCCGCACCTTCTGGATGGGCCTGGTGATCACCGTGATCTGCCTGCTGCTGGCCTACCCGCTGGCGTACCTGTTGGCCAATCTGCCTGCGCGGCAGAGCAACCTGTTGATGATTCTGGTCCTGCTGCCGTTCTGGACGTCGATCCTGGTGCGAGTCGCAGCCTGGATCGTGTTGCTGCAATCGAGCGGCCTGATCAATGGCGCGCTGATGGCCATGGGCATCATCGATAAACCGCTGGAACTGGTGTTCAACCGGGTCGGCGTTTACATCTCGATGGTGCACATCATGCTGCCGTTCATGATCCTGCCTATCTACAGCGTGATGAAAGGCATCTCGCCGACCTACATGCGCGCGGCGATCTCCCTGGGCTGCAACCCGTTCGCCAGTTTCTGGCGCGTGTACTTCCCGCAGACCTACGCCGGTGTGGGCGCGGGCTGTCTGTTGGTGTTCATCCTTGCCATCGGCTACTACATCACCCCGGCGCTGCTCGGCAGCCCGAACGATCAGATGGTCAGTTATTTCGTGGCGTTCTACACCAATACCAGCATCAACTGGGGCATGGCGACGGCGCTGGGCGGGTTGCTGCTGCTGGCGACCGTTGTGCTGTACCTGATCTACAACTGGCTGGTCGGCGCCAGCCGCCTGCGTCTGAGCTGAGGAGAACGACCATGTTGAGCCCTTATTCCTCGCCGATCGAGCGGGTCTGGCATTACACGCTGCGCACGTTATGCGGGTTGATTTTGTTGTTTCTGGTGCTGCCGGTGCTGGTGATCGTGCCGCTGTCGTTCAACTCCGGGAGTTTTCTGGTCTACCCGCTGCAGGGCTTTTCGCTGCACTGGTATCAGGACTTTTTCGGCTCGGCCGAGTGGATGCGCGCGCTGAAAAACAGCCTGATTGTCGCTCCGGCTGCCACGGTGCTGGCGATGGGTTTCGGGACGTTGGCGGCCATCGGACTGACGCGCAGTAACTTCCCTGGCAAGGCGCTGGTGATGGCGCTGGTGATTTCGCCGATGGTGGTTCCGGTGGTGATTGTCGGGGTGGCGAGTTATCTGTTTTTTGCCCCGCTGGGTCTGGGCAATAGCTACATCTCGCTGATCCTGGTGCACGCCGTATTGGGTGTGCCGTTTGTGATCATCACCGTGTCTGCCACGTTGCAGGGCTTCAATTACAACCTGGTGCGTGCAGCGGCGAGTCTGGGCGCTTCGCCAACGACGGCGTTCCGGCGCGTGACCCTGCCGCTGATTGCGCCGGGGGTGATCTCCGGGGCGCTGTTTGCCTTCGCGACCTCGTTCGATGAAGTGGTTGTCACGCTGTTCCTCGCCGGTCCAGGCCAGGCGACCTTGCCCCGGCAGATGTTCAGCGGCATCCGCGAAAACCTCAGCCCGACCATCGCAGCCGCGGCAACCCTGCTCATCGGATTCTCCGTGGTGCTCCTGCTGGTGCTCGAATGGCTGCGCGGCCGGAGCGAGAAACTGCGCACGGCGGTGGAGTAATCAAAGCCCACCGGAGGAACTGGCTGAAACGAGAATGGTAGGACCGGCTTTAGCCGGGAAGGCGCCAGGTGCCACACCGCAAAATTGATAGCGCACCCAAGGGCCTCTTCCCGGCTGAAGCCGGTCCTACACATGCAGCGCGTTCATCCAGTGAGTGTTGCTGACACACCGCGTGCGTCCAATGATTGTTGCTGACACACCGCCTGCTCTTTGTGGGACTGGCTTTAGCCGGGAAAGCGGCCTGCGGCACACTGCAAAATGGACGGTGTCCACGCAGGCCTCTTCCCGGCTGAAGCCGGTCCTACACATGCAGTGCGTGCACCCAGTGAGTGTTGCTGACACACCGCGTGCGTCCAATGATTATTGCTGACACACCGCCTGCTCTTTGTGGGACCGGCTTTAGCCGGGAAGACGTCAGGTGGCACACCGCAGATTAATAGCGCACTCAAAGGCCTCTTCCCGGCTGAAGCCGGTCCTACACATGCAGCGCGTGCACCCAGTGAGTGTTGCTGACACACCGCGTGCGTCCAATGATTGTTGCTGACACACCGCCTGCTCTTTGTAGGACTGGCTTTAGCCGGGAAGACGTCAGGTGCCACACCGCAGATTGATAGCGCACACCGAGGGATCTTCCCGCACCACAAAACTGACGCCCCGCACGATCCGGTCTATGTTTCACTCAGCGCATGCCAATCCTGCCTTGTAAAAGAGCCACGGCTCCAACAGCAACATAAAGGACGAGCCCGATGAGTGTTTCTGCTTTCAAGATCGCCAACAAACTGATCACCGGCCCCGCCGCGATTGAGCAGTTGTCCGCCGAGCTGACCCGGCTCAACGTTCAAAACCCGCTCATCGTCACCGACGCGATACTGGTTAAGTCCGGAACGGTCGACCTCGCGCTGGCGCAATTGGGCGGCCGTCGTTATGGCCTGTTTGATCAGGTCAAACCCGAGCCCGAAATCTCTATCGTCGAGGACTGCACCCGGGCCTACCGAGAGGGCGGTCACGACGGCCTGATCGGTGTGGGCGGCGGCAGTGCCATCGACATCGCCAAAGGCGTCGCCGCGTTCGCGAGTCACGAAGGGCCTCTGGCCGAGTTGTTCGGCGTTGATCTGGTCAAGCGCAAAGGCCCCCCGCTGATTGCCATCCCGACCACCGCAGGCACCGGTTCGGAAGTCACCAACGTGGCGATCTTTTCAGACAAGCAGGCACAGCTGAAAAAAGGCATCGTCAGCGATTACCTGTTGCCCGACGTCGCGCTGGTCAGCCCGTTGATGACCCTGACCTGTCCGCGCAGTGTCACGGCAGCCAGCGGAGTCGATGCGCTGGTGCATGCCATCGAGTCATACCTTTCAGTCAATGCCTCGCCGATCACCGACGCCATCGCCTTGGGCGCCATCAAACTGATCGTCAAGGCGCTGCCCAAGGCCTACGCCAATCCTTCGAATTTGCAGGCGCGAGAAGACATGGCCACCGCCAGCCTCATGGCCGGCATGGCGTTCGGCAATGCCGGGGTTGGCGCAGTCCATGCGTTGGCGTATCCATTGGGAGGGCGGTTCAACATCGCTCATGGCGTGAGCAACGCGCTGTTGCTGCCGTATGTGATGGAGTGGAACAAGCTGGCCTGCGTCGAACGGATGCGCGACATCGCCGATGCGATGGGCGTCCGCGTCGCGCACTTGAGCGACAGGGACGCCGCAGACCTGGCAGTCAAAGCAATGGCCGACTTGTGCGCCGCGGTGGAAATCCCGTCCGGGCTGCGTAGCTTCAACGTGCCCGAAGACGCCATTCCCGCGATGGCCGAGGAGGCCAGCAGGATCGAACGCCTGATGCGCAACAATCCACGGAAGCTGACCGCCGCCGACATCGAGAAAATCTACCATGCGGCGTATTGATCAGGCTGACGCAATGACGTGCCGCCTGCGCGGCGCGGCGCGTATGTTTATGGCCACAGCTCACGTCCCTTGACTGACTCACTTGCGACCCAACGCACGTTTCAAACTCTTGGAGTACAATGCGCGCCACCGTGATTTCGCTCATAAAAGGTGCGTCATGCAGCCCTTCGCTATTGCTCCTTCCATTCTGTCCGCCGATTTCGCCCGCCTGGGAGAGGAAGTCGACAACGTCCTGGCCGCTGGCGCCGACATCGTCCACTTCGACGTCATGGACAACCACTACGTCCCCAACCTGACGATCGGACCGATGGTCTGCGCGGCGTTGCGCAAATACGGCATCACCGCCCCCATCGATGTCCATCTGATGGTCAGCCCGGTGGATCGCATCATCGGCGACTTCATCGAAGCCGGCGCCACTTACATCACCTTCCACCCGGAAGCGACCCAGCACATTGATCGCTCCCTGCAACTGATCCGCGAAGGCGGCTGTAAGGCAGGTCTGGTGTTCAACCCGGCGACCCCGCTGAACCTGCTTGAGTACGTCATGGACAAGGTCGACATGATCCTGCTCATGAGCGTCAACCCGGGCTTCGGTGGTCAGAAATTTATCCCCGGCACGCTCAACAAGCTGCGCGAGGCTCGTGCGCTGATCGATGCGTCCGGTCGCGACATCCGTCTGGAGATCGACGGCGGCGTCAACGTCAACAACATCCGTGAGATTGCCGCAGCCGGTGCTGACACCTTCGTCGCGGGCTCGGCCATTTTCAATGCGCCTGATTACCGCGAAGTCATTGCGAAGATGCACGCAGAACTGGCGTTGGCCCGTTGACCAGCGGCTTCGAACAGCTGTTTCCGGGACGTCTGCCCAGGCTGATCATGTTCGACCTCGACGGCACACTGATCGACTCGGTGCCGGATCTGGCTGCAGCGGTGGACAAGACCCTGATCCAGCTCGGCCGGCCGCCGGCGGGCATCGAACGGGTACGTGACTGGATCGGCAACGGCGTACGCGTGCTGGTTCGCCGCGCCTTGGCGAACGGCATGGATCACACCGCCGTGGACGAAGAGTCCACCGAGGCTGCGCTGGCGATTTTCATGGAGGCCTATAGCGGCAGCCATGCCCTGACCAAGGTCTACCCCGGCGTGCGCGAAACCCTGAAATGGCTGCAGAAGATGGGCGTCGAGATGGCGCTGATCACCAACAAGCCGGAACGCTTCGTTGCCCCCTTGCTGGATGACCTCAAGCTCGGGCGGTTCTTTCGCTGGATCGTCGGCGGCGACACGCTGCCGCAGCAGAAGCCCGACCCGGCCGCGCTGTTTTTTGTCATGAAAATGGCCGGTATACCGGGGTCTCAGTCGCTGTTCGTGGGTGACTCGCGCAACGACGTGCTGGCGGCCAAAGCGGCGGGTGTCGCCTGTGTGGCATTGAGTTACGGCTACAACCACGGCCGTCCTATCGCAGAAGAGTCACCGGCGCTGGTGATCGATGACTTGCGCATGCTGATTCCGGGCAGTTCTGCCGGTTGCTTAGCGCAGGGCGCTGAGATAACGTTGCCCGACATCAAAGCCCCCTCCTTTAGAGAATCCATCGTGGTGGTCACTCGCAAACTCTGGATGAAAGTCATCAAGGCCCTGGCCCGCTGGCGTTGGCGCGCCTGACTTGAACCTGGCCGGAGCCCCGGCGCGTTTGCATCCCTGACCGTTTTACCTCAGACCACGAGGCTGATATGACCCGCGAAGAATTCCTGCGTTTGGCCGCTGAAGGCTACAACCGCATTCCCCTTGCCTACGAAACCCTGGCTGACTTCGACACGCCGCTGTCCATCTATCTGAAGCTTGCTGACGAGCCCAATTCCTACCTGCTTGAGTCCGTGCAGGGCGGGGAGAAGTGGGGGCGTTACTCGATCATCGGACTGCCGTGCCGCACGGTCATGCGTGTGCACGACCACACCGTCAGCGTGACCCACGACGGTGTTGAGATCGAGCGCCTGGAAGCTGAAGACCCGCTGGACTTCGTCGAGACCTTCAAGGCCCGCTACAACGTCCCGACCATCGCCGGTCTGCCACGCTTCAACGGCGGTCTGGTGGGGTATTTCGGTTATGACTGCGTGCGTTATGTAGAGCCGCGCCTGGGCGCATGCCCGAATCCTGATCCACTGGGCGTGCCGGATATTCTGTTGATGGTGTCGGATGCCGTCGTGGTGTTCGATAACCTGGCCGGCAAGATGCACGCGATCGTGCTGGTCGATCCGGCTCAGCCTGAAGCCTATGAAGGTGGCCTGGCGCGACTCGAAGCGTTGATGGAGAAACTGCGTCAGCCGATCACGCCCCGCCGTGGTCTGGACCTGACCCGTCCGCAGGCGGCGGACCCGGTGTTCCGTTCAAGCTTCACCCAGTCGGATTATGAAAAAGCCGTCGACACGATCAAGGAATACATCCTCGCGGGCGACTGCATGCAGGTCGTGCCGTCGCAGCGCATGTCCATCGACTTCAAGGCCGCACCGATCGACCTGTACCGCGCGTTGCGGTGTTTCAATCCGACGCCCTACATGTACTTCTTCAACTTCGGCGACTTCCACGTCGTCGGCAGTTCGCCGGAAGTGCTGGTACGGGTCGAAGACAACTTGATCACCGTACGCCCGATTGCCGGGACGCGTCCTCGCGGCGCCACCGAGGAAGAAGACTACGCGCTGGAAGTCGATTTGCTGTCTGACGACAAAGAGATCGCCGAGCACCTGATGCTCATCGATCTGGGACGCAACGACACCGGGCGGGTTTCGGAAGTCGGTTCGGTGAAGCTCACCGAGAAGATGGTCATCGAGCGTTATTCAAACGTCATGCACATCGTGTCGAACGTCACCGGCCAGCTGAAGAGTGGCCTGACGGCGATGGATGCGCTGCGGGCCATCCTGCCGGCGGGAACCTTGTCGGGCGCGCCGAAGATTCGTGCGATGGAAATCATCGACGAGCTGGAACCGGTCAAGCGCGGTGTGTACGGCGGCGCAGTGGGCTACTTTGCCTGGAACGGCAACATGGACACCGCGATCGCTATTCGTACCGCGGTGATCAAGAACGGCGAGCTGCATGTGCAGGCTGGTGGCGGCATTGTCGCGGATTCTGTGCCGGCGCTGGAGTGGGAAGAAACCCTCAACAAGCGCCGCGCGATGTTCCGCGCCGTGGCGCTGGCGCAGCAGACGCCAGAGGCTTGAAGATTTAGACGTCCCTGTGGGAGCGCCACCCCGGTCGCTCCCACATGCCTGGTAGCTTCAGAAATCCAGACTCACCGCCAGATTCACCCCTTGCTGGGTCACGTCATCATTCTTGCGCCAGTTATAGCCGGCACGCAGTGTGAGGTCGGGCGCCAGCTTCTGGCTCAGGCCCACGCTTGCGCGATTTAAACTGCGCTGCGGGTCATAGCCCTTCAGATCAAAATCCAGGCCGGGCACGCTGTTCAGCGCGATGGTCACGTCCTGCTGGTCAGTCTCGAACTCACGCTCATGGGCCACTTCGCCAAACACCTGGGTCTGCGGCGTGACGTCCAACTTCCCTTGAAGCCCCGCGCCTAGCCGCTTTGACTTGCGCGTCTGGTCGTCGTAGTTGAGTGCGGTCGCGCGAGCACTGTCCTCCGAGTAGCCATCGACGTTGACGTGGGAATAGTCGGCGCTGATGAACGGCGAGAAATGCCAGCGACTGCTCTGTTCGGCCAGGTCGAAGCCCACGCGCCCACTGACCGCCCACAGGTCGCCGTCGGTGTCGCCTTTCTCCGCGCCTTCGCTGATGCCCAGCGCGAACTTGCGCTTGAGGTTGTCGTAGTCGAGTTTTCCGCCTGAGGCCGCCAGTTCTGCCCACCAGTGCTGCGCCTGATACTGCACGAATGCGGTCGCGATATAGCTGTTGAGTTTGTAGTCCGAATCCTTGGCGCCGGCTTCGAGTGTTTGCCGGTAAGCACCTGCAACCAGCCCGGCTCTCCAGTCTTCAGCGAAGCGATAGCTGCCGCCCACCGTGAGGTTGTAGCCGTGACCGTCGCCGCTGGCGGAATTGCCTTGCGCGTCGAAATCCAGTTTCTGACCGCCACCGGCGACGATGGCGCGCCATTCACCGACGTTCTGCCAATTGCCCCAATCCGCCAGCCACTGACTGCGCAGTTCATCCTGCTGCGCGCGCAACGTTCCGTTGGCCATTTCCGGCAGCAGCGTGATTTCCCACGGTGCGGACAGAATCGAATACCCGTAGTCGGCGATCAGACGCTGACCCGCGACGGTCGGGTGCACGCCGTCGTTGAACAGCAGTTTGGTCGGATCAGGCGTCAGGCCGCCAATCCCGTAAACGCTGTTGGCGGTGCAGTTGTTGCCGTTGAAACAGGTGCCGACCAGGTTCTGATCGGCCGCCAGCCCGTAGCGCGCCGGGTCGGTCAGGACATCACGTATGAGCCCCGGCACATTGAGCGGAATGACCTCGGCATCGATTTGCCCCAGCCGATTGACCAACTGCTGGTTGAACACCCCGCTCAGCAACGACGATGGCCCCTGCAATGGCGTGCCGAATACAGCGGGTGTGCGGCCGATGTCAGGCAGCAGCCAGACCATGATGTAACGCGCGCCGCTCTGGGACAGGATTTGTGCGCCGTTCGCCAGGTTGTTCGCCGCATTGACGGCCTGTCCCGCACTCAGCACCCGGCCCTGAAGGAAGTCATTGCCGCCCCCGGTCAGGTAGTAAAGGGCGTTGGGGTCAGCCCGCGAGCTGTTTTCAACCAGATAACCGGGTCGCGTCCGGAACACCGTTGTCACGCCGGTCGAGGCGTCAGTATTGGCAATCTGAGATTGGGTGGTGATCGCCGCGAGAATCTGATCGGTCCGGTCGCCACCCACAGCCCAGTTGTTGCCATCCGGCAACCCTTGCGCCGCGCGGACGGGGGAGGTCGATGCCTGCAAATCCCCGGGCGCCACGCCAAGCATTTCGCCCAGCAGCGTCGATGAGTTCAGACCGAATGCCTCGCCGCTGCCGTTCAGGTATGTCGGGCCGGTGCGGTTAGTGAAACGCAAGGTGGCGCCGGGTGGTCCGCCGGCATCGGGAAACTGCCCGGCGTCGGCGAGGCTGTCGCCAAACACGATCATCGTTGAATAGGGGGAGGAGGCGGCCAGGGCCGAGGAACAGGCGAGCGAGAGCAGGCAAGCCGCGAACGGCCAGCGCAGTGTGGCTTTGATCATGGGGGCATCCCTTATTGTTTTAGTGCTGTACGAGAAGGTAGCAGCCGCGACACAAATCGCCCACGATGCCGTGGCATTCACGGCAAATATTCTGTACCGGCCTTCAGGCTGCGATCTGCACCTTGCGGGCATTCAAATCCTGCCAATCGGCCGCTGCCCCGCGCCATCCGGGCACTGCGATATTGCGCGCCCTGCGGCGGTACGCTACTGTGCGGCAACGTATGAACGAGACCTTTCCTGTGTCGATTGTCAGCAGCTTCTTGATGCGCGTTATCAAGGGCCACGCCCGTTGGCGTTGGCGCGCCTGACTATTTCCCCCGCCGGCTCCGCCGGATCTGCATTGATATGCCTTCTGATGCCTCGGTTTTGCAGTGACTCGCCGGAATCCCTCCCGCGACCCTCTGCGCGCAACTGCGGTCAGAAAACGGAAGGCCACGTTAAAAGTCAGTCATTCAAAAGGTTGAGCACCATGCTGCTGATGATCGATAACTACGACTCCTTCACCTACAACGTCGTGCAGTACCTGGGCGAGCTGGGTGCCGACGTCAAAGTGATTCGCAACGACGAAATGACCATCGCCGAAATCGAAGCCCTGAACCCCGAACGTATCGTCGTTTCCCCCGGCCCGTGCACGCCGAACGAAGCAGGTGTGTCCATCGACGTGATCAAACACTTCGCTGGCAAGCTGCCCGTGCTCGGCGTCTGCCTGGGTCATCAGTCGATTGGCCAGGCGTTTGGCGGCGACGTGGTGCGTGCGCGCCAGGTCATGCACGGCAAGACCAGCGAGCTGATCCACGAAGACAAAGGCGTGTTCGAAGGCCTCAAGCATCCGCTGACCGTGACCCGCTATCACTCGCTGGTGGTCAAGCGCGAAACACTCCCGGAGTGCCTGGAGTTGACCGCCTGGACCCAGCGCGAAGATGGGTCCGTTGATGAAATCATGGGCCTGCGTCACAAAACCCTTAACGTCGAGGGCGTACAGTTTCACCCTGAGTCGATTCTTTCCGAGCAGGGCCACGAGCTGTTCGCCAACTTCCTCAAGCAGACCGGCGGCACCCGTCAGGGTTAAGGACACATCGACATGGCAATGGATATCAAAACGGCGCTGGGCCGGGTTGTGAATCAACTGGACCTGAGCACCGATGAAATGCGCGAGGTCATGCGCGAAATCATGACAGGCCAGTGCACCCAGGCGCAGATCGGCGCATTTCTGATGGGCATGCGCATGAAAAGCGAAAGCATTGACGAGATCGTTGGTGCAGTGTCGGTCATGCGTGAGCTGGCGGATCAGGTTCAACTCAAAACCCTCGACGGCGTGGTCGACATCGTCGGTACCGGTGGCGATGGTGCCAACATATTCAATGTCTCGACCGCTGCCTCGTTCGTGATCGCGGCGGCCGGTTGCACAGTCGCCAAGCACGGCAATCGCGCGGTCTCCGGCAAGAGTGGCAGCGCCGATCTGCTGGAAGCCGCAGGCGTCTACCTGAACCTGACCCCGGTGCAAGTGGCGCGCTGCATTGACAGCGTCGGCATCGGTTTTATGTTCGCGCAAACCCACCACGGCGCGATGAAACACGCCGCAGGGCCACGCAAGGAACTGGGCCTGCGCACACTGTTCAACATGCTCGGTCCATTGACTAACCCGGCGGGCGTCAAGCACCAGGTGGTCGGCGTATTCAGTCAGGCGCTGTGCCGGCCATTGGCCGAGGTGCTGCTGCGCATGGGCAGCAAACACGTTCTGGTGGTGCATTCCCAGGATGGCCTGGACGAATTCAGCATCGCCGCGCCGACCTTTGTCGCGGAACTGAAGAACGGCGAAGTGACCGAATACTGGGTACAGCCGGAAGATCTGGGCATGAAAAGCCAGAGCCTGTTCGGTCTGGTGGTCGACAGCCCGGCGCAGTCGCTGGAATTGATTCGTGACGCGCTGGGTCGGCGCAAGTCCGAGCACGGCCAGAAAGCCGCCGAAATGATCGTGCTGAACGCCGGCGCCGCGCTTTACGCGGCTGATCATGCTTCGTCATTGAAAGAAGGCGTGGCGTTGGCCCACGACGCATTACACACGGGCCTGGCCCGCGAAAAGCTGGAAGAACTGGGTGCCTTTACCGCGGTATTCAAGCAGGAGAATGAAGAATGAGTGTGCCGACGGTTTTGGAAAAGATTCTGGCCCGAAAGGTCGAGGAAGTCGCTGCGCGCCGTGCCAGTGTCAGCCTCGCCGAATTGGAAACTCTGGCGAAAGCAGCCGATGCACCGCGTGGTTTTGCTGCCGCGATGATTGCCCAGGCCAAGCGCAAGCAGCCGGCCGTCATTGCAGAGATCAAGAAGGCGTCGCCGAGCAAGGGCGTGATCCGCGAAAACTTTCATCCTGCGGAGATTGCCACTAGCTACGAAGCAGGCGGGGCCACCTGTCTTTCTGTGCTGACCGACGTCGATTTCTTCCAGGGCGCTGATGAGTATTTGAAGCAGGCCCGGGCGACGTGTTCGCTGCCGGTTATCCGCAAGGACTTCATGATCGACCCGTATCAGATCGTCGAAGCGCGGGCATTGGGGGCCGACTGCATCCTGCTGATCGTTTCGGCGCTGGATGATGTGAAGATGGCCGAGCTGGCCTCAGTCGCCAAAGGTGTCGGCCTGGATGTGCTGGTAGAAGTCCACGATGGCGACGAGCTGGAGCGGGCATTGAAAACCCTCGACACTCCGCTGGTGGGCGTCAACAACCGCAATCTGCACACGTTCGACGTCAGTCTGGAAACCACGCTCGATCTGCTGCCGCGCATCCCCCGTGATCGCCTGGTCATCACGGAAAGCGGGATTCTCAACCGCGCGGATGTCGAGCTGATGGAGATCAACGACGTTTATTCCTTCTTGGTGGGTGAGGCATTCATGCGCGCCGAGAAGCCGGGTGTGGAATTGCAGCGACTGTTCTTCCCGGAGAAAGGCACCGCGATCAAGTCCGGCGGTTTGGACTGATCCACCGGTGTAGGCCAGAAAGCCGTCGCCACTCACGTCAGGAGGCAGCATGACCCTTCAGCTCTTGGCAACGTGCGTTGAAGCCGGCCTCAAGGCCGAGCAGGATCTGCTGGCGTCAGTGTGTGATGGGCACGCCGAGAGCGGGTTGCTGTTCTGGCGGCCTACCGACCGCGCGCTGGTCATGCCAAGGCGGTTGAGCCGTCTTCCTGGCGCCACTGAAGCCAGCGAAACGCTCGCCGACAGTGGCTGGCCTGTGCTGTTGCGTGAAAGTGGCGGCGAGCCCGTGCCGCAATCGCCCTCGACGGTCAACGTGGCGCTTGTGTATGTGCAGCCGGACACCGATCTGGATCGCGACCGCATCGAGAACGCCTACATGCGCCTGTGTCAGCCGATCCTCGATACGCTGAGTGAGCTGGGTGGCGCTGCATCCTTGGGCGAAGTCGAAGGGGCCTTCTGCGATGGCCGTTTCAACGTCAACCTCAACGCTCGCAAGATGGTGGGTACTGCGCAGCGCTGGCGGCAGAGTCAGGGTGGCAAGCGGCCGGTGGTGTTGGCCCATGCCGCGATGCTGCTGGATGACGAGCGCGTTGAGATGGTCAACGCAGTCAATCGCTTCAATGAAACCTGTGAACTCGATGCGCGGTGCGAAGCGCAAAGCCATATCGCTCTGCATGAGCTGTTCGACGCGCCGGATTTTCTTGGCCGTTTGAGTGAACGCTATACACGCCTGCTGGCCGGAATCTGACTCACCTGCCAATACCCCGGTCCGTGTGTTAACGGGTGCCGAAAACCACCATGGTTTTGCCCCGGACATGCACCAGGTTTTGCTCTTCGAGCGATTTGAGCACACGACCAACCATCTCCCGCGAACACCCTACGATACGGCCAATCTCTTGGCGGGTGATTTTGATCTGCATGCCATCGGGGTGGGTCATCGCGTCAGGCTGCTTGCACAGATCGAGCAGGCTGCGGGCAACGCGGCCAGTGACGTCCAGAAACGCCAGATCGCCCACCTTGCGGGTGGTGTTGCGCAGACGCTCGGCGATTTGCGCACCGATGGCGTACATCAATTCGGGATCCTGCTGACTGAGCTCGCGGAACTTGGCGTAGCTGATCTCGGCCACTTCACATTCGGTTTTGGCGCGCACCCAGGCGCTGCGGTGGGCACCGGCGGCCGTCTGCTCGAAAAGTCCCAATTCGCCAAAAAAGTCCCCCGTATTGAGATAGGCCACGATCATCTCGCGACCTTCGTTGTCTTCGATCAGGATCGTCACCGAGCCCTTGATGAGCAGGTACAGCGAATCCGACTCCTCGCCTGCGCAGAGGATATTGGTCTTCGCCAGGCATCGCCGCCGCTGGGCGTGCGGCAGCAGTTTGTCGGCGATTTTCATCTTGTTCGGAGGCTGCACGGCGAGCATGGCTGTATCCCGTAAAAAACTGCGCCCTTAGGCATTCTTAGAGGTATCGGCAGTAGTTGCCATTTGACGCAGTTCAACAGCGGCAATTAGCCAATTTTTCAGACACTTCCTACATTTCGGTCGTTGCCGGGAATGTCCCGTCCACTCAGCGACGGCAGGGCCCTGTGCTAAGCTGGCCGCCATTTTTCAAGCATTGGAGTCCGGTGATGAAAGCGCGTATTCAATGGGCGGGTGAGGCGATGTTCCTCGGTGAGTCCGGCAGCGGCCATGTGGTTGTGATGGATGGCCCGCCAGAAAGCGGCGGTCGCAATCTGGGTGTTCGCCCGATGGAAATGGTGCTGATTGGCCTGGGTGGCTGCAGCAATTACGACGTGGTCAGCATTCTCAAGAAAGCCCGTCAGCCCATCGAGAGTTGTGAGGCGTTCCTGGAAGCCGAGCGCGCAAACGAAGATCCCAAGGTGTTCACCAAGATCCATTTGCACTTCGTGGTTAAAGGGCGCGGCCTCAAAGAGACGCAGGTCAAACGTGCGATCGAGCTGTCCGCCGAGAAATACTGCTCGGCGTCGATCATGCTGGGTAATGCCGGCGTCGAAATCACCCACGACTACGAGATCATCGAACTGGGTTGAGCAACGCTCAATTTTCACAAAAGCGGTGCAGGCTATGGCATGCGACTTCTGACGTCTGCATAATGCGCCCCTTTTTCAGGGCGCGACCGCCGGGTAGCCGGCTCGCCTCCGACCAGACAACCAAAATCGCCAACGCGAAGAGGTGTTAACCGTCCTACGCAGCTGAGCCGGGCTCAGTTGACGGGCATGCTTGATCACGCGGCCAGCGCCGCACCCATATAGAGAGTTTTTAACGGTGAAAAGCAAACTCAAGCTCCACGGGTTCAATAACCTGACCAAGACCTTGAGCTTCAACATCTATGACATCTGCTATGCGGAAACCCCGCAGGACCAGCAGGCCTACGTCGAGTACATCAACAGTGTGTACGATGCCGAACGCCTGACGCGGATTCTCACCGATGTCGTCGATATCATTGGCGCGAACATCCTGAACATCGCGCGTCAGGACTACGATCCACAAGGCGCCAGTGTGACCATTCTGATCTCCGAGCAGCCGGTCACGCCGACTGACAGCCAGATCGAAGAATCGCCGGGTCCGCTGCCGGAAACCATTCTCGCGCACCTGGACAAGAGCCACATTACGGTTCACACCTACCCTGAAATCCACCCCGTTGACGGCATCGCCACGTTCCGTGTGGACATCGATGTGTCGACCTGCGGCGTGATTTCCCCGTTGAAGGCTTTGAATTACCTGATCCACAAGTTCGAGTCCGACATCGTGACCGTCGACTATCGCGTGCGCGGCTTCACCCGTGACGTCGAAGGCAAGAAGCATTTCATCGACCACGAGATCAACTCGATCCAGAATTACCTTTCCGATGACACGCGCGACAGCTACCAGATGACTGACGTGAACGTGTACCAGGAAAACCTGTTCCACACCAAAATGCTGCTCAAGCAGTTCGAGCTGGACAACTACCTGTTCGGCGACGCCACCAGCAATCTCTCCGCTGAACAGCGCGAGCAGGTGACCGGCCGCGTGAAGCACGAGATGCTTGAAATCTTCTACGGCCGCAACATGCCGGTCTAAGGTCTCAGTGATACAAAAAAAGGCGCCTGTTAAGGCGCCTTTTTTGTTTCCGGTCTTTCGCGGCAGCTTTATTCGCTGATAAAGGCCGGCCGACCGCAGATTCGATCAGATCCTGTAGGTGGTTTTGGTCATGATTTTTGCCAACAGGCTCATGCCGAACTTCACCGGCGCCGGGAAGCGGAAACCGCCTGCCTCGATCGCGCTTTCTGCGTGATGCTCCTCGTCGGCGCGCATCTGTTCGAGAATCGCCCGCGACTTCTCATCCTCGACTGGCAATTGCTCCAAATGCTCATTCAAGTGTTTGCACACCTGATCTTCCGTCGCGGCAACGAAGCCCAGGCTGATTCGATCGCTGATCAAGCCAGCCACTGCGCCGATGCCAAACGAAGCACCGTAGAACAATGGGTTGAGCACACTGGTATGACTGCCCAACTGATGAATGCGTTGCTCGCACCACACCAGATGGTCGATTTCTTCCTCGGCGGCGTGCTCCATGGCTTTGCGCACCTGAGGTAGTTTCGCGGTGAGTGCCTGCCCCTGATACAACGCCTGAGCACAGACTTCGCCAGTGTGATTGATGCGCATGAGCCCTGCGACATGCCGGGTGTCGGACTCATTCATCTTGACATCGGGTTGAACGATGGCAGGCGAAGGACGATGTGCGTGCGCGCTGACGGGCAGCAGCGTCTTCATCGCTGCGTCGGCTTGAAGCAGGAAACGGTCGATAGGGGAGTAGTGACGTTCGGTAGCCATGGGCGCCTCCGGGTAAATCCACGGCGGTCAGTCTACCTCAAACGGTGTAACCGGGCTTGTCCGGTGTCAGCCCGCCGGGGCGTTGGCGCGCATCCGGCAGGTCGACGAAGACCGGAGAGGATGACTCAGCCCGGCGGCCAGTTCATCTGGCGCTGACCCAGCACGTGCATGTGGATGTGATAGACGGTCTGACCGCCTTTTTCGTTGGTGTTCATGACCACGCGGAAGCCGTCCTCGCAACCCAGTTCTTTTGCCAGGCGCTGGGCTGTGAACAGAATGTGGCCCAGCAGGCTCTTATCGTCTTCAGTCACGTCGTTGAGGGTGGCAATCGGCTTCTTCGGGATAACCAGAAAATGCACAGGCGCCTGGGGGGCGATGTCGTGAAAGGCCAGCACTTGATCATCTTCGTAGATGATCTTCGCCGGGATTTCCCGATTGATGATCTTGGTAAACAAAGTATCCACAGCCTTCTTGCTCCGTTTCGAGGGGGATGAAGGCAGTGTACTGAGCGTCCCGGTTCACGCCCAGACGTTTGTTGCGATGTGCCCCGTCAGACTGACGTACGAGATTTGAGCATCGAGCCCCAGAGCTTTCGCGTCATCCAGCGACTGGCAAAGCGCGGCAGGCGTGTCAGTAGCCTGTTTCGCCAACCCGGGATGATCACCGCACGGTTCTTGTCGAGCGCGCGTACCGTGTACAGCGCGACCTCCTCGGCGGTCATGTGGTCGTCGTGCGTAAACTTGCCGGCATCCAGTTGTGCGGTGCGGAAAAACGCTGTGCGCGTCGGACCGGGGCACAACACCGAAATCTTCACGCCGGTCTTGTGCAGCTCCTCGCGAAGCCCTTCGGAAAAATGCAGGACGTACGCTTTGCTCGCCGCATAGGTGCTCATCCATGGTCCCGGCTGAAAGCCCATGATCGACGCAACGTTGAGTATCTGGCCGCCGCCTTGCACCGCCATCAGGTTGCCAACCGTGTGACAGAGACGCGTCAACGCGAGCACATTAAGGTCGAGCAGGTCCTGCTCTTGCGCCCACTCTTGAGCGAGAAAGGGCCCGCTGTTGCCGATGCCAGCGCAGTTAACCAGCAAGTCGATGCTTCGCGAGCCTTCCTCGAGTTCAAGCAGAAAGCCCGAGAGGCGCAGCGGCTCACCCAGATCGCAGGCACGGAACAGCACCTCGACACCAAAGCGTTGGGTGAACTCGATGGCGATGCTCTCGAGCATCTCCCGGTGCCTGGCCACGAGAATAAGGTTGCGACCCCGGCGGGCGAGCGCTTCGGCCATCGCCAGGCCAATACCGCTGGATGCACCTGTGACCATGGCATAACGGGTCATGCAATTCTCCAGTGTTTGCAGCTTGTATTGAGACAGCGTCCTTGCTGCCAGATAGTTATTGGTCGTCGTTGCTGTCGGACGAGTCACCACTATCGACAGGATCAACGGGAACGACCGGTTGTTCCGCGTCATCGTCGTAAGGCAGCGCTTGCTCGTATTCGCTGGTGGTGGCTTCGACCTGCTCCTGAACAGTGTTCAGACCACCCATCATCCCGGCCACTAGGGCCAGCGCCAGCACCGCGAGCCACAGAATGGCGAGGACCTTGACGTGCGGTGTGTTGCCGGGCGGCGGCGGACCATACCGATTCGGGCCCGTGTTGCCAGGGACTGCCATCATCAGGATCGGAAAGAAGCTGCCCACCACCGGCACCAGATTCAGCAACAGCAACCAGGCTGACCAACCGGCGTCGTGCAACCGCTGGGCGCCGATCTGGATGCTGACAACCACGAACGCGACGAGGGCAACGGTGCCGAGCAGTCCGCCCGCCACCAGCGAAACGCTGAGAACGCCGACGCACACGGCAGCGACCAGCAGGCCGACGGCCACCAGCGCCAGACTCCACGCCAGGTAGCGCAGACGGCCGATTCGCCCCCGAATGGAGAACACCTTCAAGTCGCCTACGGCGGGCCAGTTTTGTGCGGCCGGCGTGCGCGGCGGTGCGTAGGGCGAGGCCGCAGGTTCGAAAGCCGGACGCTGTGGAGTATCTTCGACCACGTCCTCAAGCCTCAATGACACGGGCTCCTCGGGCTCGATACGGCCCTCGACACCTGCATCGTTCAACGCCGCGAGATAACGCTGCGCGTCGTCCCGCGTCAGGCTTCGCTTGATGGTCACGGGTTTGCCGGTGAAGAGACGATCAACGCCGGACACCTCAGTCTTGAACAGCTGCGCCAGGTTCTGGCGCGCTGTCTCCAGCTCAACGCCTGTTCGCAGCTGTCCCTCGAAAACGATCTTGAAGTGCTCCGCCATGCTGGCTTCCTTGTCTTTAGTTCATACGATATGAGCAATGCGCGTCAGAACGGTTTGACGACGACCAGAATGACCACCGCCAGCAAGATCAACACGGGTACCTCGTTGAACCAGCGATAGAACACATGGCTGCGACCAGGTTCGCCGCGCGCGAAGCGTTTGACCTGCGCGCCGCACACGTGGTGGTAACCAATCAACAGGACAACGAGGGTGAGCTTGGCATGCAACCAGCCTTGCTGCAGGAAACCCGGTGCGAGAACGATCAGCCAGATACCGAATACCAGGGTAGCGATCATCGAGGGCATCATGATCCCGCGGTACAACTTGCGTTCCATGGTGCAGAAACGCTCGCGGCTTACGGAGTCTTCGCTCATGGCGTGATAGACGAACAATCGCGGCAGATAGAACAGGGCGGCGAACCAGCACACCATTGCAATGATGTGCAGCGCTTTAATCCAGAGATAGAGCATTTTGGTTTGTTTCCAGGGACACGGTGCCAAATAGTAGTGGCTTCCGCGCCCGTACGTCACGTTCGCGGTTGTCCCATCGGCAATCGACCCATATGATCAGCGGCTTTCCACTGGTTTGGTTGAGGGGCAGGTTATGGTCAAGGTCGGTATCGTCGGCGGTACGGGTTACACCGGCGTCGAGTTGCTGCGTCTTCTGGCGCAACACCCAGAGGCTGAAGTGGTTGCGATCACCTCGCGCTCCGAGGCAGGTTTGCCTGTCGCTGACATGTATCCCAACCTGCGTGGTCACTATGACGGCCTGGCGTTCAGCGTACCGGACGTCAAAGTGCTGGGCGCGTGCGATGTGGTGTTCTTCGCCACGCCCCACGGTGTCGCACATGCGCTGGCGGGCGAGTTGCTCGCCGCGGGCACCAAGGTCATCGACCTCTCCGCTGACTTCCGTCTGCAAGACCCGGTCGAGTGGGCCAAGTGGTACAACCAGCCCCACGGCGCGCCCGAATTGCTCGACGAAGCGGTTTACGGCCTGCCGGAAGTCAATCGCGAGCACATCAAGGGCGCGCGCCTGATTGCAGTGCCTGGCTGCTATCCGACCGCCACTCAGTTGGGTTTTCTGCCACTGCTCGAAGCGGGCCTTGCTGATCCATTGCGCCTGATCGCGGACTGCAAATCGGGTGTCAGTGGTGCAGGTCGCGGCGCCAGTGTGGGCTCGCTGTATTCCGAAACCAGCGAGAGCTTCAAGGCCTATGCCGTTAAAGGCCATCGCCATCTCCCCGAAATCACTCAAGGGCTACGCCGTGCTGCAGGTGGCGATATCGGGCTGACGTTCGTGCCGCACCTGACGCCGATGATCCGTGGGATTCACGCCACGTTGTACGCAACCGTCGTGGACAAGTCGGTCGATCTGCAGGCGTTGTTCGAAAAGCGCTATGCCAATGAGCCTTTCGTCGACGTGATGCCCGCCGGAAGCCATCCGGAAACCCGGAGCGTACGTGGCGCCAATGTGTGCCGCATGGCCGTGCATCGGCCTCAGGACGGGGATTTGGTGGTGGTGCTGTCGGTCATCGACAATCTGGTCAAAGGCGCTTCGGGCCAGGCCGTGCAGAACATGAACATCATGTTTGGCCTTGATGAACGCCTAGGCCTGTCCCATGCGGGGATGTTGCCGTAATAGCGGCTTCAGGCCTCAAGCGGCAAGTCTCAACTCGCTGGTGATAGCGGCTGTTTTTTGCGGCTTGTCGCTTGCGACCTGTGGCTGCCGTCACAATAGTTGACCAATTTTCTAGGAGAAGCGGATAATGCGCGTCATTACGCATTATGACGGCTTAGCGCCGGGAGATTTTGAACATGAGCGTTGAATCCTTTACCCCAGTGGCTTTGGAATTCACCCACGGTGCCGCGCACAAGGTGAAAACTCTGGTCGATGAAGAGGGTAATGATCGCCTGAAGCTCCGTGTCTTCGTGACCGGTGGCGGTTGTTCCGGTTTCCAGTACGGTTTCACCTTTGACGAAGACGTCGCCGATGATGACACCATCGTCGAGCGCGAGGGCGTCAGTCTGGTGGTCGACCCTATGAGCTTCCAGTACCTGGCAGGTGCGGAGGTGGATTATCAGGAGGGGCTTGAAGGCTCTCGCTTCGTGATCAAGAACCCCAATGCCGC
The DNA here is from genome assembly GCF_014841665.1 of Pseudomonas sp. CFBP 8772. Classification (NCBI taxonomy): domain Bacteria; kingdom Pseudomonadati; phylum Pseudomonadota; class Gammaproteobacteria; order Pseudomonadales; family Pseudomonadaceae; genus Pseudomonas; species Pseudomonas sp. CFBP 8772. Next base: position 4,217 of record NZ_JACYUI010000012.1, on the reverse strand, counting down.
GACTACCTGTGGCTGTGGCTCTTCGTTCTCGATCTGATCCAGGCGATACATACAAAAACGCCGCGCATTTGCGCGGCGTTTTGCATGGTGGGCGTTGGGTCAGGCCGGGTAGATCGCGCCCAGCACTCGCAGGCCTTTGGCCCCCGTCACGCTTGGACGGTTGGCGGGTACGCTCTCCAGCGCGCAATGGGCAAGCCAGGCAAACGCCATCGCTTCGACCCAATCAGGATCAACGCCGAACTCTGCAGTGCTAGAAACCTTTGTTGCCGGCAGTAGCGCCGCCAGCCGATCCATCAACGCCTTGTTGTGAGCGCCGCCGCCGCAGACCAGCAGTTCTTTGGTCTGCGCCTGTGCCGATTGCAGGGACTCGGTAATGCTCAATGCGGTGACTTCGAGCAGTGTTGCTTGCACATCTTCGGGTCTCAGCGTTGGCATCTGGAACAGATGGTGGTGAACCCAGCCAAGGTTGAATACTTCACGACCCGTGCTCTTAGGCCCCTTCGTTTGAAAGAACTGATCACTGAGCATGGACTTCAGCAGCGCATCATTGACTGTCCCGCTCGCGCCCCACGCGCCATCGCGGTCATAGCTCACGCCCCGCTGTGCCTGAATCCAGGCGTCCAGCAGCACATTGCCTGGCCCTGAGTCGAAGCCGGAAACCGGTTTGTCGATTTCGATCAGGCTGAGGTTGCTGAAACCACCGACGTTGAGCACGGCGCGGTAGTCTTTGTTATCGTCGAACAACGCTTCATGGAAAGCGGGAACCAGCGGCGCCCCCTGGCCACCTGCGGCGATATCGCGCTTGCGGAAGTCGCTGACCACGGTGATGCCCGTTAGCTCGGCGAGCAGGGCAGGGTTGCCAATCTGGATGGTGAAGCCGCGGGCCGGCTCATGACGAATCGTCTGACCGTGACTGCCGATCGCGCGGATTTCACCGGCTGACACGCTCTGCTGGTCCAGCAGGGCCAGCACGCCTTGAGCCGCGAGACGAACCCATTTCTGCTCGGCGATGCCGGCGCGGGCCAACTCGTCCGGGCCGCTGGCGCAGAGCCCCAGCAGTTCGGCGCGAAGGTCGTCCGGCATGGGAATGTAGTAGGTGCCGAGCAAACGTGGTCGGTCATCCTGTTCTACCAGCGCGAAGTCGAGTCCGTCCAGACTGCTTCCGGACATTACACCTACATACAAAGTCATGGGTCAGCGCTTACTCGAGGCCAGCATGGTGGCCTTTTCCTGGTCCATGCGAGCCATCAAAGGTTGGCTCTCCTGCATGAACCGCTGTTTTTCGGACTTGGCGATCGGATCAGCCATCGGCAGCTTCTGCCCCAGCGGGTCGACATGAACGCCATTTACCTGGAACTCGTAATGAACATGAGGACCCGTGGACAGGCCGGTGGTTCCAATATAGCCAATGACCTGGCCCTGCTTGACGCTGGATCCGGACTGAATGCCCTTGGCAAAACCCTGCATGTGGCCGTACAGCGTCCGGTAGGTTTCACCGTGCTGAATGATCACAGTGTTGCCGTAACCGCCGCGCCGACCGGCAAGGATGACTTTGCCATCGCCAGTGGCTTTGATTGGGGTGCCACGAGGTGCAGCGTAGTCGATGCCTTGGTGGGCGCGAATCTTGTTCAGGATCGGGTGTTTGCGACCGGATGAGAACAGTGAGCTGATGCGGGCGAATTCGACCGGCGTACGGATGAACGCCTTACGCATGCTGTTGCCGTCCGCAGTGTAATAGTTGGTGTTGCCCTGTTTGTTCGTATACCGCACAGCGGTGTAGGTTTTGCCACGGTTTACGAAGCGAGCCGAAAGGATATTGCCTGTACTGACCGTCTTGCCGTTGACAACCTTCTGCTCGTAAATCACATCGAATTCGTCGCCCTTGCGGATATCCTGGGTGAAGTCGACGTCGTACCCGAAGATGTTTGCCATCTCCATTGTCATCGTATGGCTGAGGCCTGCGCGTTGGGCGGATTGCGACAGTGAGTTGTTGATCGTGCCATGCACATAGGCCGTGCGTACATTAGGTTTGCTCACGTCACGGGTAAACGTATAGCCCTTGTCTGTGCGAGACAAACTGATGCTTTCTGTCTCGCTCAGCTTGCTGTGCAACTGCTTGAGATTGCCCTCAGGCGAGAGCTCGAATTGTAGCACCTGGCCATTTTTCAGCTGACTGAACTGCTTGGCTTGTTTGTCGCTGGCAATAACGTCGTGCACCGCCGTCGCAGGCAGGCCGACTTTGCTGAACAACGTCGACAGCGTATCGCCCTTTGAGACCACCACTTCCCGGTGCGTCGGGCCTTTGGCAGTAGCAACCTCTTTCGGGGCGGCCCTGGTGTCACTTGCTGTCTTCGCGGCATCAGCCGGTTCAGCCGCATCACCTTCGATCTGGGCGAAGGGAGAATCTACGGGTGCCTCTGTGGCTTGAGTCTGTTCTTGAGCGTCTTGTTCTTGCTTGATCTGGTCGGCAGGTGTGTCCAGTTCCAGAGCAAGGTTGGTTCGTTTGGCTTCGACGTCGCTGGATGGGAATACGAGGAGAGCCAGGCTAAGCAGTGCGGCGATGCCGCTGGCTGCGAGCAGGTGGCTCTTCGGATAAAGCGGTGGCGCTTTAGGCGGAGTGTCGGTCATAGGTAATTTTGACTTTGAAAAAGATGAAATGGAAAAGATGAATGACATGATGAAGATGAAATAACTGTATAAAATATAACCAAATCTCGCCTGAGGCAAGCTTGCGATCGGCTCGCTCCGCGATTCGTCGCGCTCCTATTGTCAGAACTTGTATTTGGGCGCTGATCTTGTATGGTTGTTTCCCTTTGAAATACGGCATTACGGGGCGGTTATGAAGTCGGTTGAAGAGCAGCTAGCGCTGATCAAGCGTGGTGCAGATGAACTCCTGGTCGAGGCCGAGCTGGTCACAAAGCTCAAGCGTGGGCAGCCACTTCGCATCAAGGCCGGTTTTGATCCGACCGCGCCCGACCTTCACCTCGGGCATACGGTGCTTATTAATAAGTTGCGTCAATTCCAGGATCTTGGTCATCAGGTGATTTTCCTGATCGGCGACTTCACCGGCATGATTGGTGATCCGAGTGGCAAGAGTGCCACCCGTCCCCCGCTTACCCGCGAGCAAGTGCTCGACTACGCCGAGACCTACAAGGCTCAGGTGTTCAAGATTCTTGATCCGGCCAAAACCGAGGTGGCGTTCAATTCCACCTGGATGGATCAACTCAGTCCTGCAGACTTCATCCGACTCTCTTCCCAGTACACCGTAGCGCGCATGCTGGAGCGTGATGACTTCGACAAGCGTTACAAGTCGAACCAGTCCATCGCCATCCACGAATTCCTTTATCCGCTGGTCCAGGGTTACGACTCGGTTGCTTTGCGCGCCGACGTTGAGCTGGGCGGGACCGATCAGAAATTCAACTTGCTGATGGGGCGCGAGCTGCAGCGTGCATATGGTCAGGAGGCTCAGTGTGTTCTGACGATGCCATTGCTGGAAGGATTGGACGGCGTCAAGAAGATGTCCAAGTCGTTGGGTAACTACGTAGGTATCCAAGAAGCGCCCGGCATTATGTACAGCAAGCTCGTCTCCATCCCTGATGCGCTGATGTGGCGTTACTTTGAGCTGCTGAGCTTCCGCTCCATGGAAGAGATCGCTGCTTTTAAAGCGGATTGCGAAGCGGGCGCCAATCCACGTGACATCAAGATCAAGCTGGCCGAAGAGATCGTTGCGCGCTTCCATGGTGAGGAAGCTGCGGCTTCTGCCCATCGTTCTGCTGGAAACCGTATGAAGGATGGAGAGCTTCCGGAGGATCTCCCGGAGATCGACGTCGCTGCAGCCGAAGACATGCCGATTGCTGCCGTCCTTAATAAGGCGGGGCTGGTTAAGAACGCTGCGGTCGCTCGCGACCTGTTGGCATCTGGCGGCGTGCGTATAGATGGTGAAGTTGTGGATCGCGGGTTTGTATTCAGGCTGGGCGCGACCCATGTATGTCAGGCCGGCAAGAAGGCGTTCGGCCGGATTACACTTCGTTCGGAATAAAGTTCAAATAAGGGCTTGACGCGTCTCTGGATCTGTCTATAATTCGCCCCACTTCCGGCGCAGACGAAACGGAAAACTCCTTGATAATCAAAGAGTTGGACGAAGTAAGCAGCGAGGAGTGCTTCGGTTCAGATGCTTGAATCGACAGCGGTGAAAAAGGCAGTTGACAGCAGGTTGT